>NZ_JAFWOM010000101.1 GCF_017545445.1 Fibrobacter sp.
TCACGAGTCCCACGAATCGATCTTTGAATCAGATGTCCCTCTTCTGTACAAGCTTCCACATATACAGAAGAACTTGACGTTTTCTTAACAGAACTCGACGACGAGGACTTGCCAACACTTGAAGAGCCAACGGAATTCACACGACTACTAGAAGACACTTTTTTGCTAGAAGTTGAGACCGATCCCGGAACCCGTTCGGCACACTCAGGGCAGGCTCCGGCCGGGATGACAAACGAAGAGGACGATTCTTCTTTTGCGGAGGTTCCGCTATCATCTCCGCATGCGGTAAGCGATAAAGTAAGTATAAATATTGCGATGGAATGACGGAATGACGTAGTCATACAAAACCTCCATAAAATCCAAACAGAAAATCCAACGCAAATAAAATAGCAAAAATTTGTTATTACAGACAATAAAAGTATTCTCTCAAAAAAACGAACCCCGCCGTTTCCGACGAGGTTCGCTTTAAGCTGTGGATCCTATCGCGCCAAGCGCTCCAGGATGACATTTTCACGCAGTCACCCAAGAATTACTTCCAGGATGACGTTGTTGCTCCTTACTGCAAAGTGATGAGAGTAAGGGTGCGCTTGCCGACCTTGATACCCTTCGTGATATCGACAACCTTGGCCTTCTTGGACGGATCATTTGCCCAGCCTTCTTTGAGCTTTTCAGAGCTCTTGTCGAGAGTCTGGACGGATGCCTTGCCCTTGAAGCCCGGAATGTCGAGCTTGATGTCGAAATCGCTGTACGGGCTCTTGTTCACGAGGAGGAGCTGCTTCTTGCTGCCGTTCTCGGTCCAGTAAGCCGTGAGGAGAGCGTCTTCGTCACCCTTGATGGTGGTCTTCATGAGTTTGCCGCGGAGAGCGTCGGAAGCCATCTGGAATGCCCAGTAGCTCGGACGCGGGCAGTTCATGCATTCTTCACCAGAACGGGTCAAGTAACCGTAGTCACCGCCTTCCGGAGTGATGTCGTTGTGGATGTCCCAGTACTGAGCGTTATCGACGTTTTCAGTAGCGAGCATACCGAGGTAGTCAGCGACGAACAAACCGTTTTCAACAGACAAAGTCTGCGGACCCGGGTTGAAGTCAACAGAGTTCCATTCGGTGAGCCAGAGTTCAATCTTCTTGCTCTTGTTGAACTTGGCAGTCCACTTATCGACAACCTTGTGCAAACGTTCGTAGATTGCAGTGAGAGTCTGCGGAGCGGAGAGCAAGGCGAAGTCGTTTTCTTCACCGAAGTGCTGCGGATAGTGGTGGACGATAAGACCGTCAGCGATGTCACCCGTTTCAGCAAGGACCTTTTCGTTCCAGTCGCCTTCGAGAACGCCGAGCACAGCCACCTTGATGGACGGGTCAACCTTCTTCATGGCTTCGATGAACTTACGAGCGCGCTTACCATAGATGGTACCGCCGTCCTTACCATACTTTTCGTAATACGGATGCCAGTTACCGTAGATTTCGTTACCGATTTCCCAGTAGAGGATGCCGGCCTTCTTGTCGATGTTCGTGTGCTTGACCCAGGCAGCGGCTTCTTGTTCCGTGCCGGAACCGAAGTTCACGGTGAACATGGCGTTACTGCCAGTCTTCTTCAACCATTCGAGGAATTCGTCCGTATCGACCATCCAGTCATGGTTGTCGAGGATTTCCTTCCAGTGGTCGTCATCAGCACGGAGACCACCCGGATAACGGATAATGCCGTGGTTGATGCGCTTTGCAAATTCGCGAGTCTGAACCTTGAAGTTCTTGTTGTCAAGCATGTCGCCATCCCAGAGGGCAGCGTTGATACCGAACAAGCCACCAGAGATATTCGGGTTCAAGACATCCTTTTCGCCCTTCACCACGACCTTGATGACAGCCGGACGTTCCTTGGCCTTCACTTCGCGCTGGTTGGTCAAGCGAACGTTGTCAATCTTGAAGCCACCGGCAGTACCTTCGCCACTCGGCTTGAAGTCGAGGTTGACAACACCCTTGAGGTCAAAGATGCCGTTTTCGACAGCCTCAGGCGGCTGGTAGTACGGGAACTTGCCGAACGTGCGGAACGGAACGAGAAGGGTCGTCTTGCCCTTCGGAGCACCGACGTTGGAAACGAAGATTTCGTTGCCGGCATCCTGCACCTGGACGGTGATGGACTGCCATGCCTTTTCGGAATAAACGTCAAACATGACGCCCCAGTGCTTGGTCCAGTCGCGATCCGTTGCCGGGCGGCCAGTCTTCTTCATGTCAAACACTACATCGACCCAGTCGGCGAGGAGGTAGTGTTCGATATTCAAGCAGTTGCTCTTGAATTCCGGGCAGTTTTCGATCTTGAAGCGGAGCTGGGACTTCGGACCCATGGACGGTTCCCACTTGTCCTTAGCATACTTGCTTTCGAAATCCGTAATGACGAGATCCGGAGCGTTGGACTTGAAGGAATCCCACTTGAGATCCGGGTCAACCCAGTCGATGTTTTCAGTAAACGTAATCTGGTCAACGAAGACGGTCACAGGAGCCGGCTTGCCCGGTTCACCCTGGTTTTCGCCCTTGCCGACAGAGAAACGGATTTCCTGAATCTTGTTCCACTGCACGTCCTTCGCGACTTCGGCCTGCTTGTTAGCGTCCCAAGCCTTGCCCTTGTCCATGAAGCGCTTCAGAGGAATCTTGACGAGCTGCCAATCCTTGGAGACCTTGATCCAGTCATTGAGGCCAAGCTTGGTCTGGCTCTTCACGTCGTTGCCCTGGTTGTCGAGGATACCGACATAGAGCTTTTCGCCGCCGAGCTTACCCTTGATCCAGAAGTAGAGGCCGCCCTTGTTGCGGACCTTGGAAAGGTCGATGTACTTGCCTTCACCGAGAGAGTAAGTCACACCAGACCAGTCGTTGTTGTCGATGTACATGGCGAGCACGTTCTTGTTGCCCGGAGTCTTGGAATCGGCTTCGCGCTGAGCGGAGAGACCACCGTAGCTATAGGCAAAACCCTTGACCTGGTTGTCATAGAACGTAGCGAGCGTCTTGGCCTTGCCGTCGAGCTTTTCCGGGTTCTTCGGGCCGTCAATGACGTCGTTGTTTTCATCCCAATAGACCATCTGCTTCTTCGGGGCAGCCTTCTTGTTGCCCTTCACGATTTCGATGTTATCGACCCAGACTTCGAATTCGCTTGCTGCACTCTTGTCAATGGAGAAACGGATTTCCGCAATCTTGTCCCAGTCGATACGAGACGGGAATTCGGACTTGCGGGTGTTGTCCCAGTAGAGACCACGGTCCGGGAAATCGACGAGAGGAATGGAAACCTTCTTCCAATCCGTCGTCACGGCACCGCCTTCGATGTACTTGTTCATCGGAAGCACGACCTGAGTCTTCTTGCCGTCAGAAACTTCTTCGTCCAAGAGGCCGACCTTGACGGCTTCGCCGCCGTGCTTGCCCTTAATCATGAACTCGACCTTGGAGTCGAGCATGTACTTGTTCAAGTCGAAGAATTCATTGTAAAGGCAGATGGACGCACCGGAGTATTCCTTCGGGTCCAGCTTGATGTTAAGAGCTGCCTTGGATTTGTAGCCGCCATCTTTCGTGATGGTGACACCCTTGCTCTTGCCGCCGTAAGAGTAATCGTATCCACCTGGACGGTACTGTTCATCGAAGAACTTATACACAGCCAGATGCGGTCTTTTCGGCTGAGCCATTGCAGCTGTGACGCTGAGTCCGAGGACTGCCAGCGAGGCAACTTTCAATGATTGCTTAATCATATTGTGCATCCTTTTGTTGTTTTTTGATCTTTTTTAAACTTTAAATTACAAACTTGAAAAACAAAAAGCGTACACGCTGTGATTTTTAGCGTGCACGCCTGAAAACTGAATTACTTGGCTTCCTTCAGCATCTTTTCGACGAGATCCGGGCTGAAACGGTCCTGACGCTTGCCGTTGATGTAGAAGTTCGGAGTGCCTTGAACGCCGACCTTGACACCCAACTGGAAGTCCTTGTCGATGCGAGCGCTCATAGCGGAATCGAGAACCATGTCCTTCTTGAACTGGTCGATGTTGAGGCCGACATCCTTAGCGACTGCGACGTAGATGGAGTCGCCGAGTTCACGGGAATGAGAAGCGAGCGCATAACGGTATTCCCAGAACTTGCCCTGCTTCTGAGCTGCGATAGAAGCAGCTGCTGCAGCCTTAGCATTGGAATGGAAGCTGAGCGGGAAGTGCTTATAGACGAACTTGATCTTCTCCGGGTACTTCTTGTTGAGTTCCTGCATCACCGGAGCGATACGAGAGCAGTACGGGCACTGGAATTCGGTGAATTCCACAATCGTGAGCTTCGGGTTCGTGGTGTTGCCAAATACCGGGCTATCTTCGTCAGGAATGTCCCAAACCTTGTTGTCGGCTTCCATTTCGGCACGGGCCGCTTCAAGGGAGATGCCACGCTTGTCAAGGGCATACTTGATGATTTCAAATTCTTCCTTGACCTGCTTGAAATCCTTTTCGAGGCTGTCCAAGCGAGCCTGCTGGTTGAACGAACCGCCAGCGGAAGCTTGATTGCAAGCGACGAAGCTGGAGACCAAAATAGCCATACCAATAAGAGAGAGACGTTTCATATTTGTCCTTTGAGTTAAAACTTGAGGGCCGGCAAGCCCACGATGTGTGAAAAATATAATAATGAAAACTTAGTTTGATTTGAGAAAAACTTCAAAAAAACATACACAAACGTATTATCCGTACCATGAAAAAAGAATTGTAAAATATGAAATTTATTCATTTTTGACCTGCACTAAAAACTGTAATTATCTGATGGACAATAAGTTACTAAAAAGCAAACAGGAACCGTCCCTGCAAAAAACGCAAGCAAAAAATTTACATTTGCAGCGAAAGACTCGACTGCGCGAGTGCTACACAAAAGAACACAAGGGCGACAACGCGTCGTGCTTATTCGCAAAGCAGTAGTAGTGCGGCGGTCAACGGGGCGCTCCAGTTTATCGCGACTTCATTACTTGCAAACGAACATTGCTCGTCCGCGTAAGACATTCCGCGGGATTCACCCAAGTAATGCGGATCGCGGTGAACATCTTGACGGTCCTCGTTTATTCCGCCAACGACAAGGCCCGGCACAGGTTCTTCAACACCGTCGGAGTGGCTAATGCGGTGATGCGGATGCTTGGGCGAACTCCACGCGGACCCGGTCACAAAGCTCACATCGACAGGATTGCGGCCGTAAATAAATTCAATCTGCTCCATTGCCGCCACGCGGTACTTTTCATCGCTAAACCACATATAAACTAAATAAAGAGTCAACGCATGGTTCGCGATATCGCCATTGCTGCCCCAAATAAACTTGCGTATCGACAAACCATAGGGGTCCTCTTCTTGCAAACGAAGCATTTCATCTGCGGTATATTTGAATGCCATTCTCGCTTTTTGCGTCCACTCGCAATCCATTGTAGCAAGTGCAAACCACGCCAAATTCTGCGTCGAACGCCACTGCAAACCGTACGTCGGCAAATACGCGTCCATATCCGTCGGCAGCTGATTTTCAATCCGTTCGAGCAGTTCCGCGATGTTCAACTTCGCTAACGACGTGGCATTTTCGCAAACGGCGTTCACGCCACCTGTTTTTTTCAGTTCGCGATAAAGCATTGCGCGCGCCCAGAAAAAGTCGTCGCCTAAGTCAGGATCTCCATATCCACCACTACCTTCCGTATTGTGCGGCCAATCCACTTCGGGATTTTTTTCAGCCCACAAATAAGCGCGAACGCCAGCCACCAGGCATTTTGCCGCGAAATCCGCATCGACATCTTGATACACGCGATGAGCCTGTGCAAGAGCCGCCGCAAAGTTCAACGTCGATGAAGTCGATTTCCCCAGGATGTAACGCTTTTGCGATGCATCCGATTCCGCAGGCGAAACAAAGCCGTCCCAGCGGTACGGAGTCACCTTGAAGAACACGCCGCCATCGTCATCTTGCATCCGCAAGAAAAACTCCAGTTCAAAACGAACTTCATCCAGCAAGCTCGCCGGCTGTTCGAACGATTCCTTGAACGCAGTACCACCAACGAATACGGAATTTTTCCGCAATTCGCAAGCAAGCATCAACGTGGCAACACTCACGCCGCCATTCACAATGTACTTGCCATAATCGCCAGCGTCGTACCAGCCGCCATGAGCGTTCCAGACGCCTTCACGGTTCATTGTCGGATGGAAGTCCAGCACCGCGTCCAAGTGGGCCGCAGGCCGCATCCACGCTCCAGCAAAGCGTTCCGGCAATTCCATACCGCTCCGTTGCAAATAGAACGACTTGATGTTCGCCTTGAACTGGTCCGCCAGCCAATTGCCCGAAATATCGAACAAATGCGACTGCACGTCAAAACCGTCCAAAGCAATCCGATATTGCCCCGGGACACGCACCGCAGAAAAATCACCATTGAACAGGATCTCGTCCGTGTAATCGAGATAACAAAGTTTCTCGGCCTCGCCTTCAAAAACCGCATGAGACGATACGTCCAAAACCTTGAACTTGACAGCTTTGGCCGGAATATCTTCCGAAAAAGCGATCAAAAAAGACTTTGACGCGGAGGGGGCATAACCCAAATGACAATAATGAATCTTCACATCCATGCCGTAAGAATAACTTTTTTTATTCGCAAGCGAAATAAAAACACAAAAATCACGTTTACTAGAGGGAACAAAAAAGTTTCCCATTTCGTTTATTTTTTCTTGCACATTTCTCACATTTATATTTAGATTTCATACTATGAAAAAGCCAATCAAAATCACCCTCATCGTTCTAGGATCACTGATCCTCCTCTATTTCATCGCACTCCTTGTGGCCCCCAAGATAGCCCGCAGCTACATCGAAAACCACTCCAAGGAAATGATTGGTCGAACCATCACCATCAAGGATATTTTCCTCAATCCGTTCACTTACGAAATGGACATCGACACGCTTGCCATCATGGAAACAGACGACAAGACACGTTTTGTCGGGTTCGACAAGTTCAGCATCAACATCAACCCGCTCAAACTCTTGACAGGAACGCTGGACATCAGCGACATCAACATGAAAGCGCTCTACGTCCGCGTCAATCAGCATGGCGAACGCTTCAACTTTTCAAGTATTCTGGACCACCTCGCCCAAAAAGACAGTATTTATTATGCCGAGCACCCCGAAGAAAAGAAAGCCCAAGAGAACAAGAGCGCTGCAGAAATCGCAGCCGGCCTCCCTGTCAGGCTTTGCCTCCGGGACATCGTTTTTGAAAAAGGCAACATCATTTACCAAGACACCAAAATCGGCTCCAAGTTCCATCTCAAGGATTTCTCGATCAATATCCCGATGATTTACTTGGAAGACAAATCTACCGATGTCGATTTGGCCCTCAGGTTTGCAGATGGCGGAGATTTAAAAGTCAAAGTCGATGCCAACATGGCGACATACGACTACAAGCTCGGCATCAACTTGCACAATTTCGCACTTTCCTGCATCAAGCCGTACTTGAACGATTACATCAGCTACAAGGATTTTGCAGGAGCACTCTCGGCGAACCTCGCCATCAGCGGTAATATAAATAAGATTCTCGCCTCGAACGTCAAAGGCAAGGTCACGCTCGACAAGGTCGATCTCACCGAAAACACTGGTGGCAAACTTGGTGCAAACAACGTCGTCGTCGGCATCAACAAGGCAAACCTCGTCGATAACGAATACCTCATTGATTCCGTTATTGTCGATGGCGCATACGCACGCGTTGATCTCTATAAAAGCGGCAAGACAAACTTTGACGCACTGCTAGCACCGATGAACAAGAACGCTCCGAAGGCAGATTCTGCCGCAGCCGAAGCTGCTCCGGCAGATGGGGCTACGGACACCGCAACGGACAAACCCGCTGGAGCAGCCGTATCGCAGAAACCAGAGCCAAAGCCCGAACCGAAACCAGAACCAAAGCCAGAACCCGCAGCCGATGCAACGACGCAGTCCACCGCAACCGATTCCGCAAGTGTCGCAAGCAACGACGCAAAGTCCGCCAAGGCCAAAAAGCTCAAGGCAAAAATCAACAAGCTCCTTGTCAAGAACACCTCTGTTTCTGCAACCGACCACACCATTATCCGTCCATTCAACTACACCGTAAGCGGCATTACTGTAAGCGGTCAGAACATCAATTACGACACGCCCTGCAACGTGAACGTCACGGCAGCATTCCCCGAAGGCGGAAGCCTCTCGCTCAAGTACCACGGTGCGCTCAGCAACTTGAGGACGATGGACGTTTACATTAGCGTGAAAAATCTCGCGCTCAAGCATTTCTCGAACTATTCGCTGCATTACACGGCCTACCCGCTCAAGGCAGGTACGCTCGCCTTCGCAAGCGATAGCAAGATCGTCGATCGCAACTTGAACAGCAAGAACACGATTGACATTTACAACATCACGGTCGGCAACAAAGTCGATGATATCAAGCCCGAATACACCGTCCCGATGAAAATCGGCCTTTACATCTTGAAGGACAAGGACGACAAAATCCAGTTCGACATTCCTGTGAAAGGAAACCTCGACGACCCAGAATTCTCCTACGGCAGAATTATCTGGAAAACCGTCCTGAACCTGCTCGTCAAAGTCGCAGTCTCTCCGTTCCGGCTCGTCGGAAACCTCGCCATCGCAGGCGCTAACGCGCTTGGATTCGACCTTGGCAAGAACAACGAAGTGGTGATCGACGCGAATAGCGAAACGTTTACCAGCGAACAGTACGCAAAAGCGATCAAGATGACGGAATTAATTCAAAAAGACCCGAAACTGATGCTCACGTTCACACAGTACTACAATCCGCGCAAGACGGCCAAGGAATACAAGGTCAAGCAGCTCAAGATTGATTTTTACAAGCTAAAGAACAACAAGACTGTGCTGAACGAACTGGACCACAGAGCTATCGACGAGATGGACGAAGATAACGATGAATACAAGGCTTACGTCAAGGAACATGCCGACGAAATCGACAAGAACTACATGATGAAGGCGCTCCCGCAAATGGCAAACAAGCGCAACGCCGACCTTCTCAAAGTGCTACGCGCTCAGCCCGGCATCACGAAAAAGAACTTGAAAGTCATCACCGCCCCGAGAGAAGCTCTCCGCAAGTACAAAGACAAACCGATGTATAAAGTCGATGTGGATGTGCAGTAAGTTAGTGGTTAGTTGGCAGTAGGAAGTTGGAAAGCGTCATCCTGGAGGCGCCAGCCGATAAGATCCAGTTTCGAAGTCGTCATCCTGACCCTGTAAGGGGAAGGATCCAGTAAAGTCTTGATTAGCAATAAAAAATGACTGGATGCGGGAAAGCCCCATCCAGTTACTATTTTAACATAAGAAAAGCCCACTCACGTTGAGTGGGCATAACATTTAAGTCTCAGCTCAGGGCAAAAAGCCCAAGCCCCTTTATAACTTATTCATGAATGACAGCGTTTGCAACCTTCTGGTTCGCAACATTCACGCCCGCCCAAAGAATCGCATCGCTCACTTCGGAATTTTCGACGACGCAGTTATCGCCAACCGACACGTTCGGACCGATCTTAGAATTCTTGATAACCACGTTCTTGCCGATGTGGCACGGCATGACAATTTCGGAGCCTTCGAACTGCTGAGAAACCGGCTTTGCGGTACGCTGGAGAACATGGGCGTTCGTTTCGAGCAAAGTTTCGACAAGACCACAATCCAGCCACTTTTCGACCGGGGCCGTACGGAACTTGCATCCAGCTTGAATCATGCGTTCCAAAGCATCCGTCAACTGGAACTCGCCCTTCGTGCGGATGTCGTTCTTCATGAGGTAGTCCAAAGATTCCTTGAGAGCCTTGACATCCTTGATGTAATAGATGCCGACAATCGCTTCGTCCGAAACAAACTCCTGCGGTTTTTCCACAAGACGTTCAATAAGCCCATCCGCTCCCTTCACAGCAACGCCAAAACGCTTAGGATCCGCCACCTTGAAAGTATAAAGAACGTTTTCCGTAGCATTTTCCAAAAGGGACAAATCAGCCTCGAACAGCGTATCACCCAAAATAATCAAAAGCGGTTCATCATCGTTTACATACGGAAGAGCAAGGCTAATAGCCTCCCCCAGCCCCTGCGGATTGGCCTGAACAACAGTGCGGACGTTCCCCCATTCCGTTTTTTGCTTCAAATACTCATCAACAACGGAAGCCTTGTAACCCGTAATAAAAACAGTCTCGGAAGGTTTCAAAAAAAGGGTATCATCAACAATCCAATCAATGATTGTTTTACCAGCCACAGGAAGTAAACACTTAGGAAGATTTTCTGTATATGGACGAAGACGAACTCCATTACCAGCAACAGGAAGAACTATTTTCATTTAAAATCCCTTTTTTGAGTAAATTCTTCAAACACCCTTACAATTATCTAAAAGATAAAAAATTTTTAATCAAAAAAAAGTATTTGTACTGAATTCGATGGATTTTTACTTTACAATGTTTTCTAAATCACGTTTTCTCAACCAGTTAGCACACCACCCCTGAAGCAAATAAAAAAACTCCACCTTTTCAGATGGAGTTTAGTGGATGATGCAGGGGTCGAACCTGCGACCCGCTGATTAAGAGTCAGCTGCTCTACCAACTGAGCTAATCATCCAAAAATCTGGTCGCCTTTCAGCTATGTCTTTGCAAAAATCAAAAGTCGCAGTTTCAAAGTTCGTTGGACGCTTAGCTTTGCCTGACGCTTTTGTATTTGCAGCACCTCGCCTTGCGGTTGAGTGCTTAGTGGATGATGCAGGGGTCGAACCTGCGACCCGCTGATTAAGAGTCAGCTGCTCTACCAACTGAGCTAATCATCCATAGTCGCTTTGGACGCGCTCAATTTTAGAAATATCTGAATAAATTGGCAAGGGGGAAAAGAAATTTTTTTCTTTTTTTTGAAACAAAGCATGGAATTCAAAAATCTAAGTTCTATATTCTTGCTCATGAGCATTAATTCCAATCGTCTGGACGCATTCCTTTCGCACTTGGGTGTAGAACGCAACCTCTCCCCGGTAACAATCCAAAGTTACCAGGAAGACCTGCGGCATTTTATTGCATGGCTAGACGACAATGGAATCGACCTCAAGGACTTGAAGCCCGAAAAGCTGGACGACTTTTTGACGCTCACCGCCGGGCAGGAGGAATACTCCCCCACGTCGGTCGCAAGGCATTTTTCGAGCTTGCGCGGGTTCCTCAAGTACATGCAGAACCAGGGCGAATACGACTACAGCACGGAATCCATGCTTGCAACACCAAAGCTAGGGCATTACCTTCCGCAGTACCTGACCCGCGAAGAAGTGGATAGCGTTTTCGAGAGTGCCGCAAACGGCAAGAACCCACTTCGCGACACAGCTTTGTTCGAACTGATGTACAGCGGCGGGCTGCGAATTTCGGAAGCACTCGGAATCAAACTTTCGCAAATCGACCTCGACAACGAATGGCTTACGCCGATTGGCAAGGGCAACAAGCAACGCCTCGTGCCGCTCGGCAGCAAGGCGAAAGAAAATCTCCGTGCATGGATTCAAGAAGGCCGCCCGCTCACGCATCCAGTTACAGACAACATCATTCTAAACGCACACGGCAAGCCGATGAGCCGCATGGGTGCATGGAAAATCGTGCAACTACATACAATGCACTTGAGCAAGCAAGTTTCGCCGCACACGTTCCGCCATAGCTTTGCCACGCACTGCCTTGAAGCGGGCATGGACTTGCGCGTTTTGCAAGAACTGCTCGGCCATGCCGACATCAGCACCACGCAAATTTATACGCACATCGACAAAGAATTCATCAAGCGGGAACACCGAGAACATCACCCGAGGGAGAGAGTAGTGGTTAGTGATTAGTGGTTAGTGGCTAGGGATTAGGGACGAGAGATTAAAGTTCTTGGATTTTATCGCATCTACGATGCTCCAAAATGACAGTTGTAACAAAGAACCTCGAACAAAACAACCAATGACCAGTAGCCAATGACCATTGACTATTGACTAACAACTATTAACCAATAACCACCATCCAAAATTTTATATATTTTCGGGTCAAAACGCTTGAAGCAATTCAAATAACAAGCAAAGCGACCAATATGCGAATCGAAGTTCATCCAGAAAACCCGCAAGCACGCATCGTAAAGCAAGCCGCCGAGATTCTCGAAGACGACGGTCTTGTACTCTACCCCACCGAATCCGGTTACGCCATAGGCTGCAACGCGGAATCCCCCAAGGCAATCCACAAGCTTTACGCCCTCAAGAAGCCCATGAAAAAATTCTTCATGGCACTCATCGTTCCCGACATCCGGTTCGCGACCGGCTACGCCCACGTGAGCAACTTTGCGTTCAGCATCATCAAGCAGCGCGTTCCTGGGCCATACACCTTCATTCTCCCTGCCGATCCGCACATTGCGCGTAAACTCGACGTAAAACGCCCGGAAATCGGCATCCGCATTCCGACGCACCCGTTTTTTAAAGAGCTCTTCCAGCACTTCGACAAGCCCATCCTCAGCACAGCCGCCAAGCTCAGCGACGAGGACATGTACGAAACGGACGACATCTGGAAAACGTTCCAGCATTCTGTTGACATGATGGTCGATTGCGGCAACATCGAAATCAACCCGACGAACATCGTAAGCCTCGTCGGCGATTCCATCGACGTTATCCGTGGCGAACTGATTTAGAAAACGCTACAATAGAGGCACCCGCTCGATAGCGGGCACAACAAAGAAAAGGGCCGCCGCAAGCAATTACGCATGGGCGACCCTTTTGCTATACCCGGTTCGCGAGTCGAACGCGAGTTTAATCCTTAGGAGGGACTCGTTCTATCCATCTGAACTAACCAGGCTTTTTAGCGCAAGCAAATATAACAAAATACTTAATTTTTTTCAACCGGCGGTTCAGTTTCGGATGCAAGCCTCGTTCTCGCATCGTACAGGCTTCTGGAAATGTGCGTAAACGCTTCCACCACGACCGGGTCAAAATGCGTTCCCGCACCGCCGGTAATAATGTCCATCGCCTTTTCGTAGCTAAAGCCCTTCTTATAGACGCGTTCAGCAATCAAAGCGTCGAATACGTCGGCCACTGCCATGATTCTTGCGGACAAAGGAATTTCTTCGCCCTTGAGGCGATTCGGATAACCGGAGCCATCCCACTTTTCATGATGGAAGCTAGCCATTTCGATGGATTCGTTCAAGTAGTTGGCATCGAACGTATCGCCAGCATCTTCCACCATCTTCTTAAGGATTTTGCCGCCTTCTGTCGTATGGCTTTTCATGATGGCAAATTC
Source organism: Fibrobacter sp. (assembly GCF_017545445.1). Taxonomy (GTDB): domain Bacteria; phylum Fibrobacterota; class Fibrobacteria; order Fibrobacterales; family Fibrobacteraceae; genus Fibrobacter. The sequence goes on from NZ_JAFWOM010000101.1 coordinate 13,238, forward strand.
TTCGTCCGTCAGCTTGCCGTTTTTGTTCAAAATCAAGTCTGACACGGCAATCTTTCCGATGTCATGGAGCGGGGCCGCCTGTTTAAGCTTGTGGACATAAGCGTCATTCAACACGCCCTTGAACTTGCCTTCTTTCTGCAATTCCTTCGCAATCGCTTCCACGTATTCAGCGGTCTTTTTAATGTGATCGCCCGTGCTCTTGTCGCGAGCTTCGACCATTTCCGCAAATTCCATAATGATGACCTCTTGCATACGCTGGATTCGGTCATTCTGCTCGTGCACTTGATGGATAAAGTTGTACGTATCGCGAGTCATATCGCAGAAGTATTCGTACAGTTGCCCGATTTCGTCGTTCGACTTAATATCAAGTTCTTTTACCTTTTCGACAGCATCGCGGATTCGGGTTAAATTAACATTCCCCATTTCGAATGCAAACGTAGCCCGCATCGTTTCGCCTGCAATTTTCATGGTCGCAAACGACATCTTGTTCACAGGAATCACAATGTTGCGTTTCATCAGTTCAATAACAATCATCATGATGATAATCGAAAGCCCAAAGAACAGCGAGAGCAACTTGATAAAGAACATCGCCTCGTCGCGAACGATTGATTCCATGGAAATGTCCGCCGCCACGTATGCTACCGTTTTCCCGGCAGCATTCTTGAGAGGCCTATAGACAGTCAAAAGCCAACCAAACTGGTCGTCCGAAATAATCGGTTCGATTTCTTCGCCCGCCAAAAGATTAGGCAGATACGGTTCAAAAGACGGGTCAAAATCAATCCTATCCCCAGGAGATCCACCCGGTTCGCCATCGGTATCCAAGTCAAAGACGACATGGCAACCATCCTCTAATATTTTATAAACATAAAGGAACTTTGTCTGAGAAAAGCTTTCTCGAACATCTTCAAGCACATCCCTCACACGGCTATACCCTTCGACCTCGAACCCCCGTGCAATATAGTCATCGACCTTTTCGGCATCAATGGCAATAGACGCGGCCTTGGTTACGCCTTGCGCGATACTTATAAAGTTATTGATGGAATTGCTGCGATAAAGGAGAAATCCGATTGTACTTGCAAGTCCGCCCAAAAGCACCTCAGCAACGATTACCATCATCACCACTTTGTTCAACAGCGGATTTCGGACTGTCTTTTTTTCATACGGATTGTTGTGCTTGAAATAGCTGTCTTTCAGCTTTTCCTTGTACGCTTTTGGAATAAAGCGGAATATCAAAGCAGAAAGCAGCACAATAGCGCTCTTGTCAAATATGTCAATGACAATATCGGCAACAAATTGCGACGTAAAACGGTCCCAGTGCATAACATCATGGAACGCTATCGCAAACGGAGCCGAGATTCCTTCGCCAAAATTAAATCCGTACAAAGCGTATGTGAAAATGGAACCCAGACCGCCGCCAATCAAAGCTAACACAAGAATGACGATGAGCAACTTCCAAATGCGTTTGAAGAACCCACGACGGTACATATAAGTTGCAGTCGTTGCGATAAAGATGCTCAGAACGCCGTAATACATAGCTACAGGCTCTTGGGTGATGCCGTTGTACGCATTCACGCCAAAACCCACAATTACAGAAGGCAGATACCCACCAAGCATGGCGGTCAGCACGGTCCCCAGGCAATCCAAATAAAGCGGAACGCCAAATTCCAGCCTTAACTGTGCCGGAATTACGTTCAAAAGAAGCCCGATTACAATCAACAGAATCACGTTTTTTGAACGCGACCAAAATACAGTAAACCACCTTAAGGCTTTCCGCAGTGCAGACCTAATCTCAGAAACATACATTCTCATACCCAATTTACTCCATATTTCTTACATAAAATAAATAAAAAAATTGCAATTTATACGCTAAGCTTGAAAAAAAGAGAGTAAAAAGGGATGTTTGGTCATTAGTCATTAGTCATTGGTTATTAGTCAATAGTTATTGGTTATTGGTTGTTGGTCGTTATTTTTTTTCAAAAATTTTTTTTTGACCCCTTGCCAAGGGAATTTTTGTTTGATATTTTTGTGATATGATGAATTTCGTAACAAGTGCAACTATGAATCGTCGTTGGTGGCGCGGACTCTAACATAGAGCCCGGTATTTGTTACAAATCACCCAAGATTTTTTAGCAAAGGCTTCCGGACTCACGGAGGCCTTCCTTTTTTCCAAAAATTGACGAAATCCTCCGGGATAAAAAAGTCTTTGCAGAACCTGAAAAGGCAAACGAATTTTAAACCAGAGGATAAACATGACGAACTCGTCCAAGATTAATCACATTACTCAACGCCAAGGATACGAACCGCGTACAGACAGCATTTACGTGGCACTTCCCGGTGAACGCTACACCCCGTTTTCGCTCGGCAAGAAGCTCGGCGCAAAGGCCATCTTCGAATCGGCAAGCTTTGACCACGGTCGCAGCCGCTATTCGACCTTGATGGTCGATGAAGGATTCCGCCTGCGTCAAAACGAAAAGGACGTGAGCATCATCGTCGATGGCAAGGAAAGCGTCTTTTTGAAAGAAGGCGAAGGAGATATCTTGGATGCGCTTCTGTTGATTTCTGCCGAAAACACCGTGCCGCCTAACCAGATTCCGATTCCGTCTTCGGGCGTGGGCTATCTCGGCTACGAATTCTGCGCCCGTTGCGATACGATTCGCCTTGCACCGCAGGTCGATGAGCTCAACATTCCCGAAGCTGAATTTTTGATTGGCCACATCTACATTGTGTTCGACCACTTCACCGAAAAGCTTCACTTGTTCGCACTGAACTACGAAGAACATAAAATCGACTTGAAGGCAGCGATTGAAAAGGTTAAAGCTCGCCTCGCCGACCTCGATTTTAGCTATCTCGCCCCCGAAAAGCAGTACAGCAAGGGAATCACGATGACCGACCTCGAACAGTCCCGCAAGGAATACGTGGAAAAAGTCGCCGCCTTGCAGAAGCACATTGTGGCAGGCAATATCGTTCAGGCAGTCCCGTCTCGCCGTATCCAGTTCGCAAGCGATATCGAAGCACTCGACATTTACCGCCGTCTCCGCACGGTGAACCCGTCTCCGTACATGTTCTTCCTCGATTACGGCACGCACCAGTTCATCGGAGCATCTCCGGAAAGCTTGATCCGCGTGCGTGAAGGCATTGCCACCATCCACCCGATTGCAGGCACCCGCCGCCGTGGCAAGGATGACGCAGAAGACGAAGCCTTGATGAAGAACTTGAAGGGCGACCCGAAGGAACGCGCCGAACATTTGATGCTCGTGGATTTGGCCCGTAACGACCTTGGCCGCGTCTGCGAAGCCGGTACAGTGGAAACGACCAAGTACATGGAATGCGAAAAGTTCAGCCACGTGATTCATTTGGTTTCTGACGTGCAAGGCAAGGTGGCACACGGCAAGAAGGCGATTGAAGTTTTGCGCTCCAGCTTCCCGGCAGGCACGGTGAGCGGCGCTCCGAAAATCAGCGCGATTGAAATTCTTTCTGGACTTGAAAAGGTCAAGCGTCGTTTTTACGCAGGTGCAGTGGGCTACATCGAATCCGACGGCGATTTGGATTTCTGCATCGCCATCCGTTGCTGCTTGAAGCAGGGCAAGACGATTAGCTTGCAGGCCGGTGGCGGCATTGTCGCGGCCAGCAACGCTGACCGCGAATTTGAAGAAACGAATGAAAAGCTCGGAGCCGTGCGAGCAGTACTGGAGGGGGAAAATTAGTAGACAGTAGGCAGTAGGAAGTAGACAGTTTAAAATTAGGCGGCTACGCCGCGATTATATCACTTCCGACTTCCTACTTCTAACTTCCTACTGTAAAACAACACCTAATCACTAACCACTGAGTTTTACTATGATCGTCATTATCGACAACTACGATTCCTTTACTTACAATGTCTATCAGGCCATTGCAAAAATCACTCACGAAGAAATCCGCGTGCTCCGCAGCCGCGAATGCACCGTTGAAGACATCGAAAAACTGAACCCGAGCCGCCTCATCGTAAGCCCGGGCCCGGGCCGCCCGGAAGATGCAGGCATCTCCGTGGAAGCCATCAAGCACTTTGCAGGCAAGCTCCCGATTTTGGGCGTGTGCCTCGGCCACCAGGTCATCGGTTACGCCTTTGGCGCAAAGATTGTGCAGGCCAAGTTCATTAAGCACGACATCGCCGAAGAAATCGACCTCGACGGCAAGGGCCTTTTCCGCACCATCGGCAAAAAGAACATCTTCACGCGTTACCACAGCCTCGTCATCGACGAAGCGACGCTCTCCCCGGACTTCGAAGTGACCGCCCGTGCGACCGACGGCGACATCATGGGCATTCGCCACAAGACGCTCCCGATTGAAGGCGTGCAGTTCCACCCGGAATCCATTGCAAGCGGACGTGCCGACGAATTCTTCAAGGCATTCCTCAACTACCGCCGTGAACCGCTCGACGTACGCGGAATTTTGAACACGCTTACCGCAGGCAAAGACCTGAGCCGCGAAACCGCCGAAATGTTCATGGAAGACCTGACGGACGGCATCATGGACGAACGCCAGATGGCCGCCATCCTTACCGCCCTTTCCAGCAAGGGTCCCGTGACCGAAGAAATTGCAGGTTGTGCCAAGGTGCTCAGCAGCAAGAAGCGCAAGTTCCCGTACAGCGGCGATGAACTCACCGATATCGTGGGTACCGGTGGCGACGGCAAGGGAAGCTTCAACGTGAGCTCGCTCTCCGGCCTTATCGCTGCAAGCTGCGGTGCCAAGGTAGCCAAGCACGGCAACCGCGCCGTTTCCAGCAAGTCCGGTGCCGCCGACTTCTACACGGCAGCAGGCTTCAAGCTGGACATGACTCCGGAAAAGGCTGCCAGCGTCATCGACAAGACGAACTTCGTGTTCCTCATGGCTCCGGTCTATCACAGTGCCATGCGATTTGCGGGCCCGGTTCGCGGAGTCCTCGGCGTTAAAACCATCATGAACTTGCTCGGACCTCTCACGAACCCGGCAGAAGCCAAGTACCTCATGCTCGGTGTCTATAGCAAGTCGATTTTGGAACCGTTCACCAAGGCTGCTAAATCCCTCGGTGCCAAGCGCGTGATGGTTGCCATTTCCGATGACGGCTACGATGAAATTTCTCCGTGCGTTCCGACGACGATTGCAGAAATCTTGGAAGACGGTCAGTATCGCGAATACCGCATCGACCCGAAAGACTTCGGCGTCCCGGCGGTAGATCCCGAAGACCTCGCTGGTGGTACGGGTGTCGATAACTTCAACCTCGCTCTCGACGTGCTGAACGGCAAGGGCCGCCCGGGCATCAAGTACGCTTGTGCTTTGAATGCGGGCGCTGCGCTTTACATCAGCAAAAAGGCCGCCAGCATCAAGGAAGGCTTCGACAAGGCAATCAAGGCGATGGAAGATGGTTCTGTCTTGAAAAAGATTGAGGAAGTCAAGGTCGCGACGAACGGGTAATGAGGTCTACCCATAGGGCATAACAACGACTAAGCCAATAAATTGGCAAGTCTTGTATAGGTCGCTTCCGCTCCCTCTGGGGAGTGAGCGCGGGCTACGCCCTTTGGGATATGAACGCAAAAACGCTCCGAGATTCGGAGCGTTTTTTACAACCTAAAAATTACTTTTTCAACTTTTGGATTTTTTTATCAAGCTGTTCAACCTTGGTGGATTTTTTCTTTTTGTTGTATTCCAACCATTGAACCGCAGTAATAGGCTTGTGATTTACCAAATTCAACACATTAATGCTATCCTGCAAAGCTTTGTACTTTACATCCAAAGCCTTTTTCTGTTCTTCTAACTTAGTTTTTAAATAAGCCTCAGCAGAAAGCGTCTTTCCACTTAGAGAATCTGCGACACGTAATGAATCAATATTTTTCTTCAAAACACCGATTTCAGACAAAACGTTCTTTTTCGCCTTGTTAATCTTTGCTATAGAATCACGCACAGCTTTCGGAATCTCGACTTTAACAGAATCCTTCTTTTCAGCCTTTTCCGAAATTTTCTTTAGCCGTACTTCTTCCTTTTTCAGTGCATCGGCGGTTCCACAACGATTGAGAGTAGCACTCCAAATAAGGCACTGGTCTTTAGTGCACAGAGAACGAACACATTGTTCCTCTGTCATAAATTCTTCAGTTTTGTTGCAACCGACCCAGCAAATGCTTAACGCAATGAAGATTGGGATGAATATTTTTTTCATATAACTCTCCTGAAACAAGGTGCTTTAGAAGGAATATACATTTTATTGTATAACTAGAACATCATGCGGTACGGGATTTGATCATCAAATCGGCGTCCTTTGAGATCGTGGAAACTCTTCCGGGTGGAATTTTGCGAATCAGTCCCAATAAACGCACGACGAACGTCATGAATTGCAGTCCTTCCCGAAGAACTCGATTCCATTAAGGTTCCCGAACTACTCGAAAAGCCGCCGGAGCTAGAAATCGGATCACCGCACCCATCGGTCCCTGAGCCTGTCGAAGGGCTGTTGCAAACAATTTCCGACGACGCACTCGCGAACACAATGTTCCTGACAATCGCTTCGCCCGAAACGCCAGACGCCGTCAAGTAAAAGTCCTTCACGCCGCCAATGCTCTTGAGGTTTGAGCAATTCACCGTCGTCCAGCCGTTAGCAACCGACTTCGCGTTGGCTGCCACCAGTTCGCATTCCGAAAGAACGGTTCCGTCCTTTTTGCCGTCGCGAATGCTGAGCTTGCCACCAGTAAGATTCTTCACTTCGATAGCCACTTCCGTAGATTTGATGGAATCCGTCACAACGTTTTCGAAAATAGCGTAACCGCCGTCTTTGATAGCAAATTCATCATTGTCCGTGAGGCGTACGCGGATGCCGTTGTCAAAGCCATTTGCCGGAATCGTATCTTGAATCACACGCAAAAAGTCGATGCGGTCGAGTTCCGCGAAATTACCGTTCGGCGAGGGTTCAATTTCAATAAAGTTGCCGCCACGCTTGAGCGTTGCCGGAACCATCACGATAGACTTTTCAGGGAACGTGCCCCACGAACCTGTTGGCGGAAGCGTCACGGTTTGCGACTTGCCATTGACCGTGACTTTGTGCGTAGCAGCTGCATCGCCGCCGTTTGCATAGCGGTAACGCAGCAAATACTCGCCTGCCGGCATGATGTTCATCGGCAAGCGAATCTTGGAACCTGCCGTATTGACATACGCAAGATATTCTCCATTCGAAGCTGTATTGCTACGCGTAATCGCAAGGTCGCCCGAAACCGCACGCGTAAGCACGCCATGTTCGACTTCGGCACTCAAATAACGCCCGAGGAACGGCTGCCCCATTTCGACCCAGTTGTCATCAGTAAAGACAACATCGCGAATATGGATGTGGTTGAACTTGTCACCATTGAGATCGTAGTAATGATGCACAAAACGCACACGGTTCAAGTCTTGGAAAGCTTCGCCGCCGCCCGGCCCCACGTAACGCCCATAACGTTCCATAAGAATCGTTCCGCCGCCAGTCGCCATATCTGCACCGCTGCGGTCTTTATACGGGCCAGTTACTTTATCAGCACGTCCATACGCCGTTTTGTAAGTTGTCTTTTCAATATCATTACCTTGCTGGCAGCAAATATCCCACGCCGTAAACAAGAAATACTTTCCGCCATGTTCTATGAGGCTCGGTCCTTCTTCAGCACCATTGCTCGCTTTGCTCGTGCGACGTGCAATGTTATAAATTGTCTTGTCGTCACTGGCTTGGTAACCCGTCTTACCGTCCAGTTTTATCAGCTGGATTCCAAGACCGAACGAGCCGAACGCCATCCAGTAATTGCCCTCGGTATCGCGAACAACGTCTGCATCAATCGCATTGTACTTGTCGCTTGTGACCGTATGAATCACGTGGCCATGGTCTTTCCAGCCGTAACCGGTTGTACCCGGAACAATCGAAGTCGTCGCAGTGTAGCCAATCGCAGACGAGCGCTTACCGAAAACGGACACGCAATAATACACGCGGAACTCGCCATTCATGTAGTAAATGTCAGGTGCCCAGATGCCTTCCGTGCCCGGAGCGTACTGATACGCCCACTGCGGAATTGCACTCACCGTTGACTTGTGGTTTTGCCAAGAATAAGCGTCTTCGGAAGTCCATAGTTGCAAATTGTTGTTCGTGCTCATGAGGGCGTAACCGTCCTCGAAACGCACCATGCTCGGGTCGTGCCCCGGTTGCAAATTATCCTTCGCATACCAATCGGCAGCCGACACCGCGGAGACGCACAAAGCACCAACCATAGCGAGAGTCATCGCCGATGAAACTTTATTCAAAACCTTCATTTCCATACTCCTTAAAATTCAATCTAATAAACCTTCACTGGATGGGGCAAAGCCCCTACTCCTTGGCTCGGTTATAAAAATGAGTGAACTCATTTTTGCAACACTCGCCTTCTGAGTAGTCTTCGACTTCGTTACACTTCGCTCAGGATGACGATCAATAACGTCATTCTGAGGAACAACGTGACGAAGAATCCAGTAAAGTCCAGCACTGGTTTCTATCGCTACACTCAGGATGACGGAGAAGCCAACATTCACTTTACAATCACCTTTGCGGTTGCGCGGGAAATGCGGACAAAGTACATCCCCGGACGTAACGTTTTCACACGAATATCAGAACCAAAACCAAAATCCATTACAACACCATTCACATCAAGCAAAGTCCATCTTGTTTCATGGTCCAAACGAATCACACGTGCGGCGCCATCGTAAACCGCGAAACGAGCAGGCATTGTTCCCACACGCGACAATTCCAATCCCGTCTTATCACCCACTCCAGAATCCGCAGGAATCGAATCGTTCGGAATTGAATCTGTCGGTGGCTCGACTTTCGGAAGTTCCGCTTTCACAAGCTTAATCTTCTGGTTGTCCGTTCCCGTGCGAACCCACGTGATGAGCGGCATCCCCACGTCCTTGGAAACATTCAGCACGTCGGCCAAGTAATCGCTATCGTAATCCGCAAAGAGGAAATACCCCTTTTGCACAGACGCATTCTCGATGCGGATTTCGCAAGGTGTCGATTTCGTTGAAACGGTATCCAAAAGCGTCTTGGAAGGGCAATAATATTTCTTTGTCTTAAAGTTCTGCAACGTGTAATAACGTGCGGAATCTCCGCGTGCAAGCACCCAAAGCTGAGCATCGTTCTGTTCGTCCGCAGTCTGCTGCACCACAATACCATCGCGATCTTCGAGCGCCAAATTGCTATGCGAAACCGTCAGGCGGTAACCGCCATCTTCGATAAGCGCGTTGTTGACCGGATCCACGCCATTCGTATGCTTGATTTTCTGGATGTTTCCGTCACGATCGTAATAGAGGTAGTCGATGTTTACGGAACGGCGATATGTCCAGCCGCCCGGAGAATTCGCACCGTGGTACATAAAATACCAATGCCCGAGATACTTGAAAATCGCCTGATGGTTCGTCTCGGAATTGTCCATCTTGTCGTTGATGACGCCTTTTTGCGTCCACGGTCCGTTCAGGCTTGGCGACATGGAATAATTCGTCGTCGATGGATACCCCGAGGCATAGCTGAAGTAATAATTGCCACGGAAATAATGCATCCACGGAGCTTCGAAAAAGTCCTTGATTTTGATGTCTTCGGGCGTGCTTGCAAGCTCAATCATATTCTCTTTGAGCTTCACACGGCGACCCGCATTCCACGAGCCCCAATACATCCAAATGTCGTCGCCATCATAGAAAATCGCAGGGTCAATGTTCAATTTCACATCGTTCGGCGTATTGTCAGTGATAAGCGCCTGCCCGATCGCATCTTTCCACGGGCCGGACGGATGATCCGCCACGGCAACGCCAATCGCAAAACCTTCACTCCCGTTTTCCTTGATGGTCCCGTGATGGACGGCCACATACCAGTAAAACTTGCCATTTCGGTATTCGCAGTGGCCCGCAAAAGCGCTCGCATTCGCCCATTTGAACGTTTTTACGCTCAGAACCGCCCCGTAATCGTGATAATGTTCCATATCATCGGTCACGAGCACGTGCCAATCATTCATAATGAACGATTTATTGTTATTGCCCTGCGGCCCCTGCTCATCGTGCCCCGCAAAAATAAAAAGCGAGTCGTCATGCACAAGGGCAGCGGCATCCGCAGAATAAAAATCAGTCGTCAAAGGGTTCGCCGCAAAAGATGCCGAACCAAGTCCGGCAACGCACAAGCCCCAAATAGCCGAACAGACCGCACCCTTTACGGCACGATTCCGTCTAGTCAAAGACTCCAAACCCTTTGATTCCATAGACTTCTCCCATACATCCACACTCGTTAAAAGCCCGGTAACAATAAATATATACTTTTATTTATTAAAAGTCCACATATTTTTTTATGATTTATGGATGGTGGAGCAGTGGTTAGTGGTTGGTGGTTAGTGGTTAGAGGAATGCTTGCGGGCGTCATCCTGAGCAACGCGAAGGATCCAGTGACTGTGTTAGAGGCTGGTCATTAGTCTTTGGTCGTTGGTCGTTAGTCATTGGCCGTTAGTCATTAGTCACTGGTCGTTAGCATCCTGCATTTTGATATTGGAACAGGAGAATACTACATTCATTTTTTCGGGAGGAAAAGCATCAGAAACAGGCTATTTCAGAATTAAAAGTCCACAGTTTGAATACGGCAATTAATTTTAGGTGAAAGTTTTTGGTTTTCTTGAGAGCTATTTACACCAACCTTTTTGCACACTCGCGGGCTTCGCGGATAATTTCTTCCTCGCCTTCGACATGGCGGCCACGCATCACGAACTGGCCGTTGCACATCACGGAATCAATTGCGCTTGAATTTGCCGAATAGACCCAGTTGCTATAGATGTTGTAGCGAGGCACCATGCGTTCGTTGTTCAAATCGATCAGCAAGCAATCCGCAAGATAGCCTTCTTCGATGCGGCCAGCCTTAAGCCCAAAGAAATTTGCCACATTGCTCGTCGCCATTTTCAAAGCGTCTTCTGCCGGAAGCGTTTCCGCCGTACCGAGATACTTTGCCAAAAGCGCAATCGTTTTCATTTCTTCCTGCATGTCGAGGTTGTTGTTCGACGAATCGCCGTCCGTGCCGAGTCCAAGCTTCATGCCGTCTTTGAGCATTTCAGCCACCTGCGGAATTCCGCTGTTCAACTTCATGTTAGAGCACGGATTCAAAATAGCCGTCGCCCCCGATTCCGCAAAAATTTTACGGTCCGATGACGTAAAGTGCGTACAATGAGCCGCAGAGAAGTTCGAATTCAAGCCACCCAAGCGCTTCCAGAATTCCACAGGAGTGCAGCCGAACTGTTCCATGCAATTCTTAATTTCGGTCATCGTTTCAGACAAATGCGTATGAATTTTGTAATTCTCATCATGAGCAAGTTCAATCAACTCAGCGGTTTTCTCCTCGCCCACCGTATAAATTGCATGAGGCATCACCACAAGCTGTACACGCTCCGATTCGCCCGTATGATTCTTCAAAAAATCCACATTCGCAGCCCAAGCCTCCGATGACATCAGCGGTTCTGCAAAAGTAACGCCAATAGCCGCCCGGATCCCCATTTCTTCGACGGCACGCATCGTTTGTTCACGATGCCAGTACATGTCTGCAAAGAACACCGTCCCCGACTTGATCATTTCGAGAATCGCCAGGTGGCTCCCAACAGCGATATCGTCAGGCGTAAGTTTCGCCTCGGTCGGCCAAATATATTCGTTGAGCCATTTGCCAAGTTCCATGTCATCGGCAAAGCCTCGCAGCAAGGACATCGCCGCATGCGTATGACCGTTATAAAACGCCGGCATAATTGCAAAATTCGAACAATCGACGACTTCAGCACCTTCGTAATCCACAGGCTCCAATGGACGAGATACTTTATCAAAAACATTTCCAACAATCAAGATGTCGGTACGAGCATCTTCGGATTTTTTGTTCGGCAACAGAACGGATTTCAATATAATTTTTTTCACTTTCACCTTCTTTTTGCAAAATGAGTAAAGTATTTCGCCATTTTTGATTATATTATAATAATATGAATTACGATTGTCCAGAAACTTTGCCCATTTCAAGGAATGAATTTTCCCAGATACATATTTTCAAGAACATTCAGTTCGAGCAACTCGCTGGATTTCTATTAAAATGTTCCGTTAAATATTTCGACAACGGAGAAACCATTCTCTCCCCCGCAAGCCGTCAAAAGGCTGTTTATATTCTCATCAGCGGCCTACTTCAAATGACCGTGGAATCAGAAAAAGGAGGAACGTTTTCCCTAGCCGTTGAACCCGGCCAATGTGTCGGAGAAATGTCCGTTTTAGACAACACTACCCCCTGCGCGACAATCATCGCAAAAGAAAAAAGCAAAATTCTTTACATTCCGGCAGACACCGTACTATCAATGGTGCGTTTTTCACACGAACTCTGCTTGAATTTTTTGCTGATGCTGAGCCAGCGTCTCCGCAGAGACAACATAATCGTCTGCGAAGAACAACATCACATCCGTTGCATCGAGGAAAATGCAAAAATAGACCCGATGACAGGACTTCACAACCGTCGTTGGCTAGAAGACATGTACACGCGAGAAATAAACCGTAGCAACATAGGTCATTTCAAACTTGTTGCATTCATGCTCGACATCGACCATTTCAAACAAGTAAACGACACTTACGGACATCTAGCTGGAGACCTTGTTCTTATTTCGGTAGCTCAGACGCTTATCCGCAGTTTAAGACCTTCAGACATGCCCGTACGCTATGGCGGCGAAGAATTTTCGATATTCCTTCCAGGAGCAACCGACGAACAAGCAAAAATCGTTGCAAGCCGGATTCGCAACAACATAGAAAACATGAGTGTGACCTTGAACGACGGAACTATTCTGCAAGTGACTGTAAGTATCGGCTACGCAGAACGAATCGATAACGACACTGTAGAATCGCTCATAGAACGAGCAGACAAAGCGCTGTACTATGCCAAGGAAAACGGAAGGAACTGCGTCAGCAAAAATTGCGGCGGAGGGAAATTCGAATTGCTGAGATAAGACTAGCGAACAACACGAGAAAAAGGCTTCTCTTTTGAGGAGCCTTTTTGGATTATTATGCAGTGAGTATCGTATCTGCGGTTAGTACAGTGTAAGGAGTTCCCCGAACAAGTCAGGAAAGACAACGCGAAGGGAGAACGAATTTGTAAAGAGAACCGTGTACGCAAATAGAACTGTGTCAAGATGCCACACGGATTGTGAAAAAACTAACGTTTTTTCTTTTTTCCTAAAGGGGAACGTGTAAGCCAGCCACAGCCCTTCGGCATAAGATTGGCAAGAGGGACCTTAGTCCAAAGAGACTATGCTGATGATAGGAGCTTAACGTTCTTCTAACATTTTCTTCACGGAAAATGCAAATTCTTGCAAACTAGGGTCTCTAGCACCCATCAGCAAAATTGTGTCGCCCGGTTCGGCGTACTCGAGCATTTTCTTTGCGCACTCGTTGCGGTCGGCTATGTAAATCGCTTCGCAGCCCTTGAGAATCAAGTCGTCCGCAAGGTCGCCTGCGCTAATGTCACGCGTAACAGTTCCGCCAGCGTAATAGATTTCACTAAAGAACATCACATCGTTCTTGCGGTCAAAATCCATGTCCATCGGGCGGAGCGTTTTGGCGATAAAGTCCACCAAGTCCTTGCGCAAGAATCGTGTCGGGCCAAAGCCATGCGGCTGGAACCAAGCAATCACGCGACCCTCGGTAAAGTCCTGAGCGCTTTTGATGCTTGCGGCAATTTTTGCCGGATTGTGAGCAAAGTCATCGACAAGCGTGACTCCGTTAAACGTTCCAAGAATCTGGTGACGGCGGAACACGCCCGGAAATGTTGCAAGCGCATCGGCGCATGTGTGGAGCGAGACGCCCGCGCGGAGAGCGGCTGCGGTTGCGGCCAAAGCATTTTCCATATTGTGCTTGCCCGGCAGCGGAATTTCGAACTTCACAAGTTCGTTGCCATGGCGCACGCGGAACTGGATATGCGTCCCGACCGACTTAAAGTCAATTCCCTGAACGCTCACATAGCTTTCATAGCCAAAGTCAAATTCACGACCAGCGCTGAACTTCTTTGCAAGCGGATGAGCATCGTTCACAATCAAGATGTGCCCTGCGCTCAAGACGTTCTGGCTAAACTTCAAGAAAATTTGTTCGAGTTCGGAGATTTCCTTATGGTCCTTATCGATGTTCAGAATGACACCGATTTCCGGTTCATAGCGAACAAGCGTTCCATCGCTTTCATCGACTTCGGCAACGAGCCACTGCCCCTTGCCACTCACAGCGTTACCAATCTTGCCCTGAGCCTGCAAGTTCACGAGGCCAGCACCCGTCATCACGGACGGCTGGAGTCCAGCGTAATCGAGAATGTGGTAAACCATCGCGGTCACCGTTGACTTTCCGCTCGTGCCGCTAATCGCAATCGTGCGCGCTTCCTTCGAAATCTTCGCAAGCATTTCGCTGCGGTGCATCACCGGGACGCCAAGTTCCTTGGCGCGCTTCAAATCCGGATTCGAATCTTCGATAGCGGTGCTCACCACGACTGCGGTAAGGCCTTCGACAACGCCGGAACCATCCTGCGCAAAGCACTTGATTCCGCAATCTTCGAGTTGGCTCATGACAAGCGGCTTCTCGGCATTTCCGTTCAGGAACTCGCCGAACTGACGGTCGCTACCGCTCACGGCAACGCCCTTGCCCACCAAATACTGCGCGATGGCACTCATGCCCACGCCAGCAACACCGATAAAGAAGTAAGATTCGTTCATATTTAAGAAGGAAGTTAGAAGTAGGAAGTAGACAGTGGTCAGTGGTTACTAATCTATAGTCTTCGCCAGGAATAAATAACCCGAGACAACGTGTCGTTCAAAAAATATAAATCTGTATGTTCCACAAAATATTTCAAATCACATTTTGGGCGGCGTATTTCACAAATACTTTTCATACGAGCACAATCCTTGTCATTATCTGAGCAATGATAACAATCATAATCGGAACAATAATATTTTTCTTTTTTATTCAAAAGCCAGTGATTTCCATCCTTTTCAAAATCAACAAAGTCAATCTTCTCATAATCCGATAATTTTGCACCTACAGAAACGCGATTTTTTAAAAGAACCGGAGCCTTGCATTTTTTCAAAGAAGAGTCTTTTTTTCTATTAAATTCAATCGTTGTCAGCGTATCCCATTTTGCGGAAGCATCCGAAACAAAACGATATTCAACATCTTCGAACGAACATTCAAAAAAAGCTAGCCGATTATTCTTCGCATCAAGCGAATCCTGCAAGGTGCAACTATCACAAAGAATATCTTTCATTGCAAGCTTATCACGCCTTCCATATTGAATGACATCAATAACATTCTCCGCATCTGCAGGAGCCTCTTTCAAATACTGAAGCGAGGTTATAACCTTTTCACAAGCTACCGTATCACTATTTTGCGGATTATACGAAAATTCAAAATAAAGTACAGAATTCACAGAAGTAGTTCCCATAGCCATCATATGTACTTTGTAAGGAGCATCGCTAGCACCCCCAAAATCAAAATCATCCCTGGTTCCAACAGAAACAACTTTACCTACGCTAAGAGATCCATTCCAATACAAATGAGACTGAGGATGATTGCCAATATACAAGAAGATGTGACCAGACTGTCCATCAATGTTGTATGTTACAAAATCCATTTTCGTATCGAATTTTTTGACAAACCAATCTTTGGGAACTCGAAGGGAAAAATGATCTTTTACATCAACAACAAGCTTCGTTTCTTCTTCTACATTAACACTAGCATTCTCTTGCACAGAAGTTTCCTTGCAAGAAGCAAGGAACATCACAAATGCAGAAAAAAAGCAAATAAAAAAGAGTTTCATACAACGACAGCAATTCAGAACTTTACCGGATTCTTCGACTCCGCTACGCTTCGCTCAGAATGACACGTTTTCATTTACCCCAGCAACTCTGGATCAATTGTAGGTTCGTATCCGGGTTCGACGAAATCTTCCGGGGCGATTCCTTTGCGACGAGCAGCCTTCATCTGCTTGATGAGCTTGCGTTCGGCAGCAACGGCACGGCGTTTCGCGGCGGTCTGAGCCTTTTCGGCAAGGCGCTGGGCGCGTGTCTTGCGTTCCTTCACTGGAGCGGCTTCATCCGGCGAAATCTCCAGCGGTTCTGCATATTCGTCAAATTCATCATCTTCGTCAAAGCGAATCTGCGCATCGAAATCGCGGAAGCCTTCTTCTTCGTCATACACAGGCGCCGATGATGGGCATTCCTTTTTCAAGAGCTTGAGCACATTTGCAAACGGCTCTTCCATCGGAACCTTGAACGTAAGCTTCTTGTTCGTACGCGGATGGATGAGTTCAATCTTCACGGCCTGCAAAAGCTGCGCCGGAGCAATTTCAAGAACCTTCTCGGCCACCGGCTTCATCAGAGGCGGCACACGATTCAAACTTTCGTCGCGACCATCGTAAAGCGGATCGCCTACAACCGGATGGCCCGTGTAACGGCTATGCACGCGAATCTGGTGCGTACGGCCAGATTCCAACTGCAATTCTAAGAGCGTCGCAATCGCAAAGAACTGCTTCGCCACATAATGCGTACGGCTTTCCTTGCCGCCCTTTACCACCGCCATCTTGAGACGGTTCTTCGGGTTACGACCAATCGGAGCGTCAATCGTTCCTTCGAGGTCACGCGGGCACCCCCACACAAGTGCATTGTACGTGCGATGGAGCGTACGCGTTTCGAGCTGGTGCGCCAAATGCCTGTGTGCGGCATCGTTTTTCGCGACCACCATAAGCCCCGGCGTATCCTTGTCCAAGCGATGAACAATACCCGGACGGAGCGGACCATTCACGGATGAAAGATTTTCCTTAAAGTGATGCAAAAGCGCTGCAGCAAGCGTACCCTTGCTAATACCATTACCCGGATGCACCACCAGATTGCGCGGCTTGTTGATGACCACGATATCGTCATCTTCATAAACAATATTCAGCGGAATATCTTCGGGTTCAAGCGTCGAAGATTCCTTCTCGATCATCTTTTCAACGACAACCGCCATCCCCGTTTCTACGCGGAAGTTCTTGGATACTTTACCACCGCCGACCTTGACTTCGCCCGCTTCAATCAGCTTCTGCACATCCGTGCGGGAGACATTTTCCATAACGCCAACAAGGAACTTGTCGATACGTTCACCATTATGTTGTTCTTCTACGATGTAATTCATATTTAGTAGGAAGTAGGAAGTAAGAAGTAAGAAGTAGAACTGTCTACTTCCTACCGTCTACTTCCGACTGATTGTTAGATTCTTTTTCTTCCTTAATTTGCTTATGCAACTTGCGCAAAAACACGGGAGACAAAATCACCAATGCAACGCCGACGGTCACGAACGAGTCCGCCACGTTGAACGTCGGGAATCGGGTCATGATAAAGTCCGGAAAATCGCAATCGATAAAATCTACCACCTGCTGCATGCGCATGCGGTCGATGAAGTTACCGACAGCACCGCCGAGAATCATCACCACGCCCAAGCGGCTCAAGTAATCGCGTTTGTCGATGGACTTGTAAAACCACGCGAGAGCAACAGCCGCGACAATCGAAATCAGCAAAAAGAACAGCCACGGCGGCAGGAACGGCATCAAGTCCTGCGGCCTGCTACTAAAAGCAGCGCCCTTGTTGAACACCAGCTGAAACCGCACAAGTTCTCCAATCACAGGAATTTTCTCGTACGTCATATTCCCGGCTTCATCGGTAAAACGCGAGAGAGCCCACAGCTTCGTCAACTGGTCTGAAATAATGCTAAAAATAATCACCGCCACATGGAACGGCCACTTGTTATAAAACTTCATGTTATCTTGCATAAAATTCCTTTTGTATAGATTGCTTCGCCCCCACTTCGACTTAAGGTTGGTGAGCCTGTCGAACCACAGTGACCTTGGGCTCGCAATGACAATATCAATCCTTTTATCACTGGATCCCCTCCCTAACGGTCGAGGATGACAATCGGTTGGTGAGCTCGGTTAGTGAACCTGTCGAACTATGTCGAACCACTCTCGTCTTTCGTCTCTAGTCTCTCGTCTTTCGTCTAACCACGCCCCTTAATTCTCGCGTAAGCTTCATCAATCCACTTGTCCGAATAGAAGTGCATCGACGTTTCCTTGACTATCCGCTTCACGGTATCGCGCGTGATTTTCACCTTCTTGTCCGAAGTGAACACCGACACGCCATCCCCGATCAAGCTCAAGTTCTCTGCCGCCATAAAGAGCGGCCAAAGGCAGAATAGCCTCGTGCGCATCTTGATGTTCGGGATGAGCTTCGTGTATGCAATCGAATCATCCAAATGTCGCCACGCCTTTTGAACAAGTTCCGCAAGCACGGCTCCACATTTTTGCGGATCCGCCCCCGCCTTGAACAAATCGCTCGAATGTTCAAAACCGTGACGGCGGCAAATCTCTTCTGGAATAAAGCACACGCGGCGGCCAGAATCCTCAACGCAGTCCTTCACGATGTTCGTGACCTGCAATGCAAGCCCAAAACTCACGTCCAGCTTCGAAAGTTCCGCCTCGCGTTCTTTGCTGATCAAGCATGTATCGGCAGAGAATAGCTTCGTCAAAAGTTTGCCGACAATGCCTGCCACATAGTAGCAGTATTCGTCCAGTTCGCCTACGTTTTCAAGCGTGAACCAGCCCGCCGAAAGAGCCGCCTCCTGACGAAGAGCGAACTTCGCCATTCCGCCACACATTTCAATCACGACATCGCAAACCGGCTTCTTGTAAGCATCCGGGAGAGACTTCAAAAGCGGCACCACGACTTCGGACTTCGAGCAAAGATCCTTGTTCGGGTCTTCGGAGCCATGCCAAGAATCTGGGAGCGCGGCCACGAACGTGCGAATTTTCTCGGTTTCAAGTTCGCCCGTCTTGAACACATCGGCAAACAGCGCAAGCACGCGATCTTTTTCAGTCGCCTTCATGTCCGGATCGTCTTCGACCGTATCGGCAATACGCAAATAAAGGTACGCGAGCAAAATACTGCGATGCAACTTGCCTCGCAAAACCTGAATGTTCAGAGCAAATGTGCGAGACACAAGCTGCAAAACATCCTCGGCGTACTTCCACGCCGCCTTGCCTTCGAGGACTTCTTCAACCTTGTATAATCCATCCAATTTTTTTATCATACTTGCTCTTTCTAGTGATTAGTGGTTGGTGATTAGTGGTTAGAGATGTAAAGGAAACGATCCTATTACACATCCTGCTTACTAACCACTAAATTCATTCCTGCCTACCGCCTACTATCTACTTCCAACGAATCTCTCGTCTTACCTCACTAGATCCCCTCCCGCGCTACGCTTGGTCGAGGATGACACCGCCCACTTTCCTCTTTCAACTTCCTACCACCTACTTCCTACTGCCTATCACCTAAAACCTATCACCTAACAAACCTCTTTCGTCTGTAGCCCGAAGGGCGTTCTCTCGTCTTTCGTCTAACTTCACTGGATCCCCTCCCGCGCTACGCTTGGTCGAGGATGACACCGCCCACATCCCACTTCCAACTTCCTACCGCCTACTGTCTACTTCCTACTACCTACTAATACACCTCAAACATTTCCGGGGGGACTTTCTTGGACTTGGCCATCGCTTTCACGTACCTCCAAAAGCGGTGATGATCCTCAGCATTGCGAAGCTTATGCGCATAACTCAATCCCGCACGGTCCTGCACATTCTCTTCTGACATCATAATCCCCTTACAGTCTATCCCATAGCGAACCCAGCGGTATTCCAAGTAAAACGCCGACTGGAACAAGTCCGTGAGCTTGAGTTCCGTCCGACGCACCATCAAATACGCCACAATAGCAAAGATAATCACCGACAAGAATCCCAAATTAGAGTACGTCTCAAGCCCCTGCTTCTTCAAGAGCCACACAACGACAAGCGAAGACGCAGCTGAAACGACGAGCGTAAACAAGATATCGCAAAAACGCAAAAGCTTCACACGTTCAGGATGCTTGACAAAGCCTTCCGAAACGTAGGCCCATTTTTCGCCTCGATTGACCTGTTTTTTCATAAAAACGACATACGAGACATTCCTAAACCAAAAATGGAGCCCCACCCACAAAAGCACCGGGAGCCAGAAAAAATATTCCAGAAAAAAATTCACATCCATTGTATCAAATAATAGAAAAATTGCAATTTTTTTAAGGACAATAGCGACTTTACATTGGCAAAAATCATTTGTTAAAATTTAGTTACGTTCAAACAAATATTTTTTTTAACTTAATTTCGTATGAACCTATCAACACGTCCGCCAAATTAGCTAAATTGTAACGCCAAGTTGTTGATAGATTTCGAACTCACAGGACGAGGATTGAGAAATGCAGGTTGAATGGGAAAGATGCTTGAACTACCTCCATGGAATGCTGTCGGATACGGTATTCAAGACATATTTTGCACAGACCAAGCTCGTAAGCCAGACCACGGGACACGCCGTTATCGCTGTTCCTCCTGGACTCGATGTCAAAGTCTATGCAGCCTACAAGGATTTGATCCGCCTTGCATGGAAAGATGTTTCGCACGACGACTCCCCGATTGAATTTGATTTCCAGCCACAAGATGTCTATCAGCCGCAAGCAAGGGCTACGGAAAATTCTTTCCGCGAATTCATCAAGCCAAGCGTCCCGCTTTCGGGCAGCTTCCGTTTCGAAAACTTCGTCCCCGGCGACAAGGCTCAGCTCGCATACAACGCGGCACTCGCTGTTGCAAGGAATCCGGACGGTACGCAATATAACCCGTTATTTATTTATGGGTCTTCTGGCCTTGGCAAGACGCACTTGCTCCAGTCCATCGGCAACTACATTCTCGAAGAAGATCCGACCAAGCGCGTGATTTACCTCACATCCGAAGACTTCTCGCAGCAGTACATGAAGTGCCTGCAAGAAAAGCGCATCACCGAAATGTCGGACTTCTACCGCAACGAAGTCGATATTCTTTTGATTGACGACATCCAGAACTGGACGGGCAAGTACGAAACGCAAAACGAATTTTTCTTGATTTTTAACGCACTGCACCAAGCAGGCAAACAGATTGTGCTTACCTCCGATGCACCTGCCGCCGAAGTCAAGAACCTCTCCGACCGCCTCGTGAGCCGATTCTCGTGGGGCTTAACCGTCGATATCCAGCCGCCAGACGTGGAAACACGCGAAGCCATCCTCCACAAGAAGGCCGAAGAACGCCACCTCGAAATCAGCGACGAAGTCATACGTTACCTTGCTGAAAATATTGCAAGCAACGTGCGTTGCCTCGAAAGCGCCATCATCAAGCTCACGCTCCAGTCGAGCCTCATGAGCCACGACATCGACATGAACATCGCACAGAAGGTCGTCACCGAAATCGCCCCGACGCTCCGCCGCCGCGTAAGCCTCGATTCCGTGCTCCACGCCGTATCGCAGCACTACGAAGTCCCCGAAACAAAGCTCATCGAACCGGGCCGCGGCACCAAGGAAATCTCTAAAGCAAGGCAAGTCGCCATGTTCCTCATGCGCGAACTCTCCCCCATCAGCTTGCAGAGCATCGGCTCTCGCTTTGGCGGCAAGGACCACTCCACCGTCGTGCACGCCATCAAGAGCGTCAAGAAAGAAATGGAGACCGACCCGAGTTTCGCCCGTTTGATTGAAAGTCTCAAGAACGCCATACACGACTAGACGAAAGCGGTTCAGCCATGATACTTTACCACGGCTCCGAAAAAAAAATTCCAGTTCCCGAATGGGGCAAAGGCAATCCCAAAAACGATTACGGGCTGGGATTCTATTGCACGGAGTCGCAAGATTTAGCTAAAGAATGGGCTTGTCAAAAAAATGTCGATGGTTTCGCAAACGCATACTCACTAAATACAGACGGGCTTCGCATTTTAGATTTGTCCGAAGACAAATTCAGCTTATTGCATTGGCTTACCATACTGATGCAGAACCGAGTATTCTCCACCAAATCGCCTATCGGAAAACAAAATCTGCAATTTCTGACAGAACGATTTCAATTAGACTATGAAGAATACGATATAATCCGTGGATATCGAGCCAACGATTCCTATTTTTCGTTCGCAAGTGATTTTCTTGAAAATATCATTCCAATACAATGCCTCGCCAATTCGATGAAACTTGGAAGTCTCGGCTTGCAAACTGTACTGAAATCAAGAAAAAGCTTTTTGCAGCTCACTTTTGAAAAAGCCGAAAAAGCTGACAAAGAAACCTATTACATCAAGTACAAAGAGCGCGATTCATCTGCAAGAAAATCGTATTTCGAAAGTCTGCGACACACACAGCCAAGCGAATCCATTTACTTAATTGACCTTGTCCGAAATCCGGAGTTGCTCAATGACATTTCCCTATGAAGAAATGTATCTCGCCGCAGTGCAAGAAAATCTAGGCTTCTTTTTCCAGTTAGCTCTCCGCGAATCGGGCTTATCCATAAAAGAAGTGCAAGACAAATTCCTTGCATCTGACGTTCCAACGCAAATTGAATACGGAAATCCAGACTTTCTATGCGGCAAATCCGGCTACGAACTTGCGATACTCGCATTCCCAAATACATTCACCGATGAAATTTTAAACAAAGCGATTGCAGAACCTTTTTACCCACAAGCAGAATACTGGAGCGGCATGGTTCTCGCCTATTGTCAGTGGAAATCAGGAAAAACATTCAAGTCCATTCTTGAACATTATCCCCTAGAACGAATTCTTTCTGATTATCACTTAATGCACGAAGCGGATATCTCAAAAATTGCAGAACAAATTATTTCTGCACAAGATTAAGAGATCCACTAGTAAAGCCCCTACATCGTCGCTATCCGTTCGCCGTCCTTTGCGATAAGCTTCATATTGGCAGCCCAGTCGATGGCCCTGTCAATAACATCCTTCATTTGCGAAGTGCATTTTGTAAAGCCAGCGACTTTCGCCATCAGGCGTTCCATTTCTTCGAGTTCCATACTCATTTGGCTATCGACAATAGCCTTCACCGCATAAGCAATTTCTTGCATCGAAATATCGTCCACGTTGCGTTTAAAGCCATCCGACGGGACTCTGAATTCGACAGGCCCATTGCACTCCGCATTCCAGAAGAACGTTTTGCCGTTTTCTTGCTTTTCTATAAAATGCAGATACTTGCAAACGCCATGAATCCGGTTCACAAATTTCTGAGTGCGTTTGGCGTTCCACAAATCCGATAAACGAGCGTCGAGCACCGCCGCAGAAACAGGCGATTCCACCATCACGATTTTCTGGATTTGGCTTTTCAAAAGTTCCGTACACGACATGTCATAAACGTCACTTCCCTTCGGCACACGAGCAACTTCCGCAAGTTCATACGTCTTGAACATGGACTGGAACGTTTTAAGTCCATCCGAATCGTCCGCTGGCTTGAACACATCTTCGCTAGCAGGCATCACAGGCTCTTCCGGGCGAGTGACGGTTTCCGCTTCATTTAATTCGACGGGATGCTTTTCCTTTTCGAGAATCCGGTCAATTTCTAGCTTGATCCCTTGCACAATGCGGTCGCGATGTTCCCTATTCATGAACCATTCAAAGGACCACAAGCGGACAACATTCCATCCCAACATTTCAAGGATACTTTGTTGCAAAACGTTCCTGTCCTTTGCCGTCCGGGCTTTTCGATAATTCGCCCCATCGCAAAGGATGCCCAAAATAAACTTCTTTTCGTTTTCGGGATGAACAACCGCCAAATCCATTTTAAACTTGGAACAGCCGACATCCAGTTCCACGCTATAGCCCAATTTTTTCAATTCATTCGCAATCGAAATCTTGAAGAAATCTTTCGCAGACGTTCCACCTGCAACATGCGATACTGGGAGAGAACTCTTGCCGTACTTCGCATACGTCAAGAACGCTTTAAGGCCTGCAACGCCCTCGGACGAAGAACGGTTCAAATCAATCTGTTCCGGTTGCAACGTCGAATACACAAGCATTTCGTAACGCGAACGCGAAACGGCCACGTTCAAGCGACGCCATCCGCCCACATTGTTGATGGGGCCGAAATTGAGCGAAACGTTTCCATTCTGGTCCGGGCCATACCCCACCGAGAAAATAATCACATCGCGTTCGTCACCCTGCACGCTTTCAAGATTCTTGATAAAGATTTCTTCGCCCGAAGTTTTCGACCATTCTTCCAGCTTTGGATTTTTGGCGAATTCAGCTTCCAGCAAATCATCAATAAGGTTCTGCTGGACCACGCTGAACGTGACAACGCCTATGCTCTTTTTGCGTTCTGACGTATCTTTCAAGCGTCTGACGATTTCAGCAACAACCAAATCGGCTTCGGCACGATTCTGGCGGCTCTTGCTTCTGTCATATACACCCTTGACCGGAATGAATTTTACGCTACCCTCAATATCACTCGGCGAGGGGAATGTGAACAACTTATGTTCGTAATACTTGTAATTGCTGAACGCAATAAGGCTTTCGTCCTTGGAGCGGTAATGCCAAAGCAAATGCATTTCGGGCATGGAGATTGCAAGACAATCATCCAAAATGCTTTCCAAATCTTCCTTGTCGAGGTTGTCTTCGTCGGTATAGCCCTTCTTGAAGAAACTCGTCGGCGGCATTTGCTTGGGGTCGCCCACGACAACGAGATTTTCGCCACGGGCAATCGCACCGACCGCTTCACACGTCGGCAGCTGCGACGCTTCGTCAAAAATGACCAAGTCAAATTTGGGGAATTTCGGGTCGATATATTGAGCCACAGAAATCGGGCTCATCAGCATGCACGGAGTAAGCCTACGCAACAAATTCGGAATGGAATCGAACAACTGGCGAATGGACTTGCCTTTGCATTTGCTTGCGATGCATTTCTTTAAAATGCCGATTTCCGATGAAGCGGCCACCATTGCCGAAGAAGGAATATTCGCCGAAAGTTTTGCTATAAGTTCCTTGCGAGTGAGTTCTGCAAACTTTTCGCTCGACTGTTTGTAACGTTTGATTTCATGTTCAAGGAGACTTGCATTAGTGTTGCCCAATTCCGAATCTTCTTCGATGTAAAGGACAATCAACCGGTAAGCAACATTTGTCTTAAATGCACAAGCAACATCATCAACAGAAACGTTCGCTTTTTCGACCGCTTGAGGAACACAATCCAAACCGAAATCGACAAGCGTTTTCTTGCAAGCATTGTAATTGCACCAGTCACGCAAGCCATCGAGATTTATTTTCCACAATCTGACATTATCCAAAAGTTTCTGAGTCCAGTTATCGCCAAACGGAATATTATTTTCCATCAGCGTTATAGCCTGGATAGATTTCCAGAGGTTCTGCATTTCGCCAAAAGTGCGTTTAAAATCAGCAAGCACCTTGATATTTCTTTCGCGGAACGTCCTCAAATCAGCAATTTCCTTGCAAGATGACGCAATATCGCATTTTTCATCATACAGGCGACACATCAGAGCATACAACGTTGTTCCCAATTGGTACTGCGTCTCAAGCAGACTCCAATCGCTCTTGTACGATTTCCAAAAGTTGCCATAAGCATTCGAAAGTTTCAATGAAGATTCGTCAACAACTTTCGAAGTCCGTTTAAATTCTACTAAGTTATCTAGAATTCCACCCACGCGTTCCTTATCGACTTGCGGATTTTTTGCAAACCGCCTCAACGCAGACAAAACTTTACGCTGGCCGAAGAATTTGGGGATAAACCATTTAACAGAAACTTCTTTCCATTCGCCTCGCAAAGAAACTGCATCGACATCGTAAATTTCAGGTTCAAATTCGCCATCAATTTTCTCCTGAAGTTCATTTCTACGTTGCCCATTCTTGCACGCATCCGCAAGAACATTTCCAAAATCACCATCATCCCTAAAGAAAAGCGATTCAGGGATAACATCAATATTTCCAAGATTATCGCTCAAAGATGCTAGAGCTTCGGCCTTTTCTTGTGAATTTACATTCAACGTCGCAAATTTTTGACGCAACTCAGAAAGAATCCCCGAAAGTCGAACATCACAATCATCCAGCTGATTCAGCAGATTCGACAACTTTTCGCGTTCCGTTTCAGAATACTGGCAGCACATCCAATCCAAAAGAGGATGCTTCGAAATGTCACCGCAAAGTTTCGCCATGACGCTATAGCGTTCGCACGCCGAGAACCATTCCTTCAATTTTTCAGCATCGGCATTTTTAGCAATATCGACACAAACAGGAATTTTCCCCACAAATTCTGGGTGTTCTTCAAAAATTCCAATCACATCGTAAAGCGAATAGCCCGAATCATGAACCTTATGGATCTTTTCCATAAAGTCGTTCAGGTGGACACGCATCTTGTGAAGCGTTTCCGCCTCAGCTTTGTATTCTTCGGGTTCCCGTCGTTTTCCAAATTCCAACGCCGATTCCAGCTGAGCCATCACCGCAGATTTATTCGCCTTGTTGGAATGGAGTTCCAAGCAAAACGCACCAAGCCCTTGCTTTTCGAGACGGTTTTGAACAACAGAAAGTGCGGCCATTTTTTCGGCAATAAACAACACCGATTTTCCATGGAACAACGCATTCGCAATCATGTTCGTAATCGTCTGCGACTTACCCGTTCCCGGAGGGCCATGCAGCACAAAGCTGCAACCTTTCGCCGCAGAGCAAATCGCGGCCATCTGCGAAGAATCCGCACTCAACGGAATCGCCAAATCCGAAGGCTTGAAAGAAGCGTCCAAAGTTTCCGCCGCTACAAGTTCCGGCAAAACTTCGGGCAACACGCCGTCAATAAGCCCCTTGACAATCTTGTTTTTAGCAAGCTCGTCGCTACGTTGTCCAATATCATTCCACATGATATACTGCGAAAACGAGAATTGCCCGATAAAAGCGTAATCGACAACATCCCAGCGTTTTTTATTCTTGACCGCATGGCGGACTGTTGCAAAAATCTTCTTGATATCCAAACCGCTTTGGTCAATAGGCAACGGATCCAGACCGTTAATGACAAGATTATATTCGCCACGCAGTTTTTCAAGCAACGTAATATTAAATTGAGGATCTTCGTCTCGTTCGCGAATGACAAATCCCTGACGGGCCGACTTTCGCACAATTTCAAGCGGCAAAAGAACAAGCGGCGCATAAAGAGCACGCTCGCTCAAGTCCGTTTCGTACCATTTCAAAAATCCAAGTGCAAGATAAAGCGTATTGGAGCCGTTTTCTTCGAGGCTCACCCTAGCGGCACGGTACAAGGCCAAAATTTTATCTTCGGTTTCCTTCTGCCCCATAAACGTGCGGAGACGTTTATTCTGAAATTCATGTTCCAGAAGTTCATCGACATCCGCATCCTTGGCGATAGAAACAAAGTTGTCCTCGACATCCTTTTTACGTCCATCAAAGAATTCGACAATTCTAAACTCTTCTTTGGCGGCAAGAGCATCTTCCAACGTTCCAAGGTTGTTGCTAATCAGCTGTATAGACTTGCCGGTCGGCTTAAAATTCAAAAGCGAATTCCTGAGAGTCATGTTCAGGAGTTTATTTTGCCAAAGCCGCTGTTTGCTATGCTTTACAGGACCTTCACTTTCGTCTTTCGCAGCAATATCAATTTCTTCGGGAGCGCTCCAAGTCGTCTTATCTTGTTCTTCATCCGATTCCGGCAACTTTTCCAAATTGCCTTCCGCATCATATTTTCTCTGAGGAATTGGGCGAATGGAATTTCCAAGGCGAGCCTGCTTGACATCGACAAAAAATCGAAAATCATCATCTTTCAAAAGATTATTTTTCGCAGCATTTACAGCCGTTTCAAAATCTACCATCGTCCCTTGTGCAAACAAAGTGCATTCGACAACAGATATTTCACCGACATCATCGCTAAACCGTTTCGAAAACAGACTCGAATCGTCCTGAACCGCACTCGGGAACGTCTCGTCAATAAGCCAGCACCCCGTAAACGCATGATCTTTCATCAAAACGACAATCGGGTGGAGGCCCGCCTGTTCCAAGCACGACGCATAAAGAATTGCAAGGTCAAGGCAAGTTCCCAATTTTTGCGTAGCGATTTCGTCGCAGGTACGAATTTTCTGACTGACAAGTTCAAAGCCCTGCTGAGGCATGGAGTAATGGATATCCAGCTCTTCCAACGCAGCGAAAATAGCGGCCATCTGCTTCAGCACATGATTTTCGCTTTTCCGCTGGTAGCCGCACAACGAGCCATCACCCGTCCACCCTTCCAGCTTTTCCGAAGCACGACGCAACACCTGAGCCACCAGCGGATGATTCGGAGTGACATAAGCGGCAAGCAATTCTGGCAACACCACATCGCCCGCCCATTCGTTGTACGCAAGTAAATTAATATCATGCACAAAGCGTTCGTCTTCAACGCCATTCACAGAGACCACAACTTCGAGAAGCCCAGCAAACCGCTCCGTGATGCCCATGAAAAAATTGGGATCCAAATGCAAGTCAGCGACCTGCGAAAAAGTCAGCCGATCGTCGAGCTGTGTGGCATCCACCTGTTGCCAAGCACCAAGACAGTCAATCGTATATTTCGCTGGAGATGAAAATTCCGGTTTTGCAAAAATTTCAACCGTTACATTCTGCAACAATTCTCCCGTCTTGTTCGCAATCTGCAATGAACTGATTACCGGAACACCGTTCTGCTGCATTGCAAAATTCACGACACTAGAAAAATCAGCCCTGACATCTATTAGCTTGCCCATAAAAACCTCAATAGGAAATATATAACAATGCAGGGAAGAACGGTTCAAGAAATTAGATTGTACGGTCCTATTTTCGAACAATCGTAACAGCAAGACCAAAATGTAGGCTATTTAGCGTAATATCATCTTCACGGCGCGGGTTTTCCCCTATACGAAAAACATCCTTGTCCTCTTTTTGATATTCACTCCAGCAGAACATAAAATTCAACGCAGCACCGATAAAATAATGCTCCGATAATTTCCAAACCTTCCCCATCTCGAATTGCAAACCCGATTCCGAACCGACATAAGTCATTCCATATTTTTCCCACGCATCTTCGTCATTTAGTAATTCAACACCTTTTATAGTCGTGCCAATAAAGGTTCCATACATTTTAGACAGTTCATTTGCAAACGGATATACCCGAAAACCAAAACCATACTGGATTCTCGTCCTAGCAGCTTTTTCAACAAATTCTTCTTTGTCAAGCGAATAATATTTATAGCGATAATCTCCTATTGACCAAAAACAACCGAAATCGAGAAATATGGCAAATCGTTTTACAAAAAGAACTCCTGCACGGAAATCAATCGATGGTCCTCCGCCATCAAAAGAATAGAGGTCATAATAAAGTCCCTTATCATAAACCATTTCACCACGTTCTAAATCGTGATAAAAATTTTTTTCTGATTTCGTCTTGTACTCCGATGTAGAATACATACCACCAAGGGTCAATTCAAAATACGGATAGACGATATTACGTGCACGAGACCTTTTTCTTTTGGTTTGCTGGGTTGAGTCGCTAACAGCCCCTATGGAGTACACGACCAAACAAAGTATCAAGAATGCAACACGCAACAACATCAATCCACCTTAAGTACAGCATAATTTACGAACTTGCCACACGAAGTATCTTGTGGCGGCAGGAATTTTTCAACAGAATAATGACCACTAATATTTCGTTCGTCAAACTCAGTGAAAACAAACAAGATATAATCCAAAGAACCACTTTTATTTACGTTGATTTGAGCCGTATAGGGAGGCAATTCAATTTTCTTGCCTCCACAATAGAACGAAATGGTTATATCTAAATTGCATACTTCATCGAAAACCAAACTATCACACACGCTATAATCATAATAAGCAGCATCCCCATTCTCAATAGGGCGGCTGAACTCTTTTGCAAGCAAAGAATCCTTATACATCACCCGCATTTCCAAAGAATCGACGCCAACAGGTTTACGAGCTTCAACACCTTGAAAGAAACCATATCCCTCATCAAAAGGACAATCCATACAACAACAACACAGCCACGCATACGCAAGCAGCAAAAATGTTGTGAATTTATTTCTACGCAATTTCATTATTTTTCAAAAGTCTTAAAATCGTTTATCTAACATAATATAATACATTTTTCCAACTTCGACATTTTGTAACAAAACAAATTACAACAATTTATCTACAACTATACCAATACAAACAAAAAAAGCCCCGGTTTTACCCGAGGCAAATTTTTACAATGTCACCCCGGACTCTGTTCCGGGGCCAGCTCAATTACAAGCTGTGAGCCGTAGACGACTCGTATCAACGAGTCGCCGAAGGCGAGAGCGAGCGTCAATCACAATATTTTATATGATTCTAGACGCGAGCGGTCTTATAAGCAATGAGCACGGAGGTCTTCGTCGCTCAAAGTGCTGAGGTATGCAGGCGGAACGTCGAGAACGGTCTTGCAACCGGTCTGGCCGTTAGCCTTCATACGGAGAGCCGCGCGGGCGTAAGCCACGAGAACGCTCGTCGTGAATTCCGGGTTGGAATCGAGCTTGAGGCTGTATTCGATCACGTGCGTGTGTTCCTTGTTCATGCCGGTCTTGCCGGTACGAATCACGAAACCACCGTGAGCAAGCCCGCTGTGGTTCTTGTTGAATTCTTCTTCGCTGATGAAGTTGACCGTAGTGTCGTATTCATCGAAGTAGTTCGGCATCGTCTTGATGGCGTTTTCGATGTAGGCCTTATCAGCACCTTCTTCGGCAACAACGTAAACGAGACGAGTGTGCTTCTGGCGAGTCGTGAGTTCCGGCATGGAACCGCTACGCACAGCTTCGAGAGCAGCTTCGACCGGGCACGTATATTGCTTAGCATTCTTCACGCCCTTGATGCGGCGGACAGCATCGCTGTGGCCCTGAGAAACACCCTTGCCCCAGAACGTGTAGTCCTTGCCTTCCGGGAGGATGGACTGAGCATACACGCGGTTCAAGCTGAACATACCCGGATCCCACCCGACAGAAATCATAGCGATCTTGCCAGCACCCTTGGCAGCAGCATCAACAGCAGCGAAGTGCTGCGGAATCTTGGCATGCGTGTCGAAAGAGTCGATCACGTTGAACATAGAAGCGTACTTCGGAGTGAGCACCGGCAGGTCCGTAGCAGAGCCACCGCAAATGATGAGCAAATCCACCTTGTCCTTCCAAGCTTCCATTTCAGAAACGTTCAACACCGGAACGCCAGCCGTCTGAATCTTGACCGTAGAAGGGTCACGACGAGTGAAAACAGCGACGAGTTCCATATCCGGAGCCTGCTTCACAGCGCATTCCACACCGCGACCGAGGTTCCCATAACCGAGAATAGCAATCTTTGCCATAACAATGTCCTTGTTAAAATTTTTTGCTTGGAAAATATAGGAAAAGTGGTTAGTGGTTGGTGGTTAGTGGTTAGAAAGACGAAAGAATTTCATGTAAAATTAGTAGGTTGTGTTATTTTTTTATTTTCAAATTGCAAACTATGTACGACACTTTCTGCCATTTTAAGATTGTATATTTGAGAAAAATGAATTGGAGAAGTTGATGAAGGAAATCGAACGACAGGCAGCGGCAAAAAAGTTCATCAAGGAATGGTCCGGCAAAGGCTACGAGAAAGGCGAATGCCAGAAATTCTGGATTGATTTGCTATGCAATGTGTTCGGCATTCAAGATTTTGCAAGCTTTATACTTTTCGAGGAACAGGTCAAGAAATATTTCGTTGAAAATGAAACAAAACAAGCCAAAATAGTCACAAACTTTATTGACGCCTACATTCCCTCGACACATGTTATAATTGAGCAAAAGTCGAGCGGCAAAGACTTACACGAACTGAATAAACAGTCAGACGGAGCATTCCTTACCCCGTTCCAGCAAGCAAAGAACAATTCGGCCAACTTGCCCTATTCCAAGCGTCCCCGCTGGATTGTCACCTGCAATTTTGACGAGTTCCTGATCTATGACATGGAACGCCCTGATGGCGAACCACAACAAATTTTTCTAAAGGACCTGCAAAAGGAACACTACAGACTCCAATTTTTGGTCGATACACAAAACGAGCATAGCAACCGCGAAGAAGAAATTTCCTTAAAAGCCGGCGAACTCGTAGGCAAGCTCTACGACGCACTTTACAAGGAATACATCAATCCAGATGACAACAGCTTACGCAGTTTGAACATTCTTTGCGTCCGCATCGTATTCTGCCTCTATGCCGAAGACGCCGGACTCTTCGAAACAAAAACAGCATTCGAAGATTATATCCAAAGTTTCAAGATTGAAAATCTTCGCGACGGGATCTACAAGTTGTTCAAGGCTCTCGATACAAAAATCGAGAATCGCGACAAGTACGACACAAAATTAAATCCATTTCCGTACGTAAACGGCGGACTTTTCGCATATGAAGACATTGAAATTCCAAATTTTTCTCAGGAAATCGTTGATGTCATCGTGAACTATTGCGCTCCTTTTGACTGGAGTGAAATCAGTCCTACCATTTTCGGAGCTGTATTTGAAAGCACTTTGAACCCCGAGACACGTCGTAAAGGCGGCATGCACTACACCAGCATCGAGAACATCCACAAGGTCATTGACCCATTGTTCTTGGATGATTTACGAAAAGAATTCAAGACCATCAGGAGTATGCCGTACTCGAAAGCTCAAAACCAAAAATTTCAAACACTTCAAAGTAAAATAGCTTCTTTAAAATTTCTTGATCCCGCCTGTGGTTCAGGCAACTTCCTTACCGAAACATTCATTTCGCTACGCCATCTCGAAAACGATATTATACGTTTCTTGAATAATGGTCAGTTGGCGATTCATCTGCTTGATAATTCCGTAAAAGTGTCCATCAACCAGTTCTACGGAATCGAAATAAACGACTTTGCCGTGGCGGTAGCGAAAGCGGCTCTTTGGATTGCCGAATGCCAGATGATGGAAGAAACTGCCGAAATTTTGAATCGTCCACTTGATTTCCTGCCTCTCAAAAATCATGCGACCATCGTGGAGGGTAATGCTCTCCGTATGGATTGGGAATATCTGAGCGATGAACCACACCTTGATTTGCTCTACACAGATAAATTAAAATACTACATTGTCCCAAAAGATTTCGACAAAAGTAATCTGCACGAAGCATCCGCGAAGTACGAAGCACCAAACGAACTGCACGTAGCCACAAAACAGGTGGAACAAGGTAAACTAGAACCTCAAAAGATTGAAAAAATCCATTACGATTACATCATGGGCAACCCGCCGTTCGTGGGTGCAAGGTACATGAGCAAAGATCAAAAGGATGACCTAATTTCCGTATTTGGGAAAAAATGGCAAGGTGTTGGAGATCTGGATTTTGTATGCGCATGGTACAAAAAAGCGGCACCGTTATTGCAAAATGGACATACAAAAACGGCATTCGTTTCCACAAATTCAATTGTTCAAGGTGGTTCCGTAAGCAACTTATGGAAGCCTCTCTTTGAAAAAGACAATCTACGCATTGATTTTGCGTATCGCACTTTCCGTTGGGCATCCGAATCAAATTCTATGGCACATGTTCATTGTGTCATTATCGGATGTTCTGTCGAAGAATCCTCAGTTCCTAAGCATATCTACAGTTCCGATGGTTCAGTAACCATCGCAAAAAACATCAACGGTTATTTGCTTGACGCTCCGAATACTTTCATTGAAAAACGCTCCAAACCCATTTGTGACGTTCCACAAATTTGCTTAGGAGGGCAACCAATTGATGATGGAAATCTAATTTTAACGTCAGAAGAAAAAGATGAAATCATCAAAAAAGATTCGCAGATAGCAAAATTCATTCGTCATTACATGATGGGAAAGGACTTTATAGACAGGAAACCTCGTTACTGTATTTGGCTACAAGGTGCAAATCCCGCTGAATTTCGCAAAAATCGCGAAATTATGAAGCGAATCGAAAAGGTTAGGGAATTCCGTCTCAAAAGCGACCGTTCAAGTACGTTACGAGCCGCTGAAATGCCGTATCTATTTGGAGCGCCTTTTGAATGCGAAAGTGACTATATCGCCATTCCAAAAGTTTCTTCAGAAAAACGACAGTATATTCCAATTGATTTTCTTTCGCATAAAATTATTCCCGGCGATAATCTTTTTGTCATGCAAAGGGCCACTCTTTATCATTTTGGAATACTAGCATCCAAAGTTCACAATGCATGGATGAGAATGGTATGCGGTCGCCTTGAAATGCGATATCGTTATAGCAACACCATCGTCTATAACAATTTCCCATGGAGCAATCCAAGCGATACTCAAAAAACAAAAATTGAAGCAACCGCACAGGCGATTCTCGATGTTCGCGCAAAATATCCTGACGCAAGCCTTGCCGACCTTTACGACGATTTGACAATGCCCGCCGATCTTCGCAAGGTGCACGCCGAAAACGACCGTGCAGTCATGGAAGCATACGGATTCAACCTCAAAATGACCGAAGACGAAATCGTGGCAGAACTATTCAAGATGTACGAGGAACTTACGAAATAATTTCCCTAAATCCCCGTACTTCCAAATCCGCCGCGGTCGGCACCGTCCAACACGCATTCTTCGAATTCGAGACGCGGCTGGATTTCCATGATGCGGAACTGGGCGATGCGGCTTCCCTTTTCGATTACCACGTCACGGGTGGCATAAACAGGCATTTTCCACCAATCATTCGCACCGCAGTAGCTCGAATCCACCACGCCTACAGAATTTACTTGTAATATTCCAAAGTTCTTGAATGTAGAACTGCGCGGAGCAATATGCGCTTCGTAACCATCCGGAAGCTTCATTGCAACACCTAGATGAATCATGCGGAACTCCCCCGCCTTAAGCGTCACGGTTTCAGCAGCCGCCAAATCAATCCAATCGGATTTGCCTCCCACATAAGTGAGTTTAGAAATTGAATCGTCGAGGTACTGAATTTTTATTTTTTTGTTGCTCATGAAAAAAATATATAAAACCTAACAGAACCCAAGTACGCAAACTTCATAAAAAGACCAACGCAACAGCATTTACATTTTCTGTAACGCATTTTCTTAAAATTACAAATTTTGTAAAAACAAACCCGTTCAAACCCTTATAAATCAAGGGATTCAGCGCATTTACCCCTTAAAAAATTTTTAAAAACAACTAGCAACTTTAACGCCCTATTCCTATATTTTGCACGTCCGCTTCCCCGCTTGCATCCGTACGGATGGGCTATGGCCTTCGAGGCACGGGAAGTCCACATTTCAAAGAGGCGTTATGCTCGAAGAACTGCACGAAGAATGCGGCGTCATCGGAATTTACAATGGCGATAATGTTGTCCGCAATGTTACCATGGGACTATACGCATTACAGCACCGAGGCCAGGAAAGTGCCGGCTTTGCTGTAACAGACGGAGACAAAGTCCGCGTCCGCAAATCCATGGGTCTAGTTTCCACACTCCTGAGAGATTACAATGTCGATGAACTGCAAGGTTTCGCAGGAATCGGCCATGTCCGCTACAGTACGACTGGTGCAAGCACTCTCGCCAACGCACAGCCAATTTTGGTGAGCTGCAAATGGGGGCAACTCGCAGTAGCGCACAACGGAAACATCACGAACGCCCCAGAACTCCGTGCAGAAATGGAAGCCGACGGCCACATATTTCAGACAACATCTGATTCCGAAATTCTTTTGCACGAAATCGCACGCACCAAGGCGGACTCGCTAGGCGAAGCCATTAAAATCGCCATTTCAAAATTCACGGGGAGTTTCTGCCTCGTATTCCTCAGCAAAGACACGATGTTCGTCGCCCGAGACGGCTACGGATTCCGTCCGCTTTCAATTGCCCGCATGGGGAAATCCTGGTGCGTCGCCTCCGAGACGTGCGCTTTTGACTTGCTTGGAGCAAACTACGTTCGCGATATCCAGCCCGGCGAATTTTTAACCGTCACGAAAAACGGTCTCCACTCCGAACGCTTTACGCAAAAAGACAGGCTCGCCCATTGCATTTTCGAATACATTTATTTTAGCCGCCCGGACTCCAAGATTTTCGAACAAAGTTGCGACAAGATCCGCCGCAAGATGGGCAAGCAGCTCGCAAAAGAATGCCCCGTCGATGCAGACATCGTCATTTCCGTGCCGGACAGTGCAACGACCGCCGCGCTCGGTTACGCACAAGCTAGCGGCATCCGCTTTGAAATCGGGCTACTCCGCAACCATTACGTGGGCCGCACCTTCATCGACCCGACCCAGAACGTCCGCGAACAAAAAGTCCGCCTCAAGTTCAACCCCATCGAAGGCGTGCTTAAGAACAAACGCGTTTGCGTTGTCGAAGACTCCATCGTTCGCGGAACCACGCTCCGCATTCTCTCCAGAATGTTGCGTGACGCAGGTGCCCTCGAAGTGCACATCCGCATCGCATCGCCACCCGTGGCCCATCCCTGCTTCTTCGGGATGGACTTCCCGAGCCAAGGCGAACTTGCAGCAAGCTCCATGACTCCCGACGAAATCGCAAAAATGCTCGGAGTCGAAAGCCTCGGCTACCTGAGCGTCGAAGGCATGAAAAACTGCACCGGCGAAGGCGAAAACTACTGCGCCGCCTGCTTCGACAACAACTACCCCGATTACATCGGGGCACACGCCGAAAAAACTCGATGCGGGTAAGGGCGGCGGCGTTGCCGCAGTAGGAAGTAGGCGGTAGGAAGGGGTGACGTCGCAGCCACGGCCCTCGAAGCCGTCATCCTCGACCGTCAGGGAGGGGATCCAGTGAAGTTAGACGAGAGACGCCAAATGCGTCAGACAAAAGAGGCGAGCATAAGCCCGCCTTTTTCTATTGCCCAATGCCTAACCACTCTACCATCAACTAATCAAACGTTTTCAAACGTCCAGCGGATGTGGTCATCCAAAAAGTCGTGAGCGTCAAATGCCAAACCGAAATAATCCTTGATTTTCTGGACGCTGTAAAGCATCGGATTTTCGCCCCAGCCCATATCCGTCTCCACAATCTTGGATGTGCAGCCCGGCTTCAAGGCAATCATTTTCTCGGCGATTTCTTTCCAGCTAATCCATTCCGAACCAAGCCCGAGGAAAATTTCTTCGTTCAAGTCCGATTCCAGAAGTTTCATATAAATTTCAGCCTGCTGGGCAGCATGGATAAACTGCGTAC
This sequence comes from Fibrobacter sp., assembly GCF_017545445.1. Taxonomy (GTDB): domain Bacteria; phylum Fibrobacterota; class Fibrobacteria; order Fibrobacterales; family Fibrobacteraceae; genus Fibrobacter. Next base: position 50,267 of record NZ_JAFWOM010000101.1, read on the forward strand.
CGTCGTTCTTGATAATGTGAATATCCTGATTTTCCTTGACGGCGTAGGCCATGTCAAAGAACCTGCGGTCCGGCTGCGAACAACCATCGGGGAACGCCGGATTTCCAAACGTATAGCCCGGACGAATGATGTTGCGCTTCATCTTGACTTCGGAGAACTGGCTCCCGTAGCCGTGACTGAACCCGAGCACGAACGCCTCACCAGCCGCCTTGGTCGCCCCGTACAAATCAATGGGCAGATTGCTTGTCGATTCCCGCATTTCGGAACGGACACGCCCCATCGCCGATGTACTGCTCGTCATGATGAACTTTTTGCAACCGACACGAGCCGACATTTCCAAAAGCGAAACCGTCGCACGCGTATCGTTCATGAGCATCGCCGTCGGAGTATCGCCCCAGCCAAGAGCGATATGGATACAAGCATCGCACCCTACCAAGCCCTCGCCCATCTTCTCGAAATCCGTCAAGGACGCTTCGACAAACGAGACGTTCGGGTTCGCTCTCAAAGTTGGCATCTTGTTCGGATGGCGCGTCGCAACGACAACCTCGTGCCCCTTATCCAAAAGGGCCTTGACCACGTAATGACCAATAAAGCCTGTACCACCCGTTACAAAGACTCGCATAAGATCTCCTTTTTTGCGTACTTTCAATATAGATTATATCAACATGCATCGCAAAAAAATTTCTCTTATTTATTTGCTTTTTTCGCCCTTTAGAACTGTAATTTTATTTTTTTATGGATTTTACGCATGTTTACACACGCTTTGGGCAAAGTCCGTAAAATCGGAAAGATGCTCCTTGATTACCGAAAAGATTATCGAATTATCCAGAACGTCATACTGATGTACAGCAATGTTTCTGAAAGCAACCGCATGTGCAAGATTTATAGAGCAGGATTCCGTTATCAACCCCTTTTCATACATGAACTTGAAAGTGTCCGCCATTGTTGCAGGCGTTACAGAATAATCAAGCAGTATATGGTTTCCAATGTCTATGCAAACTTGGACCGCACGTTGCAAATTCAGGATAATAATTTCTTGTTTGTCAAGATTTGTTTCCAAATCTTCAAGCGATTCAACATGCTGCGATTTAATTCTCTCCAAACAACGCGAGAGCATTTGCAACTTCGTTTGCAGTAAATCCTTATCCATGAAACATTCTCCTGATGGCTTCGGCACGGCATGCCCGCTGAATGGGTAAATAATCCTCGTAAAAATAAAGGGCCTTCATGATGTACTTGTGAAAGACATCGTGATTGAACTTGACGCGTTCACCTTTAGTCATGATTTGGTGCAAGAAAAGCCCTTCTGCACGGGCGAGGTCGGCAACATCAACTTCTCTGTGGCAAAGTAAACTCAATGCCACCTGAATTTCTGCAATGGTATCGTAAGAGAGTGGCGATTTTGAGTGGATTGCAATATCAATGTCGCTTTTAGCGTGAAATTTCCCACTTGCGAACGAACCATAAAGGATTGCAGCGTCAATATCGTCACGGTTGGCAAAATAATCCGAAAGCAGGGAAACAATTGCCTGCTTCTCTTTAGCCTTGTCTTGTATGGACGAACCTTGCAAATCTACCGCAACCGATTGGGACATGTAATCCTCTATTTTTCAATAATATACATTTTTTTGCCCGCATTACAAGACATTCAATAATAGCCTTGCGTTTTACTCTAATTTTGTACAACGGACTGAAAAACCATTCGTTTTTTCATCACCATCATCCCTTGTAGGAGCATGACTCGTATTGGCAGAAACATAATTAGCACGAGCATACAAATCAACATCATATTCATGTTCTTCAGGATAATACCATGAAACAGTCTGTTCTTGTTGCTTAAATTTCCCTCTAGAATCTCTATATCCAGCCCCAGTAAGAGAAAATCCACTTTGATTGGTTCCAAGAAAACGATACATCGAGCGCAAACCTTTTACGCCATCATTGTATTTATCTTCATATCCTCTTACCACGACATAATCGTCCCATGTAAACAAGCGCCAACCTTCAGGACAAATTCCTCTATGATTTTCTTGTATTAAATCAGCACAACTTTCAGTATTACAACGGCTTGGCAACTGCATCATTTCAGCCCACTGGTATAATCCACCGAACTCGTCGCATTTCGTCGTATCGTTGTTATAACAATAGCGTTCAATTTTAGTATCGTCATTTTGGTTATTTTCACCAAGAACCATTTCACCGATATTTAAATTCTCAGCCATTACAGTTACGAATTTTCCCGTCTTGCTAGAAGTTATTGTTATGTAATAGTAACTCCGGCCATTACGCGGGTCAACAAAAGTCTTATAACGATTTTCTCCTATTTCCCAGCTAGCCGCATGCGTCTTTGAATGATCGAACGGAACATACTCACTACTGGAGGAGGGTGTATTACTGCTACTTGTCATTCCGGCCGAAGTGCCGGAATCAGTTTTACTACTGCTAGAAACCGATCCCGGAACGGAGTCCAGGATGACAGAAGAAGAGGATTCCTTCTTGACGGAAGAGGACGAAACAGCCTTTTGACCAGAACTAGACTCAGCTTTTTTACTAGAGCTAGATGCCGATCCCGGAACAGAGTCCGGGATGACAGTGTCGGACGAGCGACCGCTCAGGGTGACACTACTTGAAGACAAATCATCATCGTTTGCAGATGTTCCGCTGTCGTCGCCGCAGGCGGACAGAGTCATAAGGACACACAAACATGCGAAAACACGTAACTTCTCACTCCAATGCATAAAAGCTCCTTTTTTAAGAACAA
>NZ_JAFWOM010000102.1 GCF_017545445.1 Fibrobacter sp.
ACTGCCCAAAACCCGTTTTATTGATGCAAAAAAGTTCATCACATTTCCAACTTAGAACATATAAATCCCCACACGCCCCATCATTCCTCCCTCAAGTCTCTAGTCACTAGCCACTAATCTCAAATCTCTAGCCTCAAACAACTAACAGTCACTAGATTCTTCGGCTTCGCCTCAGAATGACAGACACTCATCCCTAGGCTCTAATCTCCAGTCTCTAGCCTCTAGTCTCTAATCTGTTTTTACTAGATTAAACACAAAGATTTCAAAGAGGTTTTTTATGTCCCGTTTACGCGTTTTGGTTTTGATGGGCGGTCCATCTACTGAACATGATGTTTCTGTCGTCAGCGGCACAGGCGTTGTGCGTGCCATGGATCCGGAAAAGTACAACATCCACCCCGTGCTCATCGATAAAGACGGCACTTGGCATTGGTCTTCCCGCGAACTCTCTCCGTACCAGAAAACGAATTTTTCCGTCAACTATTTCCACAGCCTCGAAGGCACCGCTGCAAACAAGAAGAAGTCCCCGGCACTTTCGGAACTTCCGTCGGCAGATATCGCGTTCCTCGCACTGCATGGCAAATGGGGCGAAGACGGCCACATCCAGGCGATGCTTGAAAACTGGAATATTCCTTACACGGGCTGCGGTCTCCTCGCATCTGCTCTCGCCATGGACAAGGTCAAGACGAAAGAAATTTTCAAGGCAAACAACATCCCGACTCCGCCTTACCGCGTCATTTGGAAGCACGACTTCACAGGCGACACGCTCGTGAACGTCTCCGACGAACTCGGATTCCCGTTGGTCATCAAGGATCCGCTGGGAGGTTCATCCATCGGCATCGGCATTGCGAAAGATCTCGACGAAGCCGCTAAAATCGCACAAGACTTGTTTAAAGATTCCAACCGCTTGCTCTGCGAAAAATTCATTGCAGGCGGCGAAGCAAGCTGCGGCTACATCGAAGGCGAAAAGCCCTTGCCGCCCACCGAAATGCGCATGACAACCCGCGAATACTTCGACTTTGAAGCCAAGTACAACGGCGAATGCCAAGAAGTGACTCCGGCGGAATTTACACCGGAGCTCACCGCACGCATCCAAGAACTCGTGAAAAATGCCCATTACGCCTTGGGTGGCGCAGGCTACAGCCGCACGGATGTCCGCATCACGAAGGATGGCGAACTCTTTGCGATTGAAACGAACACGCTCCCGGGCATGACCCCGACATCGCTTTTGCCGCAACAGGCTGCTTGCGTCGGCATCACCTACAGCCAGCTCATCGATTTAATTATCGACAAGAGCCTGGAGATAAAGAGGTAGTGGTTAGTGGCTAGTGGTTAGGGGTTAAAATCGTGGCGAAGCCGCCCTGTTTACTAACCACTGTTTACTAACCACTTAAATCATCCCTGTTTACTAACCACTGTTTACTAACCACTAAATTCATCCTAATGACCAACTACGACCTAATAGTAGATACCTCCCGCAAGGGAATTTCGATGGCACTTTGTGCGGACTCGGTTTACGAAGAAATCGTGGATCCGACAGGCAAAGGCGAAATATTAAGTGCAAGCCTAGATTCATTGCTTGCTAAAGTCGGTGCTACACTCGACAACGTAAAACGCGTCATGGTGACAGTCGGGCCGGGATCGTTCAGCGGACTGCGTACAGGCGTTGCGTTCTGCCAAGGGCTCTGCTTCAGCGGAAAACGCAATTTGTACGGAGCAACGACATTGCAAGCGCTCGCCTGTTTTTCAGGAGTCGCCGACAGCGATACAGCGGTCGTCATCCGCGCACGCAACGGGTTCTGGTATCTACGTCTGAACAACGAAGAAAGCTTTATCGAAACTGCAGAAGTCGTCGAGCGGCTCAAATCAAGCTCTGTCACCAAAGCGGTAGTCGATGCGGCAGCCCTCGCTGACGAATCGCTCGTCGCCATGTTCAAGGACAAAGGAATCGAAACCATCCTCGACACGGACAAGCCGCTCAGCATGTGGTCACCGCTTTTTGAAACCATCAAGCCTTCGCTCATCCAAGAAGCAAACTACATCCAGCCATCGTACTTCGAGAAGCTGAAGGTGTAGAATAGTGGTTGGTGGTTAGTAAACAGTAGAATGTATGAGGAACGCGTCATCCCGAGAAGCGAAGCGGAGGGGATCCAGTTACGTTAGACGAAAGACGAGAGAACGCCCTTCGGGCTACAGACGAAAGAGGTTTTGAATATTGTAGGAAGTAGGCGGTAGGAAGTAGGCGGTAGGAAGTAGACAGTAAAAAGCAAAAGGAAAACGTCATCCTGGAGGGAGCTTAGCGACCGATAGGATCCAGTGAATTTTAGTGGTTAGTAAAAAGGATAAGCAAATGCAATTGCGACTGATGACAGAAAACGACTTGCAGCAAGTTCTCGAACTGCAACGGGAACTTGCATTTCAAGATTGGAACGAAAAACAGTTCCTGTCTGAAATCCGTGCAAGCTACGCCTACTGCGTCGTCTGCGAATCTTCAGAAGCAACAGACGGAAACAGCCTGGGCCAGATACCAAACGGAACACTCTTAGGCTATGCGATTTTCCATTTGCTCGGTCCCGACTCCGAACTGTTGAGCATCGCCACACGCGGTACAGAACAACGCAAAGGCATCGGCACACAACTTTTAAAAGCAGGCTTGGACAAACTCACAAACGATGACGACCAATGCTTTTTAGAAGTCCGTGACGGGAACACAAAAGCTCGCAATTTTTACGAAAAACACGGATTCAAACTGTACAATATCCGCAAAAAGTATTACTCCGACGGCGAAGACGCGGCACTATATAAGTACACAAAATCTTTAGGGAAAGCAACTAAAAAAACTTTATAAGAAACAGCAACAGGTAATTATTTTGTCAAAAATATTAAAATTCAACAAGAACGAAAGTTTAAAGAAAAAGAATATCCGCATCGGCATTGCGTTGCTTGTGCTACTAGCAATCGCCATTGTCACATACGCGATCTTTGAAAAAAGCGGGCACTGGCTCGTCGAAGAAGACGAATTCAAGCACGCCAAATGGGTCGCCGTTCTCGACGGTCAAAGCGCCGATTTGGAACGTTCGGACTACGCCGCCAACCTTCTCAGAGAAGGCAAGGTCGATTCCGTGCTCCTGCTTGGCCGCCGCACCCTCCGCGACAGGAGCAATTCCGAATTCTATGTCGAAGATTTCATGAAGCAAGGGGCATTCGACAACAACGTAGTCTTTCTCGTTCCGCACGACGACCCCTCCACCATCAGCGAAGCACGCACTCTTATTCCGTGGTTAAAGAAACACAATGCAGACACAGTGCTCCTAATAACAGATGCGGCATCAACATTCCGCGCCAAAAGAATGTTTCAAAAGCTCTCGGGCAATAGTCCTGTTTACTTAACAACAGACATCCATCACGTTACATACAACCCATCCTGCTGGTACAGCAGTCGCGAGTCACGCAAAGACTGGCTCCGTAGCTGGGCAGCCCTTTTCGCATCGTATTTCGAAACATTCAACACAGACACGCTCACTGCCGCCGACTCCTCTTACTACAGGCCCATCAAATCTTACGCTGATTACAAACGCGAAGTACGAGCAAACGTCAACATGCAAAAGCTCCTCCCGAAGCTCGAAGACAAAATAAACAGCAACTCCGAAAAGGAATCCGCAAAAGAATCTTCAACAGAAAAAACACAAAAAGCAGAGCCGCCAAAAACCGAATCCAAGGAGAACAAAAAAGAACCATCCAAGGATACAAACAAAGCAACGGCAAAAGAACAAACGAAAGCGAAAGAGAGCGCCAAGGACGCAAAGAAAGATCCACCCAAGGCAGCCAATTCCGCCAAGCCACAAGCCCCCGCAAAAGCCAAAAAGTAAAAAAGAAGCTTGCCCATTGCTGAGCAAGCTCTTCTCCTCCTGACACGGTCCCCTAACAGGATTATTCAGCTATTAAAAAGCTCCATTTTTTTACAGTAACGGCATGGCTTCACGCCTGTCAAAAACAAGGTAATGGGTATTGGAGAATTGCAGTCCTTTCTTAATCTTAAAATCAATACGCGACGGGCAAGTGCAATTTGTTCCATACAAACCTGCGGATGACTTAACATATAAAGTATCATTATATGCACCAACTTTAAATTGCACATCTTTTACACCGCATCCCACATCGAGTTCGTTGATGGTAATCATCTCATAACCTTCGCCGATATCGCGTCTCATAGCATAAATCTGCTTTGTCGAAGCGGTATCAATAACAGGGAGCAGTGTTGAATTTGCCAAAGACGGTTTGTCAAGCGTTCGCCTGTCATTCTTGCATACAACATCAACATCCGTCGTAGTCTGTTCCGTCATCACTTCTTCAACCGTAATGACATGAATGTCGTAAATTTCCATCGTATTGTGGAGATTTCTACTAGAGCCATCGTCAAATACAAGCCAACGTGCACTAGAATAAGCAGGAGCATTATCTACTGCAAAATCCACCTTCGAGGGACAGAGACACCTCTGTGCATTCGTAAAATCTAATTTTGCATTCACATAAACCGTATCACCCGATGCATAAACATCTAAAGTATCAATAGTCGCACCGCAAGTCATTGTAACATTCTCAATATTGAACCCAGTGCGTTCCGTACTGACATACCGACCTGCGACCGGCGGAAGAGCATTATCGTATTCTTTAGGCAAAATGGACGCTTCTGACGACGAGCCATCCAGTAAAGGATCTTCGATTGTGACACGAGCACCACATTGGGCAACAGCATCTGTAATTTTCAAATGCGACGGATCCGCAGCAACCGAAGGCGAACTCTTAGGCAAATTAGAAGCAGAAGAGGCAACCGCGACAGATGAAGACAAAGCAACAGAAGAGGACGATGCCACTTTATTCGCAGACGAAGACAAATTCTTTTGGACATTCGCACTAGACGCAGGAGCCGCAGCCGACGAAGAAGCCGCCTTGACAGATGACGAAGACATCTCTTTGCCCGAAGACGAAACAACCTTGCCAGACGACGATTCCGCAACAACACTTGATAAAGCCTCCTCGCCCGAAGAAAGCTCTACAACGCCAGACGACAAATTCCCTTCGGCCAAATCGACTCCAGTCGCAGAAGAATCATCGCCGCAAGCACCCAGCATAAGCGACAACGACGCAACACTCGCAAAAAAAGATGACTTTTTCATAAGAGACTCCTTATTTTACATCAATAAATATATTCTTTTTTTCAGCAAAAGCAATACATTATGCAACAAAAAATTGATTTTTTAATCAAAATCAGCAAATTTTTATTCATTTTTCAATTAATTAAATTCTTTATGCAACACCCTGTTGCATATACAACAAAAAGTTTCACTAATAAAAAAAGTCCCGCCCGTTTAGGCGAGACTTATTCTATCAAGGAGTTACAAGTCAATCCATTTTCGCTTTTAAATTCAACAACCTCATTGTACGAGAACGGTCATAGACAAGATAATTCGCCTTGGTAAAGCGAGAATCTTGCTCAATTTTAAATCTAATGCGCGTAGAGCACAAGCAATTCGTCATCGGTACAGGCTGACTGAATTTCGGGTCCGCATAAAGCGTATCTCCAGACACAACAACATCAATACCTTCAAAAACAATCCCGCACGGTGCATAAACATCGTCCATTTCAATCGCATCAAAACCATCTCCACCGGTAATCCGCCTTGCATAGGGCTGCTCTTTCGAAGCGGTATCAGCAATATCTGACCATGCGCCCACTAAAGCAGGTTTTTCCGCCGTCACGCGGTCATTCCTGCACACCGCCTGGACATCGGATTTCCCCACGTGATACACCTCTTCCACATCATCAACCAAGTCCACAATTTTCATTCTGTTTCCAAAATTGGTGCTGGACCCGTCATCGAGAACAAGAAGCTTTGCTGTGGAATAAGCAGAATCAGCCTCAACGTCGAAATGAACTTTTGACACACAAACGCACTTTTCCGCATCCGAAGGGGCTATTTTCGTTTTCACGTACAACGTATCGCCAGACGGATACACATTCAATGAATCAAACCGGGCGTTACATGCAAACAAAATATTTTCTAGACTGAAACTGACTTTTTTAGCGTCAACACGACGATAGGCAACCGGCGGAAGCGCTAGGCCATCTCCACCAGGAATTGGGTTTCCATCGAGCAAGGGATCTTTTTTTCTTGCCATGCACTCGGCGTAGGCATCCGTCACAGGCAAGATTGGTTCCAAAACAGCCGACGACGAACTCTCCGCTGCAGACGACGACATCGCTGTACTAGAAGACAAAAGCGTCGCGGAACTCGATTCTGCTACAAGATTCGACGAATAGGCAGTCCCGCTCGAAGAGAAAACTGCAATATTCGAAGAAGAAACTGCCATACTCGAAGACGATGTTTCGGAAAGCGAGTCCGTCACAACGTCCGAGCCGTTAGTTGAAGGCAGAACAAAGCTCCCCGCAGAAGAATCCTCACCGCAAGCAGCAAACATCATAGCGGCAATCGCCGAGCAAGCAAAAAACGAAAGCTTTTTCATAATCTTCTCCTTTTAGGAAACCACTAAATTTTCTCATTCATAATATAGACATTTTATTTTGCAAAATCAATACATTCATGCAACAAAAACTAAGATTTTTTAATAATTTTAAGCAATTTTATTAAAATAATAAACATTTACTATCCATATGCAACACTGTGTAGCATAAGAAACAGCGTTAAGCCGTCCTTTGCATAAACCATCGACTTAATATTCTATCGCTTTACAACATGCCTAAAATCAATCTTATATTCTTTTTTATAATTATTTAAATCCCAGTAGAAATAAGAGCCGACCCCATCAACTTCAATTTCAATAGCTATTTGTTCATCGTGTGAACAATCATTTTTTTTATATACATCAGCAAATGAATTGATTATTTCCACTCCTTCATACTTATCTTTATTGTATCTAACGTAATAGATAGGAATACCGGCGTAGACCCATTTCGTTTTACAACCATCTTGCACAATCCATCTAAACATATCAACTGGATGTTCCTTTCCGCTCATTAAATTATTTGCCATGCGCCAAGCAAGCGAATCCTCACAATGATTGGTCATCAATATGGAATACGCTTCGCCCTGTTTTCCCAAAGAAAGAGTTTCCATCATTTCATCATAATCAGCACTCCCCCAAGTATCACACGCAAAAGCGCCGGCAACAAAGAATGCCAATACGGAAGCAATCACAATTATTTTGAACTTGAAATTACTCATTTAACGCTCGTCGTCAACCTAATTCCTTATTTTACAAACACTCAACAAGTTTTTATTTAATGTAATATAGTAATCATATATTTCCTCACTCTAGAGGCAAAGAAGCCAATGGAGTCCATAATACTTTTTTTTGTATTTTATATAAAGTCTTCATAAATATTTTTCGGAGCATTATGAAACAGATTGCATTATTTTTTGCCGTTATCGCCACCACATTAACTCTTGATGCATGTGCCAATTCCGACCCGCGAGGCTACCAACCCATAGAAATCGGAAACACGCCAAACGAAACGCAACTGATCCGTGAAGGCCGCGACACGCAAACGTATATGAACACGAAAATGCCTACGCCATCAAACGCCGAAAGCACCTACATGGGAAAAATGCCCGAAGCAAAAGTTCATTACGAAGAAAAAGAATACATCAAAGTCGATGATAAACTCGACTACGAAAAATTCAAGCACAATTAGCATAGATCCTCGATCAGGTCGAGGATGACGAGTCGTAATGCGGGGATGACACTCACCGCCCACTGCACAAAACTCTTAAACAGCCCACTGTTTACTGCCTACTAACCACTAATCACAAACCATTTTATACTTCCTACCGCCTACTGTCTACTTCCTACTTTTCTATATTTGCTAGCACTATGAGCTTAAAATTTGATACTCCCATTACCGAAGTTCCGCTGTTCCACCAGGGTAAAGTACGCGACATGTACGACCTGGGCGACAGCTTCCTGATGGTCGCCAGCGACCGTCTTTCCGCTTTTGACGTGGTGCTCCCCACCCCGATTCCTGGTAAGGGCAAAATCCTCAACCAGCTTTCGCTGTTCTGGTTCCAGCAC
>NZ_JAFWOM010000103.1 GCF_017545445.1 Fibrobacter sp.
AACGATGTTTCTCCGGACATGTCCTTCTTGGAAATGCTCGATATCGTGAACGAAGAACAGATGAAGCAGGGCAAGGAAGGCTTCGCTTTCGACCACGACTGCCGCGAAGGTATCTGTGGCATGTGCTCTCTCGTCATCAACGGTATGCCGCACGGCCCCGACCATGCGACCACCACTTGCCAGCTTCACATGCGCAAGTTCAAGGATGGCGATACCATCGTGATCGAACCGTGGCGTGCTGCCGCATTCCCGGTTCTCCGTGACTGCGTTGTTGATCGTACCGCTTTCGACCGCATTATCCAGGCTGGCGGTTTCGTTTCCGTCAACACCGGTGCCGCTCCTGAAGCTTCCACGATTCCGGTTCCGAAGGCTGATGCCGACCGCGCATTCGACGCTGCCGCTTGCATTGGTTGCGGTGCTTGCGTCGCTGCATGTAAGAACGCATCTGCTATGCTCTTCGTCTCTGCTAAGGTTTCTCACCTCAGCTTCTTGCCGCAGGGCAAGGTCGAAGCCAAGAAGCGCGTTTTGGCCATGGTCGCCCAGATGGACAAGGAAGGCTTCGGCAACTGCACGAACCTTTACGAATGCCAGGCTGCCTGCCCGAAGGGTATCACCGTGGATTACATCGCCAAGATGAACCGTGAATACCTCGGCGCAACAGTCACCTACGCCGAAAAGGTTTATGGCAAGGACTAGTAAACAGTGGTTAGTGGTTGGTGGTTAGGAATAGCCGCTGCCACTAGCTGTCATCCTAAGTGGAGAGGCGTAGCCTCGAAGTCGAAGGATCTAAAGCGTTAAAAAGGACCGCAGAAATGCGGTCCTTTTTTGTTTGGTGGGGGAGGTATCCCCCTCGCTATAGCCCCGGCCCCACCCTCATTGTCATGCCCGCGTAGGCGGGCATCTCCATTAGCCCGCCTTAGCCGGGTCTAGAGCCTGCCCCGCAACTGCTTCGTAAAAATGCATTTTTTTTCAATAAGCCTATGTTTGTAGAGCTTTTTGAAAATATTTAAGTTATTTTTTGAAGAGTAAAGAAAAGTTTAACTATTAATCTCAAATTTGTAAAGTGTTGAGTATGCCTTATAATTTATTACCATACGAAAAGAAGACCTTGAAAGAAATTAAACGTTGGAAACATCCCGAAGAAGATGGCTTTTTTGGCAAATTGGTCAAAGTTGTAAACGCTCCGATCAACAAGGCAGGAGAACTTGTTATGAATACTCCGGGTGTAGGAAACGTGATAAAAACGGTTGTTAGTGGCGTTACCAGCCTATGCAACGATGCTGCTCAATTTACGGTGCGTCAGGACGCGATTATTGAAGATTTCAAAAAGAAAGGCTGCAATGTAAATTGTATTGCAGATATCCCAAAACTAGAATTGAAAAAAATAGACGAAGTTGTCGGTTATTTAGCTGCAAAGTACAAAGGCTTAGCGGCTGCAGAGGGGGCTGCTACTGGGGCGTTAGGTTTACCAGGTATAGCTCCTGATTTAATTTCTATTATTTCTCTTAATTTGAGAGCTATTGGCGAGTATTGTTGTTATTATGGTTTCAACAATAATCTTCAAGAAGAACGCCTTTTTGCAATGAACGTGCTCTCCTATGCATCTTCTGCTGGTGATGCGAAAAAGGGGACTATTATGGCAAGCTTGGTAAAAATAAGCAGGGATGTAGCTGCGAAGAAATCGTGGGAAAAGTTAGAAGAGCATGCCATGGTTGTTGTTATAAAGAAAATTGCTGAATCACTTGGTGTAAGACTTACAAAGGCTAAACTTGCTCAAATTATTCCAGTGGCTGGTGCTGCTGTAGGCGGTGGATTTAATGCTTACTTTACCGCAAAGGTTTGCGAAACAGCGTCTTATTTGTATAGGGAACGCTTCTTGGCGAACAAGTATGATGAAACTCTTATTGTGGATTAGACTCTGTTTTCGAACAAGAAACTTGAACCGTTGATGGTTGAATAACAAGAAAATTTATAAAACATAGAATTTTAACATTTTAACCAAAAGGAGTACCATATGGGCTTTTTTAGTGGATTGCTTGAAAAAGGCTTGGATACTGTAAAGAATGTAGCCAAGGAAATGACTGACGCTCGTCCAATATTGGAGGGGGAATTTCCTGAAAAATTTTATTTTGACGGGGATAAAGCTATTATGGAAAAGGTCATTTCTCAGTTAAATGAATTGAAAGAATTGTCCTTGTATTTTGCCTTTACTACTGTAAATAGTTCGGATGTTGGAGGCTTGTTAGATAATTGGAATATGTACATCTTTGGAACTAAAAAAATTTTGATAAACTCTTCAAAAAAAGCATATGAATATATTGTTGATGGTTGTGTTTATGGCATTCGCGAGTATCATCAAAAAGAAAAACTAGATGCGAATGAAAAACGACAAATTTTATATACGGATAAATTAAATTTCTATATTGGAAAGGCCCCTTCTGAAGAAGAGTTGAAAAAACCTGATGAACGTGTGTTTGAAAAAACGTGTAACTATATTCATAGTTATTCCTATGAAGAGGAAAAAGTTGATTTAGTCAATAAACTATTTCAAGAAAAGATTATAGATTTTACGTCTGCTGAATTTAGAAGAATGTACGATGGACTATCCACTTATAAACAATGGGCGTGTGGAAGTTCCGCTTTTCTGAAAATGAAAAATAGTGGCGATGAGAGTGGAATACTTAAAAAATTGGAAGAAAAAATTCAGAATAGCCAAATAGATGATATCTTGGATAAGGCAAAAAATGGTATAGACAATCAATCAGTTGTATTAGTGGATAATAAGTATTCCGTGAATTTGGCAGATGGGTCTTGCTTAGAAATAGATCTTTATGATTGCCCTAAGGATTTTCAGTATGTTCAAGATGAGTCAATCTGCTTGAAATACACCAATGCTAGTGGCAATTATATTGCAATGCTTTATGTTAAGGGGGGGGCTTTTTACGTTCAATTTTATGCAGGTAGTGGTGAAATAAAAAATACAGTTTCCTTTTACAAGGAGTCTAGTGTTGGTAAGATTCCTGAATTTCCTAAAAGCTTAGCTGATGTACTTTATTTTGTGATGGATTCGAATACATTTGCCAAGAGATTTTTTGATATAAAATTCAAATTGATGAATTTGTACGAGGCAATGAGTTCTACAAAAATAAGAAACGCTTATATATCTTCGGAAAAAGATGCTGATGAAGCTCGTTTATTGAGGTTGGCGGAAAAAAAGAAGATCGTTGCTGAAGAACGTTCTAAGATTGCTGAACGGAAAGCTAAAGAAAATGAAGCTTGCCAAACAAAAAAAGCATTAGATGATTTTTAAAAACAGAATTGTGAAAAAATGTTTAAATTTGCATTTGTTTGGATTTTTTCATATTCATGATGTATGGTCTCTTCTAAGCCATCCGCAAATAGATGGTTTTGCTTTATATTGTCAACTCATAGGGGCTGTAGTTGGTTCTAGATAGTTCTTCCTAAGCGTTATACCCCAGGAGAAATTATCAAGGAACTACATCTAATGGCGGTGTGTAAACCAGCGAACTTGCCTTTTTCTCGATAAAAAGATATATTGAATACGGAGGTTTCCTATGCCGACAGTAACAATGGACATTCCGCAAGATATTGCTGACCTCATGGTATGCGATAATAAGAGCGACGAACTCCGTCGTAATGCGTTGCTGTTGTATCCGTTTATCAAGAACGAGACTATTTCCCATGGTCGAGCTGCGGAAATTCTGGGAATCTCCAAATGGGAACTCATCGAACTTTACGGAAGCGAGGGTATTCCCTATATCGACCAGAGCTGGGATGAAGCCGAACAGGATGCCGCCAACGTCATGGAACTCCTTTCCAAGAGGTAAGGATGATTGTTGTTTCTGATGCAACTCCGATTATTTCTTTCCTTAAAATTAATCGTCTAGACATCCTTGGAAAACTTTTTGGCGAAGTCCTGCTTCCAGAAGCTGTTTACGAAGAATTGACTTCTAACCAGGATTTTCTGGAAGAAGCCGAACAAGTGAAGTCCTGCGAGTTTTTCAAAAAGGTTTCCGTTAGCAACAGTAATGCGGTTGGCTTGTTGATGCGTGTGACCGGCTTGGATCTTGGCGAAAGTGAAGCCATCGTTTATTCTGACGAAAACAAAAGTGACCTTTTGATAGTTGACGAAGTTCGTGCAAGGCATGTCGCCACGACGATGAAACTGCGTATTACCGGCACGATTGGCATCTTGATTGCCGCTAACGAGAATGGCTTGTTGAACAAAGAAGAGGCGCTGGCTTGTGCCGAAATCCTTCGGAAGTCTAAAAGACATATCAGCGAAACGCTTCTAAATTCGTTCATTGAAAATTTGAAGTAGCCTCTCTTGTGTCGCATCTCCCTTTGTCGTTTCCTCCAAAAAATTGGCTGATTTTTCGGGCTTGCCCTCAGAAAAATTCTAATAGCATTTTTTACATATGTGGAAAATACTCCCTTTTTTCTAACTTTGGACCGAAACAAAAAAAAGGAGCATTATCGTGAATCTTTTCTCTCGTATTGCAATTACCGCATGTGCTGCAGCCGTTCTCTTTGCCTGCAACGATCAAAAGTCCGAATCCAAGTCCTCCGCCGATGACTCCTTCAACAAGGTCAAGGCCGCTGGCGTGTTCGTGCTCGGCCTCGACGATTCTTTCCCGCCGATGGGGTTCCGCGACAAGGACAACAACATCGTCGGTTTCGATATCGACCTTGCAACTGAAGTTTGCGCTCGTCTCGGCATCAAGCTCAAGACTCAGCCGATCTCTTGGGATGCCAAGGAACAGGAACTGAACACCGGCAAGATTGACTGCATTTGGAACGGCATGAGCGTTGACTCTGCACGTGCCAAGGTGATGAACTTGAGCGACGCTTACCTCAAGAACCGCATGATTTTCACGGTGAAGGACAAGGCGCTCGCAAACCTCGCTGCTCTTGCTGGCAAGAAGATTGCTGTGCAGAACGGTTCTACCGCACAGAAGTTGCTCGATGCATCCGAAGCGGGCAAGGCTGCCAAGGAAATCGTCCCGTTCGATGATAACCAGACGGCTCTCATGGATTTGGACAAGGGCGGTGTCGATGCCGTGTTCCTCGACGAAATCGTTGCCATGTACTGGATTGTCACGAACGCTAAGCCGTACGTCGTCTTGGAAGAAGGCCTCTCCGACGAAGTCTATGCTGTGGGCTTCCGCAAAAAGGATCAGGCTCTCCGCGATTCCGTGAACAACGTTCTCGCTGCGATGAAGGCTGACGGCAAGTTCGCAGCCATCTCCGCCAAGTGGTTCGGCAAATAGGTGTGGGCTCGCTCCCTACGGGAGCCTTGATGTTTGTGGGTGGCACAGTGCTCCTTTGAGGTTTTTCTTTTATGTCGGAATTATCAACGCTTTTGCCTATTCTCTGGGGCGGCTTCTGCACAACGCTCGCGATTTTCGCACTGACGCTCTTGTTCTCGATTCCGCTCGGCTTGCTCGTCGCGGTTCTCAAGATGAGCCGCTACCGCATTGTGCGTTATCCAGTTTCGTTCTATATCTCGGTGATGCGCGGCACTCCGCTTTTGCTCCAGATTGTGGCGATTTACTTTGGCTCGTATTACTTGAGCGAATACACGGGAGTGGCGTTATCGTTCGACCGTTTCCCGGCGGTGATTGTTGCGTTCTCGATAAACTACGCGGCGTACTTTGCTGAAATTTTCCGTGGCGGCATTCAGTCGATTCCGAAGGGCCAGTACGAGGCCGCGGCAATGCTCGGTCTTACACGCAGTCAGACCTTTTTTCGTATTATTCTCCCGCAGGTGGTTAAGCGCGTTGTGCCTGCAAGTGCAAACGAAGTCATTACGCTTGTGAAAGACACTTCCTTGGCGCAGGTGATTGCCGTGACGGAACTTTTCGCACTCGCGAAAAAGCAGCAGGCTGCCTACGCGAGCATTTATCCGTTGTTCGTGGCGGGCGTATTCTACTATGTGGCGAATTTGCTTTTGAGCGTGTTGTTCGCTTACGTTGAACGTAAACTGGATTACTACAAGTGAGGCGTGTCATGGATTCTGCTCCGATTCTTGAAGTCAAGCATTTAAAGAAGTCCTTTGGCGATTTGCATGTGCTCAAGGATATTTCGTTTGACCTCAAAGCGGGCGAGGTGCTTTCGATTATCGGGCCTTCGGGTTCTGGCAAGAGCACGCTTCTCCGTTGTCTGACTCAACTCGAAACTTTCGAGGTGGGCGAGGTGCGTGTCGATGGCAAGGACATGGTTATTCTTGGATCGAGCGTTGGTGGCAAAATCAAGTACGCTCCGGCAAAGACGCTCCGTGAAATTCGCCTTTCGACGGGACTTGTGTTCCAGAACTTTAACTTGTTCCCGCATTTGAACGTGCTTCAGAACTTGACGCTTGCGCCAATCCGCGTGCTCGGAGAAAATCGTGAAGATGCCTGCGCACTAGCACGTCGTTTGCTCAAGCAGATGGGCCTCGAAGGCAAGGAAAAGTCTTACCCGTGTGAACTCTCGGGCGGCCAACAGCAGCGCGTGTCCATTGCGCGTGCGCTTGCTTTAAAGCCGAAAATTCTCTTTTTCGACGAACCGACAAGTGCTTTGGACCCGGAACTCACAGGCGAAGTTCTCAAGATTATCAAGAATCTTGCCGAAGATCGCATGACGATGGTCATCGTGACTCACGAAATGGCTTTTGCTCGCGATGTCGCTCACAAGGTTATTTTTATGGACCAGGGCGTGGTCGTGGAACAGGGAACTCCGGACTTTGTGTTCAACCAGTCGCAGAACAAGCGACTCAGTTCCTTTTTGGAACGCTTTTCAAGAACTTGATTAAAAAATGGAATGTCCTGTTTTTTGCAAATTTGCGTTTAAAGGGGAAATTTCTTTTTTAAACTTGTTTTTGTTTGTATTTTTTTTGTAATTTATAAAAAAATTAGGGGTGTTTGTTTAGAAAAGTTAAAGTTATCCTAAGGAGTAGGAATGAAAAAATTCATAATTGCATCCGCTATTGCCATGTGCCTTTGCTCAAATGCTTTTGCTGAAGATGATGGCTATGGTAACGACATCCCACCTGCAAGGCAGGAAGGCACCGTTGATGACGGTTATGGGAACAAACTTCCGGCGTACGGTCAAACCGAATACAAGAGCTTTGAAGAAGCCCGAGCTTCATCTAAAGGCAATAATACGCGTCCGTCACTGCTTTTGGGTATTCATTTGGGTATTGGTTATGCCGCCATGTACGATTACCCGACGGATGAAGATTTCATTTGGGAATTTGGTAAGAATGACTGGTCCGGTGTATCCATGGATCTCGGTCTTGTGTTCAAATATCGTATCAATGCCTTATTTACCTTTGTACCCGAAGTGAATTTCGGCATGGATTACATCTTGGAAGAGTTTGAAAAACAGGGAATGAGTGGTGTTGGTTATGATGATGATTTTGGCTATTATAAGGTAAATGAGTCCCGAACGCTCTTCAATCTCAACATTCCGCTTGCGCTCCGTTTGACGGTTCCTTTTGTTTATCTTGAAGGTGGTGTGCGTCTTAGCTTCAATTTGGGAACGTCGCATGATTACGAATATACAGACGAAAATGGTAATGCCTTGCGTCGTCTCGATGAAAACCATCAGCTTGAGGATGTTAAAGTTTATGCAGGGGATTGGAAAGTCAAAACTTTTATTACCTCGGCTCTTGCGGGTATAGGCACCACAATGCGTATCAATGGTCATGAATGTGATTTTGGTGTTCGTGTCATTTGGGATCTCATCGGAGTGAACGAATACGACAAGCTTTATTACGACATTGATGACTCCAAGCTTTTAAAACTTGTTGAAAATAATTCGAAGTTGTACACCATTCAGTTTGTATTTAACTACTTCTTTGGTTAGTGTTTAAGATTTGATCATGAGAGCGTTCATCCTTGCAGTCGCAATTGCCTTGCTCTTTAGTACAAATGCTTTGGCTAAAGACGATCCTGAGCCGTTACTCCGTATGGGCTTTCATTTTGGCTTCGGACCTACGGGCTATTGGGATACTCCGCCTAAGTATCTTGTAGATGAAGACGATTGGGGAGGCTTTGCGGCTGATTTGGGTCTTGTGTTCAAACTTAATATAAATGAAACACTACATCTCTTGTTAGAATTGGACCTTGGCATCAATGAGGTTTTCAGAAATCTGTCTTGGGTATCGCAAAATGTTACTTATACGGAAGAGGAGACGCGCACCATTTTTAAATTTAACGTGCCGATTCTCTTTCGATTCAATCCGATAGATTTTGTTTATGTCGATGCGGGGGCTCAACTCAATTATAATTTGGAAACCGCGCAAACAAAGGATTACAAGAACAGAGACGGTTATAAGGTTCGTTCTGTTGAACGCGAAAAAGAATCTTTGGAAAAATGGAAAGTCAAGGGCGAGGTTACGTCTCTTGTGTTTGGTTTTGGCTTGTGCGGGCGTTCTGGAGATTTTGGCGTTCGATTTATTCTGGATTTAGACCGAATTCACAAGAACGATGAAATCCGCTATTATTACGATGGCGATGAAATTTTGGCTTATGACGATTACGTGAAAAGTTCATCAGAGAAAAAACGAGTGAAACCTGTCATTGCTGAAAACAAGACGAAAATGTGGACTATTCAGTTTGTCATCAATTATTTCTTTCTCTAATGGGGTCTTGTCAAAAAATGATTTGGATTAATATCTCCCTTGCCATTTCCCTCGAATCTTTGTATATTCATGCACATGAGAAAAATCTTGAACCTTCTACTTCTACTTGGCATCGCTAACGAAGCGAGGGTTTAGGGATTTTTCAAAGATTTTCAAACGAATTTCAACCTAAAAGCGCCCGCTTCGAGAACGAAGCGGGTTCTTTTGTTAATGCGAAATTCTATTTTTGAATTGAAAAACTAAAGGAACTTTGCGGTCTTGAAGCCGGCAAGGAGATAAAAATGACTGAATCGAGAAAACCATTCTTCTATGACGTAACACTGCGTGATGGCAACCAGGCTCTTCCGAAGCCGTGGAACAACGCCCAGAAAAAAGATGTTTATCTGTTGCTCTTGAAGCTCGGTGTGCAAGGGGCCGAAGTCGGGTTCCCGGCATCGAGCGAAATGGATTTTGAATCGGTCATGGAACTTGCAAAGCTCACCGCTCAGATGGCTTCTGAAGGTGACGAAACGGCAAAGAGCGTCGTGGTTTCTGGCCTTGCCCGCTGCATCGAAAGCGATATCCAGCGTTGCTGGGAAGCAGTCCAGTACGCACCGCATCCGCGTATCCACACGTTCCTCGCGACAAGTCCCCTCTCCATGGAAAACGTGCTGCGCATGACTCCTGAACAAGTGAAGGAAAGGGCCGTGCGTTGTGTCAAGCTTGCCAAGTCGTTGGTCGGGGAGCGCGGCGATGTGGAATTCAGTGCCGAACATTTTGGTGACTGCCTCGAAAACATGGACTTTGTGATTGACGTTCTGAAGGCTGTTGTCGAAGCGGGCGCTACGACGATCAACCTGCCGAACACGGTGGAACGCTACCGCCCGAAGCTCTATGTGGATCAGGTCAAGCAGGTCTATGAAGCTCTGCCCAAGAACATCACGATTTCCGTGCACTGCCACAACGACCTCGGCATGGCGACTGCGGCGACCGTCGAAAGTTTTTTTGTCGGTGCAACGCAGCTCGAAGTCGCTTTGAACGGTCTCGGCGAACGCTGCGGCAACACGAATTTCTACGAAGTTGCGATTGGCTTGCACAACTCCGGTGTCGATACGGGGCTGCATCTGGAACGCATTTACGAAACCGCGATTCTCATCAGCCATTGGAGCGGCGTGCCTATATACATTCGCGCTCCGTTGATCGGAACCGAAGCCATTGTCCACCGCAGCGGCATCCATCAGGATGGAGCTTCCAAGACGAAGGACATGAAGAAGGGCGCTTACCGTCCGATTGATTACTCTATCATCGGCCGTAACCAGAACGATACGCTCAGCTTTACAAGCCAGAGCGGCCGCACCGCCGTGTATGAAATCATCACGAAGTTCGGTTACAAGATGACTTTGCAAGAAGCTTCCATGCTGCAGCCCATCCTCAAGCAGTTGAGCGAAAAGGAAGGCGAACTCAGCGCCGAACGTGTGCTGGACGTGTTCCGCGAACAGCGCGTGAACGTGAACGGTCGCTTGGTGTTCAACAACATCGAAGTCATCCCGGACGAGAACCGCTTCATTTTCCATTTCAAGAAGGATGGCGAAGCTTTGGTGAAGTCCGTGACGGCTGAAGGCCCCATCGAGGCAGCTCTTATGCTTATGCGTGAAATCGGCATGCCGGTGGAACTTGTGAAGTACCGCCAGCTCGTCGTTCCTGAAAAGGACAAGTTGTGGGCCGGCCGTGGCTTAAGCCGCATCGTCTTGAAGGCAAATGGCGAAGAAGTCGAAGGCCGCGGCGTCTCTAGCGATACGCTCAAGGCGAACATGCGAGCCCTCTTCGGCGGTGTGAACTTGCTGTACAAGAAGGCATAAAACGTCATGGCGGACTAAGGTTGGTGAGCCTGCCGAACCATCCGCCATCTCGTCACCAAAGGAGAAAATGATGTTAGAACAACTGAAACGCCCTTTCAAAAAAGTTTACGGCAAGGTACGCTCGTATGTCAGCCGTTTTGTCGGACCCGTCAAGGATTCAGTGTCTAAGTTGTTCGCGCTGGTTCCCGGATTCAAGGCTTTTGCCGGTTCCGAAGATTTGGCGGATGCAAATGATGCTCCCGTGGATGGCGAAAATGCAGAGGGCAAAGCCGTAAAGCTTGGCCTTCGTGCTCGTCTCAAGAACTTCAAGCAGTCGCTCAAGGGCTTGAGCGATGTCCAAAAACTTTTACTCTTGACGATTGCCGTCGTGCTCCCTGCGGGCATACTCATCGCCGTTGCTCTTGCGAGTTTCTTGAAAAAACGCAAGAAGTAATTTAAGTTTTTGTTTGGAATAAAATAGGTATGCAACGCATCCTGACGATTCTTGTGTTTATTGCAATGTTCTTTTTGATTGCTTGTTTAGATCAAAAGAACGAAAAAAAATCGGCTGAAGATTCTTTGGAATTTATTTTCAAAATTGAAGATAAGATTACTGCTTATGGTAAAATAAGGGATAGAAAAGCTGCTGAAAAATTGTTGGAAAAAGTTTCGCCCACAAAAATTGTTGAGGAAATTTTTGAGGATAGTCGAGACAGTGTAAAGTACAAGACTGTTAAAATAGGTGATCAGTGGTGGATGGCTGAAAACCTGAAATATAAACAGGGAGAGGCCGCCTGCTATAAAAATGATTCCGCTAATTGTAAAAAGTATGGTCGCCTCTATTCATGGGACGAAGCCGAAGAAGCTTGCCCTCCGGGTTGGCATTTGCCGCAGGTGAACGAGGTTGAAACTCTTTTGAAAAATGCTGGCGGCGTTCAAGATGATGAGAAAAAGTCTTTATGGCATAATGCCGGTTATTTCTTGAAATCTAAGACGGGATGGCAAGATTATGATGAGGGGGTGAGTGGAAGTGGTTTTGATGTGTTCGGTTTTTCGGCTATAGCGGCAGGCAGGTTTGGTGATGATTTCCTTGGCTTTTATTATTTGAATGTTGGAGCTTGGTTCATTGTGTCGCGTAAAAATGCTTCATGTCGTTTCAATATGCTGTTAATGGGCTTTGATTCGGGCAATGCGACTTTATTCAGTGATGACGGAAGCTCTAGAAACGATGGTATTTTGGGTAAGATGGACAAAGATCGGTATTCCGTCCGTTGTGTGAAAGATTAATGTTGTTGCACTACTTGGTGGACCACCATTTGGTGTTGTTTTTTTTACAACAAATTCTACTTGCTGTGGTACGGTTGCAATGTAAAAAAATTGTATTTTGCGTGGTATAAAAGGAGAAATTTATATGCCTCGTGTTTTACCATTGCTATTTCTTGTTCCGGTTGTTTCTTTTGCGACTAGTGGAAACATGGCTGGGTCTGGTACTAAAGCTGATCCGTGGCAAGTCGCGGACTACGAAGATTTAAAAAAGGTAGGCGTATCCCCCTATACGATGAACGGACATTACCGTCTTGTGGCAGATATTGATGCGAGTGCTTCGAAAACGGAAACTTTTACAGGTGAAAAGGAATCGACGATAAGCGGCTTCAAGCCGATAGGGAATCTTTATCCATCTACAACATCTTTGGCTGCCGGAGATTCGACTGTGAAATCTTGGTCGGTTCCTTTTTCGGGAACGTTCAATGGGGCTGGGCATAAAATCAGCAATTTGAAGATGGTCCATTTCGTTGAAGCGAGTACGGGTTTGTTCTCCTCGCTTGATTCTACAGCGCGGCTGGATAGCCTCACGCTTAAGAGTTATTACTTCAAGGGAATTTATTCTGGCGGCGTAGCGGGAGTGAATCGCGGAACGATCAATGAAGTGCATATTGATACGGATACGCTTAGTTTTGTGACTTCTGCGGGTGGCTTTGTGAGCGAAAACTATGGCACGATTACGAATAGTAGTTTTTCGGGAACGATTTCGGGGGCGTATGTGGGTGGTATTGCTTACGATAATTTCGGTACGATTTCCAAGTGCAATGTAGTCCTTAAAAATGGCGATTTTTCGGGAATGCCGACCATGTTTGGTGGAATTGCATATCGCAGCAAGGGGACTATTGCGGATTGCAAGGCATCGGGCGAAATTAGTGCTTCTGTGAATATTGGCGGTATTGCGTCCATGAACTATGGCGTTGTGCAACGTTGTTCGTCGTCCGTGAATATTCAAGGGGCGGGGGGTACGAATAACATGGGACTGACCCTCAATAACATAGGCGCTTTGGGCGGACTCGTCGCTATTGATAGCGGTAAAATTTATAATTCCCATGCAAACGGTAATGTTACGGCGACTCAAAGTAATGCCGGTGGGCTTGTTGGCGTTGCGTTCGGCGAAATTTCGGGATGCAGTGCTTCGGGAAAAGTACTTGCTAATGCGACAAGCGGTTCGTTTGTCGGTACGAACAGAGGAAAGATTGATAGTAGTTTTGCAACGGGAAAAATTGTCGGTTCTGCTTATCTTGGTGGCTTTGCCGGCTATAACTATGGTGAAATTCGCAATTCGTATGCGACGGGCGATGTCGATGAATCCGCGTCAACTGCTGGTGGCTTTGTTGCTAAGAACGAAACTACGGGGATTCTCGAAAACTGCTATGCTACGGGTAACATCAATGGATATGTGAATTTGGGAGGTTTTGCCGGTGAAAATACGGGAAGGATTTCGAAGTCGCATTCCGTGGGGCATGTCCAAGGGGGGACTAATTTAGGTGGCTTCATCGGTAAGCAAGAAGGAGGCTCGACAGAATTGTCATATTCGACGGGCTCGATTTATGGCGAAATTTGTGTAGGCGGATTTGTCGGCTCGGTCACGAACTCTTCTATCGATCAAAGCTATTCGACGGGGGACGTGCTTGAAGGGTATGTCGAAGCTTCGGGTTTTGCGTCTGTTCTCAGAAATTCCAGTGTGACGAATTCGTTCTCGACAGGGAATGTCTATTCGGCAGAATCCGATTATTATCAAGCGAGTTCATTTATCTCTCTTAACGATTCTTCGTCTGTCGTAAAAAACAGCTTTTCTATGGGGGCCGTGTCAAATTCTGCTGCGAATGTGAATAAAGTTTGTGCAATGGAAATGCTTCATGGAGTGGATGGATATTATTGGAATGTGTCTAATTGCTCTGTTATAGATACAGCGAATTATGGAATTTCGCTTACAAGTGAACAGATGAAATCTCGTGGGAGTTTTAGCAAATTTGATTTCGATAAAATTTGGTCGTTTGAATCCGGAGCATCGTTCCCGACTTTGAAAAGCGTTTCGTTTGTCGCCGAAAAGAAGGATTCGACGGGATTCTTTGGAAGCGATCCTGAACGTTACGTTCCGTCAGACAATCCGTCGGGGCCGCGTATTGGGGTAAAACCGTCTAGTCCGTCGAAGGCTCGTTTGAGGGCTCCGTTCTCTTGCCGTTATGAGCAGGGGGCTATGCATGTGTCGTTTGCTGCTATGCATACTGGGAAGGTCGATGTTCGCATTCTTGGTTTTAACGGACGTGAAGTGGGCCGTTATTCGAATGTTCATGATGCGGGAACGCACGACGTTCGTTTTGACGCATCACGCATGGGCAAAGGGCGTTACTTGGCGGTGCTTCGTTTTGATGGAAAAATAGCGGGTAAAGCATCGTTCGTAAAAAAATAGTGCGATCGGATTAATGAAGATTTATTTATAATTCACAAAATCGGTGTGCAATTGGGTGCATCGATTTTTTTTTGATTCAGGTGTTGTTTTACTTTTTGTTTTTCTAAATTTCCCATATTCATGTTATCTTCTCGATTGCCCAAAGATTTATCCCCGTCGCCGTTCTTTGCAGAATTGGAACGCGCTAAAGCCGATGTGCTTGCGAAGTGTGAAAATTCAGAAGCTCTCCCGTTTATCGACATGACGGTGAGCAGCCCGCTTCGTGTGGGCTTGCCGTTTGATTTGGCTCCTGCAATTGATGAAGCGAAAGCTGAATTTGGAACGTGGGTGGCTGATGCCGCTGGTCGTCGGAATGCTCGCGAGGCGGTGGTGGAGTATTACCGCGAACGCGGTGGCAATTTTACTGCTGGGCAGATTATTTTGACGGCAAGTACAAGCGAAGCTTATTCCGTGCTGTTCAAGACGTTCTGCGATCCGGGCGATGTGATTCTCACGCCAATGCCTGGCTATCCGCTGCTCGATACGCTTGCGCAGTTGGAACATCTCGAATGCGCTCCGTACTTTCTTAAAATTAGACGAGAGAACGCTCGCAGGCTCGCTACAGACGAGAGACGAGAGTGTGCGCGTTCTTGCAATGACAAAATTGCGGCAAAAAACAGCGTCGTTCTGAGCGGAGCGAAGAATCCAGTAAAATCTTCCTTCCGCTTTGTTCTAGATACCGACAGTTTGCTTGCTGCTCCCGAACGTGCGAAAATTTTGCTGCTCGTCTCGCCGCATAATCCGACGGGACATTGCGTTTCGCGTGAAGAATGGAATGCTGCGGTCCGCTTCTGCGAAGAAAACGACATGATTCTTGTTGTCGATGAAGTCTTTGGCGATTATGCATTCTCGGATAAAGTCACGCGTACTTGGCAGTATGTATTAGACGAGGGAACGCTCGCAGGCTCGCTACAGACGAGAGACGAGAGAGAAAATGTTATCCTCGACCGAAGGGAGGGGGAACAATCTCATTTAAATGTTGAGCCGGAGATTGCTTCGAGTGCAGTGCACTCTCGCAATGACAATGTGGAGCAAGAAAACGATGCGTTTTGGGATGCTGGCGGAGGCGATTTTGTCAACCTTCCCGAAGACGGTCCGAAGTGTCCGATTTTCTGGTTGAACGGTTTAAGCAAAGCGGTTGGCTCGCCGCAGCTCAAACTGGGCTGGATGGCGTTCTACGCTCCGCGAGAAAATTTCGAAGAAATTCGTGCGGCCCTTGAATTTGTTGAAGATGCTTATTTGAGTGTGTCCGCCCCTGCACAGTCTTTAGCGCGCCCTATGCTAGCGGCATCCGCTGTTTACGAATTGCGCATTCGTGAACGGCTCTCGACAAATTGGCAGACGCTTCGCGAAGCGTTTCCGAGCAAGTACTGCCCCGAAGTGCTTGGTGGTTGGTACGCTGTTGTGCGTCTTGGCGAAGACGACGAAGAAATCACGCTTCGCCTGTTGCGTGAAAAGCATGTGCTTGTGCAGCCGGGCTTCTTCTTTGATTTTGACGAAGACGGCTGGGTGGTCATTTCGCTATTGCAAGAACCAGCACTGTTCAAAGAAGCGATTCACCGCATTCTTCAATAAAAAAAGCTCGTCGTCAATATGTCACCCCGGATTTATTCCTGGGTCAGCATACATCTTTTTTCCAAAAAAAGCCCTCGCTTTTGCGAGGACTTCTAAGTTTTATTAGTTTGCAGCTTTGCTGCGATTATAGTCCTAAAACCTAAGACCTATAACCTAACTCCTAATAACAGTTCACCTTGAACGTCTTGGATTCGTTCTTGGACATGACCTTGATAATCTTCAAGCCCTTGTCCTGGAGGTTTACGTTCAGGCTTTGGCCCTTGCTGAGGACTTCCTGTTCAAGTTTGCCGTTGAGGCCGTAAACATGAACCTTGAAAGCTTCGTTATTAGCGCTGCTGATTGTGATAGAGGACGTATTGCGAACGAGGCTGAATGCATTCGTGCTCGAAATGCGGCCAGAGATGATTCCTTCGTTCTTCTTTTTCTCTTCCTCTTCTTTCTTCTTGCGTTCTTCTTCTTCGCGTTTCTTCTTGTCTTCTGGGCTTTCGACGTCGCTGCCAACGCTATCGACCGGGGCCTTCTTGCTCAAGATGTAACCGAGCGCACCGACGAGAGGAGCGTTAATGTCAACGCAGACTTCGTTCACTTGCCAGTTGGAAACGTTACCGTCATGGCTTCCGCTATTGAAGTTGCCTGCAATCATGCCGCCCAAGAGCTTGTTCTTTTCGGGGGCCGAACCTACGCCGTTGACATCGCGACCAGGATCTTCGTTGCCGTAGTAGCCGCGGTGGTGCGGTCTCGTAGGAGCCTTGGCTCCATTGCGGGTAAAGCCTACGACGTAGGATTTCTTGTCGTTGTTGTCGCCAAGGAGGTAGGCGATGTTCTTTTCAATAAGGTTATCGTAGGATTTGTCTTTAGAGAATTTGGCGTAGAGTGCGTACAAGAATGCGCCGCCAGACGGAGAGCGTGTGGGGAACCCAGATTCTTTGGCGTCCTTGACGAAAATATCCTTGTTCTTGTCTTGTGGCTGATTATACATGCTTTCAAGGTAGTTCTCGCTGCCGGCGAGGTCTCCCTGCGGATGCCAATTGAAATAGAATTCTCCCAAAATGTAAGTAATCGGGCTTGCGTCAGAATAGCTTAATCGAGTCCAGCTATTCTTTTCAAAGTTAACCTTGTTGTAATATTTTTTTGCTTCAGTTACGTAAGAGGAATCCAAGGTTGTGCGATAAAGTTCCATGGCTGCAAGGCACGGACCGTCTTCGTAGATGCCCTGCCACCAGCTTTTTTCGTAGAAGCCCTGGGAATTTGTAACGCCATTTTTCTTCTTGGCGTAGGCAAAAGCGGTTTTTGCCGCCTTCAAGTATTTTTCACGGGCGGTGGAATCGGGGTCGATACGAGCCATGACGGCGAGCATTGCCGCTGCCATACCCGGTGTGTAAGAGTCGTCTGCGGTTGCTGTGATATCGCGCGGTTCGCCACCGTCGCCGTTTCCGAGCTTGCTCATGGCGCCTGCGGTCACCCACTTGTTGTGGTCCTTGTTGCCGTCACCCTTCACAGTCACAAAGTGACCGTCGTCAATGGCTGCCTTGACCCAGAAGTCGGCTTCGTAACGGAGTTCTTCGAGAAGGTCTCGCACATCGTTTGGCTTACCGCCCTTGCGGGTGTAGTCCTTGCTGGCCTTGTAGTCCGTATAGTCGCCCGTATAAAGGTCGTAGAAACCCTTGGTGAATTCAGCAAAGCTGAGGGCCAAAACGTAGGAGGCAAAACCTTGGCTCTGTCCGTACATCACGTGGTCACCGCAGTCGAACCAGCCGCCGCTCACGTCTTTTCCGTTGTATTTGTCACCTGTAAAGCTAGTCGGGTTGTTCGTGCCGTCGAGAATCCAGTTCGGCCCTTGGCCGGAGCGCTGGGCTCCGTAGAATCGGGTGGTCATCCATGCGGCTTCGATGAAATCATCGTCGCTTAGGCCCGCAAAACTATCTGTGAATGCAAATCCACAAACGGCAAGGCTTGCCAAAAATGTCTTTTTTAACATACTCATCCTCAAAAGGTTACCCATCCACACTCTAGCGAACACAATATAAAATTTTATAAAAATATTTCATGAAAAATAAAATTCACGATTGGTAAAAATGGGAACTTTTACGCTTTTTTTGGCATTTTTTAGATTTTTTGAAGATTTTTTTTGGATTTATCGAAGAAATATATTGAAGAAAAATACGCTTTACTATATATTTGTATTCGAAAAGACCTGTTGGTGGGGTCTAAAAAGTTGGGATGTTTATGAAACGTGTCGTTTCTGTTTTTGCTTGTACTTGTATAGCAGCCTTTTCTCAGGTTGGTGCTCAAGTCTCTTTTCAAAATGTTTCTGGCTCGCTAGAATCGGCTTATGCGGAGTGGGCTTCGGACGGTTCCGATAGTTACAATGTCTATTATTCGGGGGCTGGCTCCAAAGATGTCAAGGTCGATGCGCCTCTCATCCGCAAATATGGCTCCAAGTTCCGCGTCGATGTGGTTGGCCTCAAGGCCGGGAGTTACACGCTCAAGGTGGCTTCTGTCAAGGGAGGCAAGGAGACCGCTTCGGCTACTTCCAAATCGTTTGAAGTCAAGTCGCACGATCGCAGCGGTTTTGCATTTAACGATGGCCATGTTCCGGGGGCTTATAATGCCGACGGTACACTCAAGAATGGTGCTGTAGTCCTTTACGTTTCCGAGACGACAAAGAATACGGTTGAGCTCGATGTTGCAAAGAATAACAAAGGCGGAACGGACAATTTTGTGGGGCTCCAGAATATTTTGAATGCTTTTAAAAAAGGCTATGACAAACGGCCTCTTGTAATTCGTTTGGTGGGGAACGTTACGGACCCAGCCGATACCGACAAGGGCGATATTCTCGTGGATATGGACAAGAAAGAAGGCTTGTCTATGACTATTGAGGGTATCGGCAACGATGCTACGGCAAACGGCTGGGGTCTCCGTATCAAGGGCGCCCAAGATGTCGAGGTCAGGAATATCGGTTTCATGAACGTGGATTCCGACGAAGGCGACAATTTGGGCTTGCAGCAAGAGAACAAGTACATCTGGGTGCACAACTGCGATTTCTTTTATGGTCATGCTGGGAGCGACAAGGATCAGGTCAAGGGCGACGGCGCTTTGGATTGCAAAAAATCGACATACGTGACATTCAGCTACAACCACTTTTGGGATAACGGCAAGTCGAACCTGCTAGGCCTCTCTGAAGGCACGACCGAAGGTCTTTACATCACGTATCATCACAACTGGTACGACCACTCCGATAGTCGCCATCCGCGTGTGCGTTACTACAGCGCTCACGTTTATAACAACTATTATGATGGCAATGCGAAGTATGGTGCAGGTTCCACGCTTGGTTCTTCTGTGTTCATGGAGGCGAATTACTTCCGCAACTGCAAGTACCCGATGATGACCTCGCTGCAGGGAACTGACGTTTATGCGAGCGGCACCAAGCGCGATCCGACGAATAACGGCACGTTCAGCAAGGAAGCGGGCGGGACCATCAAGGCTTATAACAATTACATGGAAGGCTCTTACACGTTTATCCCGTATGGTGCAAGCAAGTACATGCTCAAGGGTGTGGAAACCGCAGTAGGTTCCATTGACTCAAAGGTTGATTTCGATGCTTACGTTGTCGAAAAACGCGATACGCAAGTGCCTTCAAACGTGACGTCTTACGCTGGTGCGAACGTTTATAACAACTTCGATACAGACAAGTCTTTCATGTATAGCTACAAGGCAGATGATCCTGCGGTGGCACGTGATAACGTTGTGCGGTATGCTGGCCGCGTGCAGGGCGGCGATTTCAAGTGGGTGTTCGACAATTCCGTTGACGATGCCGCAAGCGAAGTGAACCAAAAGTTGAAGGACGCTCTGGTGGCGTATAAGGGCAGCAATGGCGAGGTGATGGAGTATAGCTCCTCTTCCAACGTCCTGAGTTCTTCCAATGCCGTCATCCTGAGCTCATCGAGCGAAGGATCCAGTGAAAGTTCTGGTAGCTCAATGGTTCCTGGATCATCTTCTAGCAAAGAGGAGCAGGGCATTGCTGTGTATGTTCCTTCGAAGGAATACCTTTTCTATGATTCGAATTCGGACCGCCTTGTAGTCGGAACGAAAAACGTTGTTCGTTTGGATATTATCGGGATAGACGGCCACCGCGTCGATGTAACGGGCCTTAAGAAAGTGGGCGATGTCCGCGTGCTTGACTTAAGCTCTTTGCGTGCTGGCGTTTACATTGTCCGCCTCTCGACGTGGATGACGACTCATACGATGAAATTCGTTAAAAAGCCGTGAGCTTTGAGGCGTGCGCAATGAATAATTGTCCTTGCAAACGTATGATACTTTGTTGTAATACATACTAAATTTGTTTTTTTGTGTTTTAGTATGTAAAAAATGGGCTGAGAAGCACTTAAAAATGGCGTTAAAGCGACTTTTTAGTCTTTTTTTTGCAAAAAAGCCCCCCAAAATGCCTTTTTTTAAGCAAAAATTACATACTAAACACCTTAAAAATGCTTTTTAGTATGTAATGCACTGGAGTAATCGATTGCCGATTACATATCAAATTGCGCAAAAAATGATTTTAGTATGTAAAGCAAACAAGTATTTTTCTCTGCTGAGCTTTGTAAAATACTCAAAGGCACGAAGTGCCGACCTCATACCTCATCGCTCGCTCTCCCAACCACTAACCACTAACCACTTCCTACCGCCTACTGTCTACTAAATATGTAACTTTTCCTATACGTAAAGTGTTTTTTTGCACATTCTGGAATGTTTCCAAATAAATTACAACTTTTTTTCTACGCATTTTGTATTTTTTATCTGGGATTATATGGTTGCGGAGATTGGGTGAACCCAAAAGGATGTTTATGAAAAAAATCTTCGCATTTCTGATGTGCGCTGCCGTAACGTCTGCTATGGCAGTTAGTGCTAGCCGTGTTGGCCCTGTGAGCACGTACGGTGAACTTAAGGCAAACGGCGGCAAGCTTTCCGGTACTTGCCCGGATTACTCCAACAAGGCCGTCCAAGTCAAGGGCATGAGCCTCTTCTGGAGTTCGGGTGCAGATAGCTCTACCGTTTTCTATTCCGAAAAGGCCGTGAACGCCATGGTGAAGCAGATGAACATCGAAGTCATCCGCTTTGCAATGGGTGTGACTCAGGAAAAGTTCCAGGACCAGGGCCGTGGCTACTTGAGCAGCGCGCAGGGCGAAACCTTGCAGAAGGGCTACCTCAAGAACGTGGTCAATGCCGCTATCGAAAACGACATTTACGTGATTATCGACTGGCACATCGAAAGTGCAAACGGCAATACTTCTGAAGCTGTCAAGTTCTTCGAATATGCCGCTAAGGAATACGGCTCCTACAACAACGTGATTTTCGAAGTGTGGAACGAACCTGTCGGTGCCGACATGGGTACGGTCGCCTCTCATGCGAACTCCGTGATTGCCGCAATCCGTAAGTATTCCGACAACCTCGTGCTCGTGGGCAGCCCGGAATGGTCCAGCCATCCGGAACAGTGCGCCCAGGCTGGCATTCAGGACAGCAAGAAAAACTTCGGTTGCACGCTCCACTTCTATGCTGCAACGCACCAGACGGGTAACGGTGGCTACAATGATCGTGCCGCTCAGGCTATGTCTGCCGGCGTTCCTGTGTTTGCTACGGAATGGGGTACGGTCAGCGCCGACGGTAACGGCTCCCCGAACCAGAGCGCAAGCCAAGCATGGATTAGCTGGATGAACCAGAACAATGTTTCTTGGGCCAACTGGTCTGCTTCCGCTATCAAGGAACAGTCCGCAGCTTTCCAGAACCTCGCTATCGACAACGGCCTTACCTTTACGACTTCCGGTAATATGGTCAAGGGCTGGATGAACGGAACGAGCGGCTATAAGGACTGCGGCCTCCAAAACGGCAGCAGCAGCGGCAACAGCGGTTACTCGACGGGTGTTGCTAACGGTGCTACAACCGACCTTATTGACGACCTTGAAGACGGTGACCGTTTTGCCTACACGGGCGGATGGTGGTCTGCATTTGCTGATTCCGACGACGATACGGACGGCAAGGGTGAAACCTCTATTTCTAACAGCAAGTGGGAAAACGATTTCGGCAAGCAGGTCTATGACGTGCTCATGCCGAAGAAGGGCGACAAGAACACCTCCAAGTACATGGCCGGTATCGAAAAGATCAAGCTTGCCAAGGGTGCTTACAAGTACGCTCCGTATGTGGCAATCGGCCTCAACCTCAAGCGCGATACGACTATTATCGACCTTTCTGCTTGCAAGTCCATCAGCTACAAGTTCAAGGGTGCAAGCCACAACTTCCGCGTTGAAACTTCTCTCGTCACGAACTGGAACTTCCATCACGTGAACAAGGACGGTTCCGAAGAATGGAAGGAAGTGGAACTCACTTGGGACCAGTTCACTCAGGAAAGCTGGGGCGATGATGACAAGCACTTCAGCCTCGGTGACAAGGGCATGAACAAGGTGCAGCGCTTTGCTTGGGAAGTCAAGGGCGCTCTCGATGTCCCGGATAGCAAGAACCAGCCGAAGTACGATTATCTCTATGTGGATGACGTACGTTGCAATGGTGCTTCTATCACGGCGATCAGTGCTGGTGACGGCCCTGCTCCGACCTCTTCTTCTGCAACTGCAAAGTCCAGCTCCGCAACGGCTAAGTCTAGCTCTGCTACGACTCCGAAATCTTCTGCTACAGTAGTTGTGCCGACTAAGGACCTCTTGGTTATCGATGATGTCGAAGACCTTGACGAAGTTCTCAATGTTGGCGGTTCTTGGTATGCTTATACCGATAGCGCTTCGGGTGGCAAGTCCAAGATTTCTAACGCCTATGATCCGGAACTTCCGGGCTACGTCGTTGTGTTCCCGGGTACGAAGGATGCTACCAATGGTACTAAGGGCTTTGTCGGCCTCACGGAAATCTTCTGGAATCAGGCGGATTACGAATATGCTCCGTTCGTGGCTCTTGGCCTCAACTTGGTCGATACGACCAAGGGCTATGATTTGAGCGCATGCACGGCTCTCAGCTACCGCTACAAGGGTGCTGCTCATAAGTTCAAGGTTCAGGACGGTCAGGTGAAGGATTACGCTTACCACGAACTCCTCGCTAAGGATGCTAAGGAATGGACGAATGTTGTTATTCCTTGGGAAAAGCTCGAACAGCCGGTCTGGACGAAGGCTAAGGTTGACTTGAACAAGGCTGCTATCAAGAAGATGGCTTGGGAAGTCGTTGGCTATGAAGGCTTTGACGAACAGCCGGAAATCAACTACCTCTATGTGGATGACCTCAAGTGCTTGAGCGGTGGTACGGGAATCAAGACTGTTGCCCGTGCAGCAAGTGGCATCAAGCTCGGCTTTGCAGGCAATATGCTGAACGTAAACTTCAGCAAGGCAGGCAAGGCTTCTGTTCAGGTGTTCGACATGATGGGTCACGTTGTTGAAAGCTTCAACGAAAGCGTTTCTGCCGGCGCTAACCAGTTCTCTCTCAAGAACATGAGCAATGGCAACTACGTTGTACGTGTTACGATGAACGGTGCAAGCAAGACCGCCCGCATCTCCATCAAGTAAAGACTGAAGCGTCTCTGGACGCATAAGTAACCATCAAAACGCTCCGGACGGATGTCCGGAGTGTTTTTGTTGTATATAACCATTTTATTTCTAAATTTGCTTTGCTATGCAACCATTAAGTCAACGTACCGAAACTTTTACCGATTCTGTTATCCGTCGAATGACCCGCATTGCGAATGCGTGCGGTGCTATTAACTTGTCGCAGGGCTTCCCTGATTTTGACCCGCCGGAATCGCTCACGAAGCGTCTTTCGGAAGTGGCTTTGACTGGCCCGCACCAGTATGCGATTACGTTTGGCGCACAGAATTTCCGCGAGGCTCTGAGCGATAAGCAGTTCCATTTTAGCGGGCTGCGTTACGATCCGCAAAAAGAGATTGTGATTACGTGCGGCAGTACCGAAGCTATGATGGCGTCGATGATATCGGTCTGCAATCCGGGCGATAAGGTAGTGTTGTTTTCGCCGTTCTACGAGAACTATTCTGCGGATACGATTTTATGCGGGGCGACTCCGGTTTATGTGCCACTCTCGCCAGTCGATTTGAGTTTTGATGCGAACGTGCTCGAAAGTGCGATGGCGCAGCCGGGCGTGAAGGCTCTTGTGCTTTGCAATCCGGCGAACCCGAGCGGCAAGGTCTTTACGCACGAAGAACTTTCGATTATCGCATCGCTTGCTATCAAGTACGATTTGTACGTAATTACGGACGAAGTTTACGAGCATATCATTTACGCTCCGCATCGCCATACGTACATCGCGACGCTCCCGGGAATGTTCGAACGTACGATTGAATGTAGCAGCTTGAGCAAGACGTATTCGATTACGGGTTGGCGCTTGGGCTACGTGCTTGCAGCGGAACCGGTTATGGAACGCATCAAAAAAGTTCACGACTTTTTGACGGTGGGTGCTGCGGCTCCGTTGATGGAAGCTGCTGTGACGGCGCTCCGTTATGACGACTCGTATTATGCGGGTTTGCTGGCTCATTACACGCACATGAAGGACGTGTTTACGAGTGGACTCCGCAATCTCGGTTTGCACTTTACCGAACCGCAAGGAGCTTACTTTGTGCTGATTGATATTAGCGAATTCGGTTATGGTCGGCGCGGTGTTAGCGGCTCGCGCGAATCTTGTAGTGATGTAAAATGCGTGGCCGACGCATTGCCCGATGAACAATTCTGCATTGATATGGCACAGAAGGTGGGTGTCGCTGCGGTTCCGGGGTCGAGTTTTTTCCGCGAACCGGTGGACCATCTTGTCCGTTTGCATTTCGCAAAAAAAGACGAAACGCTTTACGAAGCGCTTAACCGATTGGAAAATCTGAAAAAATTAAAACGTTAGTTCTTTGTTTTTGGGCTGTCGCGCGGTCTTTGATTTTTCTATCTTTGCCAAGCTATGGTTGATGCTATTTTAAATAGGTTCTATAAACCTTCTAAATTCAAGAAGAATGGGGACGTGAAGGATGTGCTCGTGGTGGCGCTTCCGATGCTTTTGTCGATGTCGTTTGACACGTTCATGACGTTTATCGACCGCTTGTTCCTCTCGAAGCTTGGCCCTGCCGAAATGAATGCTGCACTTGGGGCGGGGGCGGTGCAGCTTGCCCTCACGATGTTTTTTACGGGCGCGATTAGCTACACGACGGCAATGGTTGCACAGCGTCTGGGTAGCAAAAAACGTTGGGATTGCGCTCGCGTGTTCATGCAATCGGTGTATCTGTCGCTGATTTCCGTACCGCTTTTGTACCTCACGATTCCGCTGGGACATTGGGCTTTTGGAATGGAGCATTTGCCGGCAGACCAGCTCGAATACCAGAAAACGTACTTCA
The DNA here is from genome assembly GCF_017545445.1 of Fibrobacter sp. Lineage (GTDB taxonomy): Bacteria > Fibrobacterota > Fibrobacteria > Fibrobacterales > Fibrobacteraceae > Fibrobacter. The sequence continues at coordinate 25,182 of NZ_JAFWOM010000103.1, forward strand.
ACATTTTGATGTTCGGCGGTGTGATAAATCTTGTTCGCAATGCGGCTCCGTGTTTCTTTAGCGGTATCGGCGAAACCAAGGTCGTGATGAAGGCGGCGTTTGTCGGCATGCTTGTGAACGTGGCGTGCAACTTTGTTTTAATTTACGGGTGCGGCCCTGTGCCTGCGATGGGTGTTGCTGGTGCGGCCTATGGCACACTTATCGGCAATGTGGTTTCTACAGTTATCTTGTTTGCGAAATTTTTCAGCAAGAGTTGTCATCGTCGGTTCCGCACGCGTTTTGCGTTTGCATTCAGTTGGCCTTTGACCCGCGAACTTCTGCAAAAGGGAATCCCTTCTGGCGTAGAAATGTTCTTGAACATGGCGGCGTTCCAGCTCTTGATTTTGATGTTCCATGCACTAGGCTCCGAGGCTGCGACCGCGTCTTCGGTGATGTTTAACTGGGACATGGTGGCGTATGTGCCGCTGATGGGGCTTGAAGTCGCTTCGACGAGCCTTGTGGGGCGTTACGTAGGCGCGAAAGATGGGGCTGCGGCAACGCGTTCGACGTATTCCGGGCTTAAACTGGGGTGGGGCTATTCCTTGCTAATGGGAATATTCTTCATATTCCTGCCTGGCGTATTGACGGATATTTTCAAGCCCGATGTCGCGGAGGCTACGGAAAGTGCACTTGCGATTTTTGAGGCGGCTCGTCCGATGAGCATTTTTATGCTGCGGATTGCGACGTTCTACATTTTTGTGGAAGTTCTGCTCGTGATTTATGCGGGTGCGCTCCGAGGAGCAGGCGATACCGTTTGGGTGATGTTCGCTTGTGCTATCATGAACTGGTGCGTGGCGGGTGCTTTGTATGTTGCCGCCTATGTGTTCCATTTACCGGCGCATATCGCCTGGATAACGGTGGTTGCTGTCTATAGTACGGCCCCGATTATCTTTTGGCGCCGCTGGAAGAGCGGAAAATGGCGTAAGCACGTTATGAACGCGTCGTGAGCCGTGAGCAAAGTGCAATGAACAATGAGTGATGAATTGTTAGCGGCATGCCGTTAACTGTCATTCTGGAGCCGACATGAACAACGAAGTCATTTATCGCCTTTAGCCCCGGCCCCCGAGCCGGGGAATAGGATCCATGCATAAATCGCCTTGAACCTCATGGATTCCCTCCCTCCGGTCGAGAATGACGCTTCCAGCTCCCTTCCTACTGTCTACTTTCTACTAACCACTAACCACTAACCACTAGCCACTAACCACTAACCACTTCCTACTTCCTACTACCCTTTCGTCTTTCGTCTCTCGTCTATAGTCTATCAATGTAAACATAATGCTGTTGTTTTTTTCAACAACAAACATTTCTAAAAAAAAATCCTTTTTGGAATAGTCTCTAATATATTATATAAAGCATAACTATAATGTGAGGAGTACATTAATATGAAACTTATGTCTAATGTAGCCAAATTTGGATTGGCCATGACATTTGGAATGGTGTCCGGAGCTTTTGCTCAGGATTTCTGTACCAATGCTAAACATTCCGGCCAATCTGTGAAAATTTCTTCGAACCAGACTGGTAAAATCGGCGATATCGGTTACGAGCTCTGGGACGAAAACGGTCATGGCGGTTCTGCAACCTTCTATAGTGACGGTTCCATGGACTGCACTATCACAGGTGCCAAGGACTATCTTTGCCGTGCGGGCCTTTCTCTTGGCAGTAACAAGACTTACAAGGAACTTGGTGGCGATATGATTGCCGAGTTCAAGCTTGTGAAGAGCGGTGCGAGTAATGTGGGTTACTCCTATATCGGCATTTATGGCTGGATGGAACAAGTTTCCGGTGCTCCGAGCAACCTGGTTGAATACTATGTGATTGACAATACTCTCGCCAATGACATGCCGGGTAGCTGGATTGGTAATGAAAGAAAAGGGACCATTACGGTTGATGGTGGTACCTATACCGTTTATCGTAATACTCGTACCGGTCCTGCAATTAAGACCTCCGGCAACGTGCAGTTCTATCAGTATTTCAGCGTCCGTGACAAACCGCGTGATTGTGGTACCATCAATATTTCCGAACACATGAGACAGTGGGAAAAGATGGGCATGACCATGGGTAAGCTCTACGAAGCCAAGGTGCTTGGTGAAGCTGGTAACGTCAATGGTCAAGTCAATGGTGGCCATATGGACTTCCCGCATGCTAAGGTTTATATTGCTGATGGTGAAGTGAAGCCCAGTTCTTCTGCTTCTACTCCGACTTCTTCTGCCTCGACTCCGAAATCCTCTGCCGGTGCTGCTGTTAGCGGCAAGATTGATGCCTGCAAGGATCAGATGGGCCACGAAGGCAAAGAATCGAGGACTCAGGGCCAGAACAACTCCAGCGTGACGGGTAACGTTGGCAGTTCTCCGTACCACTATGAAATCTGGTACCAGGGCGGCAACAATTCCATGACCTATTATGATAATGGTACTTACAAGGCCAGTTGGAGCAATACAGGTGACTTCCTTGCTCGTGTCGGATTCAAATACGACGAAAAGCAGACTTACGAGCAAGTTGGCCCCATCGATGCCTATTTCAACTGGAAAAAACAGGGTAGTGCCGGTGGTTACAACTACATTGGAATCTATGGCTGGACGGTTGATCCGCTCGTGGAATACTACATCGTTGATGACTGGTTCAGCAAGCCGGGTGCAAATCTCCTTGGCCAGAGAAAGGGTGAATTCACGGTTGACGGTGATACCTACGAAATTTGGCAGAACACTCGTGTAAACAAGCCCTCCATTAAGGGGGATCAGACTTTCCCGCAGTTCTTCAGCGTTCGTAAGAGTGCTCGTTCTTGCGGCCATATTGACATCACGGCTCACTTCAAGAAATGGGAAGAACTCGGCATGAAGATGGGTAAGATGTACGAAGCCAAGGTGCTCGTCGAAGCCGGCGGTGGTACGGGTTCCTTCGATGTCACCTACTTCAAGATGACTGACAAGAAGCATCCGCTTCCGCAGCCGGAACCGGAATCTAGTGCCAGCGCTCCCAAGTCAAGTGCTTCTGCTCCGGCATCTTCTAGTGCTTCCGTTCACCATCGCAGCAGCAGTGCAACAGAAGCTCTCCACATGACTACGAGAATGCAGTTCAAGAGCGGTGACTTCCAGGTGTTCGACATGCAGGGCCGCTATCTCGGCAACATGAAGGTCGAAGCTGGTTCCTCTGTGAACGATGTCCTGAAGGCTAACTTCAAGAACTCCGGCATCTACATGGTGAAGCAGGGCAACTACATGCAGCGCTTCTCTGTGAAGTAATAAGCTTTCCTCCTTAGACAAAAAAACGCACCCCAATAACGGGGTGCGTTTTTTATTTTACCTTGAATTTGCCTCGATTTTAGTTGATTACAATTTGTGAGCGGTTAAAAAAAGCGAGTCCCTTTTCGGAACTCGCTATTCATATTTTTTTTAATTTGTACTTACTTCTTGGCCTTTTTCGGCGGATGAGCGGCAATTTTCTTCACGCTCTTGTCTTCGTCGGCTTCTTTGGCTGCCTTTTCTGCTTCCTTGAACATTGCTTCTACTTGTTCGAGGGCGCCGTTCGGATCTTCTTCGATGATTTCAGAAGCTTCGTCAACGAGCTCTGCGAATTCGTCGTACCAGTCTGCGAAGATTTCGACTTCGAGATGGTCCACGCCCGGCACCGTCAGACGCACGCCGCAGCATTCGCCCACGCGGTCTTGGAACTTGGCGATTTCCGGACGGAGGAGCGAGAGGTCGAGGCCTTCGAGATCTTCCGGTTCCAAGAGAACGCCATCAACCTTATCGTCGTCTTTTTCGGTTGGTGAGCTTGTCGAACCATTCTTGGACTTCTTCTTGTCGCCCTTCTTGCAGTTGCAGTTCTCTCCGCAACCGCAGGTGCAACTGCTGTCGCATCCGTTCATGGCGAGGTATTCTTCGTCATCGATGCCGCTGTCGTAGTAGAATTCGTCGTCTTCGAGGTACAACGTTTCAACGAAGATTCCCTTTGCACCAAGGGTCTTGGCTGCTGCCAAGAATTCCTTGAGGTCGCCGCCGAAGTAGCGAGTGGCTTCGGCTTCTTCGTTCAAAGTCTGAACCGGGATGGGAAGAAGCTTCTGCTTCTTGATGTGGTCGCAGACCAAGTCTGTAACGGATTTTTCATTCTTAGCCATTGTATGTCTCCTGAGAAAAAGTGGTTAGTGATTAGTGGTTGGTGGTTAGGAATAGCGAGTTTATAATCGCGGCTTTGCCGCCTTTTTATAGACGTGCGAAGCACGTGTAATGTTACTGTCTACTGCCTACTAACCACTGTCTACTAAACATGATACTTCTTCAAGCTGGGTGCCTTCTCGTCGATGAGCTTCATGATGCGGGCGACAGCGTCAGCTCCGTTAGCAGTGTCCTTCACGCTTACGAGCGGCTGGAACAACGGGCTGTTGAAGAGCGTTCCGAGAGGAATCGGGTTCTTACGGCAGAATGTGATATCGATGTAGTCACGAGCTTCCTTCTGCAAGTTGTGAGCCTTGTCCTTGTCGCCAGATTGGAATGCTTTGTACAGGTCAACGAAAATCTTGCAAGCTTCAGGGATGTTGCCTGATGCACTCACGATACCCGTGCCGCCCATTTCGAGGAGGTCCGCAAAGAGACCGTCTTCACCGCTCATCACGGCGAAGTCTTTGCCCTTTGTTTCCTTGATGACGCGCATTGTATCTTCGTGATACTTTTCGCCAAAACCAAATTCAACCGCCTGCTTGAGACCGATGATGTTCTTGTCTTCGGCAAGAGCGATAAGCGTGTCCGGATGGACGTAGCTGGACGTACGGCCTGGAACGTTGTAAATAACAATCTTTGCACCCGTTTCGCTACTGAGCGTCTGGTAGTGCTTGAGCAAACCTTCTTGTGGTGGATTGTTGTAGTAGCCCGTGACGCAGAGGACTGCCACCGGAGCAATCTTCAAAACGTTTTCGATCATTTCGATAGATTCGCGAGTGCAGTTGGAACCAGCACCAGCAATCACAGGAACGCGACCATCGACATAGTCCAAAGTAAACTTGATCACGTCAAGGTGCTGCTGCGGAGAGACTGTGGCACTTTGACCCGTGGTCACTGCAGGGAGAACGCCGCTTGCTCCTGCTGCAATAACATCGTCAATCATTTGCCCCATCTTCTTGTAGTCGATGGAGTTGCGAAGGTTCTTAGGATCGTCGTTCTTTAGCGGGGTGAACAACGCGGGAAATACACCAGTAAGTTGAGAAGCGTTAGTAATCTGCATAGTAATCTAAATATAGTATTAGACGAGAGAGGAATGACGAATGACGTGAAAAAAGTTTGAAATATGGACGCTCTTATGAATGGAACGATGCTTATGGCTACGATTAAGGGGGGCGATGACTTGGGGGAGTCTTGGTAAATAATCATTATAGCGTTTGCAAAGAATTGCTTACGCTTTATTTTTTTTACTTAGAATTTGTGTGTGCACGCCTAAGAAATTGTAATTTGGCTTTTAAAAAACGTATATCACTGAATTTCTTAGATTTCTCTAGTCATTAACCGTTTTCAACTAATTATATGAACTACCGTTTTGCTCTTTTATCTTGTGTTTGCTTGCTTGTGCTTGCTTCTCTTGTCGCATGCGATGATGGTGAATCATTAAGAGAATCTGTCGTGATGGAAAAAGGTTTTATGAAAGACCCTCGCGATGGCCAAGTTTACAAGACTGTGAAAATAGGCAAACAGACTTGGATGGCTGAAAATCTGAACTACAATGCAGATGACAGTTATTGTTTTGGTCCTGGAGATCATGATTGCTTTATGTCGAGCCGACTTTATAAATGGCATGCCGCAATGAATGCTTGCCCTGCGGGTTGGCATTTACCTGATTCGAGTGAATGGAAAACTTTGATTTTGTCAGTTGGCGGAGAAAAATGGATGGATCAAGTTCTCAAATCTTCGGACGGCTGGAATGGTTTGGGAAATTATAAGGATTGCAACGATCACGACGGGGCTTGTATTTTTTGGAGTTCTACGGTGTATTCAGAATCCAGCGTGTATAGTATGAATTTATCGAATTTTTCTGATACTATCGGTTTACATCCTGTTACTGCGATAGATGAGGAAGTATTGGATAAATATGAAAGAAAAATGCTGGAGCATTTTCTTTCGGTTCGTTGTGTTAAAGATGAAAAAATAGATGGAAGTCAAGTCGCAAACGATAAAAATATGGAAATAAAGAAGGTTGATGACTCTCTTGATGCTTCAGCAAATTTAAATGATTCTCGTAACACGAATTCTATAACGAAGGATGTTATGACGGACCCTCGTGATGGACAAACTTACAAGACTGTGAAAATAGGTTCGCAGACTTGGATGGCTGAAAATCTGAATTACAAAACTGAAAACAGTTTTTGTTACGACAATGTGGATAGCAACTGTACGAAATATGGACGTCTGTATGTGAATTCGAAAAATGTGTGTCCTGCTGGTTGGCATTTGCCTGCTATATGGGAATGGGTAAAGTTGTTTAGTGTTTTGAATGATTCTTCTACAGTGGGTAAAAAAATAAAATCTACAGAAGGTTGGTTTGATGATGGGAACGGTACTGATGAATTTGGATTTTCGGTGTTTCCCGCGGGACTCGGTTGTTTCTTAAGGGATATAGATGATAATCCGTATCATGGAACCCCAAAAGCAAAATTAAAAATTGACCCGCGTCATATAACCCCAAAATCAAAATTAAAAATTGACTCTAGTAAAGTGAGATTTGTTGGTAAAAATCGTTATGCATTATTTTTTATGGATGCAGGTGCTTTTGAAAAAGATAAGATTTATTTATCTTATAATAACGATAAAGTAGATTTTTACGGTGGCTCAATCAGTGGCTCAATCACCGGTGTTTCCGTTCGTTGTCTCAAGGATGTTGAAGTCTATAATGCTAAAGGAAATTTTAGGGATCCTCGTGATGGACAGACGTACAAGACTGTAAAAATTGGCCAACAGACTTGGATGGCCGAAAATTTGAGATACAAGATAAAGGGGAGTAGTCAGTTCTATAATCGACGCGATAGTATCGGTAAATATGGTCGCCTCTACAATTGGAAAATGGCAAAGAAAGCTTGCCCGACAGGGTGGCATTTGCCGGATGTGAGTGATTGGAATACCTTGATATCAACGGTAGGTGAAAAAGTAGCGGGGAAGGTTCTTAAATTGAAAAGTGGATGGATGTGTAAAAATGAATATCGTATGCGGAATGAAAATGGAATTTTTGTGAATCACTGTTCCTCTGCTGGCGATGGTTCTGATAAATATGGCTTTTCTGCATATCCAACAGCCTTGCTGAGTGAACTATTGTTATTCTATGGGGATAAACCTCTTTTGAATGCGTCTGCTTTTTGGAACTCTACAGAGATTAACGAAAATGACGCTTATTCCACGCGTTTATTTTATGACCGCGATGATGTAAACCCATATTACGATAATGGTAAAGAAGAGGAGTTGTCGGTACGTTGTGTCAAAGGTAAGGCTCGAAAAGGGATAAGCTTGTCTCGTCCTAATTTTTATTCATTTATGCAAAATTATAATGATATAAAAATAAAGGGAAAATCTAGGTACTTTGGAAAAACTCGCAAACTCATTTTGAAACAATTGAATGAGCTAGCTGAAAAAAAGGCATCCTCTATTCCAAAAGGCGAAATTACAGATGCTCGCGATAATCAAACTTACAAAACTGTGAAAATCGGATGGCAGACTTGGATGGCCGAGAATTTGAAGTTTAAAATGGATAGCAGTTCTTGTTATAAGAATGCCGATAGCAACTGTACTAAATTCGGTCGATTTTATAAATGGGATGCTGCGATTGCGGCTTGCCCGGCGGGGTGGCATTTGCCGGATTCGATTGAATGGAACATGTTGATTCATTCGGCTGGAGGAAATGATTCTGCGAGTAAGGCTCTCAAATCTACGAAGGGTTGGAGTAATCACGGAAACGGTACGGACAAATTTGGATTTTCGGCTATTCCTGCTAGAGCTTCTATTTTTGGACGTGATGCAGAATTTTGGAGTGCCTCGGAAAAAAATAGTGCTAAATCGTATAGCTTTGAATTGACCTGCTTTGCGGATTTTAATTGCGGTGGTGGCGATGTTTGCATCTCGGGTAATGAGTGTACAGACCATTATTATTCCATGCACGATGAACATAAAAGCAGCCGCTATTCAGTGCGCTGTGTGAAGGATGAATTCTTCTTGTATAGCGGTTTAGCAAAATTTATCCATTGGTTTAAATAAGATTTTTGTGTTTCTAATTTTGTACAAAAATTTAGGTATCTTTGCGTGTCAAGAATCGTATTATATTCTTTATATACAAAGAAGATACTTATGAATAATCGTTTTATTGTTTTGTCTGTTGCAAGTGCATTGATGCTCGTGCTTTTGGTTGCGTGTGGCTCTACGCGAAATTCGTCTGGCGATGTGGAAAATACTCTGCGTGATGGAGTTGAATATGGATTCATGACAGATTTTCGAGACGGCCAGATTTACAAGACCGTGAAAATTGGTTCGCAGATCTGGATGGCCGAAAACCTGAATTACAAAATCGAAAAAATCTACAATTTCGTTATGTATGGATATGGCTTTGAGTCAATGTCTGAGGAAGGATACGAAGAGGAAACGATTTCCAGTTATTGTTATGATGGCTACATTAGCAACTGCACCAAATTCGGATATCTTTATCCGCAAAAAAGGGCGGTAAAAGTTTGCCCAGACGGTTGGCATCTTCCTGATACGACTGAATGGAATACATTGATTTCTTTTGTGGGTGGAAAAAGTTCCGCTGGTAAAAAGCTTAAATCGACATTTGGCTGGTTGAATGGGGGCAATGGCATAGATGATAATGGTTTTTCTGTGCTTCCGGCTGGAGCAAAGGGTGGTCCGAATTCCTTCGGAGATATTTTCTCCAAAAAGGATGATGTCTATTATATTGCAGGAGGGAAGAATGCTGTATTCTGGAGCTCTGTAGATACGAATAGTGTGTCTTTCTACTACTATAGTGATTCTATTAGCATTAATAGAGATCGTCCGGAATTCGCTTTTTCAGTTCGATGTGTGCAAAACGATAGCCTTGAATTTAATAGTTCTTCTTCCGCTGGCAAAATACAAACGTTGAATCTCTCAAGTTCAGAATCGGCGGCAAAGTCATCTTCATCTCGAAAGGTCGAATTAGATTCATTGACTGATCCTCGTGATGGACAAATTTACAAGACTGTGAAATTTGGCGACCAAGTCTGGATGGCTCAAAATCTCAATTACAAAAAAGACGAGAGTTATTGTCGGTCGAATGACGATTCGAATTGCGATAAATATGGAAAACTTTATACATGGTCGGCTGCTCTGAATGCTTGCCCTGCAGGCTGGCATTTGCCAACAAAAAGCGAATTGCAAAATTTACTGGATAAGTGGAAAGAAGATAAACAGATGGGTTGGTCTTACATGACTAAATTCAATTTGGCTGGCAATGCGCTCAAGTCGTCAGATGGCTGGTTTGATGGGAAAAATGGATTTGATGAAATTGGCTTTGCCGCTTTGCCGGGAGGCTTTCGGTTCAGTGATGGCACGTATAGCGCCGATGGTGAAAGTGCATTCTTTTGGAGCGCATCAGAAGAAAACGATGATGCGTATGGATTGTCTCTGTATTATTACGATAAAGTCGATTTAGATCTCGATGACAAAAAAGTAGGAATGTCTGTCCGCTGCCTAAAAGGAGAACCTGCTGTTGTTTTATCCTCTAGTTCTACGCCTAAAGGAAATACTTCTTCCTCTTCTTCTTTGAAGGTTGAGAGAGGTTCTGTAACTGATTCCCGTGATGGCAGGCTTTACAAGACTGTAACCATTGGAACGCAAACCTGGATGGCGGAAAACTTGAATTTTGCAACAGCCAATAGTTATTGCTACCAGAATGAATCACGTAATTGCGAAAAGTACGGGCGTCTTTATACGTGGGCTGCCGCGGTAGATAGCGCAAGCATTCTCCGTGCAACAGGCAAAGAATGCGGTTTCGATAGACGTTGTTCGCTAACGTTCCCAGTACAAGGTGCTTGCCCTGTCGGTTGGCATTTGCCGACAAAAGCTGAATGGGGTACATTGAAAACTGTTGTTGGCGAAAAGAATGTGAATTTGTTGAAGTCTAGGGACGGCTGGATAAATGGTAATGGCACGGATGATTATGGATTCTCGGCGCTTCCGGCTGGTGATAAGGATTTTGATGGTGATTTCCTTGTGGGTGAAACCGCTGTTTTTTGGAGTTCTACAGAAACAGATGCGTTCAAAGCTTGGTATCAGGGCATGAAAAACGGCTTTTCTGATTATTCTAACGAAAATAAAAACCGTGGATTTTCCGTGCGCTGCGTTAAAGATGGAATGGGGACGGAAAGTGAAAGAAAAACGGATACTGAAATTTTGTCATCATCTTCGGTACTTGTTGAACCCGGCTCTATGACGGATGAGCGTGACGGTCAGACCTATAAGACTGTAAAAATTGGTTCGCAGACGTGGATGGCGGAAAACTTGAATTACGAGACGACGAATAGCAGTTGCGAACAAGATTCTCTTGCATCTTGTGCCGAGTTAGGACGCTATTACAAGTGGGTTTCTGCAAAGAACGCTTGCCCTGCGGGCTGGCACTTGCCCGATTCTGTAGAATGGAAAACTTTGTTTGCTACTGTGGGCGGTGATTCCGTGGCGGGTCGAACGCTTCATTTTGTGCCAAACAGTGCTTGTGATCGGATTGTAGGTTCGTCAAAATGTTCATCGGGCTTGGAATGGAATTTTTGCACTTTCTATGGGTTTGAAGACGACCCTCCGCGTATTCAGTATGCGGATCGATTTGGATTTACTGCGCTTTTATCGGGTCTCAAGGAGTATGAAACTCCCCAAAATTCCAAAGAAAAGTCTAAGTCTAGTGGCTATCGTAAAAGAACATATGGAGATTTCGGTTATGCGGAATTCTGGAGTTCTATGGATCGGTCGTTTGTAAATCTGTATGATGATAAGCCTGTAGAATGGGGGAAAGACAAGGATTCTTATGAAATTCCGATTCGATGTATTTTAGATAGCGTCTCGCTTGTGGCAAAATCGAAAACGGTGAAGCCAGTTCGTAAAAAGAAGGCGAGGATACTCGGCTCTGCGACGGTATCTCCATCGAATGTTGTTAACGATTCTTTTGTGGATGTTCGTGATGGCAAAATCTACAAGACTGTAACTATTGGTAAACAGACTTGGATGGCCGAAAATCTCAACTATAAAACAGCTGATAGTTATTGCCTTGGAGATAGTCTAGAAAATTGCGCTAGGTATGGCCGCCTCTATAAAGGTAAGGCTGCAAATGAAGCGTGTCCGGGTGGATGGCATTTATCTACACGTGCAGATTGGGAAGCTTTGTTCAAATCCGTGGGTGGCCCGCTTATAGCCGGATTTAAGCTTAAAGATGCCAAAAATTGGTTTAACGATCGTAAAGGAAAAGATGAATATGGCTTTTCGATACTTCCGGGGGCAAAAAGAAATTATGATGGAAAATATTTCAAGAGTGGCTTCGATGCATTATTCTGGACTTCTGAGAAACATCAGAATAATTTAGATAAACGTTATTTTAAATATGACTTTGTACAATTTGATTATTTAACCTCCGTAGCTTCTTTTAATAGTGATGATGAACGCGAAGCGCACTCCGTTCGCTGCGTTATGAATGATGTAGATGCCATAGAGTCTTCATCATCGAAAATGTCTTCTAGTTCCTCTGCAAAATTAAGTAGATCTTCTTCATCTTCTTCTGTTGTAGCCCCTTCAAGTGTAATCAAGGGATCTATGACCGATTCTCGCGACAATCAAGTTTATCAAACGGTGACTGTAGGCACGCAGACTTGGATGGCTCAAAACCTGAATTACCAAGCTGCCAATAGCTATTGCTATAAGGGTGAACCGGATAAATGTGCTGAATACGGTCGCTTTTATACTTGGGCGGTTGCTATGGATAGTGTAGGCAACTTTACCCCCAATGGTAAAGGTTGTGGTTACATGGATGGTGAAAATTGTGAACTGGAGGGAAATGTAAGAGGAATTTGTCCTGAAGGTTGGCATTTGCCGTCCGTTGATGAATGGCGTGATTTTATTAATGGTGTCGGAGGTGAGTTTGGAGCAAGTAAAATGCTCCGCTCGACGGCAGGGTGGAAAGACTATGGGAATGGTGTGGATGCCTATTCCTTCTCGGCTCTCCCTGCAGGGTTGCGGGATGACAATGGTAACTTTAAATATGCCGGTGAAACGGCTGGCTTTTGGACTTCTACGAGATCGAACAAACGTAAGTCCTATCTTCTGCTTATGTATAGCGGCATTGAAAGTGTTGAATTAGATAATTACATGAACGGTTATGAAAAATATTATGGAGCAAATATTCGCTGCATCAAGGATTAAATTATGAATAAACGTGTTGCTTTAATTGCTTTTGTTTGTTGCTCCGTTTTTGCAACGCTTATCGCGTGCAGTTCTTCCAAAAATGCAACGGTAAATTCTGATGGTGTTGCTGCAAAATCAGAAACGCCTTCTCGCAAGATTCTTGTGGATCCACGCGATGGTCAGGTCTATAGGACCGAGAAAATAGGCGAACAAACCTGGATGGCCGAAAATTTGAACTATAAAACAGATGATAGTGATTGCCTAAAAGATCTTGGCATCAATTGTACCCGGTTTGGACGTCGATACAGCTGGGCTGCCGCTATGGATAGCTCTGCGACATTTACCAAAAATGGTGAAGGTTGTGGACTATGGGAATATTGTTCTCCGACGTATCCGGTACAGGGAATTTGCCCTACGGGATGGCATCTGCCGTCTCGCGATGAATGGAAAACATTGCTTTCGTTGCTAGATGAAAAAGACAAGGCGGGGCTTGCGCTTAGGTCGAAGAACGCTTGGGAAATGCATGAAAATATGGGCTTTTGGAGTTCTACCATATTTGATGAAGTCTTGGCATATATGTTGGCTTTCTATAATAAAGAAATGTCTTTAGACCAAAAATATAAGCATATGAAGTATCATGTTCGTTGTGTAAAAGATGAATTGATTGATTCAATACAAAGTATATATTCTACTAAAATACCTTCAGATTCTGTAATGCCGATGCGAAGTATGACCGATTCTCGCGATGGACATGTGTATAGAACGGTGGATATTGGCGACCAAACATGGATGGCCGAAAATTTAAGTTATGACATGGCGGGCTCAAATTGCTGGGACTGGGTTGAAGATAGTCCTTGTGATGTGCGAGGTCGTTATTACGAATGGAACGAGGCGAAAAAAGCATGCCCTGTAGGTTGGCATTTGCCGTCAACTGCGGAATGGTACACCTTGTTTTCTACTGTTGGGGGGCAACGTGTAGCGGGTAAGGCTCTCATAAATAAAACAGGCTGGGATGGTTGCGATGATTGTAAAGATGAATATGGATTTTCTGCAATACCTACAGGTATTGCTTCCTCAATATCTGTATTCCTTGGTGGGGATGCTGATTTTTGGAGCTTTGCAGAAAATGACTCGAATCATGCGTATTTAATGTTCTTGGAAGACTATACGAATATGGCGAGAATTATCAATTGTGATTATTCGATGCGGTATTCGATCCGTTGTGTCAAGGATGGAAATAGAAAAGAGGTTGATTCTACAAGATTACCGGTGAAAGTTGAAAAAGGTGCTGAGTCTTTTATGACGGACTCGCGAGACGGACAAACTTATAAAACCATAAAAATTGGTGAACAGACATGGATGGCGGAGAATTTGAATTACGATGTCCCCAATAAAAGCTATTGCTATGGCAAAGTTCCTAGTAACTGTGCTAAGTATGGGCGTCTTTACGAGGACCGCGTGGCTATGGAGGCTTGCCCTGCAGGTTTTCATTTGCCGTCTCCATCGGAATGGGAAAAGTTGTTCAATGCCGTGGGTGGGCAATTTATGGCGGGAAATGCGCTAAAGTCTAAAAAAGGCTGGATAAATGATGGAAATGGAACGGATCCGTTTGGATTTTCGGCAATTCCTGCTGGTTTGGGCTCTGGTATTGATAGGGAAGAAGGCAAGTCTGCCAACTTCTGGTGCTCTCAGGAAGTAGATGATAAAAATTTCTATTACGTGAAATTGAAACACGATGCCTTTAATGTCGATATGAATCATCCCGAAAACAAGGCATATTCCGTCCGTTGCGTGAAGGATTGATAGGGCGAGGTCGTATCGCTTTGAACGAATTTCTTCTCTAAATCGTAAATGAAAAGTTTCAATTTTGCACAAGGAGTATTTGTATTTTTGTACAAAACAATTTGTATTCTTATTTATAAACAAAGAAGTTGCTTATGGTCACCTCTAAAAATTTCTCTATAACCTTTTTTATTTGCGTTTTGATGTTTGCTGTTTTGGTGCCATCATGTTTTGCAGATGACTGGGATCTCGAAAATAACCATAATTTCGGTTCCATGACCGACTTGCGTGACGGTTGGGTTTATAAGACGGTGCAAATTGGTTCGCAGACGTGGATGGCGGAGAATCTAAGCTTTAATACGGATGATAGTTATTGCAATGGCGATAAGGCTATTCATTGTGTTCGGCATGGTCGGCTTTACACGTGGAATGCGGCAATGAATGCGTGCCCTGCGGGGTGGCGTTTGCCGACGGAAGCGGATTGGACTTATCTTCTGGATGTTGCTGGTGGGCAACCTTTGGCGGGCAAAATGTTAAAGTCCGTAAGCAGTTGGCAAAAACCGAATTTCGGCACGAATGTTTTTGGATTTTCGGCGGATCCTGCAGGTGTGCGATTTGAAGACGGAACTTACAACGATCCTGGCCGTTATGCAATCTTTTGGAGCGCTTCGGAAGAAAGCGAAAAAGAGGCGTATGGCCTGTATTTGCAAAACTTCAATGACCGTGCAGATTTGAATAGCAGCGATAAAAAGAACGGCTTTTCTGTACGCTGCATTAAGGGGTTTGCTAGACGAGAGGCTAGAGATGAAAGACGAGAGGGGAACGCTGTCATCGGCAATCTCCTCACCGACTCTCGTGACGGACAAACTTATAGGACCGTGCAAATTGGTTCGCAGACTTGGATGGCGGAAAACTTGAATTTCAAAACAGATAGCAGCTTCTGTTACAACGAGGCTGATAGCAACTGCACTAAATACGGGCAACTTTACAGATTGTTTGATGTGATGGATAGTGCTGCGCTTTTTTCTACGAATGGAAAAGGATGTGGATATAGAGAAAAGTGTACACCTCGGTATCCTGTGCGTGGTGTTTGTCCTCTGGGCTGGCATGTTCCGACAAAATCTGAATGGGAAGCTTTGTTTGTTGCTGTAGGGGGTATTTTAGGTGAACGTGGAAATTATACGATGGCCGGTAAGTTTCTTAAGGCGAAAAACGGCTGGATTCAGTCTAGCAAGAGAATTGATGAAATTGAAGTTGTTGACCGCAACGGGTATTGGAAAAAGGAAAAGCTAGATAATCCGGTAAGTGTTACGGGTTCAGATGACTATGGTTTTTCTGTGCTTCCTGCAGGAGGATGGCATGCTTGGAAAGGTTTTGGATCTGAAGGAGAGGGTGTAGCTTTTTGGGCGATTGAAGAGCCTTCTTCGTATGATAATGGAGTGAGTTTTCGTCATGATGATGCCGGAACTTTCTTTTTTGTAGCTAAAAAATATTACGGTTTATATGTTCGCTGCATAAAGGACTGAAATCATTAATGATTTGGAGCTTGGTATTATGAATAAAAGAAATAATTTGTTGACTGTTGTCTGCTTGCTTGTTTTAACTTGTTTTATCCTTTGCGGTTTTGCAGAGAATTTGTCTCCAAGCGGAAAACTTGTCGATTCTCGCGATGGTCAGTCTTATAAAACAGTGCGGATTGGAAAACTGAATTGGATGGCCGAAAATCTCAACTACGAATCGGAAAATAGCTATTGCTTTGATGATAAAGCGATCAACTGCGTGAAGTATGGTCGTCTCTATTTAGGGAAAATGGTGATGGACGTGTGCCCTGCAGGGTGGCGTTTGCCGACGGAAGCCGAATGGGCTGAACTCATTTCGATTGCTGGCGGTTCCAAACATGCTGGCAAAAGCCTGAAGTCGAAAAAGGGTTGGCTTTATGGCGGAAATGGCTCTGACGATGTTGGCTTTTCGGCTCTGCCTGCTGGAATCCGATATGAAAACGGCCTTTATGCAAATCGTGAATCCTATGCTGGTTTTTGGAGCTCGTCGGAAGATAAGGGGAGAGATGCTTCTTCTTCGTATGAATTTTTCAGCATGAATTTGCGTTATTTTGACGACCATGCAAAGCTTGATGGCGAGTATAGGAGGCGTTGGCAATCGGTTCGTTGTGTACAACATTCTCCCGTGTTTTTGGATTCGTCTTTAAAAAAATCTGCAGCTTCGGTGATTAAAAATTCTGTAACGGATCCACGCGATGGCCGTACGTACAAGACCGTGAAAATCGGCAACCAAACTTGGATGGCTGAAAACATGAATTTTGAAACGGAGGGGAGTTATTGCGATGAGGATGGTGCTGACAGCTGTGCGAAATACGGTCGCTTTTATACGTGGAAAGCGGCGATGAAAGCATGCCCTGCTGGTTGGCGTTTGCCTGAACAAGCTGAATGGAGTATCCTTATTTCTGCAGCAGGAGGGGTCGATTCGGCTGGCATGGCGCTTAAATCTTCGTCGGGTTGGAATTATCAAAGTAATGGGCGAGATGTTTTTGGTTTCACAGCTCTCCCGGCAGGAAAGCTGGAAATTGATTATAAGAATAAATTGAGATTTGGAATTCGAGGTGAAAAAGCTTCTTTTTGGAGTTCTACAGGATTGGGCCCTGTTAAAGCATATCGTGGAATGTATCTGAGCAGTTATGACGGGAGTGCCTTTTCCCAGTATTCCGACAAAAAAGATAATTACGGCTATAGTGTTCGTTGCATCAAGGATGATGACGTTGCCCGTACAGCGCAAAGCCAAAAAGAACTCCCCTCTGACGAGAACATCCTCGTTGATTCGCGCGATGGACAAATTTATAAGACTGTAGATATTGGCGATAAAATATGGATGGCGGAAAATCTGAATTACGATACGGAATATAGTGTGTGCTATAAAAATTATGAAAGCTTATGTATGAAGTACGGTCGTCTTTATATGTGGAATGAGGCGAAAGAGGCGTGCCCTGTGGGGTGGCGTTTGCCAACGGAAACGGATTGGGTAAATCTAATGAGGATGGCGGGTGCGAATGTTTCTGTAGAACAAACTTTAAATTCTAGAAAAGGTTGGGATAGAGGTGCTAATGGGTTAGATGTTTTTGGATTTTCTGCAATCCCTACAGGGTATTATGACCGCGATGAAGACAGGTATAGAGAAAATGGTAGCAGTGCGTATTTTTGGAGTGCTACGGAAATCAATAAAGATAGCTCGTTTGCTGTAAATTTGCATAGTAAATTTTATGAGTATGATATGTTTCATGCATACAAAAACTATGAGAATAATTTAATTCATAAACTCAAAAAATTTAGCTTTAACGTGCGCTGTGTGAAAGATAAATTGCCGAGCGCTAAGCAACAAGCGAAAAAAGCGGAAACCATGAAAGATTCTCGCGATGGTCGCACGTACAAAACAGTAAAAATCGGCAAGCAGACTTGGATGGCTGAAAATCTCAATTATAAAACGCAGTCCAGTTTTTGTTATGGCGATTCTAGTAGTTGCGAAAAATACGGACAACTTTATGACTGGCGCTCGCTGGTAAACGTTTGCCCTGCGGGTTGGCGCTTGCCCCGAAAGGCTGACTGGGAAACTTTGATTAATGCTGCGGGTGGCGAAGCTGTGGCTGGCAAAATGCTGAAGGCTTCAAGCGATTGGCATTATTGCGAACGCCAAAAGGGGCATTTTGAAAATGGATTCGGCAGGGATGATTTTGTTTTTTCGGCACTCCCTGCTGGATATAGAATGAATTATCATGACTATGACGAAAAAATCGGTTTTACGACATGCTTCCATTCTATAGAAAATGATGGATCGTCTGATACGGCTGTATGCTTGCCTTGCTGTAACGATAGCATAATTTTGCAAAATAATTTCTCGTTCAATGCGTATAGCATTCGCTGTATTAAAGATGAACAAAAGAATGGAGCGAATGGGGCTTCTTCTTTTGTTCCCCCTTCGAATGTGGTTCGGGGAACTTTTAAAGATCCGCGAGACAAAAAAACGTACAAGACCGTGAAAATCGGTAGCCAAACTTGGATGGCTGAAAATATACAGTATAAGACAAAAAATAGCAAATGCCAAGATGGGGACGACAGTGGCCAAAATTGTGCTGAATCGGATCGACTTTATGCATGGTCTGCGGCGTTGAAGGCATGCCCGAGAGGCTGGCATTTGCCAACGGAAGGTGATTGGAATACTTTGGTTTCTGCGGTAGGTGGGCGTTTAATTGCAAGTAAAGTACTCAAAACTACAGATTTAGCTGGTAAAACAGACGGAACTACAGTTGGTTGGTGTGATTATTGCAATGATGTCGAAGGAAATGGTACGGATGATTATGGCTTTGCAGTACGTCCGATAGGGAATTGGGATGTAGATGATGGCTTCTATATGAATGGCCTTTGTACGGGATTCTGGAATTCTACGAGTGTAAAAGCGGATAGTGCTTCGGTCATGAGTATTTGCTGTAATGAACATACAAAAATTATCAATGAAAATAAAAGAAACATGTACACCGTCCGCTGCGTGAAGGATTAGGCGACGGAAAATTCGCTGTTAAGGCGAATAAAAAAGACTCAGTTTTCACTGAGTCTTTTTCTGCGGTCGGACAGACTTGAACTGTCATGAGATTGCTCCCACTAGCACCTCAAGCTAGCGTGTCTACCAATTCCACCACGACCGCGTGGTCCTTAGCGGAACGAACACAAAGATAGTATAATTTTTTGATTTTGGAAACTCATTTTGAAAAATAAATGTGTTTTTTTTGATTTTTTTTCGCGTAAAAGCCTAGTTGCACTTATTGACTGCTTCGAGGTTGGCTTATTTGGGGTGTTCTGTTAAGCTGATTGTTTTTTACTCATCGCTCTCAGCTTACGGCTCGCGGCTTTGAGCAAGGATGACGGCGGTAAACATTAAAATGCAGCCGATTCCCTCTTGGAGCGTGAATCGCTCGTTTAACATCACCCATCCAGAAATGACGGAAAAGACCGATTCAAGGCTCATTAATAACGATGCAATGGTGGGCTTTATTTTGTTTTGTGCGATGATTTGCAGCGTGAACGCAACACCGCTCGAAAGAATGGCGGCGTATAAAAGCGGAATCCACGGCTTGAAATGGGAATAGACTTCGGCGATGGTGTTAAAGCCCGCAAATGAACCTTTCAAGTCGATGAAAAACATCGGGAAAATGGAAAGCGTTGCGACTACGAGAAACTGGATGGCGGAAAGCCTCACACTATCGACTTGGGTGCCGAATTTGTCAACAATCAGAATTTGGCTTGCGAAAGCGAATGCGCACAGCAACATTACGATATCGGACAACTGCACGTAAAATTGTTCCTTGATACAGAGCAAGTAAAGTCCGGCAACAGTCAATGCGACGCAAAACCAGATTTTAGGAGAAATCCGTTTGCCGAGAAAAACGCTCATGAGCGGAACAAAAATAATGTAGCATGTTGTGAGGAATCCTGCTTTCCCGGCGGAGGTTCCGAGATAAAGCCCTATCTGCTGCAAGTTCATTGCGAAGAAAAGTGCTATCCCGCAGAAAATTCCGGTTTTCCAAAGGAATCGTCGTTCTTCATTTGTTTTGGGCCTTCGTGAATTTTTGCCTAGTTTATCTAAAATGTGGGCTAGTCCGAACAGAAGTCCGGTGGCGATGAAATTTCGCATGCATACAAAGGTAAACGGTCCCACGTTGTTCCCTTCGATTTGCGCTACAAAGGTGGATCCCCAGAGGAATGCCGCCAGAACCAGTAGAAAACTATATCCAAAATTTGCCATTTCGGATGAGAAAGTTAGAAATCAAAGTGCTATTTTACATTGATTCTGTGCACCTGGTTGCCTACTTGGACCAGATAATTGCCGGCACAGCGCATTTCGAGCGCGACGTTTCCGGCTTCATTCACCTGCCCATAGGCAATTACTCGGCCCTGCATGTCGAATACGCTTACCATTGCACCCATCTTGGCTCCATAGACTTGCAATGTGTGGCCTGCGGCTCTGACGCCGAACGTAGGCACCTTGGAAATCGTATGAAGCGATTGCCGTGGAATTTCATTCGACCAAATGGTTCTATCGTTTGTGTTTACGCAGCTATTCAGGAAATATGGGAAGGAGCCCTTACCATCCGGATGCCAGAAAAATTCTTCCCATACAGATTGACTGTAATAGTCGTTGACGAATAGTCCCGAAACACTATGGTTGTTGGCATAATAAACCAAAGTATTGCCTGCACGCTGTACACCAATGGGCTGCCACAGTACAATTCCATCTACCCAATTGCTGTCGGCATCTACAAGGGCCTCGTTGACGACAATGTCATTTTTTTGCCAGGCACAGGGCTGGGTTTCTGTAACTTTGGCACTATCGAGTTTGTTGCTCGTATATAATGCGAACCAGTACAGTTCATTGCGATTTGTGATGATGTAGCAACCTCTTTCGTTTGTGGCGGGCTTTTGGGGTTCGGGGTACCAGTGCGCATAAAGGTCGAAGTCTCGGCTGTAATAGTCTGTTTGCGGGAAACGCTTTATATTGCTGGCATAGGTGAGTTTGTCAAACCAGCCTACAAAAACGAAGCCTTTACGAGTCGGTTCTTTTAAGGTGGCGATGGTGTCGAAATTAAATGTTGTCGGATTGTCGGGGTTGTTTACACCGCCGTTCAAATGGTAGGTGATTTTATAGTTGTTTGTTATCCACTTTGCATATAATGTAATGTCATCGCGGCGGTCTGGCGTAAGTTCCTTCACCGGCGTTTTGAATGTGGAATCAGCGTACCAACCACCAAAAGTGTAGCCTGTTTTTTCTAGTTCCTTTAACGTATAGGTTGCAGAATCCGAGGACCAGCGTGAGGGATTGATTGCAGAATTTATGCCGCCATTGGCTACATAGGTCAAGAAGTATTCGCTTTCCCACTTGGCGTAAAGGGTGTAGTATTTTTTAGTGCCGGCCTTGATGGTGTCGATTCTTTCTTTATACAAGTTGTCGGTGAACCATCCTTCAAAGGTGTCACCCTCCTTTGTGGGGCTTGCCAAAATAATGGTAGTATCGCTTGTGTAGTATTTTGGATTTTGGTTGCTGTTCTTGCCTCCGTTCAGTTTATAGTCCAGATAATACTTCACTTTCGAACTTAAAACTGGGTGCGGATCCGTGCCCACGTCTTGTTCCCATGCGGCACCGTAGGTGCTCTCCTGCAATTTGCCGAGAACGGTCCCGTCTTTGAATTCGCTTTCCGTGGCTTTTAAACCACCATATTTGACCGTTGCATCGCCGGCATAGTAGGTGTTCTTGATTTCGATATGGTGGCTGGAACTGTCATAGTAACACCAATCAAGATCTTGAAGGCCGAAAATAGCATCGCCTTTGTCAGAAACGGTTCCGATGTTGAATGCGTTCTCAAGAATCAAATCCTGCGCGTCTCCAACAATGCCTCCGGTTCCGGCCCAATCGTTAGAAGCTCCTGTAATGCGGCCAGCATTGTACGCATTGATAATTTTTGCCACGTTATTCGGGGCCATTGTTGGCCATTCGGACAATGCCGGTGCACGCTTTACCATAGCGGGGCTATCAAGGCATGTCCAGTCTTTGTGGCTTACGATTGTACCGACAATGCCTCCGGCGCTGCTACCGGAAACAACCGTTGCTTTGCTAAAAACATCGACCAAAAGTGCCGACTGGTCTATATGTGCGGCAATACCTCCCGCATAAGAACTTCCCTCAAAATAGGAATCTTTAATGCCCAAGTTCCTTACAACAGGGGGCTTGCCGGCTCCTATATAGAGCTTGGAAAAAAAGCCTGCTTCTCCAGCTGTTTTGGAATAAAGTCCCGAAATGGTGTGGCCGTTACCCTCAAATATCCCGCCAAAATTAAATGGCTCCCAGAACATGATGTCTTTGCGAGTGGAGTCCGGGTTTCCATCTGCATCTAGTAGATTTTCATTGACAACGATATCATTTTGGAGTTCTATGCAAACAAGAGCGGAAAGTTTGGGGATGGCGTAAAGTTCCTCCTTAGTGGTAATTTGGTAACAGCTGTCGGCATTTACTTGGGGTTCCTTGATGGCGGGACCCCAAAGCGCTATTAATGTGTATTTGGTTCCGCTGCAACGGGATATGTTTTTTTGGGGTGAAGGGGAAATGCCGTAATAAGTTTCTTCAAACCACCCCAGAAATCGGGAACCTTCGCGAGTTGGCTCGAGGAGTGTAATGTTGCATTCGTCGGGCTTTACGGATGAGACTACTACATAGCTATCCGGGTTCGCAGGGTTGTTGACACCCCCGTTCAGGTGATAGGTTATGGTCCGAGTGTCGCCTACTGCGGCAAAACCGAGGCTCCCCAAAGACAACAGCAATAACATGGAATGCAAATACTTCATATCTTTAATATAATCTTTAAAAAGCTTTATCGAATGTAAAATATTGTCATTTATATGAAATTACAAGCCGCGTGCTCTTGAGGGGAATTCTTGAAAAACGAAGTCCTATAACCTTATATTGCCACTATTTCCTCTCGTCTCTCGTCTCTAGTCTCTCGTCTATTTTCTAAATTTCCCTCGTAAAATTTTAAAAGGACCCTGTTATGGAAATCCCCGAATCTTCGAATTTTATTCAGGACATTATCGTTAACGACCTCCAGACCGGCAAGCGCGATCACGTGCTGACGCGTTTCCCGCCCGAACCGAACGGCTACATTCACATCGGACATGCCAAGTCCATCTGCTTGAACTTCGGCACCGCCAAAAAGTTCGGCGGCTTTACGAACCTCCGCTTCGACGACACGAACCCCACCAAGGAAGATGTGGAATACGTGGATTCCATTCGCGAAGACGTGAAGTGGCTCGGCTTTGAATGGAAAGAAGAATTTTTTGCAAGTGACTACTACGACCAGATTTACGCCTTTGCCGAAAAGATGATTGAAATGGGCAAGGCTTACGTCGAAGATTTGACTCGCGACGAAATGCAGGAATACCGTGGCAACGATGCCGGCAAGCCAAGCCGCCCGAGCCCTTATCGCGACCGCAGCGTCGAAGAGAACATGAAGCTCTTCCACGAAATGCGCGACGGTAAGTACGCCGATGGCGAAAAGTGCCTCCGTGCCAAGGTCGATCTTGCTAGCCCGAACATGAATATGCGCGACCCGGTCATCTACCGCATCAAGCATTGCACGCACCACCGCACGGGCGACAAGTGGTGCATCTACCCGATGTACGACTTTGCGCACCCGCTCAGCGACTGGATTGAAGGCATCACGCACTCCATCTGCACGCTCGAGTTCGAAGCCCACCGTCCGCTTTACGACTGGTTCCTCATTGAACTTGGTTTGCAGAACCGTCCGCAGCAGATTGAATTTGCTCGCTTGAACCTCACTTACACGATGATGAGCAAGCGCAAGCTTCTCGAACTTGTGCAGACGAAGGCTGTGCTTGGTTGGAACGACCCGCGTATGCCGACTGTTTGCGGTTTCCGCCGCCGTGGCTTTACGCCGAGCTCCATCCGCGAGTTCTGTAGCCGCATCGGTGTTTCCAAGGCCGACTCCATGGTCGATGTGAACCTCCTTTACTTCTGCATCCGCGAAGAATTGAACCAGACCGCTAACCGCGTGATGGCTGTGATTGACCCGGTCAAACTCGTGATTGACAACTGGGAAGCGGGCAAGGTCGAAATGATTGAAGTCGAGAACAACCCGAACGACCCGAACGCAGGAACCCGCAAGGTGCCGTTCAGCGGTGAACTCTACATCGAAGCTGACGACTTTATGGAAGAACCGCCGAAGAAGTACTTCCGCTTGAAGCCGGAAGGCGAAGTCCGCCTCAAGGGCGCTTACTTTGTCACTTGCAAGAGCGTCGAAAAGGATGATGACGGCAAGGTCAAGGTCATCCACTGCGTCTATGACCCGCTCAGCAAGGGTGGCGAATCTCCGGATGGCCGCAAGGTCAAGGGAACGATCCACTGGGTTTCTGCAGCACACGCTGTGGATGCCGAAGTGCGACTCATCGATAACTTGTTCACGCTCGAAGATCCTGCTCAGGTCCCGGAAGGCGAAGACTGGCACGATTACCTGAACCCGAACTCCATGGTCGTGAAGCAGGCGAAGGTGGAGCCCGCTCTCGCCGACGCGAAGCTCGAAGACCGCTTCCAGTTCATGCGCCAAGGTTACTTCTGCCTCGATAGCGAAGACTCTAAGCCGGGCCACCTCGTGTTTAACCGCACTGTTAGTTTGAAGGATAGCTTCAACCCGACAAAGTAAAATTCGAATTATAACCTTCGCGATACGGCGTTACTCGACCCCTCACGTACGCTTAGTACGCTACGGGGTCTCGCGCCTTGTCTCGCTCGGTTCTAATCCGAATTATGGTAGGTAATAGGGGTTAGGTTGTAGGGGTATAGCTTCTGCATGGATCCTATCGGTCGCGATGCTCCCTCCAGGATGACGAAGACGCATTGACTAAAAATTACTGACTAAAAAAAGGACGCCCACACGGACGCCCCTTTTGGTTTGGTAAGGAGTCTCGTTTATCGGCTGATCATTTTGCCGTTGAGCGTTGCAACCCAATGCTGGTTGCGTGCCGTCCGAGGAATTTGGAACGACTGCGTGCCTGCTGGGATTTGCTTTTCGAAGAGAACGTTGCCGTTGAAGTCCATGAGCCTGAACATGCCGCCTCTCTCGCTCTGGACGGTAATTCTGTTTTCGTTGAGAGTGTAGAAGTTCAGTCTTGTTATTTCCTGATGGACTCTGATTGCGTCTCTCCCAGGATTTGAGCTGCTTGAAGATTTTGAAAACCTTGAATGGCTTGACGAACTCGTATTGCTGCTGGATGAACTCGGATTTGTCGGAGTAGTCGGGTTATCATCGTCATCCTTGTCGTAGTAATTCCAGTCGTCAATGATGAGGGCTTCGGTGACTACGGGGGAGGCGGGTTCGCTGAAACTCATCTGCTGGTCTATCCATGCGAACCTTTGCTTGACATACTTGCGCAGGTGCTCGATTTCGGCGTCCCACGTGGGCTCGTTGTAGTAATTCATTTTCATGCCCATGCAGAAACCGCCCATGCCGCCGCCCCAGCCGCCCCACATGCCGCCGTTGTTCCCGCCATTATTGTTGCCGGATTCCATCGGGTCGGCATCGCAGGTGCCGCTAGACTGGCCCAGGTTCGGCCAGCGTTCGAAATTGCGGTTGGCAGCGTTCTTGAGTACGGTCTTGAGCGAGTCGATGAATTTGTCGATGTTCTTGGTATGCCATACACCGCTGCGGAGCTTTGCCCAGCGTTCCTTGTACTTTTGCTGGAAGGTGTTGTTGCTCCACAAGTTCTGTATCCACTTTGCCACGAACCATTCTCCGGCACCGCTTTTTGCACTCTGCGGAATACGCCAACCGTCCGCCTTTTCGCCCCCGACACGCTGGTAGGCGCCGAATGCCAGGTTAAAGTCCCATGGTGCACCGAGCTGGAGCTTGCCTCCCTTGCTGTCCTTGTCCTTGAACATGTAGAAACTGCAGATGTAGGCGTCGGTGTTGTTGGTGACATCTTCGTGGATGATGTAGTCCACCGCGGCTTCTATATCCAAAATATCGAGGCATCCGTTGCTGGTGATGTCGCCATTATCGCACTTCTGTTCGATGGAGTTGAAGAAGTTCTTGATGTAGTCCTGCTGTGCCTTGTTTGTGTTTTCCTTTTTCGGGGAACGCATGACGACGGGGGAGCCGTCCTTGCTCTTGAACCCTTCCTTGTCGAGACCGCTCGTGGAGTTGTTTTCCACCTTGTCGATGCTCAGCACGTAACCGCCGGTCACGTCGTCGCCGCTGATATCTTCGTCCTTGAGTTTCGCGATATGCACACGGGCTTTGGCACGCTTGATTTTTTCGAGCAACAGATAAACGCCCTTGTATTGCCCGTTCAGGTAGAGCTCGAAGAACTTGAATCGGGAACTGTAGCGGCCCGTGCGCTGGTAGAGCCAGTATGCGAGCGCATTGCGGATGAGCGTCTTGTCAACATACGGTCCGTGGAACACCCAGTCGGCGTTTTTGGGCATGCCTAAAACCTTGAGGCTTGTGTCGTGGCAGGCCGTATCGGCGACGTTCGTGCAGGGGCGCGCCTTGAGTTCGATGCCGTAACCCTTTTTGGGGAAGTCGGCGGAAGTCTGCCCGCGAATCTTGATGCCGATGTTGTATTTTTCGCCCTTGGAACTGTCGGCAACGCTGTTCGTGCCTTTGTCCAGGATGCTCATGGTGGCGGGAATCTTGTCGGCGCCCTTCTGGAGCGCTTGCCTATTTTGTGTGTTCACGATAATGAGCGGAAGGTCGTAAGACTGCGCAAATATCGGTAATGCCATCGCTAGAACGATGCTAAAAAAGAAAATTTTTGATTTGTTGAACATATTATACTCCTTGACCAAACTCCATATAGTAATCTATATAATGAGGTCGGTGGAGTATGCGTTTATCACAGATTATGCATTATAAGTGTTGACAGTCTGACATCTGGTGACCGTTGCAAAAAAAAATGCAAATTCTGCGTTTTTTCCTTAAAAAAGGACATCCCGTCTAGGGAAGTCTTTCTGGTCTGCTCGAATCTATGCTCGGCTATCGGTTCATCATCTTGCCGTTGAGCGTTGCGATCCAATGCTTGTTCCGGGCATTGGTCGGAACTGCTAACGTCGTTACCCCAGTCTTGATGCGAGTCCTGTAAAGAACGGCTCCGTTCAGGTCAACAAGTGCAAATGTGCCTCCGACGCTCGTGTGGATTTCAAGGCGCTTGCCGATGACAACGAAGTAGTTCGTTGGAGAAAGTCTGCTTAAGTTACTGGCTTCAATATGAGCTTTACTTGTATCGCCCATTTCCGCTCGCCAGTCGGGTTCATGAATTATAGGCTCGAATACTACAGGGTTTGCCGGTTCCGTAAAACCGAGTTGTTCGTCCATCCATGCTATTCTTTCTTTCACTTTTTTGCGGACATGTTCGAATTCGCCGTCCCAAGTATCGGCGTTGAATCCGCCCATAGCCATGCCCGCCCATTGAGTCCTGATTGTGTTGCAGTATTTCATGGGGAATGGGTCCTCATCATGGGCTCCGCTTACTTTTCCTAAGTTCGGCCATCGTTTGAAGTTTCTTTCAGCGGCACTCGTCAGGGACGTTTTCATGGAGTCCAAATAGGTGTCCATGGTCTTGGTGTGCCAAACACCGCTGCGAAGTTCAGCCCATCGTTTTTTCATTTCGATCTGGAAAATGCTATCCTTCCACATTTCAAGAAGCCATTTTATCGGTTGAACACCGCCTAAACCAGTGTTTTTATAAACGCAATTTATTTCCCATCCTTCAACATAACAGTTTGTGATCGTTGCGAAAAAAGCCGAATCATCGCTGTTAATTTCGTAATTTTCTGGGCGGTAGTCGTTGCTTAGAATTATTTCGAAATCCCATGGTGGACCTAAATTTATTTTGCCTACGGTCTTGTTGCCTTGCTCGTCCGTTTCGTCCTTGGACTTGTACATGAAAAAGTTGTTCGCTAAATAAGGATCCATATTGTTGGTGAGTTCTAGATGCAAAAGATAATCTGCTGCGGAAACTATATCCACGTATTTTTCGTATCCACTTCCGCTTTTATCGCCTTTATATAATGAATCGAGTTCGCTTAAATAATTTTGTATGTATTCTTTCTGCTCGTTTGTGATTTTTTTCTTTCTAGGGTAAAGCAAAACGACGTTATGGCCATCGGATGTCTTGAAATCTCTTGTGGTATAGTCAATCACTTCCCCTGCTCCACGCCTATTGAATTTTCTATCGAATTCCCAAATGTAGCCTCCGGTAAGGTTCTCGCCTTCGGCGTCCGTTTCTTTGAGTTCGCTTACGTTGATACGGTATTTACCTCGCTTGATTCTTTCGGTTAGCTCATAAACTCCGCGATAGACTCCGTTGATGTACAAATCGAAAAATTTGGTTCGCGGGCTGTAACGGCCTGTTTGCCGAAAGAGCCAGTGACCAAACGAATTCCTTATCATGCTTTTATCGACATAGGGCCCATGCAAAACCCAGTCGTCGGAGGGCGGGAGGCCGAGCAGGCTTACATTTGTGTCTTTGCCTGTCGCGTCATGGAATTCGATGGTATAGTTTGGCTTGGGGTATTCGGCCGAGGTTCGACCACGGACTTTGATGCCTATGTTGTATTGCGTGCCTTTGGAACTATCGGCGACGTTGTTTGTTTTCCCGTCCAAGAGTTTTATGGTGGCGGGTATTTTTTGAATGACATCGTAGTTAAGACACCTATGGTCGGTGTCAATAAACATAATGGGCAAATCGTAGGTCTGCGCAAAAGCGCACGCTAACAGACTGAGCACTATGATATAGGTTAACTTTTTAAACATTTAAACTTTCTCTTTATTTGCTATCGGTTCATCATCTTGCCGTTGAGCGTTGCGATCCAATGCTTGTTCCGTGCGTTGGTCGGAACTGCTAACGTCGTTACTCCGGTCTTGATGCGAGTCTTATAAAGAACGGCTCCGTTCAAATCGACAATGGCGAATGTCCCGCCGATATCTGTTTGAACTTCAATGCGGTTGCCGTTTACGACAAAGTAGTTCGTCGGAGAAAGTCTGCTTAAGTTACTGGCTTCAATATGAGCTTTACTTGTATCGCCCATTTCTGCTCGCCAATCGGGTTCATGGATGATGGGCTCGAATACCACAGGGTTTGCGGGTTCCGTGAAACCGAACAGTTCGTCCATCTTTTTCATTCGTTCTTTCACTGTTATGCGGACGTGTTCAAATTCGCCGTCCCAAGTGTCTGCGTTGTTTCCGGCCATAGCCATTCTGAATGTTGAATTCCTGCTGGAGTCGCAATATTTCATGGGCTCCGGGTCTCCATCTTGGGTTCCGCTTATTTTTCCTAAATTAGGCCAGCGTTTAAAATTCCTCTCTGCGGCACTTTTCAGATATGTTTTCATGGAGTCCAAGTAGGCGTCCATGGTCTTGGTGTGCCAAACTCCGCTACGGAGCTCCGCCCATCGTTTTTGAATCTCGATCTGGAAAACGCTATCCTTCCATATTTCAATAAGCCATTTTGCTGGCATGTACGTGTTAAAACCAGAATGAGTATAGCCATTGTAGATTTGTTCTATTAGCCAGTTACCAGTGTCTCTGAAGCCGAATGTGGAATCGGTTTCAGTTTTTTCATCGTTGCTACTTTTTTTCACAGTGCCATTGTTGAAGGCAAGGTAGAAATTCCACGGTGGACCAAGTGTTATTTTGCCAGTGGTCTTATTGCCTTGATCGTCCGTTTTATCCTTGGGCTTGTACATGAAAAAATTAACCACATAGGCATCTCTAATTTGGGTGAGTTCTTCAAGTAATATGTAATCTGCTGCGGATGCTACATCCACGTAGTTCTCGTATCCGCTTCCGTTTTTACCGTCCTTGAATAGTGCTTCGAGTTCGTTCAAATAATTTTGTATGTATTCTTCCTGTTCTTTTGCTAATTTATCCCTTTTGGGATAGCGCAAGAGGACTCTTACTCCATCAGATGTCTCGAATTTTAATTCTGTTTTGGTGGGAATCAGATAATCGGTATGATTTCTGTCGATTGTCCAAATGTAGCCGCCGGTAAGGTTGTCGCCTTCGATGTCGGTTTCTTTAAGTTTGCTCACGTTGACGCGGTATTTGCCACGCTTGATCCTTTCGATAAGCACATAGACTCCGCGATAGAGGCCGTTGATGTACAGATCGAAATACTTGGTGCGTGGGCTGTAGTGGCCTGTTTGCCGAAAGAGCCAGTGGCCAAACGAGTTCCTTACCATGCTTTTATCGATATACGGCCCATGCAAAACCCAGTCGTCGGAGGGTGGAAGGCCGAGCAGGCTCACGTTTATGTCTTTGCCTGTCGAATCATGGAATTCGATGCTGTAGGTTGGCTTGGAAAATTTCGCCGCATGTTCTCCGCGGACCTTGATGCCTATTTCGTATGGGATTGCTTTGGAACTATCGGCTACGTTGTTTGTTTTCCCGTCCAAGACTTTTATTGTAGCGGGCAGTTTTTCGGTAACATTGTGGTCGAGGCATTGTTGTTTGGTATCTATAAATATAATGGGCAAATCGTATGTTTGCGCAAAAGCAGCGGTTGCCATGAGCAGTGCTGCTGTACAAAGTAATTTTTTTAGATGAAACATCTTCTCCTCACCCCAATTTTTATCTCTTAGCGGTTCAGCATCTTGCCGTTGAGCGTTGCAATCCAGTGCTTGTGTCTGGCTTTGGACGGGATTTTCAGCGTTGTGAGCCCGGTCTTGATTTGGGTCTTGTACAGAACTGCTCCGTTCAGGTCAACAAGGGCAAAGGTGCCTCCGATGCTCGTGTGGATTTCGAGATGGTCTCCGTTCATGGCAAAGAAATTCGTCGGGGATAGCCTGCTGAGATTATTGGCATCGATGCGGACTTCACTTGTGTCGCCCATTTCGGCTCGCCAATCGGGTTCATGGATGATGGGCTCGAATACTACAGGGCTTGCAGGTTCCGTAAAGCCGAATTGTTTGTCCATCCAGGCTATTCTTTCTTTTGTTGTTTTACGGACGTGTTCGAATTCGCCTTCCCAGGTGTCTGCGTTGTATCCGCCTATAGCCAATCCCATGAAATTACTAGATCTGATGGTTGTATCGCAATATTTCATGGGTTCCGGATCAGGATCGTTCTGTCCGCTTGCTTTCCCTAGAGTTGGCCAGCGTTTGAAGTTTCTGTCGGCGGCGCTCTTGAGGTGTGTCTTCATGGAATCCAGGTAGGCGTCTATGGTCTTGGTGTGCCAAACCCCGCTACGGAGCTCCGCCCATCGCTTTGACACTTCAATCTGGAAAATGCTGTCCTTCCACATTTCAAAAACCCAATTTGCCTGATGCCAACCTAAAAAAGAAGTAAAACTTGTGTAGAGTTTTTCGATTATCCAGATATTGTCGTATTGGTATTGGGAACTTATGGTGGAATCGGTTCCATTTTTATCATCGTTGCTACTTTCTGGTGTAAGCCTATTTTTGAAGGCTAGGTAAAAATCCCACGGTGGGCCAAGTGTTATTTTGCCAACGGTCTTGTTGCCTTGGTCGTCCGTTTTATCCTTGGGTTTGTACATGAAAAAGTTGTTCGCTAAATAAGGATCCATATTGTTGGTGAGTTCTAGATGCAAAAGGTAATCTGCTGCGGATGCTACATCCACGTAGTTTTCGTATCCGCTCCCGTTTTTGCCGTCCTTGAATAGTGCTTCGAGTTCGTTCAAATAATTTTGTATATATTCTTCCTGCTCTTTCGCCATTTTATCTTTTTTGGGATAGCGCAAGATGACTTTTACTCCATCAGAGGTCACGAATTCTGATTCTGTTTTGCTGAGTTTCGAATAACTGTCATATTTTCGGTCGATTGCCAAAATGTAGCCACCGGTAAGGTTGTCGCCTTCGATGTCTGTTTTCTTAAGCTTGCTCACGTTGACCCGGTATTTGCCGCGCTTGATTCTTTCGATAAGCACATAGACGCCTCGATAGACTCCATTGATGTACAAATCGAAGTGTTTGGTGCGTGGGCTGTAGTGGCCTGTTTGCCGAAAGAGCCAGTGACCAAACGAGTTCCTTACCATGCTTTTATCGACATAAGGCCCGTGCAGTACCCAATCGTCGGAAGGCGGGAGGCCTAAAAGGCTCACGTTTATGTCTTTGTCCGTCGAGTCGTGGAATTCGATGGTATAGTTTAGCTTGGGAAAGCCCGATGAACCTCTTCCGCGGACTTTGATGCCTATTTCGTATGGGGTTGCTTTGGAACTATCGGCTACGTTGTTTGTTTTCCCGTCCAGGACTCTTATTGTAGCAGGTATTTTTTCGATAATCTTGTCGTCGAGGCATTGATGATATTTGGTGTCTACAAATATAATGGGCAAATCGTATGTTTGCGCAAAAATAGCGGTTGCCATGAGCAACGCTGCTGTGCAAAGTAATTTTTTTAGATGTATCATCTTTTCTGCACCCCCATTTTTTATCTCTTAGCGATTCATCATCTTGCCGTTGAGTGTTGCTATCCAGTGCTTGTCCCTTGCCTTGGCCGGAATGGTCAGGCTGGTGACGCCCGTTTTGATATGAACTTTGTACAGAACTGCGCCGTTCAGGTCAACAAGAGCGAACGTTCCGCCCCAATTTGTATGAATTTCAAGAACGTTGCCGTTTACTGTATAGAAATTCGTCGGGGATAGCCTGCTGAAATTATTGGCATCAATGCGTACTTCACTTGTATCGCCCATTTCTGCTCGCCAATCGGGTTCATGGATGATGGGTTCGAATACTACTGGGCTTGCCGGTTCCGTAAAACCGAATTGCTTGTCCATCCAGGCGATTCTTTCTTTTGCTTTTTGACGGACGTATTCGAATTCTCCATCCCAAGTATCGGCATTGGATCCAATCTTAATAGTCGGATTCATTGCTGGTATTTCGGTAGTTCTGCAGTATTTTATGGGTTCCGGATCTTCATCAAATTGACCGCTTACTTTCCCTAAATTTGGCCAACGTTTGAAGTTCCGGTCTGCCGCATTTTTCAGGTACGTTTTCATGGAGTCCAAGTAGGCATCCATGACCTTGGTGTGCCAAACGCCACTACGGAGTTCCGCCCATCGTTTTGAGGCCTCAATCTGAAAAACGCTATCCTTCCATATTTTAAGAGGCCATTCTGCTAGTCTCAAGCCGATACCACCATCTGGATTATTGAAGGCTTTGTAGGTCTGTTCTATTGTCCAGTTGCTATCCGCTTCATTTCTATCATTGTTGAAGGCGATGTAGAAATTTCCCGGTGGGCCTAGTGTTATTTTTCCTGCGGTCTTGTGGCCTTGTTCGTCCGTTTTATCCTTGGATTTGTGCATGAAAAGATTACTGTAATAGCCTTTTGTATTTTGGGCGAGTTCTTGAAGCAACATGAAATCCACCGTCGATGCTACATCTACGTAGTTTTCGTATTCATTTCCGTTTTTGCCGTCCTTGAATAACGCTTCAAGATCGTTCAAATATTTTTTTAGGTAATCCTTTTGCTCATTCGCTAATTTTTTCGTTATAGGGTAGTGCAGGGTGACGTTTGCTCCACCAGATGTCGAAAATTCGAATTCTGTTTCGTCGGATGTTTCCTTGTCTCTTTTTGCTAGGTCAAATGTCCAAATGTAGCCTCCGGTAAGGTTCTCGCCTTCGGTGTCCGTTTCTTTAATCTTGTTCACGTCAACGCGGTATTTGCCTCGCTTGATTCTTTCGACAAGCATGTAAACTCCGCGATAGCCTCCATTGATGTACAAGTCGAAATGTTTAGTGCGAGGGCTGTAACGGCCTGTTTGCCGGAAGAGCCAGTGGCCAAAGGAGTTCCTTACCATGCTCTTATCGACATAAGGCCCGAGCAAAATCCAATCGTCGGAAGGAGGGAGGCCGAATAGGCTCACGTTTATGTCTTTGCCCGTTGAATCGTGGAATTCGATGGAATAGTTTGGCTTGGGGAATGTTCTTGAAATACTCCCGCGAACTTTTATGCCTATGTCGTATTGAATGCCTTTAGAACTGTCTGCGACGTTGTTTGATTTACCGTCCAAGACCTTTATTGTGGCGGGTATTTTTGCATGGATATTGTGGTTAAGACATTTACCCTCAGTGTCAATAAATACAATGGGCAAATCATATATTTGCGCAAAAGCGCCCGCCGAGAGGCAGAGCGCTATGGTACAAACCAGCGTTTTAAACATTCTGGCTACCTTTGCTTATACTAGCGGTTCATCATCTTGCCGTTGAGCGTTGCAATCCAGTGCTTGTCCCTTGCATTTCTTGGAACTTGCAGTGTTGTTGTTCCAGTCTTGATTTGGGTCTTGTACAGAACGGCTCCGTTCAAGTCGATAAGGGCAAAAGTTCCACCGATATCTGTTTGAACTTCGAGCATGTTGCCGTTCACCTCAAAGTAGTTAGTCGGCGATAGTCTGCCCAGCTGATTTATTCGAGTTTTTTCCTTTGCTTTCTTCTTTTCTTCTTTTTCGGCTTCTTCTTTTTGCCAGTCAGGAAGGTGAATTATCGGTTCAGACACGATGGCTTGGGCCGGTTCGGTAAATCCAAGCTGCTGGTCCATCCAGGCCATTCTTTCTTTCATCTTCTTGCGGAGATGTTCGAATTCACCGTCCCATGTGGTTGCGTTGTAGCCGCCCATGGGCATTCCGCCCATGCCCCACATGCCGCCACCGCCGCCACCGCCTTGGTTGCAGAATTTCATTGGTTCTGGATCGTTGTCGCCCTGACCGCTAGATTTACCCAAGTTCGGCCAGCGTTTGAAGTTTCTGTCGGCAGCACTCTTCAAGTAAGTCTTCATGGAATCCAGATACTTGTCCATGGTCTTGGTGTGCCAGACACCGCTGCGAAGTTCCGCCCAGCGTTTTTTGAGTTCGCTTTGGTAGTGGCTGTCCTTCCACATGCCAAGGAGCCAGTTCGGAGCCTTCAAGGAGCTGCCCATGCCGAACATGCCTTGACCGCTTTTTTGGCTGTTCTCGATTTGCCAGCCGCTTGTACCGGAGCTGCCAAAGCCGTTTCCGCCGCCGCCGAAGCCGCCGCCCATGCCGCCCATGCCGCCCCACATGCCGCCGCCTTGGTTCCAACCGCCCTGGCCCTGGCCGCCGCCGTTTTCAGGCTGGGTGCCGTTGCTCATGGCGAGGTTGAAGTCCCAAGCCGGGCCGAGCGTTACTTTGCCTTCGGTCTTGACGCCGTTCGAGTCAGTCTTGTCCTTGGGTTTGTGCAAGAAGAAACTGCACCAATAGGAGTCCGCGTTGTTGGTCACTTCTTCGTGCAACACGTAGTCCAGCGCAGAAGTCATATCGACGTATTTTTCATACCCCTGACCGTTCTTGCCGTTCTTGAACAGACCTTCAAGATCGTTCAAGTACTTTTTCAGGTAGTTTTCCTGCTCTTTCTTGATGTTTTCTTTCTTGGGATAGTGCAAAATGACGTTCAAACCGTCGGAGGTGCTGAAACCTTCCTTTTCGATGGGGCCACTGCCAGCGCCCCCCGTGTTGGTGCCCGTCTTGTCGAAGGCCCAAATATAGCCACCAGTCACGTCTTCGCCGCTAATGTCTGTTTCTTTGAGCTTGCTTACATCGACGCGGTATTTGTCACGTTTGATTTTTTCGAGAAGCACATAGACGCCACGATAGACCCCGTTGATGTACAGGTCAAAATGCTTGCTGCGCGGGCTGTAATGGCCTGCTTGCCTAAAGAGCCAGTGGGCAAGTGCGTTACGCATCAAGCTCTTGTCAACATACGGACCGTGGAAAACCCAGTCGTCGGAGGGAGGCAGCCCGAACAGGCTTACATCCGTGCCTTCACCCTTTTCGTCACGGACTTCCACGCCGTAACCTGGCTTGGGGAACAAAGCCGAGGATTGTCCACGGACTTTGATACCAATATCGTAACGGGTTCCCTTGGCGCTATCAGCCACGTTATTCATCTTTCCGTCCAATACTTTCATGGTAGCCGGAATTTTTTCTGTGACTTTGCTGTCTAAGCATTCGCCTTTGGTGTCAACGAAAACAATAGGCAAATCATATGTCTGTGCATATGCCGAACCTATGATGCAACCCGCTAAGGTAGCTGCCTTAACCAACCTATTCATAAATGAATCCTCCAACAATCACGTTAAATCTATATGTATATGTGGAGAATGTTTTGTTAATTTTGCTTTATATGTTGTAAAGTGTTGTTATTTGTTCTACGCTTTTTTTTTCGGGAAGAAAAGTTCCGCGAAACCAAATGATTGTTATATGCATCCAAAAAGATGTATTATAAGGCAAAAAATGATGATTTTTTGTAGATTGAAAAAGACTTCTGGATAGAAGGAGGTTTTATG
The DNA here is from genome assembly GCF_017545445.1 of Fibrobacter sp. Taxonomy (GTDB): domain Bacteria; phylum Fibrobacterota; class Fibrobacteria; order Fibrobacterales; family Fibrobacteraceae; genus Fibrobacter. The sequence continues at coordinate 61,260 of NZ_JAFWOM010000103.1, forward strand.
AAACGTTTAATTCCATTGCTCATTGCGGTAATCGCGTTCCCTCTGATGGCAAATGCCCAATCCCGCTACACGCCAGCGGAACTGGACACACTTGTGGCGACGATTGCGCTTTACCCGGATCCGCTTTTGGTGCATGTTTTGAATGCGACGATGCATGGTGATGACATTCCGAGCGCATCCGCTTTTGCCAAGGCCCATCGGAACTTGAAGGGGGATGACCTTGCGAAATCCATTGAAGATGCGGAATTGGGTTATGACGAATCGGTCATAGCGTTGATTGCGTTCCCCGATGTCTTGGAAAAGCTCGCGAAGTACGCTACGTGGTCGAATCAGCTTGGCGAAGCCGTCGAAATGCAGAAGGCCGACGTGATGGATGCCGTGCAGAGAATGCGCAAGGTGGCGAATAAAAACGGTTACTTGAAGAGCGATGAGAATGTCTCGATAACGGTCGATGACAATATTTCAATCCAGCCGGTTCGCGAGGAATACGTTTATGTTCCCGAATACGACCCGCGTGTAGTCTATTATGTGGTTTCTGACGGAAGTTTTAGGCTCCGTTATGTGAATGGCGCTTGGATTGGAGCGGGATTGGTTTATTGGGGGTGGGATCCGTTTGTTTATGACTGGGTTCACCGTCGTCCGCATTACCGCCATCCGAGACGACACATGGCACCGCCTCCGCGTCGTCATGCAAGGCCAGCGCCGCGTCCGCGATTTGACAATCCACCGCCTCCGCCGCCGAGGACTTCGAATCCGCCGCCAAGCGGCAGGCGTCCGGTCGCTCCTCCTCCGCCACGAGGAAATTCCGCTTGGGATAGGCATTCTTCGGAACAGCACGCGGCTCCTTCGAATGGTTTAAGCAAAACGGCGACACCTTCTACGCAACGCGCAAATTTTCCATTGGAACGTCGCTCGGCTCCGCCTCCGCCACCACCATCGAATTTTAAGCGTCCGGTTCCGCCGCCCCCGCCGCAGGCGTCAAGTTCGAATGAAGATGAACAGAGTTCCCGTTGGGACAATCGCTCCCGTCATGAAGAACGACGCCACGGTTCGCATAATTCGCCCCCGCCTCCGCCGCACCGCAGACGATAGGGCTACGATGTTACCTTGATCTTGGATATACTGAATTTATATGAATACTTTATTGACCCCCAGCTTTTTTGAGCTGGGGTCGATTGTATTTTAAAGCAAAAAAAACTATTCCAGATTCCTCTGTAATACTTCGCATTTTGCTTTTGCCCATTCTTCGAATGTGTCGTTGGCGAGGTGGTCTTTGGCTTCTTGCATCAAGTGCAGATAGAAATGTAAGTTGTGGATGCTTGCGAGTGTGTAGCCGAGCGATTCTCCGGCGTGGTGCAAGTGACGTAAGTAGGCACGGCTGAAGTTGCGGCAGCAGTAGCAGTCGCAATTGGGATCGACGGGTTTGTCGTATTCTTCGGCGTGTCGGGCGGCTTTGTAACGCAACACGCCTTCGCTTGTGAACAACATTCCGTTACGGGCGTTGCGGGTGGGCATTACGCAGTCGAACATGTCAACGCCACGTCCGATGAGTTCAAGTAAATTCCACGGCGTTCCGACTCCCATTACGTAGCGCGGATGGTCTTGCGGCAAAAAGTCGGTGCAGAAGTCTGCGATTTCGTACATTGTTTCGGTCGGTTCGCCTACGGAAAGTCCGCCCATGGCGTAACCGTCGGGGCTGAGTTCCGCGATGCGCTCAATTGCTTGTTTGCGCAGATGCGTGTGCATGCCGCCTTGGATAATGCCGAAAAACTGTTGATTGTAGCCGTGAATCGGCGGGTGTTCCTTGAGCCAATCCATCGCTTCGGCTGTCCAGCGGAGCGTGTAGTTCAGGCTGTGTTCCGCTTCTTTGACCGTGCTCGGATACGGCGTGCATTCGTCCAAAGCCATGATGATATCCGCGCCGATTTCGCGTTGGGCATTCATCACGCTTGATGGGCTAAAGAAATGCTTGGAACCGTCAAGAATGCTCCTGAATTCCACGCCTTCAGGCTTAATCTTGCGAAGGTCTTTCAAACTCCACACTTGGAATCCGCCGCTGTCCGTGAGCACCGGGCCGTCCCAACTCATGAACTTGTGGATGCCTCCCGCCGCAGCGATTTTTGGCGTTGTCGGGCGCAAGTACAAGTGGTACGTGTTCGCGAGAACGATTTCTGCCTTGATGTCCTTGAGCTGTGCTGGAGTCACCGCCTTGACGGTCGCTTCGGTGCCCACTGGCATGAAAATCGGCGTATGGATATCGCCGTGGTCCGTGTGGACAATCCCGAGGCGAGCCTTGGACTTCTTGGAAGTTTTTAAAAGTTCGAAAGTCTTCATGGGGTCAAATGTAGAATTTTTTGATGTTATCTTTCCGAGCTTGTTCCGGTGGCGGCTTTTTTTTTGAGAATTTGATTTTATTACAAACGGTTGATTGCAAAATGAACGACTCGCAAAGCGACCCCTTGTTTTTGCTTTTCGAACATTCTATATTAAGAATTACCACCCTCGAGGGTGTGTTGCCGGGTTCAAAAAATGGCTCAGCCTGCCCCAAGTTTTAATATATCGTTTGCTAAATCATCATATATGAAAAAAACAAAGGACGTGTTATGGCCAGACCCATCAGAGAAACCCCGATACTCTTTGGCGAAGATGCTCGCCGTTTCCTTGCTGAAATGGAGATTAGACATCCGGAACCTCCCGAAGTTCGTGCCCGCCGTTTGCGGAACTACGAAATTTGTAAAAAGGCTTACGAAGAAGGCATGGCCGAACACCGTGCCCGAGAAGAAGCCAATGGAGGTATTGACCCGTGGTTCAGGAAGGTTTAGACTTATCTTCTCATTTTAAAATTGTTCGGTTAGAACCAAATTTTGCTGTTAAATATTTTGATTGTGGCGATGCTGATTTGAACGATTTCATTCTAAATCGTGCAGCCATGTTTCAAAAATATTTGCTTTCGGTAAGTTATGCTTATGCAAATCCTGAAACAGGATGCTTTTTGGCGTATTGTAGCCTTGCGAATGACAAGGTGGCAATAACTGATTTCAAGGATAAAACAGAATTTAACCGTTTTCGTAAAAAGCAAGGTTTTCCGAACGAAAAAAGGCTTAAAAGCTATCCCGCAGTCAAACTCTGCCGCCTTGGTGTTGATTCTTCTGCAAAGGGGCAGCAAATAGGGACTACAGTTTTAGATTACATCAAGTCGATGTTTGTTATAGAAAATAAGACGGGGTGTCGTTTTTTGACTGTCGATGCTTATTTGGATGCCGTTCCGTTTTACGTGAAAAATGGATTCCGCTTTTTGAACGCAGAGGATAATGACCCGCATACTCGCCTCATGTATTACGACCTGATGGATTTGCAATAGATATGAGAATTACGCATTCCCTTGCCGTAATTTTCAGATGCGTTTCTTTGGGAATGCTATATTCTCTTCCATGAAAAAAATGTTGATATTCCTACTGCTTCTGTTTTTATCAACGGATGCAATGGCTGCGTATGTGGCCGTGCTGGAGACGATGGCGGACGGTGACGCGAAGGATAGCGTGTCAATTTTGGATCGTCAGTATTTGACGAACGTTTTGCGAGAGCAGGCTGTAAAGGAACTCCCCGCGAAGCAGGGCTTCACGATTATGACCCGCGAAAACATCAACGCGATGCTCCCGCCGGGAAAGGCGATTGAAGATTGCGAGGGCAGCTGCCTTGCGGAAACGGGCAAGAATATCGCGGCTGACTACGTTTGTCAGGCTCGCGTAGGGCGGTTTGGTTCCAAGCTGACGCTTTCGGCGGAACTCTACGAAACGGCGGGCAATAAGCTGATTGCTAGCTTCAACGGACGCGGCGCCAACGTGGAAGAGCTGCTTACTTTGATTGAAAGTAAATCGACCGAATTTTTCCATGCCATAAAGGATTTGAACGATCCTGTGGCGGCTAATCCGTCGAGCGTTCTGGACACGTCCTCGACAGAGCCTGCCCTGAGTGTAGCCGAAGGGATCGTGGATCAGCCCACATCTCCAGTCATTCAGGCAACAACTGATGTCATTCCCGCGAAGGCGGGAATCTCCCTTGACGAACCTCGCGAAGATAAAACGAAAGTAGGCGAGAGTATCCCTGCGAACGTGGATGACGAACCTTCGAAAAAAAGTGGAATCGCGGGCAAGGTGGTGCTTTCCATCAGTGCTGCAGCGACTGTGGCGGGTGTCGTGCTTGCTGTTGTTGGAAACAACAAGGCGAAAGACGCGGCGGAAACGAAGCGTTTTGCAAATGAAGAAGAATACAACGATGCCAAGGACAAGGCAAAATCCGGTCAGACTCTCCGTGGCATTGGAATCGGTATCGCCATCGCCGGAGCCGTAGGCATCGGCGTGAGCTTCGCGTTTTAGGGGAGGGAAGTATGTTGAAGTGGTTAGTAAACAGTGGTTGGTGGTTAGAAAATCGTCATTTTCGTGAATGTAGGAAGCCTCGTTGCTGTCATCCCGGCCTCCGTGCCGGGATCGCCTCTGTAAAGTCATCCTGGAGACCTGCAGGGTCGATAGGATCCATCGCAGTTATATTCGCTCTCGTCTTACTCACCGCCTGTACCGACTACGTATCGCAAATCGAGGATCGCTACGGCGAGTGGAAGCCTAATTGGCCTGCGGTTTCAGGAACCATGACTGATTCCCGCGACGGTCAGTCTTACAAGACTGTAACTATCGGCACCCAAACGTGGATGGCTCAGAACCTGAACTACAAGACGACGAACAGTTTCTGCTATGAAGACAATGCATCCAACTGCACTAAGTACGATCGCCTTTATACGTGGGATGCTGCGATGGAGGCTTGTCCTAGTGGCTGGCATTTGCCAGATACTACTGAATGGAATATGCTAGTCTCTGTGGCAGGGGGATGGTATGAAGGGGGAAAACTTAAATCAACTAATGATTGGTATCATTCAGAAGATAATACGGATGACTTTGGTTTCTCCGTTTTGCCTGCCGGTCATTGGTCAAAAGTAGGGAAATACGCTTTAAGGAATAATGACGCATATTTTTGGAGTTCAACAATTGCGACTTATAGTGACGAGGCGTTGGATTTTCATTTGAGCAACAGTGTTGGCATGGAAATAGAAGTCTATGTAAAAAAAGAAACAAGAAATTCTGTTCGTTGCGTCAAGGGAAAAACTACCGAAAAAACGTCATCTTCGAATAAAGAAAAAATGTCTTCGTCAAGTAAAAAAGTTGATTCGTCTTCCAGCATTACGCCCAAATCTAGCTCGTCAAACAAGAATGTTGTTTCTTCATCCAGCAGCGGAGCAAAAGGATCCAGCAGCAGTGTCTCCCGAAGTTCTTCTAGTTCTTTCATTTGGAAACCATCATCCTCTTCTTCTAGCGAATCTATTTTTATACCCCCATCATCTAGCTCGGTTGCAGTTAGCCCTAGTCTCACTGACGGTGGAACCTGTGCTCCTGTTTACGCTATTGTTGAATCGGGCGAAAAGGTCATTTGGAAATACACTGTTGGTGGGATCGTCAAGACGACCGACATGCTTTCCGCTAACTTTAAGTGGACAACTCCCGGTGGCTCGCCTGAATCGTTGGAAGGTAAGGGCTCCAAATATATGAGCGATTCTGTCACTTATGCAATGTCTGGACAGCATACAGCTACACTAATCCTCTCTACGACGAAGGGTTCTTTCAACCTTACTTGCGAACCGGTTCAGGTTAATCCTAGCTCCTCCAGTATCGCCTTTCCAATGTCATCTTCTTCCTCTAGCATTACGCAGAAGTCGAGCAGCAGTGTAGCCCTTCCTGTGTCATCCTCTTCTTCTGTCATTCCCAGTTCTTCAAGTGTTTCATCTCCCATGTCATCCTGGAGTGGAGGCGGAGCCGGAGCGATAGGATCCATAACAGACACCCGTGACGGTCAGACTTACAAAACTGTCACCATCGGCTCCCAAATATGGATGGCTCAGAACTTGAACTACGAAACGGAAAATAGCTACTGTAATGAAGATAATCCATCTAATTGCTCCAAGTACGGTCGCCTTTATTCTTGGGGGGCTGCGATGGATAGTGTTGGTTTGTGGAGTGCGAACGGCAAAGGTTGCGGCAACGGTGTTACTTGTTCTCCGACATATTCCGTGCGAGGCGTTTGCCCAACTGGTTGGCATTTACCGAATAATTCGGAATGGGAACAGTTGTTTATTGCGGTTGGAGGTTCTTCTACTGCTGGAAAAATGCTCAGGTCTAGCGATGGTTGGTCTGATGGTGACAATGGTATGGATGCTTATTCTTTTGCCGCGCTGCCTGCAGGATTTAGAGATGATCGTGGAAAATATGGTCTGGGTGGTAATTTGTTTATTTGGAGTTCTTCAGAAAATGGTAGCTATGGCGCTTACTATTCGTACTATGACAAGGAAATTGCGGGACTGCAATATTACGGAAAAAGTTACGCTTTCTCTGTCCGTTGCGTCAAGGACTAGCAAGCTGAGTGAAGCGGTCGCCAAGTTTACTAGAGCGACCATTTCTAAGTTGAAACAGTCTGCACAACGAAGTTGTGCTACGGCAAAATTACGTGATGGACGAAAATTGCGGAATTAAAGTAGTCCGTGTTCCTTGAGTATCTTCTCGTACATGTCTGCACGGGACTTTTCTTTATTAGCAAGGTTTACTGCTTCGTCAGCGCGTGACTCGGCCTCGTCTGCACGGCATTTTTCTTCGTCAGCACGTTTTTCGGCTGCCTTAGTGCGTTCGCGTTCCTCATATACCATGTCATCCAATTCCTGTTGCCAAGTCATATAGCGCTTCCTTGTTTCATTGTCCGACAGATACCATTGTGTAATGTGTAATGTGTGATGTGTGATGAGGAATGTGTGATGAGGAATGTGTGATGTGGAATGAATTATCTGTTTCGAGCGGTTTTGGTTATGGCATTTAGCATTCGAACAATTGCCTGGCAAAGCGTAATGATATTATCGAATTCAGTTGATTCTAGATATCTCGCTTCATGAAGCAATTCAAGCCAATATTCGGTCTCTCCGGCCTCTTTCAATGCGATATACATTTTGGCAATAAAATCGGCCTTGCTTTGTGCAAACTGAGCCTCCTTTATATTCGCTCCAATGCTTGTGCCGCTACGAAGTAATTGCTTGCTAAGAACGAATTCTCTTTTGTTTGAAACTAAATGACGATATAAACATATTATCCGTAAAGCGAACAATTTGCTTAATGATTGAACAGTTGATTTTTCATTGCACACTTCACACCTCAAATTACACATTGTTTATTGTGGCTAAACACGAGCGCGAACATGAAACGGTTCGTGATGGGAAGATCTTCGAACGGAATGTGGTTTGTCTTCATTTTTCTCCTTTGTTTGTATTGTGCTGTTTTTGCAAAACAAAAAAGAGCCGTTCCTATTTTGATATAGAAAACGGCTCTTTATTGAGCATGGCCAGCATCCGCTAGCTGTGGATAATATAGCAAACGAATTGGGGAAAATTAAGCTTTTCAAGAAAATTTTTCATTTTGCAATCTATTGGTTGCAAAATGAATTGCCGACAACGGGACCCCTTGTTTTTGCTTTTCAAGCATGCTATATTAAACAATACCACCTTAGTAGTGTGTTGTCGGGTTTCACCTGTTTAGTGATGCTCCAGAGTTATTATATCGTTATCTATATGAAAAACAAAGGACGCGTTATGGCTAGACCTATCAGAGAAACCCCGATACTCTTTGGCGAGGATGCTCGTCGCTTTTTGGCCCGTATGCAAGAACGACATCCTGAATCTCCAGAAGTTCGTGCTCGCCGTTTGCGAAACTACGAACTTATGAAAATGGCTTACGAAGAAGGTATGCGTGAAAAACGTGCCCGAGAAGAAGCCAATGGAGGTGTTGACCCGTGCTTCAGAAGAGTGGAGACAAATCCTTTAAAATAGTTCAACTGAGTTGTATTGAGTCTGGTCGATTATGTCAAGTCGATGTTTGCTTTAGACAATAAAGCTGGCTGTCGTTTTTTGACGGTCGATGCGTACTTGGATGCGGTCCCGTTTTACGTGAAAAATGAATTTCAATTCATGAACGCCGAAGATGATGACCCGCATACGCGTCTTATGTATTACGACTTGATGGATTTGGAAGAGTAGCTCTGTGTACTTTTTTGTATATTTGTACTATGAATAAATTTATTCTTTGTGCTTCTGTCTGTTTTGGACTTTTCTTTGCCGCGTGTGGCGATGATAGTAGTTCAATTACTGAACCATCGGATGAGTCGTCTTCTAGCGTTGTTAAATCATCGTCTTCGACTAAAAACCAAAAATCGTCAAGTAGCAGTTATGCAAAGTCGAGTTCAAGCAAAAAAACGTCTTCATCGAGTAAAAAAATTGAGCAATCATCTTCTTCTGTCATTCTCGGTTTTTCAAGTGTCACCCTGAGCGAAGTCGAAGGGTCTCTAACGGACACCCGCGATGGTCAGTCCTACAAGACTGTTGTTATTGGTTCCCAAACGTGGATGGCTCAAAACTTGAACTTCGAAACGGAAAATAGCTATTGCACTGAAGATGATCCGTCTAACTGCACCAAGTACGGTCGCCTTTACACGTGGGCGGTCGCGATGGACTCTGCTGGCACATGGAGCGTGAATGGCAAGGGTTGCGGCTATGGTAAAACATGCTCGCCGACGTATCCGGTGCGTGGTGTTTGCCCAACAGGCTGGCACTTGCCTACGCAAACGGAATGGAATACGTTGTTTGCCGCAGTTGGTGGTTCCAATACGGCGGGAACAAAACTCAAATCGACAACTGGCTGGAACAGTAGCGGCAATGGCACGGATGCCTACTCGTTCTCGGCGTTGCCTGCCGGCTACAGGAGCAACTTTGGGAATTACAGCTTCGAGGGCATCAACGCGGACTTCTGGAGTTCTACAGAGGGCAATAGCTACTACGCGTTCATCGTGTTCTTGCGCTACGACGGCGGCAGTGCAAACCTGGTCTACCACGACAAGTACTACGGGTTTTCTGTTCGTTGCGTCAAAGACGAATAAGGTGAATGTCGCAAAAATGTGCTAGCACATTTTTATGACTGAGCCGCAAGTCTTGCACTACGAAGTAGTGCCACGACTAGTAGCGGTGAGCCTTCAGCGATGAGCTATGAGAATGTAAGTGGTCTGCTATAAAAAACTCACAGCTCATAGCTCGTTACTCAATGCTAATCTATTCCCATTTTCGAGGTGCAGCGAGTCTTGCGGCAAGTTGCGAAGTCAACTTGGCAAACGATTGATGATTTATTTTGTCTGCTATAAGCCTAGGCGTTGCGGGGGGGGGCCCCCGCTTGAAGGGGTGATGGAAGACTCGGTGGACCCTATCGCTACGCTCCAGGGTGACAATGTCCACCGAGGCTGCAATCAGGGGAAGGCTTTCCCCTTTTTGTCCTATTTTATATTCTCACAATTATGGATCCTATCGGTCACCTTGCGGCTCCCTCCAAGATGACGGATAAAGACTTATCCCTCACCGCTCACACCCCTATTTTCTTCCTACTTCCAACTTCTTACTTCCTACTATTTTCTAAATTGTCCGCGTAAAACTTCAATACAGGAACCCCTATGGAAAACATTACCCAGATTTGGAAAAAAATTCAGTCCCCCGAATTCAACCCGGCTACGGACATGGCTCTGGTTGAAACAGTGAAGCAGGTTGCATTAACCTCTCAGGAACCTGCCAAGGTTAGTTTTGGTACGTCCGGCTGGCGCGGCGAAATCGGTTCTGAATTTACGCTTCGCAACTTGCAGGTGGTGGGTGCTGCCATTGTGCGTTTGTACAAGGAAGCTACTCCTGAACTTTTTGAAGCGCTGGGTGTCAAGGACTTTGCCGAACTTCAAAAACGCGGTGTGGTCGTCGGTCACGATAACCGCTTGCTCGGTCACGAATTCTGCGAAGCTGTCGCGGATCAGTTTGCGAAGGCTGGTGTGAAGGTTTATTACGGTGGCGAAATGCCGACTCCGGAATTTTCCGCTGCAATTGAAATGCTCGGTGCTGCTTGCTCCATCAACATGACTCCGAGCCATAACCCGAGCCATTACAACGGAATCAAGTTCAATCCGGCTGACGGCGGTCCTGCGGGTCCGGAAATCACGAACGTCATCACCAAGCTCTCTAATGAAATGATGGCGACTTGGAAGTTTGAACCGGTCTCCAAGGTTGACTGGGAAATCATCGACTCCCTCAAGATTTACAAGGAATTCCTCGTCAAGCAGGGAACGATCAAGTTCGACCGTATCAAGGACTTTATCAAGAAGGGCCGCCTCACGCTCGTGTGCGACCATGTGCATGGTTCTACCCGCCGCCGTCCGGCTGCTCTCCTCGATAATCCTGAATGCCTTATCACGCTCCGTAATGAAGACGATTCTTTGTTCGGCGGTATCGCTCCGGAACCGTCCAGCAAGAACCTCGAAAAGGTCCGCAAGGTTTTGGATGAAAGCAAGTCTTGGTTCCGCTTGGGCGCAATCTTTGATCCGGATGGCGACCGTATCCGTTTCTACGATGGCACTCGCGAAATCGACATGAACCAGTTCGGTGCTATCGCTTTCCACTACATGGCGACCTGGCGCAAGGAACAGGGTTGCGTGGCTAAGTCCGTCGCTACTTCTAACTTTGTGAACATCATTGCTGAAAAACTCGGCGTGCCTGTGATGGAAACTCCGGTGGGCTTCAAGAACTTCCGCCCGTGGCTCAGCCGCAACGCCAAGCAGAAGGCTCTCGTTGCATTTGAAGAATCCGACGGTATCTCCGGCCTCAACAACACGCTGGAAAAGGACGCTCAGTTCGGCCTTCTCATCGCTCTCGAAATTCTTGCAACGACTGGCAAGAACCTCGGCGAATACCTCGATGCTTTGTACGAAGAATACGGTCGCTTCTATCCGACCCGTTCCGGTTTCGAAGTCGATAAGTCCCTCGTCGGCGCTCCCTTGAAGGCGAAGGTCGATGCTATTGCCGATATTGCTAAGCCGGGTGCAAAGGTCATGGTCGGCTCTAACGAAAAAACTGTGAAGCAACTCCTTACGCTCGATGGCGTGAAGGTTATCTTCGACGACGATTCTTGGATGCTCGTCCGCCCGTCCGGCACGGAACCGAAGGTGCGCATTTATACGGAATGCCGCAACCCGGACGAAAAGGATCCGATGTTCGAAGCAGCCAAGGCTTTGTTCTTCAAGAATTAAGAATAAATTAGTGGAGTGGATTAGGCAATGAAGAAAATTCTAACGGTAATCTTTCTTGCGTGTGCATTTGTGTTTGCGCAAGAAGGCTCCATCAAGCCGGGATTTCAGGCGTTTTCTGGTGCCCTGATCAAGCTGAAAAAAGCGGATAAAGGGTTCCACAAATTTATGCTGAAGGTCGATGTGGCTCCTTGGGCGTTCGTTGCGCAAGGTGAAGTTCAGGCCCCCGGTGGAGATTCCGATGTCCTCATTACGGCTCTTTTCGATAGGGCTCTTTACGCTGTGCTCGCTTATATACCGGACAAGATTGCTGCCGGTTCCGATGGCGACGAGTACAACGTGGGCTTCTTCGACATGATGCTTTACTATGACGAGGAACCGACTAGAATTCGTAATTTGTCGTTCAAGCTTTTGCCTCCTGCCAATGACAGCTGGGCTCAGGGCATTTTGGATGATGCTTTGCAGTCCGGTTCGCTTTTGGGAAAAATCTGGAGCGGTAAGTACGAACGCGAAATTACCAAAGCGTCCGCCACTCCTATTGACAAGGCAAAACTTGAAGCTATGCAGCGGGATCGTCAAGAGGCTAGGGCTAAAGCCTTGGCCGATAAGCGTGCGCGCGAAGAGGCTGAACGTCAGGCGAGATACGGAAGTGAAAAGGTCAAGCTTAAAACGACGATGGAAGACAATTCGCTTGATTGCTCTAGCCGCAGACTCTCCGCCAAGCAGAAACGACTCTGCAAGATGAACAGAAAGTAGAACTTTTTTAAATTTTATCAAAAAAACACCTAGAGGTAAATTATGTCCGGTCACTCCAAATGGGCCACCACCAAACGCAAGAAAGCCAAAACCGACGTCGCTCGCGCTAAGGCTTGGAACAAACTCATTAAGGAAATCTCCATTGCTGCTAAGCTCGGCGGCGGCAACCCTGACGCTAACCCGCGTCTCCGTGCTGCTATCCTCAAGTCCAAGAGCCAGAGCTTGCCGACCAAGAATATCGAAAGTGCAATCGCCAAGGGTACGGGTGCTAACTCCGGTACTGAAATGACGGAACCGCTGTACGAAGGACGCGGCCCGGCTGGCATTGCCATCATGGTGCAGTGCATGACCGACAACAAGGTCCGTACGGTTGCTGAAATCCGCAACATCTTCAACAAGAACAACGGTTCCATGGGCGAATCCGGTTCCGTTTCTTGGGCGTTCACTTACAAGGGCGTGATTGTCGTCGATGCTGAAAAGTATCCGGAAGACCAGGTGATGGACCTCGTTCTTGATGCGGGTGCCGAAGACATGAGCACCGAAGACGGCGTTCATGAAATTTCCACTTCTCCGGAAGCTTTTGACGCTGTTTCCAAGGCTCTCGAAGCTGCAGGCATCGAAATGATGAGCGCTGAACTCAGCTACGTTCCGAATGACCCGGTCAAGCTCGGTCACGACGACGCTGTGAAGCTCCTCAAGCTCATCGACAAGTTCGAAGACCACGACGACGTTCAGGAAGTCTATCACAACGCCGAAATCGACGAAGCTGACATGGACGCGGAGTAGTCCGTAAGGCGAGTGTCGCGACGGCAAGCAAGCTTGCCGGCATGACCGAGCCGAAGGACGGACGCCGAAGCCGAAGGCGTAAGCGTCAATAATTAGACGAGAGAACGCTCGCGTCGCTCGCTACAGACGACAAATGCAAAAGGCGAATGTTGCAGGACTGCTTGCAGACCTATAACTGAGCCGAGCATTTGGGACTTGTCCAGAGACGAAAGAGGTTTTCTTTACTTGTCATCCCGGCCTCTGTGCCGGGATCAGCTTACACAAGTTAAACCGCTTTTCAAAGAACTGTTGCGAAAGTGACAGTTCTTTTTTGTGTCCCGGGGTGAAGTTTGTACGTTGTTGACGGATAAATTATATATTATAATAAATGACATTGAACTTTTGTAAGGCCGGTTGTCATGCTCGATATTCTCGGTCTCTAGAAGGGGGAGTGTTTGTATGACAATCCACAAGTTTTTCCGTCTATGCAGTTTGACTGTCGCATCGCTTTTTTGGGCGAGTTGCGGCACGGATTCCAATCTGCAATTTCCTATAGCGGGGGCTACAAATCCGGATTCATCTGCGGATGCGGGGGAGGGGCGTTTCTCGTCTGCATCTTCAGAAACTGAATCCAGCGCGTCGGTGGAGCCTGAATCAAGCTCGTCGCAGATTGAGCCCTCAAGTTCTGCGGAATTCTCTGAATCTTCTAGTTCGACAATTGTCCCACCAACGGGTTCCTCTGATACTCCTGCATCGAGTTCTTCAAGTGTTTCTAGTTCATCTACAATACCGACTTACGTTCTGGCACGGGATTCCTCTGTTACTTGTGAGACTTTTGGAGTTGCGGTTCCGATTTGTTCAAAAGATTATGATTGTAATGATTTAACAAATTTCTTAAAGCAAAAACAATCTGTATCAGAAAAACTTTTGACGTTTTGGGAAAAAGAACTAGAATCGTGCGGCGCTATTCAATTACAAAATGCAGCTTTGTATGGCATCGGTCCTTGCGCTTCAACTCGTATAAAACATAAGATGAAATGTTCTAATGACAGTACTTATGAAGATTTTAGAATAGATGAAAAACTTGCTTATACGAGTGAAAAAGAGTACAATGAAGCTAAAGGAATTGTTCCTGATGATTTAGTTGAATCTTGTCCGCAAGAAGACTTTGCTTTGTTTCCTGATATCCTTGCTGATGTGCAAAAAGAATTGTACAAAAAGATTGTCGATGAATTGATGATTGATTCTTCTTTGACTGAAGTTCAGATAAAGTATCTAGAAAATCTTTTAGATCGTGAAAATAAAACATTAAAGGTAGGCTTAGCGCCTTACTATCTTGAAAATCGTCCCGTAGAACGCTCGAATTTGAACTATATGGCAGAAAACTGGTTTGATGGTTATATCGCCAAAACCAAGACTTGCGAAGATGGCACGCCCGAGATAACGGAACGCTACAAACAAAAGTACGATGCAATTTTGGCGGAATGTATGGAGATTATCAGAAATAATGTCAAGACAGCTGTAGCCGGTGAATAGCCTGTTGTGTTTATTGACGGAATGTCAACGTTTTTATTTAAACAGAACGCTTTTTGAAATCAATTTTTGAGATAAATTATATATTAGAGAGTAAAGGAGAGTTTCTATGAATATTCGTAAGTTTTGGCGCCTGAGTTGCTTGACTGTCGCATCACTTTTTTGGGCGAGCTGTGGCAGTGATTCGAATCCTCAATTTGCCGTAGTGCAATCTACAGATCCGGATTCGTCCGCGGATGCATTCGGGGATAGTTCTAGTAGTGAAACCGCTTTCCCTGAAGAGTCTTCAAGTTCCTTGACTGAAGAAAATACGAGCTCTTCTGATGTTTACGCATCCAGTTCGTCGGATGCTGCGATGAGTTCTTCGAGCGTAGAAAGCTCTTCAAGTGCTGACGTCACGGAATCTTCAAGTTCTACGGAACCCGTGAAATATCTCATGGCACGGGACACCTCCGTGACTTGTGTAGAAGGGTCGTATAAACGAAGCAATTGCCCTGAAACTACGCATAGTCTTACATGCAATGACTATAAAAAATATTTAGGGAAAGATACATCATTGTCTCAAAAAATTTTGACGGAATGGGAAGATAAACTTCAATCGTGCGGTTCTATTCAAGAAATGGCGCCTGTTTATGGTATCGTCAGTCCTGTTTGTTATCCCACTTCGTATTATGACGCTCCGATGATTGTGTGTTCTGATACACGTACTTATAGGAATGGGTACAAAATCGAAGGAAATCTTTTCTATACGAGCGATGAGGAATATGACATAGCCCATGGAATTTACCCTGAAGATTGGGTCAAGTCCTGCAAACAAGATGGGTTTGCTTTGTTCCCGGATATTTTGGCCGATGTGCAGAAAAAACTGTATGAGGTTGTCTCCGGAAAACTCTTGGAAGATGTTGCCAGATCTGAATCGGAACAAAAATATTTAAATGGTCTTTTGGATCATGAAAACAAAACATTAAAGGGACTTTATGAACCTTATTTTTCTGCCGATATTGAGGCAGATGTTTTCCTTTTAAAGGATAAATCGAAAAATTGGTTCAACGGTTTTATTGCAAAGACGAAGGCTTGCGCAGACGGAACGCCTGAAATTACAAAACGTTATCAGGACATGTACGATGCGATTCTCGCGGAATGCCTTGAAATTATAGAGAAGAAATCAAAGGCTGCGGAGTAGTTTATTTGTCGAAAGCCTTTCGTCATTTCGAAAGCTTCACGTCATTCCGCAAACATCTCGTCATTCCGAGTGTAACGAGGAATCCAGTCAAATCTTGCGGATTCCTTTTTTCGTCTAATTTCTTCCCAGCGTTTCTCTGTAGCTGTGGACGGCATCCTTGTACTTGCTCACAGCTTCTGCAATGCGGTCTGCTAAATCTTGCTGGCCTGTCTTGGTCATCATGTAGGCTTCGTCTTCTTCGTTGCTGATGAATCCAAGTTCAATGAGCACGGCTGGCATCATCGCTCCTACGAGGACCATGAACCCTGCACCGCCGACACCTGTGTTCATCCTCTTGATTTTTCCGCCTTCAAAGCTGTCGAGCAACTTCTCTGTAAACATGTAACTAGTTTGTTTATACTGTTCGAGGCGCGCTTCGAGCTTGAACCATTCCAGCGGCGAGAGTTCGTCCTTGGCGTTCTTTTCGCCGTAGAGCGTGGCGACCGCGTTTTCACGACGGGCTATGGCTTTGTCTTCTTCGCTTTCCGGGGCTCGCAGCACGTAGAACTGGTAACCCTGGATAATCCGCTTGCGTTCTTCGCTCGCGTCAATGGCGTTACAGTGCAGACTGATGAACAAGTCTCCGTCCCACTGGTTGGCGAGGTTCGCGCGTTGTCCGAGTTCGATGAACACGTCCTTGCTGCGGGTGAGCTTCACGTTGAAGCCTTCGTCGGCGAGGTTCTTGCGTAAAAGCTTCGCGACCGCAAGCACGATGTCTTTTTCGTTGGCTTTCTTGCCCTGCGCGCCGGGGTCCTTGCCTCCGTGTCCGGGGTCGATGACGATGGTGCGGACTTCGCGGCTGCCAGCAATTTCTTGCTTGGGTGGCTTCGGTTTTACGACAACAGGCGTTGCCGGTTTAGTTTCGGCTTGGGGGTCCGCTTTTGTTGCGACAGGGGCGGCAGGCTTTGCCGGTTCTGCTTTTTTTACAGGAACAGGTTCCGAAGCTACAGGTTTTGTCGTAATCTTCTTGACATCGTTTTCTGCAATCCACAAATGCCCGTTGTCCAGTTGCGGGGCTTGCGTCAGTTGCGATGTGCGACCGTTGTAGGCCATGTACGGAATGCCGACCGCGAACTTGAGCGTGTCTTTGGGTGAAATAATCGTGAACGTTTTTTGCACCGGATACCAGTGGAACGCCCCCTTGATTTCGCGGGCAAGCGTCTCCACATCGACCCTTGCCGTTACGGCGAGGGCGAGGCTGCATGCGGTTAGCAGCAGCACTAAAATTAGCGATGGGCCTTGGCTGCGCGAGCCATTTCCATTTTGGCGTCGCGGACTAAGATGTCCTGTCGCTTGTCGTGTTGATCTTTGCCTCGGCATATTCCTACTTCGAGTTTTGCAATACGGTTTTTAAAGTACAATTTTAACGGAATGATGGTGCAACCTTTCAATTCCTTTGCCTTGCGCATTTTCTGGATTTCGTGCTTGTGGGCGAGGAGCTTGCGACGGCGTGCCGGAATGTGGTTAAACCTGTTCGCGAAAAGGTATTCGTCGATATGGGCACCGACGAGCCAAAGTTCGTCTTTGTTCTCGTCAATATCGATCCATGCTTCGCCCAATGTGCATTTGCCATCGCGGATGGATTTGACTTCCGACCCGATGAGCATGATACCCACTTCAAAAGTTTCATCCACAAAGTAAAGGTGGCTTGCCTTTCTGTTCTGGATTACGGGCGTACTAGATTCTTTCTTGGTCATCTTTTGGGACAAAGGCCTCTGTTTCTAAGTCGAAAGGAACTTTATTGATTTTTTCAATCAAATCCTTGCTAGGTTCGAAAACCGGACGTACCTTGGCGGGAATGTTCACGAGTTCGCCAGTCTTGGGGATCCGGGTGCGGCGTTCCTTGCGCTGTTTGTTCTTGAAGCGACCGAATCCACGTAACTCAATGTTATTTCCTTCGATAACGGCATTAGTAACCGCGTCGATGAGACCTTCCACGATGACTTTGGTTTTTACCTGCGTAAAACCAGTCTGGGAAGCGATTTCATCAACGAGTTCCTTCTTAGTTATGTTGGACTGAGTCGCCTTCATGTTAATGAATTTACAATATTTTTTTGTTACCGTTACGTTTTTTTGCTCCAACCGATGCTTTTTTTGTGCATATGGGGCACTGCAGCGTCCAAAGCCTGCTGTAATTCAGCGCAACCTTCACCTGTCACCGCCGATGTGATGACCACTTTCTGGCGGTGCTTCTTGAATTCCTTGATGGCGTTTTCGATGCCGAGGTCGCTCTTGTTGAGAGCCACGACGAAGTTCTTTTCGGCAAGCTTCGGGTGGAATGCCTTGAGCTCTTCCTTGAGGACATTGAACTGTTCGTAAGCGTTTTCGGCGAAACCGTCAATCACAAAGAGCAACGTGTGCGTACGTTCGATGTGCTTGAGGAACTGGTGACCAAGGCCCTTGCCTTCGCTGGCGCCTTCCAAGAGGCCCGGAATATCAGCGACTACAAAGCTGTGACCGTTCACCTGCACAATGCCGAGCACCAGTTCAAGTGTCGTAAACGGATAGTCGCCAACTTTCGGACGTCCGCTAGAAATTTTGTTCACGAGGCTCGACTTGCCTGCGTTCGGGAAGCCAACGAGACCTACGTCTGCCATGAGCTTGAGTTCTAGGAACAGCTGGCGGACTTCGCCCTTTTCACCCGGCGTGCACTTGCGCGGGGCCTGCACCTTCGGAGTTGCGAAATGCTGGTTGCCCATGCCGCCCTTGCCGCCGCGAGCCGCAATCCACTTTTGGCCCGGTTCGGTCAAGTCCGTGAGGATGTGGCCCTGTTCGTCCTTGACGATTGTGCCACGCGGAACGTTCACGATCAAATCTTCGGCAGATGCGCCGGAGCAGCGCTTTGCACCACCGGGCTGACCGCTCTTTGCCTTGTAAATGTGCGTGTTGCCCATGTCGAGGAGCGTCGTATATTGCTCGTTCACCTGCAAAATCACGTGACCGCCACGACCGCCATCACCACCATCGGGACCGCCGAGGGGTACAAACTTTTCACGATGGAAACTGCAGATGCCGTCACCGCCTCTGCCGGAGCGAACTTCAATATTTTTTTCGTCTAAGAACATATCTTTCGTCTGTAGGCTCGCAGAGCCGTTCTCTCGTCTAAATAAGTGGTTAGTATGCAGTGGAATCACCTTTTTCAGCGTAAAATGTAGAAATTTTTGCGATTTGGGGAAGAGGGATGTGCTCGACAAACACATTTGTGATTTGTCATGCCGAATTTATTCCGGCATCGGCTATTCCAATTAAGCTAAAACATGTTACATTAGCTATGGCTTTGACTTTGACGATGCTTTGTGCTCGCTTTCTCTTTTGTAAA
>NZ_JAFWOM010000104.1 GCF_017545445.1 Fibrobacter sp.
AACAACCAGGTGGCGGGGGTGCTGCTGTCGCATGCCATCGGCTCGGACAACGGGGACCATATCCGGGAAGCCCTCGGGCCCTTACCCACGTCGAGCTTGGATTCAACGACAGCGCCACAGGCATGCGTATCCGGATTGGCCTTAAGTTCCAAAATTTCAGCTTCGAGAGCAAGCGTTTCGAGGAGAACATCCATGCCCTGACCCGTACGTGCAGAAACTTCGATACAGCTGGTCTGACCGCCCCACTGTTCGACTTCCACACCGCGTTCTGCAAGCTGGGCGCGAATCTTGTCCGGGTTTGCCGTCGGAAGGTCCATCTTCGTAATGGCGACAACCATCGGAACATTTTCACGCTTAGCAAGTTCAATACATTCGACGGTCTGCGGCATCACCATGGAGTCTGCTGCGACCACAAGCACGATAACGTCGGTCACTTGAGAACCGCGAGCACGCATAGCGCTGAACGCTTCGTGACCCGGAGTATCGAGGAACGTCACCTTGCCCTGAGAAGTCGTAACTTCGTAAGCACCGATGTGCTGCGTAATGCCACCGGATTCGCCCGACACCACATGAGTCTTACGGATCCAGTCGAGCAAAGAAGTCTTACCGTGGTCCACATGGCCCATAACAGTAACCACCGGATGACGCGGCTTGAGGTTTTCGGAGGATTCTTCTTCCACGCCGAGAACTTCTTCTTCGTATTCTTCCATCAGCTGAGCTTCATAACCGAACTCATCTGCCAAAATCTGGATAGTTTCAAAGTCGAGACGGGCATTGATAGTCACCATCATGCCCATTTCCATGCACTTTGCAATAACGCGTGCCGGCATCTGGTCCATGAGGCCTGCGAGTTCGCCCACGGTAATGAAGTCGGAAGTCTTGAGAATCTTCTTTTCTTCGCCGGAATTATTGTCGTTATGTTCCTTGTGATAAACTTTCTTGACCGGGTTCTTGGAGAGCGAAGCCATCACACGGGAGACGTTCTGACGAACGGCTTCCTGCTGTTGCTCCTTCTGCATTTCCTGACGGTCTTTAGTATTGCTACGACGGTTCTTGTCGTTGTTATGGCGACCATTCTGGCCCTTGCCATTGCCCTTGCCGTTCTGATTCTGGGCAAGAACCTGACTGTTGTTCGAAGCATTGAAAGCTTCTTGCATGGAACCGCTAGAGAACCCGCCGTTACGGCCCGTATAGCCGCGGCTACTGCTGCTAGCGTTACCGCCGTTCTGACGACGGTTGTTGTTATTGTTGCGATTGTCGTTGCCGCCATTTCCGTTGTTCGAAAGACGGCCAAACGTACCCGTGTAGCCCTGGCTGTTGTTGCCACCATTGCCGCCATTGCCACCGCGACCATTCTGGCGGTGATTGCCACGAGCGGCCTGTGCCTGCTGGCGAGACTTTTCGATACGGGCAAGGATTGCGGCATCGGGCTTGAACACCTGAGCCTTCATCGGCGGCTGCTTGAGTTCCGTATTCGCGGTCATCATGGTCGGCTGCGGAGCAGCCGGCTTTGCGTTTACCACAGGGGCAGCGGGCTTCGGAGCCGGAACAGCCGGTTTCACGACTTGAGCCGGAGCGGCCGGCTTTGCGACCGGAGCGGGTGCAGCGGGCTTTGCCGGGGCAACTTGAGCCGGGGCTTGTGCTGCCGGAGTCGCAGGAGCTGCGGCAGGTGCCGGCGTTGCGGGGGCAGCCTGCTTTACAACCTGTGCCGGAGCGGGTGCTGCGGGCTTTGGTGCAGGTGCGGCCTGTGCCGGAGCGGTTTGTGCCGATGCAGCCGGTTTTACAATCGACGCCGGATTAGGCTTCGGCGCAACCTTCGATTCCTGCTTTACAGGAGGCTTCGGAGCTTCCTTGCGGGCTCCCGGACCCTTCTTGAGGCTCACCTTCAAGCCAAGCTTGTTTGTTGCAACCGGCGTTTCCTTCTTCTTTGCGGGAGCGGAAGCGGAAGAATCAGATTCGGAAGCGGTCGGCCTCTTCAGATTCTTGTTGCGGGCATCCTGCTTCTGTTTTTCGGCAGCGGCAGCCTCCTCGATCTTTTCAAAGTCTGCCATATCCAACTTGGACATATGGGTACGAACTGCAACGCCTGCATCGCGGAGCAGCTTCATCACCACATCAACCTTCAATCCATGAGCATCAGCCCAATCCTTAGGTTTCATTTGAGAATCATTCGTCATGAATAGCCTATTCAATTCCTTTTCTTATTCTTCCGTTAAACAATTGCCCCACGCAAATGTTCTTAAGCGTTAGCTTCCTTCTTTTCGGAACGCTTCGATCTCATTCTTCTTTCATCCTCATAATTGCTCATGAGAATCTTGTTCTTGGATTCTCATCCATCTGAGACCATTCCTGTTCTCCGTGAACATCGAGCTTGCGATCCACCAAGCGACCGGCAAGTTCCACATTCTGGCCGCCCTTGCCAATGGCCTGAGCGAGGTTTTCGTCATCGACGATAATCACGATACGGTCCGTGTCCGGAACCGGGAACATCTTGAGGACAGTCGCCGGAGCCAAAGAACGTTGTACGAACACGTCGAAATTTTCGTCCCAATGAACGATGTCGATGCGTTCGTTGCCAAGTTCGCGAACGATAGTTTGTACGCGAGCACCCTTCATACCGACGCAAGCGCCAACCGGGTCAATCTTTTCATCGCGAGAATAGACGGCAATCTTTGCACGGCGATTCTTGGAGTCACGAGCCACGGACTTGATTTCAACAGTGCCTTCGTAAATTTCAGGAACTTCCTGACGGAGAAGAGCCCTGAGGAAGTCGGCGTTCGCTCTAGACAAAATAACCTGAGCACCGCTCTTGGTCGATTCTTCGACGCGAGCAATCACAGCCTTCACAGAAGCGCCCTGAGCCAAGCGTTCGTGCGGAATCTATTCGCGAGCCGGGAGTTCAGCTTCAATCTTGTTGCCGAGATCCACGATAACATTACGTTGTTCCAAACGAAGTACCGTACCGTTGATAATCGTACCGATGCGGCTGCGGTAAATATCCATGATGCGCTGGCATTCGGCGCTGCGGATGTGCTGCGTCAAAAGCTGCTTTGCAGTTTGGATTGCCTGGCGACCGAAGGAGGAGGTCGGGAGTTCCATATAAAGGCTGTCGCCGGCCTGAGCGTCTTCATTGAAGTCGCGGGCTTCTTCGACGAGCATGTAACCTTCATCCAATTCAGCCACTTCATCAGCAGTCATGTTCGGGTCGTAGTCCGGATAATCATCGACAACTTCGACGTTCAAAAACACATGGACTTCGTTTGTTTCCATGTCGATATCGACATTGATTTTCTTTTCGATGTGCAGATACTTGCGGGCCGCAGAAATAAGAGCCTTCTTGAGGGCATCCAAAATCACGGAATCATCGACACTCTTGTCTTCAACGACTTCCCTGAGTACGTCGAGCAAGTTCACTTTCGGTTCGTTCTTCATAAGTTGACCTTCCTATTAAATTTTCACTTCGACCTTGGCCGAAAGCACCTCGGACCTCGGTATGACGATTTCGCCGGCATTGCCCTTGAGCTTGAGCGTCAAATTTTCTTCGTCGGCATCTAAAAGTTCACCCGTCACAGTTTTACCCGTCGAACGGTTCACGCGGAGCAGTCGCCCTTTGTTGCGGTTAAAATCCGCCAAAGACTTGAGGGGGCGGTCCAATCCCGGAGACGAGACTTCAAGCGTATAAGCCCCCTCGATCAACTCAGGATCCAGGTCCAACGCATCCGAGAGGAAATGACTCACGTTCGTGCAATCATCAATAGAAACACCTTCGGGCTTGTCGATAAATATCCGCAACGTTTTGCGCTTGCCGGCACGGAACATATCGGCTTCCACAAGCGTAACGGAAGCGGACTTGCACGCCTCGGCAATGAGAGAATTCAGTTTTTCTTGGACGACCAAATAAACCTCTTATACTAAAATAGACGTTCGCTTACGGAAGTTCTCCAGAAACCTTTTGGACCGAAATCCGGGGTTTCAACGGAAAAAATCCACGAACAGTCTAAAAACCGATACAAATAGAGAAAATTTTTTCGCCTTAGGCAACTGTAATTATAGGAAATAGGGGTTATAAGGCCCCGCAGCGCGACCTATTGCACGTTCAATCATCATTATCTATTTTCATTATCACGACGAGAAGGCCCCGCCGACAGAGGCGTACGCATCCACGGGCGGGAACATTCCTCCTCGCAGCCGTAGGTCCGGTATTGACTTGGCAAACGCCATGGCCTTGGAAAACCCATGCGGAATGCGCTGCGATACATATCCCGACAGTTCTAAAGACGCCGGCTTTAAAACAAACTAATCAACAACGATACACAAGCCGTGTACGTTTTTTAGCGTACACATTTCCACCGCCGTAATGCGGACTTGGAGTCCTATGAATAAAGCTCAATACGCAGCAATGCTCAAAGACATCAGTGAAACACACAAGCAAGGTGGCGACACCCATAACTGTATTTTGAAATACCTTGAAAAATACAAGTACGCCTACATTTACAACGATACAATTTTCAAAATTCTTTTTGGAAATCCCGAAAACATGGAAATGACCGCAAACTTTCTGAACGCAATCCTGAAACTGGATGGCGGAGACTGCATCGACAACCTCACCTTCGTCAATCCTACAGTGAACAGCGCCTTCAGCAAAACGACCACCTCGGATATCGTTGCAGAAAACCAGCGCCTTGAACGCATCGTTCTTGAAGTTCAGCATGTAGAAGACGAAACTTACAGCGACCGACTTGTGTTCTATACCGCAAAACACACGATTGCAAGCAAAGTTCGAGGCGACAGCTACTGGCTTCGCGATTTAAATCTCATCAGCTTGCAAATGTTCAACGGTTTTCCCGATTCCAAAAATTACCGACACAGTATTCGACTCAAAAATCAAGATAACGAAGAATTTTTCAAAAAACAAACTGTCACCCTCGTTGAAATTCCCAAATTCATAAAAGGGAACTACGCATCTGACCAAAGCCTCCTCGCGCAATGGCTTCGTGTTATCGACGGACTCAATAACGAAGCTCCAATTGATGTTCCTAAAGATTCACTATTCGCTCTATTGCAGAAAAAGGCCGAATTGAGTATCTTTACAGAAGAATTTCTTGTAAGTGAGGCTATGGCTATGAGCGACCGTCTTTACGAAATGTACGTTGAAAAGAAGCACGCCCGTGCAGAAGGGCTTGCGGAAGGGCGTGCGGAAGGACGTGCGGAAGGGCGTGCGGAAGGGCATTCCGAAGGATTTGCAGAAGGACATTCTGAAGGGGTTGCTGAAGGGCATCGTGAAATGGCTAAAGCCATGCTTGCCGAAGGCGACTCTGTTGAAAAGGTCGTACGCATTTCCAAGCTTCCTGAAGCCGAAATTTTAGCGTTCAAGGAAAGCCTTACGCAAAGCAAGTAACGTCGTAACGGTAAAAAACGGCCCTGCATATAGCAGGGCTTTTAAACATTTTAAACAAACTATCAATCAACAAATCTTACGACCGTTCCATTCGCCCCGCTAGTCCTTGAGACAACGAACGGATAATCCGAAATACTTGAACTTGTTGTATAGGTTCTCAACATCGTAGTGGTAATTCAAGTCCATGAAAGGATAGGCTACGGAACCATCATACTCTGTAGAGCTCCAAAAGTACGCACCACTGCCATAACCATCGAAACTTCCATCGCCGATTCTGAGGCCAGCAGGCAACGCCGAGAACCTGTAATCATCCGTACCGTTACCTCCATTGTTCCAACCAGATGAGGACATGAGTTTTATGCCATCAGTCGTTGAACCACCAACTGCGATGAACAGAGCGTGCCATTCCGTTTGCGAAGGCAAGTGCCAACCATCGGGGCAAACACCTCGCACCAAGGTCGCTGAGCCCGCCGAAGCGACGCTACAAGTTTTTCCATCACCGCAACCCTCGCCATTCGTGCTCCACGCGCCCGCACTGTCCATTGCAGCCGCCCAAGTATATAAGCGACCATATTTGGAGCAATCGCCCTCGGTCGTTCCGCTTCCACCACCACACCAGCTGTTTTCTGCTTTATAATTCAAATTCTCCGCCATCCAGATCTGGGAGCCAATTGTAACAGTTTTATAGACTTGTTTGTCTCGAGAATCCGTCAAAGTATTATTTGCACTATTATAAGTACTTCCACCAACATCAACTGAATTTCCTGCACTGCTAGATGTAGGCGTTACACTAGAAGAAGCTTCGTCCTTGAGACAACGGACGGAATACCTGGAGTGCTTGAAGCCGTAGGCCATGCCCTCAACTCCGCCTCCCCAGTCCAAGTGCACATAGTACGCGTTGTTGAGATCGTACTCTGTAAAAATCCAAAAGTACGCGTGTTTCCCCTCATCGTAGTAATAATTGTTGTCCGCACTGTAGCCAGCAGGCAACGCCGAGAATCCGAAATCATCCGTACCGTTGCCATTGTCATACCAACCAAACGAGGACTTGAGAACCTTACCCGCTGTTGATTTTTCACTTACAGCCATGAACAAGGTATTCCATTCTTCCTTGCTAGGCAAGTGCCAACCACTTGGGCAAGCATTTTTTGCAATCGACCACGTGTATAAGCGGCCATATTTGGAGCAATCGCCCTCGGTCGTTCCGCTTCCACCACCACACCTGCTGTTTTCTGCTTTATAATTCAAATTCTCCGCCATCCACATCTGAGAACCAATTTTTACAGTCTTGTAAACCTGACCATCGCGAGAGTCTGTGAAAGACCCTTCGACTTCACTCAGAGTGACACTCGAAGACGAAACCTTCTTGCTGCTAGAACTGGCTTTCACACTCGAAGACGAAACTTTCTTGCTGCTAGAACTAGCCTTCACGCTTGAAGAGGACACCTTCTTACTGCTACTGGACTTGGTCGTTATATCCGTCAAAGAACCTTCATCCAATTCAGCCTGTATCTTTTTCCAGTCCTCGAAATCGTCTTCCATTTGCGAAACGTAATCCGTGCAAGCGGAGAATAAGACGAAAGACGAGAGACACAAGACGAGAGAAGCGAATGTTACACCAGAACGCATCGAACAAAAACGTCCCTGGATTCTTCGTTTCGTTGCACTTCTCTCAGAATGACGCGTTCCATTTCCTAATTTCAAATTCCTAAATCCTAATTTCATCATCCCCTCCTAGAAAGCAAAGCTTAAACCAATTCCAACGACACCGGCGATAGCAAGGCCAAACCCTACACTACGTAATGTCTGCCCTGATTTGGCATCATCGTGATATTTTTTGTATTCCGCTTCGGTCGAATACTTTTTCTCGGAAGCGTCCTTTGCCTTACTGTTTCCGACTACGGCAAGCACGGTTCCAGCCACAGTTGCAACGGCACTGATAGAGAGCGGTACCCAATGGATTCCTCTTTTCTTTGCAGATGCATCCACAACATCTGTGTTCACATTTGCAGGAATGCTCTCGCCCACTTTGCTTTCTTCAACATCTGTTTTTTCAATGACCTTTGCCAATTCCGTTTTGGTGGAATCCGTTTTTTCCGGTTCCGTTTTTGTTGTATCCATCTTTTCCATTTCCGTCTTTGCGGAATCCGCCAAAATCACCTTAGGTTCGTCAACCGCTTGCACTGTATCTATTTTTTCGACAACTTTATTTTCGGCAACTTCGTTTACCATAGCAATCGTTTCTTCTTTCTTTTCCTCGACAACGCTCGAAGAAACCGGTTGTACCATTACGCGCACCATACTAAAGAAACTGTGAGCCTCCCTCTCAATAAGTTCAAGAAGTTTTTCGACATCCGCACCGCGACCATTGAAACTTGCAATAAGTTTGCTTCCTGCCGTTTCATAAAGTTCAGCCGAAAGCGTGAGCGAATTTCTAAAGCGACTGACCCGTGCCTGACAGATGTAATCCGCCGCAATGTTCTTGCCCGTCTCGACTAGGCAACTGCCTTCGCAATCCTCAATCGCCTTGCCTGGCGGAAGCATTTGCTGGATATTCTCGCGAGTCATGATAGTATAGCCCTGATTCGCAGGAAGCTCCTTGACCGCCTGTTCCCTCAAAACGTTCGTAAGGTACTGGCGGTCCGAAAGCGATACACTATCCTTAGTACTACCATCCGCGCTTGTTTCAAGTACAGCAATATAAGCAGCAACGGAATTTGTGGCCAAAACGCACAAAAGAGAGAAAAAAAGAAATAACGTTTTCATAACCAAAATGTATGTTATTTTCCTCCAAAGTTCAAAAAAAATAGGCAAAATGAACTTTACAAGAACTCATTTACACACAAAAAAAGCCCCCGAAGGGGCTCTTTGAAGTAAAATTTTCTTTGCAGAAATTTCAAGCTAGAATTTTTTATCCACCGGATTGAAGCTAAATTTCAAACCAGAACGAATCCAAGCATCCGAGCCGTCCTCATTCTTGTCGTGAGCGAGATTGCGGTAAACGCGGAAACCGCCACCGGCATAAATTTTGAACCAATCGCTTACTTCTCTTTCATAAAGCACATCGATAAGGAACTGTTTTTCAACAACGCCGGAAAGCGAATTTTCCTCTTTTACAGCAACATCGTAATCCGTATAAAGTTCCTTGTCACCTTGACGGAGCCAGGCAAGCGTAAGCGTTGCAGAATGAGCGTTCCATTTCCAGTTCATGTCAAACCACAAGTCGAGAGCATCACCGCCCCTACGGTAGCCGATGGGGTAATCGACAAAGTAAGCATCGGCATAATCTTTATCTTTCTGATCGCGGAAGTTGCTGCGGTAGTTGCGGCGTCCCGTATATTTCAAAAGCGGGAGTTTACTGTTGTTTGCAACCGGATCCGTACGAACCACATCTAGCCGCCATGCGAACTTGCCATACTTGCGTGTTTCAAGTTCATGGTAATAGCCCACCATGTAATTTATAATATTGCGGGTCGTTCCCATTTCTTTGCTTTCGCCCACCGGGCTTGCGAAATCTTCAAAATTCAATTGCGTATAAAATTTCGCGCCGTTCGAAGTCTTGTAACCAATTTCAAAAGATGTCGCGGCAGATGTATAACCAGTCGCATAGTTGTCATGCCAATACATGAACGGATTGAATGAACGGAATTCCAGAGACTTGCCGCCAATCACGCTTTGTTCCACAAGATAAAACCAAAACTTGCGGGTTTCAACGCCAAGCCTATGGAACACCATATTCTTCACGTTTTCCGTATAAGTGCGCCGCCGCTGATTGCTCACTAAATTTGTTTTACACTTTTGTGCGTAAGCTTCACTGTTTTCATCTTCAGGGCAGCCGGTTTCATAATTGATAACATCGCCAAACAGCCATGCGTTCAAAGAACTCAGCAAAAAGTCGTAGCGGAAAATTCCAATGTTCAAATTCCAATGAATTCCATCATGGTAAGGCAAACCACCGAGAAAAATATCGTTCTTGGAGATTTTCAAACTTTGAGGATCAAATCGCCCAAATTGCACGAATCCCACAGGATTATACCACTTGGCATAGGCGTTGATGGGCACATTGATATCGAGTTCGCTCGGTTTGTACGTAAAGTTCGTTTTCAGTTCGCTCTTGTACCAAGCTTCCAAATCCTTGCGCAACGGGGCTTCCAGCAAAAAATGGAAGTCCTTGTAGCCCGCCCTAAACGCAAGCTTGAAAAAAGGTTCTATATGTTCTTCATAACTGCGGGCAGTTTCCAGCGGAATCCGCAGTCCGCGCCAGTTGCTTTTCGGGCCGCCGTAGCGTTCAGCAGTATCGACGGCAAACATCGGGTCGGTCGGTCCGCCGTTAAATCCAATGTTGTAATCCGTACCGAACTGGAAATAGCCGCCTTTTGCAGCAGGCTTGTCGGATGAATTTTCAGCGGACGCAAAAGATGCAGCCGCCATAAACGTGACAGCAAGAAATGGAAGAACTCGTTTCAGCATAATGTAAATGTACTAAAAAACGGAGACAAGCTCGCCATCCTTGATTCGTACACAAAGCGAGTGAAGCGTGGTTCGGCAGGCTCACCAACCTTGATTCATACCTGCTACAGAGCCGAACGGTGTACACCATGAGCAGGAGTGACCAAGCGCAAACTGGTCATGAAGGCGAGAGCGAGGCGAAGAAGGCGTCTTGTATAGCACAAGAGCCGAGCGGGGCACAAGAAGGACCACCCAGGCAGGGAGACCCGGGTGATCCCTTGTGTTGTGGTGGGTACGCACTCACGTACCCGGTGTGTGTGTGTATTATCGAAGGCATGCCCAAAAACATTCGAACATGTCTGTCGAATTTTCACTACATTATTGTTCCAATCGTTTTCACAACTAGAACAAATCAGAATTCATGCGCATAAAGGCAGGCATTTCGTAGTCGATATTGCTTTCCTTGAGAGCATCGTCATAGTTGCTCTGATTGCGCTTAAAAGCAGGCGTCATGTAGTCATTCTGTTCAGCACGCTGTTCCTGCTTGGCATAAGCCCCAGCATAGGAACTGCCATTCGAAAGCGGATCCGCTTCTGCAGCAGCCGGCATCTCTTCGCTTTCGCGCATAGAAGATGCAGACGGAGCAGGCACCGTTTCTTCAGCAAAGCCAGCCTTATTGGCATCAAAGTTCGGAGATGCGAAAGAAGACGCCGGAGAGAACATGGCGGCAGCCAAATTCACCGGAGCAGCCGAAGCCTGACGAGTCGGGGCTGCGTAAGAATTCGTCTGGGAAGCACCATAGTTCGGAGCCGAAGCAGCATAGGACTGCGTCGGAGCCGCATAAGACGGAGCAGCAGCATAAGCCTGAGTCGGAGCAGAGTTAGCATAAGACGGAGTCTGAGCAGCAGACATTGCAGATGCAGGAACCGAAGCTACACGCTGAGAAACTGTCTGAGCAGCAACGGTCGGAGCGGCAGTCGGCATTGCAGCAGTCGCACGGCCAGCGAGAGCGAGGAAGTTCGTCGTCGGACGCGGAGTAGCCGCCTGTACCGGAGCCGGCTGCTGATAAGCCTGAGCCTGCTGGTAAGCGACAGAACCAATACCTGCATAGCCTACAGCAGCGGCATTGTTCGTACCACCGCAACCCGTTGCGATAATGGTAATGCAAACCTTGTCGCCAAGTTCCGGAAGAGTGATGTCGCCAACGATGATGTTCGGGCAACCTTCTTCGCCCACGGCGTCATAAATGTGTTCCATTGCTTCGTTATGTTCGAGCAAGGAGTAATTTTCGCCATGGGAAACGTTGATGAGCACACCAGATGCACCCTTGATGTCAATGTCTTCGAGAAGCGGAGAAGAAAGAGCAGAATCAGCAGCAGCGACACCGCGGCCTTCGCCTTCGGCAGTACCCGTACCCATGAGAGCAGAACCGCCCTTGAGCATGACCTTGCGGATATCAGCAAAGTCAACGTGGACAAGGCCATGACGGAACATGATGCTGCAAATGCTCTGCACCGCATTGCCGAGGATTTCGTCAGCCATCTTGAAAGCTTCATCGACAGTAGCACTCTTGTTCGTATTCTGGATGAGGTTCAAGAGCTTCTTGTTTTCGATGACGATGATGGTGTCAGCAGCTTCGCGGAGAGCGTCAACGCCCCTCTGAGCCAAGGAATTGCGAACATTGCCTTCAAAACGGAACGGCTTAGTCACCACAGCAACAGTCAACACACCTTCTTCACGTGCAATGTTTGCCACAACCGGAGCAGCACCCGTACCGGTACCACCGCCCATGCCCGCCGTAACGAATACAAGGTCAGCCCCCTTCATGGCGTTTCTCAAGTCGTCAATGTTTTCTTCAACAGCCTTGCGGCCCATTTCCGGATCCATACCAGCACCGAGATTTCTCGTGCTCTTTTCGCCAATAAGAATCTTGTGGTCGGCAAGACTCTGGTCAAGAGCCATAGCATCCGTATTGACGGCATAGTATTCCACACCTTCAATATTCATCTGCTTCATACGGTTCACGGTATTGCCGCCGGCACCGCCGACACCGAACACCTTCACCTTAGCGTTTCTGAAAGGAGTATCATCTCCTGTGATACGAGATTTAGCCTCGAAGTTGATATTAGAAAAGTCACTCATAGTTTATCTCCCTGATTTGAGTGGTTTATGTTGTTAAAAATACGTTTTGATGAGATCGCGAAGACGCTGCACGCCCTTTTTCACGGATACCGCCAACTGGGTACCTGTTTCGCGCTGCTTCTTTTCGCGGTGTTTCTTGTTCGCATAATACAAGAGACCAATGCCCGTTGCGTAAGACGGATTCTGGAACGCTTCCTGAATACCGCTCATGCCTCTGGGGTTACCAATATGGACTGGTTTCTTGAATACTTTAGTCGCAATATCTTCAATTCCAACAAGGTTGCAGCAACCACCTGTAAGCACGATACCGCCATCGATAACGGAATCCAGGTGGTGCTTTTCCAAATCCTTTGCCAAAATCTTGAATATTTCCGCAACACGGGCCGTAATGATACGGGCCAAAAGTTTACGGGAACAAGGTACTTCCCCACGGTCGCCCACACCTGGGACCGGGAAAGTTTCGTCTTCAATCAAATTGTTGAGCGAGCATGTGCCGTACTTTTTCTTGATTTCTTCCGCTTTCGATAGCGAAACCGGAACTTCAAGGCACTTGCTGATATCGCTTGTAATAATGTTGCCAGCCATGTCAAGCGATGCCGTGTAACGCACGGAATCCTTCACGAACACGGCAACGTCTGCAGAACCTGCGCCAATGTCGATAAGCGCGACACCCAATTCGCGTTCATCATTCGAAAGAACAGCGGAAGCGGCTGCAAGAGGTTCAAGCACAAAGCCTGCCACGTTGAGGCCTGCTCGGTTCACACATTTGGCAATATCCTGCAGAGCGTTCGGGCGAGAGGTCACCACCTGAACTTCGACTCCTAAGCGACGGCCGGAATAGCCCTTGGGATTGCGGATACCCACCCTATCGTCCAGCGTATATTCGCCCGGAAAGATGTGGATGATTTCTCCCGCTTTATCCGGAAGCGTACTTGCCTGCCTTTGGACATTGATGATATCCTCTTCACGGACTTCATTTGTCGGAAGCGTCACCAAGCCCTTGTAGCTGAACGAGGACACGTGCTTCCCGGCTATGCCCACATAGACATCGCGAACATCGACTCCCGCCGACGATTCAAGCATATGGACGGCCTTTTGCAATGTCTCAACGACGGAATCGTATTCGTCAGACGATTCCAGCGGAAAGTCACCGCATTCCACAACTCGGACAGATTCGCCTTCCGAGATGCCGACAAACAAATTCACTTTCGAGGCACCGATATCGAGCCCGAAAATGTAGTCCTCTTTCTTGACTATTTGCTTATTGTCATCCATTGATACACCTCTTATCGATGTTTTTTATATACGCAAAACCATGAAATCTCATATCCACCTCGCCAGCGCAAAGAATTTCTTTTCGAAAACCCTTTCCGAGGGCATCATATAAAGTAAACAAATCCTTATCCCAATCTGTTGCTGGGAACATCACGCGGAATCCCACGTCCTTGAAGTAAACGTCAAAAGCCTTATCCTTTTCTGACCATCCAATCTGCGAAACACGGTCGTAGAGAGCCTTGTTCTCTTTACGCATGGCCGACAGGAACGAGGCCACCTGCTTGATTTTTCCGATGGATTCATTTTCCAGAATCGGCAAGTGAAGAGCCGTCATCATCGACATCGGAAGCGAAAGCCCTCTTTCAGAATAAACCGTTCCCTTTCCATCTTCAAGAACCGATAAAATCGGAGACGCTTCCTGAAGCTTAATGTAGAGTGAAGACGGGAACTTGCTTTCCACTTCGGCAGAATGGATGAGCGGAATCCGCAAGAGCGATTTCTTCACGGAATCGGCATCGAGTTCAGACATGAGCATGCCCGTTTCGACTTGAGCGCTTTGCACCACATCTTCCCAAGAGAGCATGCGATTGCCTTCGATTTCGATGTACTGCAAATGACGGAGTTCAAGCGGATTGATTTGCTGGAGATAGAAACGACTATGCCACAGGCCGGCAACGGCAGCGACAACGAGCAGAGTCAAAACCCAGCCCTTGCGCTTGTACCAACGGACAGCACCGCCAACGCGCATCCGTCTTACACGGGCACGCTTACGCTTGCGTTTGCGTTCGTTGTAGCCGATACGGCGACCGAACATGTTCGTACTCTCTAAAATCAAATGCTCTTCTCCAAAATCGTCTGGCCCAATTTCCAGATGTTACCAGCACCCATCAGAACAATCACATCGTTGGGCTTGAGCAAATCCTTGCAAACCGGAATCAAGTTGTTCACATCGCCGATAAAGCGGGCGTCGCGGTGGCCACGGTCAGCAGCGCTGTTCGAGACCATCGCACCGGTCACACCTTCAATCGGCTTTTCACGGGACGGATAAATGTCTGTTACCAAAAGCACATCGCAGTTGGAGAATGCGCTACCAAAAGCTTCGTGCTGGTCGCGGGTACGCGTAAACAAGTGCGGCTGGAAAGCGACAATGATGCGCTTATCCGGGAACGCTTCGCGGAAGCCGAGCAACGTTGCGGTCGCTTCCGTCGGATGGTGGGCGTAATCGTCAAACACCATCACGCCGTTCTTTTCGCCAATGAATTCAAAGCGGCGCTTCACGCCTTCGAATGCAGCAACGGCCTTGCGGGCGACTTCAATCGAAATGCCTTCTTCCACAGCAAGCGCTACAGCAGCAGTCGCATTCAAAACGTTGTGGCGGCCCGGAATCTGGAGCTTGAATTCACCGAGGCTCTTGCCATCACAGAGAATTTCGAACTTCGGATAGCCCTTCACGAACGTGAGGTTTTCGACGCGGTACTTCGCCTGACGCGTAAAGCCGTACGTAATCACCGGCTTCTTGAGGTGCGACAAAATCTGCTGCACGTTCGGGTCGTCGAGGCACACAATCACCTGGCCGTAGAACGGAATCTTGTTTGCAAATTGCGTGAATGCATCCTTGATGGCATCAATGTTCTCGTACGTATCAAGATGGTCCGCATCGATGTTCGTGATGATTGCCGAAGAGGGCATCATCGAAAGGAAGCTGCGGTCAAATTCGTCACTTTCGGCAATGAGGTAGTCACCATGACCCACCTTAGCACCACTGCACTTGCCCTTCACAATGCCACCGACAATAATCGTCGGGTCAAGGCCTGCTTCTTCCCAAATGGCGCCGACGATAGAAGTCGTCGTGGTCTTGCCGTGAGTACCAGCAATAGAGAGCGTGTATTTGAGGCGCATGAGTTCACCGAGCATTTCAGCGCGGCGAATCACCGGAATACGGCGGTTGCGGGCCTCGACAAGTTCTGGATTGTCATACGGAATCGCAGAAGAATAAACGACCAAGTCTGCATCAACAACGTTCTTTGCTTCGTGCTTCGGGTCGATGCGAATGCCAAGGCCTTTCAAATAGTCAATGACAGCGCCCTCGCCCATATCGGAACCCGTCACCACAAAGCCGTTTTCGTGGAGCACTTCGGCAATACCCGACATACCGGCTCCACCGATGCCTACAAAATGAAGGCGACGGACACGTTTACAATCATTAATCTGCATTACGTTCTCTCCATATCCAGAATAATTTTCGCTATCTGGTCAGCGGCATCGGGCATGCCAAGCGTCTTTGCGGCTTCGCCCATCTGCGCCAAGCGCTCCGAATCATAAAGGAGTGCTTCAACTTTATTCCAAAGATCGTTCGGTTCGTCATCAAGTTCCACAAGTGCGGCACCCGCTTTTTCGACAACGCGGGCGTTGTGTTCCTGATGGTTTGCTGTCGCATGCGGATACGGGAGCAAAATAGACGGCTTGCCAAATGCGAGAATTTCTGCAAGTCCCGATGCTCCAGCACGGCTGATAATCAAGTCGGCATGCTTCATGTAAGCATAGATGTTATCCAAAAATCCGCGCACTGCGACGTTCGGCAAAATTCCGAGGCGTTCGTTGATGCCATCGACATTCTTTACGCCCACTTGCCACACCACGCTAATATCTTCGTGAGCGGCAATGCGACCAATGCTTTCTTCAATCTTATTGTTAATGCCAGCAGCACCCTGAGAGCCACCGACGATAAACACCGCCTTGCGGCCTTCACGAAACTCAATCGGGCGTGTCAATGAATCAGCTGCCGGCAAATCACGAATCGGATTGCCCAAAATGCGAGTTCTTTCAATCGGGAACCCCTTCATCGCCTCTTCGGAGGTCACAAAAATCATCTTCGCGTAACGGGATCCCACCTTGTTCGCAACACCGGCAACAGCATTCTGTTCCTGCAAATAAACAGGAATGCCCATCGAACCTGCGGCAAGCACAATCGGGAGCGACACGTAGCCGCCAGTAGCCACGACGACATCGGGGTTGACTTTCTTTACGACGCTCTTTGCGCGTCCCAAGGACTTCAGCAAATTGAACGGCAAGCTCAAATTCTTAAGGAACGGCCCGCGATGCAGAGGAACTGCCGAAATATATTCGTACGGCCAATTCTTTGCCACAAGGCGTTCTTCCATGGAATCCTTACGGCCAGCAAAAGTAATTTGAGTGACACCCATCTTCTTCAAACTCTCGGCAATTGCCACCGCCGGGAATATATGGCCACCAGTGCCACCGCAAACAAAGAGGAATTTTTTCATATAAATCTCCTTCTTGCTCCAAAATTCGTCAACTGTCCCATGTCAAAAGATACAGGGCTGCTCATATAAGGCTCGCGAATGCTCTTTCCACTCATCGGACGAGAAATATTCAACAAAATCCCGATAAACGCAGCCGACATAATCAAATTCGTTCCGCCATAGCTGATAAACGGAAGCGGTTGCCCCGTCGCCGGGATAAGCCTTACGCACACACAAACGTGAATGACAAAATTCATGAATAGCGAAGTCGTCAAGGCAACAGCCATGTACCGGCCAAAGCGAGTCAGCGAAGATTTCGCAATATTGTACCCTTGCGAGAAAAGAATCGCAAAAGCGATGAGAACAAAGAAAGTCCCGACAAAGCCAAATTCTTCGCCAATCACAGCATAAATAACGTCTTTATGGGCTTCGGGCAAGAATCCTAATTTCTGTTCGCCCATACCGATTCCCGTTCCAAAAATACCGCCATTTCCAAGGGCCGCCAATGCATGCTCTATCTGATACTGTGAATTTTTCATAGCACCACTATCGTTAGAGAAAAAAGCAAGAATACGATTACGGGTATGCGGTACACAAAGCATCGCAAGAATCCCCATCGGAATACTCACCAAAACACTCATGCCCACATACTTATAGTTCGCCCCCGAAATCAGGAGAAGAACCAGCAACAGCACGCAGAACATAATGAGCATCGAGAAGTTCGGCTGCAAAGCAAGCAAAATCGCAGAAATCATCATCGGTACACCCGGCTGGATAATCGTGCACTTGAGCGACTTGATTTCATCCCCAGCATCCGAAAGTTTCGAGCAAACCCATGCAATAAAGGCAAACTTCAAAATTTCAGACGGCTGGATATTAAAAATCCAACGAGAAGCACCATTCACTTTGTCTCCCGATACTATTGCAGCCAAGGTAAGAACTGCGCCAACAACAAAAATCAGGCGAGCAGACACTTTCCACAAAGCATAGTCAATTCTGGAGAAAAGCGCAAGAATAACCACAGAGCCAAACACTTTAGTGACATGGGATTTCAAATAATATTCCGGAGGCAAATTCGTCTTGGCGGCCACAGATACAGACGCAGAATAGATAACAGCGATGCCAGCGCACATTAATACTAATGTGACGATCAGCAAAAGCTTGTTCATTCCTGTGGACTGCGAGTTCGACATCTTACCTAAAAAACCTTACCTTAAAACCGGAGCACCGGAACCATGCGCAACAACGCATCTACCACTCGTTCCATGTGCATGCCGCGGCTACCCTTCACCAAAACCACGTCGCCTTCGGCAACCGTCTGGCTCAAGTGGCAAACAACATCTTCGAGCGAATCAAAGTGGAATACGTTCTTCATGCCTCTGGACTTCGCGCCTTCGACATACTTCTTTGCATCGTTGCCGAACGCGAGGAGCAAATCAAAATTCATTTCTGGCACCATAGCGCCTATCTGCTTGTGCAAATTGCCGCTTTCCTTGCCGAGTTCAAGCATATCTCCAAGTACTGCAATACGCTGACCTTTAACTTTCATGTTGCCAAGCGTTTGGAGCGCCATCTTCGTCGAAGACGGGTTCGCGTTGTAGCAGTCGGACACGATCTTGAAGCCGTTTGCATCCTTGATTTCCATACGCATGGTTGTGGATGTAAAGCCAGCAAGAGCTTTTGCAATATCCGCCTTCGGGATGCGGAACGCTTCGCCCACGGCAATCGCCGCGAGAGCGTCGTAAAGGTTATGGTCTCCAGGAACGTTGAGCGTAAAGTGCGTACGACCGACATAGAAATCGGCGCAGGAATTTTCGTTCCACTTGAGCTTTTCCGGCTTCACGACACCACGGCGTACGCCGAATGTCACGACCTTGTAATTCTTGGTCGCCTTCACTTTGCAAAGGCGTTCGTCATCGGCGTTCACAATCAACGTACCGCCCTTCTTGAGGCCAGCCGTAATGTTGATTTTTTCATTGAACACGCCGTCCAAATCACCGAGACGTTCAAGGTGGCTTGCGCCAATGTTCGTAATCACGGCAACATCGGGTTCAGTCGCGAGCGAAAGCGGGCGGATTTCGTCCGGGCCGCTCGTGCCCATCTCGATAACAGCAGCTTCGTGGCTGTGCTTCAGCTGGAAAAGCGTCATCGGCACACCGATATGGTTGTTGAAGTTTCCCTGCGTGGCATGGGTATTGAACTTCATCGAAAGCACGGCCTTCGTCATTTCCTTCGTGGTCGTCTTGCCGTTGCTGCCAGTAATGGCAACCTTCTTCAACTTGAAAAGTTTTTGATAGCCCTTGGCAAGTTTCAAGAGAGCCTTCGTCGTATCATCGACCGGAGCGTACATCTTGAAATTCGGATCGATAGCAGTTTCGTTAACAACGCTCATCAGAGCTCCATCCTTTTCCATTTGAGATACAAACTGGTGGGCGTCAAAGCGAGCACCCTTAATCGGCCAAAAGACAACGCCCTTGGCTTTTTCACGCGAATCCATGCAGAGATTCACCTTGCGTTTCAAGGTGCGGGCCGGAACGCCAACCGCTTCGGTCTCCAGAATCTCAAGCATTTCGCCAATTGTCAAATCAAGCTTTAGCATTGTTCCATCGCCTTCACCGCAATTTCGCGATCGTCAAAATGATGTTTGGTCTTGCCGATGATTTGATAATCTTCGTGACCCTTGCCCGCAATCACAAGCCAGTCGCCATTTTGCAATTCCTTGCAAGCGCGGTGAATCGCTTCTTCGCGGTTTTCCACAACTTCAAACTTGTCCGTCGTCATTCCCGCACGGACATCGTTAATGATGTCAGCCGGTTTTTCGGTACGTGGATTGTCGGAGGTGAGCCAAGCCTTGTCCGCAATGCGTTCTGCTATGGATCCCATAATGGGGCGTTTCGTCTTGTCGCGGTCACCCCCGCAACCGAACACGCACGAAAGCTTACCGCGGCAGAGGCTGCGAGCCGTGTTCAGCACACGTTCAAGAGCATCCGGCGTGTGGGCATAATCCACAATCACATGCTTTCCGTCCTTGTTCCAGACCTTTTCAAAGCGGCCAGGAACGCGAACCGTCGCAATCGCCTTGCGCATCGCATCTTCAGGAATGCAAAGAGCATCGGCCCATGCAAGCACCAAGAGCACGTTATCGACGTTAAAGTCGCCGCAAAGCGGAGTTTCAAATTTTTCCTTCGCGATCGAAGGAAGCGTAAATTCGAGGCCGTCTTCGGTATTCTTCACTTCGCCAGACGGTTTCACGTCCGCTTTCGCCTTGCCAAGTCTCGAAACAGCGACCTTGCGGCAATCAAGACCGTTAAAGAGCTTTTCGCCATGTTCATCGTCAATGTTGATGACAGCCACGCCGTTATCGGCAAGGTAATTCGTAAAAAGCAACTTTTTGGCTTCGAAGTACGCATCCATCGTCTTGTGGTAATCGAGATGGTCCTGCGTCAAGTTGCTAAAGAGCCCGCTCCTGAAACGGATTCCCGCCACACGCCCTTGGTGCAGCGAATGCGAAGACGCTTCCATCACGAGGTCCGAGCAACCCGCGTCAACAGCCTTTGCCGCAAACGCAAACAAATCGAGCTGCCCCGGAGTCGTAAGCGTCGCCGGAACGGACTTGTCGCCAACCTTGTTCAAAATCGTGCCAAGCAAAGCCGTCTTGCGGCCAGCTGCCTCAAGCATCGCATTCATGAGGAACGCGCTCGTCGTCTTTCCGTTCGTTCCCGTGACCGCATGGCAAGTGAGCTTGCTAAACGGATCCTTGTAGAAAATCTTTGCAGCTTCCAAGCGGGCAGCTTTTACGTCCGGGACCTGAATCCACTTGGACGTAAGTCCTTCCGGAGCCATCGTCTCGCCCACAACAGCAACAGCACCAGCTGCAATCGCACTGCGGGCAAAAGCTTCATAGCCATCCGCCGGAATGGAGAAGAACAAATTCCCCGGTTTCACACGGCGGGAATCATCACAAAGCCCCGTCACGGACAACTTTTCCATAAGTCCTTCCGAAATCATCAGCTTTTCTCCTTTAAGGTCAACTTGCAAACGACACCCTTCTGCAAAGCTTCTTCAGCCTTGGGTTCCTGAGCAACCACGCGACCCTTTCCTGTATATTCAACATTCATGCGGATGTTCCCCATCACTTCGAGAGCATCCTTCAACGAAAGACCTTGCAAGTTCGGCATCTTACTTGCTACAGCGTTACCGACCAAAAGCGTTTTTTGAGCAGGGCCGTCCGCATCGATTCTTTCCGAAATCACGCGATAGCCCTTTCCTTCAAAGCGGACGGAGCAGTGGTTTTTCTTAGCGTAATCTTTTGCAGCAGCCGTCGTCATCCCTGCAAAATCCTTATCGCAAGGCGAACCGAGCTTCACTTGCTTTAAGTTATGGGCAAGCGGAGAAAGCTGCGGATGGTAATAGATGCCTTCCATGATACGACGGAAGATCGGGCCCGCTGTAAGACCACCCACGTGTTTCCCTTGCGGGTCATCCACAAGCACCAAGCAAACGAAGCGGGTATCTTCGGCAGGAGCAAGCCCGATGAAAGATGCCACCTGAGAATTGCGGTCGTAAGAGCGAGTCGCTGCATTATACTTTTCAGCCGTACCCGTCTTGCCGCCAAACAGCACATCCGTAAGCTTGTGCGATGCCACGCGCTTTGCCGTACCGCTGTTCACCACGCGATTGAGCATCTTGCGGATTCTCGAAGCCGTCTTTTCCGAAATCACTCGACGGAGTTCCACCGGCTTGTTCTTTTCGACCACTTCACCCTTAGAATTACGCCATTCCTTCACAATCTGCGGACGCATGAGCAGCCCGCCATTTGCAATAGCGGCATAAGCCATCACCATCTGGATCGGCGTTGTCGAAACAGCATGTCCAAAGCCCATCGTCTTTAAAGTTCTGTCATCGCGAGAAAGTTCCGCCGGAGTCAAAAGCCTTCCGTTTTCTTCGCCGTCGTAATTGTCAAACGCTCTCGTGCCAATGCCAAACGCGCGAGCCATCTTGAACAAACGTTCCGCACCGACTTCGGAGGCGATCTTTGCAAACACGATATTCGAAGACTGCACCATCGCTTCGCTCATGTCCATATCGCCATAGACGTGCGTATCGCAAATCTTTTCGGATTTCGGGTTCCATTGCCAGCAGCGGCCTTCATTCGCAAAAACTTTTTCGGGGCTGACGGCACGGTTTTCGAGAGCTGCAGCAGCAGTGATGACCTTGAACGTAGAGCCCGGTTCATACGA
The DNA here is from genome assembly GCF_017545445.1 of Fibrobacter sp. Classification (GTDB taxonomy): domain Bacteria; phylum Fibrobacterota; class Fibrobacteria; order Fibrobacterales; family Fibrobacteraceae; genus Fibrobacter. The sequence continues at coordinate 21,768 of NZ_JAFWOM010000104.1, forward strand.
CATCGAAATGATTTCATTTTTCGCGACACGGCCAAGGCCCTGAATTTTGGAGTTCGGGTCAAACGTCGGATAGCTCGCCATCGCAAGGATTTCGCCTGTATAAGGATCCACGACAACGGCACTCGCGCTCGTCGCCATGAATTCAGCCACGCCATCCTTCAAAGCCTTCTCGACAATTTCCTGCATGTTGCGGTCAATCGTCAAAACAAGATTCAATCCAGACTTTGCCTCGACCACAGTCTTCGAGCGGTAATAAACTTCACGTTTCTTTACATCCTGGACACTCACGCGAAGACCTTCGTCACCACGGAGGTTTTCGTCATAAATCTTTTCCATGCCCATGCTGCCCGAGCCATTATAACCCACCTTGCCCACAATCTGCGAAGCAAGAGTCCCTTGCAAGAACAATCGGCTGTAGCCAAGATTGTCGCTCGTATCGCGCATGCTTTCCGCCAATACGACTCCATTGCGGTCCATTATCGAGCCGCGTTCTGCATACAAGTTCTTAGTATGCGTCACCATGGACTTTGTATTCACTTGATAAACATTGCGGTGCAAGACCTGAATATCAAAAGTCTGCAAAATAAGCACGCCAATCGTGCAAAGCACTAGACATTTCAACACAAACAGAGGATCTACGCTATACTTATTCATTAGACTCCCCTGTTACCATAATTTTCATCGGAACATCGTAAAGTCCAAGTTCCGCACTTTCTGCAAAATCCGCAAGATATTCCAACGAAGTCAACTTGTTGATTTCGAATTCCTGCAAAAGAATTTCGCGATTGAGCAAGTTCGCCTTTTCGCGAAGCCCATAGTACGTTCCATACAAACTGTTGATGCAGTTCTGCATATAAACAGGAACTATACAAACTAACAAGCCCATGATTACAAGTGGAATCAAGCTTCCCAAGAAGCCGTGCTTTTCAGCCTTTACTGTTTCATCCTGCACATTATCGATCATACTCTTTCATAGATCCTTAACTTTGCAGAACGAGCCCGACTGTTCCTGTTAATTTCATCTGCCGAGGGCAAAATCGGCTTACGGTTCACTTTCTTCAAGCGTTGGTGGTTACCACCGCATACGCATACCGGCAAGTTTTCCGGGCAAATGCACGCTTTTTCAAATTCTGCCGCGGTTTCCTTGACGCAGCGGTCTTCAACAGAGTGGTAGCTCATCACGACAAGGCGGCCACCCACTTTGAGACAATCGACAGCGGCGCGCAGGCTATCTTCAATCTGTTTGAGTTCGCCGTTCACTTCCATGCGAATCGCTTGGAATACGCGGGCCAAAAGGCTATTGGCTTCACGACGCTTGTCCGGGAACACCGCTTCGACAACAGTCTTGATATCACTTGGACGAACATCGCGACCTTCGGCAGCAATTTCGCTCACGGAATCTTTAATGCGAGTCGCAAGTTTGAACGCACGGTCCATATCGGCATTTTTGCGGAGAGCGGCGGCCAAATCATCGGCAGATACCGAGCGGAGCCATTCCTGCGCAGACACATTTTCGCGACGGTCCATACGCAAATCGAGCGGATTATCGCCCACGAACGTAAAGCCACGGCTAGAGTCATCGACCTGATGACTGCTGATGCCCAAATCGTAAAGAACGCCATCGAGCGTATTCGGCTCAATTTCGTTCCCGAGTTCGCTAAACTGAACCGGATGGACAATAAACTTAGGAGCGACACCGGCAAGACGTTTCGTTGCAAAAGCGACCGCTTCCTCGTCACGATCAAAAGCGTGGAGTGTTCCTTCAGGGCCCAAATTTTGGGCAATAGCGTAAGAATGACCGCCACCGCCAAGGGTGCAATCCGAATACGTGCCGTTCGGCTTGATATTCAAGCCTTCAAGGCATTCCTTAAGCATTACAGGATCGTGGTAGAATATTTTCCCTGCGACACCAGCGACCGCTGCTTCGGAAATTTCATTTATATGAACTTGTTTACGGAGGTTCTTATCTGCCATTAGCTCCCTCCGTCAAACCTTCACCATAGAACGCGGCATCGAAGTTGTCGATTGCTTCATTTGTCAGCAATCCATACTTTTCGTTGTAACGATCAGGATTCCATAATTCGAGAGTCTTACCGCGGGCCTGAACATAAAGCACCTCGTCTTTAAGGCCGGCATACTCCAGCAATATTTTGGGGAGTAAAATGCGATTCTGGCCATCCATCTCCACCACCGTGGGGCAGAGGCCTCTCCGAACTACGTCGGCTTGACGGCGGTCGGACCGGCTGTCCAAGTCCGCCATGAATTTCTCAAACTCCGGTAGGACAAACAACCGGAGGGTGCGGTCCGGGCCACGTGTGACCACGAACTCATTCCCTTCGGACTCCAAAAGCTGACGACGGAATTCCCTAGGGAAGGAGGTCCTTCCCTTTCCATCGATAGCCGTCTGGGCTTGTCCTATGAAAGATGTGAAACTCATATTATTTGACACATTTTACCACAACACTTATCACACGTGGAAAATATACCCACTTTTCCACACTATGGCAATATAAAAACTGATTCAAGCTTAAAAAAAGCATACTTTCACGTTTTGTTAAACAAAATTTTACACAGAAAAGGGATCAAACGCTCGATCTGATGTAGTAATTACGTAAGTTTTTTGTTACAACAAGAAATTATAATGCACACAATAAGCGCTCCCGCCATCGAAACAGCACGCTCCGCTTTGAGCTATGAGGTCGGCACGCTGAACCTCTGGGCACGCTCCGCTTCGAGCATTGCCCATACCCCGAAGGGAGCCGTAGGCGACCGCACCCATACCCCATACCCCAAAGGGGCGTAAGCCCCGAGCCCACACCCCATACCTTCACTGGATCCCATCACTTCACTACGTTCCGTTCTAGGATGACCGTTGTCGCGACGCTCGCCCTACGCATTCTTCCACCTTCCTACTGCCTACTGTTTACGGACCTTCGGTCCTAACCACCAACCACTGCCTACTAACCACTGACCACTAAATCTTGTATTTCGCACCCGTATTTTATATCTTTACCTCTCAGTGGATGGAATTTGAGTGTGTGATTTAAGGAGATGTTATGAAAAAACTTTTAATTTCGACGGCATTGCTCGCCTCTAGCGCCTTTGCCGCATCTATTACAGTAGATCCCGCCTCTACGGCACAGAAAGTTGTCGGATTCGGTGCTGGCGCCGCCTATTATCAAAGCTGGATTACCGCCATGAGTACTTCGATGCAGAAGGACTTTTACGACACGGCTTTCACGGGCCTCAACCTCTCGTTGCTCCGCCTCGGCAACTGGAAACAAGAAGACACAACCAGCATCGCCGCAGATGTCGCCATCGTCAAGGCTGGTAAGCAGCGCCTCGGCAACCGCCTCAAAATCGAAATGTCCAGCTGGTCTGCACCGGCACGCCTCAAGCCAAGTGGAAGCGTCAACGGCAGCGTGAACGGCCAAAAGATCAAAAAACAGAACACGCTCAAGACTTCAAGCAGCGACCCGTACGGAAAGTTCGTCTATAGCGAATTCGCCCACTGGTGGAAAACGTCTTTGCAGTCCTACGAACAGATGGGTATCACCCCCGATTACATCAGCTTGCAGAACGAACCCGACATGGAAGCGGATTACGAAGAAACGCTCTTCGACCCCACCGAATCTGGCGAAGTCGCAGGCTACAAGCAAGCCCTCCAAGCCGTACGTGACTCCATCAGCACGCTTGCAAATCCGCCGAAAATCATCGGTCCCGAACCGCTCGGCATCGGCTACAACAATTTTGAAAAATACGCCAAGGCCCTCGACGACAAGAATCTCGACGGCTACGCCTACCACCTGTACCACGCTGGCGACGGCAACGACAACTCTGGCACGAATTACCTGAACCCGGAAAACTTCCGCAAACCGATGAGCGCCATCGCCAAGAGCTACGGCAGCGACAACAAGCCCATCATCATGACGGAATTCTGCACGATGGAAAGCGCAGTACGTCAACAGGACATGCTCGGCCTGGCTCACATCATGCAAGTCGGATTCACGGGCGGCAAGCTGAACGGTTATATCGCCTGGGAACTCTTCTGGGGCGAACAGAACGGTCAGCTCATCGGCGTGTGCCCGGGCAACGGCTGGAGCAGCTGCACCGAAGCAAAGCTCTACATCAACCCCGAATACCACGCCATGCGTCACTACTCCAAGTTCGTGAACCCCGGCTGGCGTGTCGTAAAAACCACTAGCGAAGGCAACGACCTCTACACCGTCGCCTTCCGCAGTGCCGATTGCGATTCCATCTCCGTTATCGCCATCAACAAAGGTTCCGCCCAGAGCTTGAACATTTCCGTCAACGGTTACACGCCGGTTTACGCGGTGCAGTCCGCTGAAAGCGGCGACAAGAGCAAGACCATCACCGCAGGGGCAAACATCGACGCTCCCGCAAAATCCATCACGACGGTCGTGTTCACCACGAGCAACACCGCAGCGCTCCAGTGCGAAGACTCCCCCATCGAAGATCCTTACATCGATCCTTCAAAACAGCTTGCCGATACGCTCGTGATTGTCGATTACGCTAACGAAACTGCTGCCACCGGCTGGAAGAGTGACGAAACGCTCGGCAAAGTCACATTTGAAACAACAGCCCTCGACGGCGTTTCTAAATACGTGAAGGTTCCGCTCGCAGGTTGCGCTCAAGACGATTGCGGCTACCAGCACGCCCTCTACACGCTCCCGGATGCAGCAGCCGTCAAGGAACCGCTTTCTAAATGCAAGGAACTCGTCTTCACGGTGCGCAGCATCGACAGCGAAGACGCTTCCGTGAACATCGGCGGCGCAGGCGGCAGCACTTGGAGCAGCTACCAGTACGGCAACACAGCTCCTGCTGGTTCCTGGGCAGAAGTATCTGTTCCGCTCGACAACGAAATCGACTCAACCGGAACGCCGTTCGGTTCTACACAGCTTTCGTTCAACAGCGACAACGCAGGTCTCCTCATTGCAAAGATTGTGGCCGTCGGCTGCGGAGGCAGTTCCTCCATCAAGGGCATGCGCACAAACTATGCATTCAACAACCGCAATGCAGAAGCAACCATTTTCGACATGAATGGAAACCTCGTGTGGAAAGGCAGCAAAGGCGAAGCTCTCAATGACAACGGAACTCTCAGACCGAGCCTTCGCCAAGGTGCATACATCTTGAAGACAAAGTCCAGCGTCCAACGCGTCGTCAAGAAGTAACGCAAAAAACGATTAACCGCAAAAACGGCCCGCAAACGCGAGCCGTTTTTATTAATTATATAAAGGTCTCCAAAACTTCATCATTCCGGCCTTGAGACGGAAACTTTATACAGTTAATTCTGTACGTTTCTCACAAAGCGAACGCATGCGTAAAAATCGCTACTAGGGCAATTACGGAAATCAACATCGTTGCTATTGGCTCTCAGCCCAATGCAATAAGGGCTTTCGTCTTTTTTCGATTCCGACGAAGTCCAGAACCACACCTGCGACTCGCCCGTTTCAGTATTCCGTTCCACCGGATAAGCACAAAAGCCAAACAAATCCAAGCCTTGATCGGCTTCGCCATGCCACTGGTTTGCAGACTTCAAAGCAGTCCCCGGATCATACCCCAGCGACTTGATATAAACGGCCAAGTCCTGAAAATCTTCTATCGTCGGAAGACGCCAACCTTCAGGAACATTCTTTAACGCTTCGTTCCAATCATAAATTCGTCCAAAATCTTCTCTGGAGCACTTTCTGCCAATCGTGTTATTGTGGCCTTTTTCTTCGTGGAAATTTTCAGCGAGCCATTCCTGATTGCCGATGACACAAGTTTTGTATTGCAATTGCTTCCGCTCTTGCTTATAAAGATAGCTGGATTGTTTATAACAAATTTCTAGAACCTTTTCAACAACCTTTTTCTCTATTAAAGGTTTGTGTTCCACGGCAACAGACATTTGCATCACATTCGTAAGCCATAAAACGACATCTTTCGCAAACTTTTCGGGCAATTCAAAATTTGCCATTTCATCCAAGCACAAATCTACCATCTGCTGTTGTTCATTCGGCGATTTATCCAAGACGGAATAGAGTTTTTGGGGAATTTTTCTGATATTTGCGACAAGCAGTTTATCACGCGCAACATCAAACGGAGCCGCTAGCGACATCAAGGACTTTGCAAATCGCGACGCGTTTTCTTCGCTAAATATTTCAACACCCCCAAAATCATCGGCAAGCCTTTTCAATTCAGCTTCAATCGTCCCCGCCTCAATCGAGGATACAATCTTCGGAAGGAACGAACCGCAATAGGGACACGCCACAAACAACTTCAGTTCCGCTTCGTCAAAATTCAGCGTCTTTCCACATTTTTTGCAAATCATACGTCAACTCCTTAAGTTCTTTTCCAAAAATTAAATCCGTCTCACCACTCTAAATCCGATCGGCATTACGGTATCGTCTTCTTCTGCCATATTGCGTGCCGTGACCAAGCAATTTTTTTCATTGCTTTTATAGCTGCCGCCACGGATGACGCGTTCAAAACCACTCGCAGGGCCGCGCGGGTTCATCTGCACAAAAGAACTATAATCCGCCCAATAATCATTGACCCATTCATAGACGTTGCCGATCATGTCGAACAGGCCCAATGCATTTTCTTCTTTTTGAGCCACCGGCTGGACACGTCCATCAGAATTGTCCTTATACCAAGCACAATTTTTTAGAGGAATATCGCGGCACGAACTAGCTGCATATTCCCACTCCGCTTCAGTCGGCAAACGATAGCCGTCAACATCAAAATTGCAGTTTCCCTTGTCGTCGTAGCACGGGGTCAGCATTTCCATTTCGCTTAATTTATTGCAAAATCGGGTCGCCTGCAAAAAAGAAACACCGTAAACAGGCAACAAATCGCCCTTTATCAAAACCTGATTCATTTCGCCCATGATTTCTCTCCACTCCGCTTGCGTTACAAGTGTAGTCTTCATCATAAACGAATCCAACGAAACAGAATGAGCCGGCCTCGAATCCTTCGGTCCTTCGTCTGAACCCATCGTAAAAGACCCCGCCGGGACCATCACAAACAAATCATCGGCAACGGCGTCAAAGTCCTTGAAAACCAATGAAATCATACCGTCCATCTTGGCAGAGAGCTTCACTGCGGTTTCCCTGTTATCGATGAACTTTTTCATGTCGCGTTCTAAGTTTGATTTTTGGACGGACAAATCTCTCACAGCATGTTCAAGGATTTCCCGATTCTGAGAATCAACGCTCATCATGGACCTAAAATGCTGTAAATACTTATTCAATGTTTTAATCTTTTCGAACAATCCCTGAACGCGTTCCGCATCCGCATTGATATGCTTACGGAACAAAGACTTGAGACGTTTTTGAAATTCCTTCTTTTGGTCGATTTTCAAACAGTTTATTTCATCAAAAATACTTTCAAGCGTTTTGCCTCTATAACCATAAGATTTTCGTTGCAGAGAACTATAAGCGACAACACCTTCGTAAGGGATCGCATTGCTTTTCAAAACATCGACAACGTTATTTAATATTTTATCTATATCATCTTGATACCGACGTTCTGCCTTGTTACAGATTACAGCAATCTGGACTCCGTGAATTTTAGAACGAGCATCCTTTAAAAATTCCACACTAGAATCGTCCAAAGAATCCGCGACTTCAAGATCTACAAACCAAAGCAACATTTTCGTTTGGCGAATAAACGACCTTCCCGAAGCATCGACAAAACAAATACGTTCAAAATTCTTTGACATCGGAACATGAACCTCGACCGAGGGCATCAAATTCTTCAAATTAAAATTAAAGGATTTCAAGAATTCATGGTCCATCCGTTTATAAGCGTCTGCCCCCAGTTCCACGCAAGCCCCATTCGCCGTCAAGCCGAAAACATTTGGAACATCTCCGCTAATGACATAAGCCGAAACAGCCGTTTCCGGGCTATCATTTACCGGGAACACCACATCTTTTGAACAAAACAAACTATTGCAGAACGTAGATTTTCCGCTACCCAAACGACCCGCCAAAGTAATCAAGTTCTTGTTATAAAAATTTTTATGGCGGATAAAAAACTCCATGTCGAAACTTATATTTTGCAATTCCAGCAAAGCATCAGAGCATTCAGGAAAACCATCGTCTCCCTTAATATAGTCCATGTAGTCTTTTTTTATCAGTTGCCTAAATCCATCTAAGGCCGCGCTTGAATTCGGCTTGGCAGACAACAGCATCGACACCAACTCAAAACGCCCCTGCAAATCATACAATTCCATTAAGCGTTCCTCGTCCTTAGCCTCGTCACATTGCAAACACTCAAATCCATCATATTCTGAATGTAAAAAAAATCAGTAACATTTAAAGCGGGCTCATTGAATTAATCCGCGTATTTCGAAAAAAAACGCACTAAACAGAAACAACGGCATCTCGAAAGGGAGGTGCCGTTGTTTTGGTGTATGGGATGTTTGGTTTTGTATCTATAAGATAGTTTAATTTGGAATATTCGACGCTTTTTTTGGTACTTTTCCGATGTAAAGTTTTACAACGCTTTACAACATTTTTTTTGAGAAAAAGCTTCCCCACTTATTTTTATTTTTTTCCCGACTCTCTATTCACCGATCAACTTCTGTATATGCAACGGCATGTAGTATATAGAAAATAAAAGTGATTAAAATTATAAAAATCTTTAAATTTTAAAAAAATTCTGCATTTTTGTTGCATGAAATGCTTGACTTTTTGAGAAAACACATGTATATTTTGAAGTATGAAACCGATTGTCGAATATACAGACTTCCGCATGTATATGCGCGACTTCTACGAAGAACGTAAGCGTTGTTCCGCCTTCTCTTGGCGGGAGTTCTCCAAAAATGCGGGATTCAGCTCCCCATCTTATATGAAAGTCGTGTGCGACGGCAAAAGCAAGCTGAGCCGCATCGGTGTAGAACGCACGGGAGCCGCTATGGGGCTTTCGGGGTTCGAAATGGACTATTTCCGAGCGATGGTCGTATTCGGTCAGGCCGAGACGGAAGAAAAGAAAGTGGCCGCATACGAAAAGATGCTTGCTATGGCAAAATCTTACAAAGTGCGAGTCCTGGAAGGCGACCTTTTTGAATACTATGAATCGTGGCGTAATCCCGTGCTCAGGGAGCTTGCCCCGATTATGCCGGGTGCGACTCCGGGCGAAATGGCGAAAATGTGCTACCCGGAAATTTCCGCGCTTGAAGTTCGTGAGTCCCTCGATTTTCTCACGAAATCGGGCCTCTTGAAAAAAGAAGACGGAAAGCTTGTGCAATCGGAAACTTCGCTGAGAGGTACGACGGATGCGACAAGGCTTGCCATGAGGGGCATGCATCGTATCATGTCCAAATTGGCGACCCCCGCCTTGGAACTTCCTAAAGAAATTCGTAACTTTAGCGGTGTCACCATGGGACTTTCTCGGGACTCGTTTGGGAAAATCGTGAAGGTTCTGGATGAATGCCGCCGACAAATTATCGACATTGCGGCTGAAGAAAAAAACATTGAACAGGTTTACCGATTGAATTTACAGCTTTTCCCGCTTACCAAGAACGTCAAGGAGAACGAAAATGAAAAAGTTTAGTCTGTTTACGCTTTTTGTTTTTGCGGTATCCTTTGAGGCATGTTTGTTTGCCGGATGTTCCGATACGACAGCGATGGGCACGTCCGAAGAAGGGAATGAAATGGCGGAATATGTGTCATCGAGTTCCGAAGAATCTTCCAGCTCGGAAAAAATCCGTTCCGATAAATCGAGTTCTTCGACGAAATCGTCGAGTTCTTCAGCAAAACCGTCGAGTTCTTTCACGGCTAACGAACCGGAAATGTCGAGTAGCTCTGTAAAATTGCTGAGCAGTTCGTCTGAAAAAGAGCATAATAACCAAAGTCGTTCAAGTTCCTCGGTGCGAGATGTTCAAATTCCGATTTCATCCAGCAGTTCTGTGGTGCGGAGCAGTTCTTCTGAAGATCCGCCAAACCCGCAAGAAGGGACCGCAAAACCGACGACGCTGGATAGTTACCTGGAGCAGTTTAAGCTTCAATCGGGTTCGTTTGATGAAGGCGTTTTGTCTGCAAAGATTGATAATGGTGGAAAGGTTAGCACCCCCTATGAAGGAGAGAAACCGCCTACTTCAGCAGTGGATCCAGAATATACGGAACTGTACCGGTTTGACAAAAAGAACATTGGAGAAATCGATGCATTCTTCCCGACTGCGGCTAAAAAATATGCGGAAATCGTTTCGGCTATAAAGAATGGCAGCGTCGAGAGCGATTGTGGACTTTATATGTTGAGTATTGTCGGCAATAAAAAAGTTGCAGGATTCGTCTTGGCTGGAATTGCTAAAGATTCGCTTACGTTATTGGATATTCCGGCGGGCAGTTGCCCATCGACTGCTGGCAAGATGTCGCAATTCTTGTTCTACTACTGCGGTGAATTGATTCGTGAGCCCAAAATTGTTCATGTTCCTGTAGAAGATAATTTGTCAACAACATGCGCTGATGTAAAAACTCAGACAGAATGGGTGAAGGGGAGTTCCTTAACTCCGTAGAAAAGAAGTTATAAATTTAGGAGGTTCATCATGAAACCGATAAAGTATATCGGCGTTGCCTTGGTTGCGTCCGCCGTGTTTGGAGTCGTGGCTTGCGATACCGAAAGTCTCAGTGCTCCCGATTTTAACGGCACGAAATCTTCTGCTGTCGAAAAGTCGAATCCGCAGTCTTCTAGCGAGCTGCAGACGGTGGCAAGTTCTTCGTCTGAAATTGCGTTAAGCTCTGGGACGGTGGAAACTTGCGTTCACTTTAGCGATCTTGCTTGTGAGCCGTGCCCTCCCGGAGTAACATGCACATGCAATCCGTGCGACCCGCAAAAAACTTCGTCTGGCGTAGATTGCCATACAGGAAACGGTGTTGTCTGCATCGACGGCGAATGGGCGTGGATGTCGAAATCCGACAGCGTTTTTTCAACCCCTGTGAAGAGTTCGTCTTCTGTTGCGAAACAGTCCAGTTCTTCGGTCCACTTGACGACTTATTGCAACGGAATGCATGTCTATGAACCGATCGAATGCCCCGAAGAAAAATGCCGCGATTTTAAAAACATGTGTCCGCCATGTGACCCTGTGGTAGGTTGTAATTTGACGAACGTTCCTTGCAACCAGTGCAATCCAGATGTCGATAGCACATCAAGCGATTGCGAAACAGGAATAAAGTACGTTTGCAAGAATCGTCTTTGGACACCAGTAGAAGACCCCAACGAAACATGCAAGCATATTACCGATTTCGAAGGGTCTTACAGCTGTGCCAATCAAAACGGTAGTACGGCTGTTGATTGCATTACCGGAAGTAATTTCCAATGCCAAAGTAACCGCTGGCAAAATGTTGCTTGCCTGAACATCAAACCGGACGAGTGCAAACCGGGAATGGGTGGCTGTGGCTATCGCCTCTGCCAACGCAACGGCATTAAGGAAATAGCCGACTGCGAAAATAGTGTTGTTTACGTTTGCAACGGCGAAATGTGGGAAGTCAAGAAAACAGAAAAGAATCAGCATTGCGCCCGTGGCGAGCTCGAGTATTGCGACGCTTGCTTTGAAGAAGGAAAAATCGAAGGGCACTACAAATGCGAAGGTGGCAAGTGGAGAAAGTATGGCATGGGTGACGACATTTGCGAACATATCACTGACGTCAAGTGCGAATTCGGAAATGATGGCTGCGGTGCTTGCGACGCTCCTGAGAATAAAGAAGTGAGAGACTGCGCTACAGGACAGGGCTTTGTTTGCCAAGATAATTTCTGGACTGCGCTTGTTGTCGATTGCGACGCGTTGATTCCTGAGTGCGGCTATAGCGAATATGAACTTTGTACAAAGTACAACCTCAAGGAGTACTGCAATGACAAATGGCTGAGCGAACCCTGCGACGGAAAAGAATCTAGCAGAGACTTGGTCGTCTATGAAAATGGGGAAAAGCTGACAAACCGAGGCGGAAATTACATCTGCGTTAATGGCAAATGGATTGAACGTTTCAGGTATTACGAATGCGGCGAAAAAGAAGATTGCGATCGTACATCTATACGCTGCCAGGCAAGCCCGGCTATCGGTACCGCTTGCGATAAAGAAGGCGCATCCACCGAATTTGATGGTTGCGTGCTCCTCTGCAGCGGCGGCGCCTACTTGTACGCTCCTCCGCCAGTATGGTGATAGAGCTGTTAAAAGCCCGTTTTCGTCCTACAACACTGATGCCGGAGCAAAGTCCGGCATCATTTTTTCATAACATTGTCACCCCGGACTAAGGTTGGTGAGCTTGCCGAACCATTCCGGAGGCAGCTTACTCGATTCTTTATTGCAGATACGGGTTCTATTACAAACCTTCCTACTTCCTACCGCCTACTTCCTACTAATACCATCACTTCACTTTAGCGATATTCTCGAGCGCATCTTGCATGAATTTTGCATAGAGCTTCGAAAGTGCTTCGGCGACGGAATGAGCGTCGCGCTTGCTCATGCCCTGGCGTTCGTCGTAGCGTTTTTCCCACAGCGGCGTGTCTTCGCCGACTTTGCGGAACGTGAGCTGCATAGCGAGGTGTGCGTCCTGCGAACTGCCTTCGTCAATTTCTTCAATCGCATCCACATTGCCAAGCAGTTCAAAGTCGGGCTTGCCCATCGGCTTCAAATCCACAGATTTGAACATGTTGCTCTTGACCAAGTATTCGCCTGCGACCTGCGTGAGCATCTGTTCTGGGCGTGTGGCCCACAAGTCCAAACTGTAAAAGCTGAAATCGTAAGGCGATTCCCTATAGACGATGTTGCTACGCTGGTACGACGGGTCAATCGTAAATTTCTTGACGTGAACGCGTGCGTCGCTTGCTGCACCTGCTACCGTCGAAATGGATTCTGCGGAAACCGTAAAATAGCGGGAAGGTTCGGTCGAACCGCCAACGCAACCCGTGAGCATAGAAACGGAAAGGAGTGCTGCAACAGCGAACAAACGACTTGCTTTCATAATCAATTCTCCTTTTTAGCGACCGCTCTTGCCTTCGGAGCGGATCAGTACAGACGGGTTGTTCTTAATTTTCTGTGTAAATTCTTCAAGGTTTTCAAGAATCGTGTTGAGTTCTTCCACGGCGTTGCCCACTTGGTCCTGATTCCTATAGACCATGGCATCAACATTCTGCGAAAGCTTGTTCATCGATTCGGCTGTCTGCATCAAGTTGTCGTTCAGGCCTTTGGTGTCGATGGCTTCCAGTTTTTCCTTGAGCGTCGAGAGGCTTGCATCCGCCTTGGCGGCAAGCTTCGCTTCTTCGACTTCGGCGAGAATCTTTTGCAGAGAAACCGCGGACTTGCTCATCGTGTTGAGCGGCTTTCTGATGTCGGCTGTCAAACGGCTCAGGTTTTCTGTGGTCTTTTCGAGGTTCGCGAGCGTGCGAGAAATGCTTTCGGCATTTTCTGGCGTAAGCAAGCGGTTGAGCCCGTCTATAATCGGCATGACTTTGCCAAACGCATCTCCGACTTTGCCTGTAATCTGGTCAAACATCGAAACCGATGCCGGCACAAGTCCGCCTTCAGGGACGTTCGGCTCGTTGAAATCGCCGCCTGAAAGGATCACCTGCTTTTCTCCGGTGAGGTTCATGCCTGCCGTCATGCCGGCTCGTGTGCCGACTTTGATCGGCGTGCCGCGTTGCACCTTGAACGCAACCACAACTTGGTTCAAATCTTTTTCGTTGATGGTAATGCTTGTAACGCTACCGACAGAAATACCATTCAACTTCACCTTTGCATCGACAAAAAGCCCGTTCACGTCCGTATCGAAAATCGTGTAGTAATTGTCGAATTGTTCGCTCAAATAACGCTTGAGCACGTAACCCAGGAACACGCAAATAAGCACTCCGCAAAAGAGCATGAACGCGCCTAGTTTAATTCTTTCGGATCGGGTGGTTTCCATTATATCTCCAACTCAATCAATAAATTCAAAGTTGTAAAAATCAGTGGCATTGTTTTCTTTGGGGCATTGTCTGTTAAAGAAATGCCTAAGAATCGGGTCGTCAGATTCCATGCCTTCTTTCAAAGTCGCATCTTTCAGAACGTAACCTTCTTTGAGATAAACAAATCGGTCGCAGACGATTTTAATGCTTTCGAGTTCATGGCTCACAATCACCATCGAAACGCCGAGCGTGTCACGCAGTTCGAGGAGCAGTTCGTCGAGCGAACGGGCGGTCACCGGATCAAGGCCCGTCGATGGTTCATCGCAGAACAAAAGTTCCGGCTTGAGCGCAATCGCACGGGCAAGTGCCGCACGCTTTTTCATACCGCCAGAAATTTCGCCGGGGAACTTGTGGAACGCGTGGAGCAGATGTACTTTTTCGAGGCGGTCTGCGACAATCGCTTCCATCTGGCTCTTGGGCATGTAGGGCATGCTGCGTTTGAGCGGAAGCATCGCGTTTTCGGCGACAGTCAAGTCCGCAATCAAAGCTCCGCTCTGGAAGAGCACGCCGGTTCGCATACGCGTTTCGCTATCGAGACCCTCCTTGGGACCGAACGACTTTCCGAAGTACGTGATCGTACCTTCGTCCGACTTGATGAACTTGAGCACGTTGTTTAGAAGCGTTGATTTGCCGCAGCCGGAACTGCCGAGCACCATGCGGATTTCGCCTTTGCGCACGCCAAAAGAGATATCCTTGAGGATAGTCTCGTTGCCGTAGCTCGCTTTCAAATGGTCAACTTTCAGAATTTCATCCATATTGACCTCTAATAGAAGATGAATGCGAAAAGGGTATCCGAAATCACAATCGTGCAAATCGCAGCGACGACGCTAGACGTCGTTGCCTTGCCGACCGCTTCAGCACCGCCGTGGGCGTTTAAGCCCTTGTTGCAGGCGATGAGCGTTACAATCCAGCCAAACACAAGCGCTTTGATGGTACTTTTGAGGAACGTCATCGGGTCGATACCGTCACGCAGCCCCATCATGTAGTTCGAGAAAGAAATATCGCAGAAGAAATACGCAATGAGGAACCCGGCGAAACTGCCGACGATAGACGCGCTGAACGAGAGAATCGGTGTCGTGACGCTCAATGCGATGAATCGCGGAACCACGAGGTACTGCACCGGCGGAATCGCCATGGACTTTAACGCTTTGACTTCTTCGCAGACGCTCATGTTCGCAATTTCTGCCGCCATGGCGCTACCGGAACGCCCTGCCAGAATAATCGTCGTGAGGAGCGGGCCAATTTCTGCAAAAATGAGGAACCCAAGCCCCGAAGCGAGGTAAGAACCGCCGCCGACCGCGTTCAACATCACCGAACTCTGCAAAGCCATCGTAAGGCAAATCAAGCCCACGAACAAAAAGCAAATGCCCATGGCTTCGCTGCCCGACTTGAACATCTGCTTGGTAATGCCGCCAAAGTGGATTTTTCCCTTATCAAACGGCCCAATCAACGTCCAGTAAATTGACATGAACAGCAATACAAGCACTTCGAACGTTTCGCGGAGCAGCATGAAACCGACGCTACCCATCATTTCGAGGATGTTATTCGTTTCTCGCTGCGGCTTTTCGGGCGGCTCCATCTTGCGGAGATTCTGCAAATGCTGCTTGATTTCCGGGTTAAAATGCGCGAGGACGAGCTTGTTGCCCGTTTTTTCGGAAAGTTCTGCTAAAAGTGCAAAAAACGCATCGGCGCTGTAGTCCATCGAGGTGAGGCTTGATCCGTCCAGATAAAGCTCACCTTTACTGAGTGCACTCCTGCAATTCGTGAGCAGCTTTTTGCTGTTCGCCGCGGTGAGTGCGTTGGGTAAAACTATCGATGTCGTTTCCATTGGGCGATAATTTAGAAAATTTATGAAATATGGGTATAGCAATTATGCCCGACTTGTAAATATACGTGATGAAATGCAATAGGTTTTAGGGATTAGGTAGTAGGTGGTAGGTTTTAGGTAGTAGGAACGTCATCCTGACCCGTAGGGGATATATGAAACTTGGCACTTCAGTGCCTTAGTTGAATTATACTCAAAGAGCATAACTCTACTAGGCCACTAAAGTGGCGAGTATCGTTTAGGTTCGAAGGAGCAGGATCCAGTAAAGTCTTGTCAAGCGTGGCCCCTATCGGTCATCCTGCGGATTCCCTCCAGGGTGACAGAATGCGATGGAATCACGAGGATTTCCTTACACAGAACCCCTCACGTCCTGGAGAGAGCACTGAAGCCGTCATCCTGAACGACTGTGAAGGATCCAGTTAAACCTTCTTTAAGCAAAAAGTCCGGCAGAAACACCGGACTCAAATAATCGCAAAATTTCGTCAATTTACGATTTGCCGAGAGCCGCCTTGATGGCGAGAACGTCTGCTTCAGAAAGTTCGGTATATTTGACAGTTTTATCGACAGATTCGTTATCCAACAGCATGTTCGTCGCCATTTCGCGAGCTTTTTGATTGCGACCATAACGCATCCCCGTATCAATAGCGGCTTTATGGATGGCGTATTCGTCCCATTTGGCTTTCTGTGCTTCGTCGATCATTTTCTGTTCCTCTTTCGATAATTTAGCCAATTTCGCAGTCGAAAACAAGCGTGCGAACTTTTGGCTGTCTTCCCCGGCCAAGTGTCGTCATCCTCGAAGCGAAGCGGAGGGGATCCAGTCAAATC
>NZ_JAFWOM010000105.1 GCF_017545445.1 Fibrobacter sp.
GAAAACCTTGGGCAAGATTTCGTACTGTTGCAGCCATTCGCGCTTGATGATGCTTCCGCCGACTGGTGCGGGGTGCTGCTGGTAGAGTGCGTTCCAGTCGTAGCTTCCCACGTTGATGCGGATTTTTTCGAGCATTTCAAGCGGGTATCTTTCCGGGTGCAGCGCTTCGCCGATTTTTCGGTGCGGTTCGTCCTTCTCGGCAATCGCGGGATAGTTTATGACCGTCCACTGGTCACCATCGCCCTGTTTCATGGCGTTGAGCAGGCGTCCCGCCAGGTCGTCCTCATGCCATCGCGTAAGCGTGACGAGAACGCCCCCGCCCGGAGAAAGTCGCGTGTATGCGGTGGATGTGTACCAGTCCCAAATCCTGTCTCGTATGGTGATGCTGTTCGCTTCCTGTCTGTCTTTCAGCGGGTCGTCGATGCCGAGGATTTCGCAGCCCATGCCCGTTATACTTCCGCCGATACCCGTGCTTCTGAAACTGCCTTTCCTGTTGGGGATTTCGATTAGGTTTGTCGAGCGCGTGTACTTGCTTCCTCGCGGCGGCAAGGTCGTTCGCGGAAATATGCGGTGGTATTCGTTGCTTTCCATGATGCGCTGCACGTCCTTGTTCACGCGCCTGGAAAGTCCGTCGCTATAGCTGCACGCCATGAAGGAAATGTCGGGATTTACACCGAAGCACCACGCCGGAAAATGCTTGCTTACAAGTTGGCTCTTGCCATGTCGCGGCGGCATGGTGAGAATGAGGCGGGGACTCTTGCGTTCCATTACGTCGGTGTAGAAACGCATGAGGCGAGCGCAGATTTCACGGTGGACCCACCCGATGCTGTAATTCGGCATCGTCGCCTTTACAAAGGCAAGAAGGTTTGTCCTTGCGAGCTGTTCAATCTGTGGTGTCATTCTCGTAAATGCCAAGTTCCCGCGCCTGCCTCTTTATCTCGCTCAATTCGTCGGGCGTGGGGATTTCTCCGTTTGTGTCGATGTTTACCGCGTCGGGGTTGTCAACCATCCTGTCGAGCATCTTGCGCTTTGCGCGTGTCAGCTTGGAATCTTCCGTTTCCTCCGCTATGTCGAACACGAAACGCGCCGCCTTGATGTTTCCGGAAAGAGCCATGCCACTCATGACCGATATGATTGCAGCGCGAAGCTCGATGGGTTTCTCCACCTGGATTCCGATGCTTCGGAGCGATTCCTTCAAGCGTCCTTCGGACAGGCGAAACTTTGTCCCGAGAACGTTTCTCGCGACTTCCCGCGCCTCCTTCGCTTTCAGCTTGCTCCTTGAAGACGCCAAGCCTCCGAGCTTGCCGATGGCCCTCATGTCCTGGGAATCTGCCATACATCAGTCGTTCCTCAACTCCTTCCACCAGCGCAGAAAATCGGGCCAGTAAACGGTCATGCGTCCGCGCTTGCAGCTTCTTCTCACGGGCATACCGCGGGTATGCACCCAGTCATAGACCGTGAAGTGGTTGAAGCCGATTTTGTCGGCCACCTCCTTTATCGTGAAGTAGCCCGGTTTAGGCGTGATTAGGTCTTTGTTTAAGATTTTGTTCCCCATAGAAAGTTTTTCCTATGTTGTGGATATGGCTATCACGGATTTCGAGGGATTGAGAAAAAGGTTTGACGCTCTAAAGAAGCTGAACGAAAAGACCATTCTATCGGGCTGGATAGATGGAAACGGGACTGCACGGAAAGCGAAGGAAAATCTCGATTACAGAAAAAAGACGGGAAAGCTGACTCCCGCATTGAGGGAACCCGCTTCCAATTCGTTGATAGCGAGAACGCTGAATTACGGCCGTAAGGAAGGGACGACGCTTGAGGGCGTCCACTACCCGGAAATTCCGGCAAGGCCCTTCCTGCGTTTTGCCATGGAACGGTTTCGCGCCATCATGCCGAAACTTGAACGCAAGTATCTCCCGCAGATTATCAACGGCGAAATGACCGTCCAGACGATGTGCGAGGAACTGGGGATGCGCTTGAAGGACTGCATCACGCTCGCGATGCGCGACAGCGAAAAGTACGAGCCGCTGCGCGATGCCACCGTGCAGGCGAGAATCAGGCAAGGACGGCCCAGTGCTACTCCGCTTATCGACACGCATCAGCTTATAGACTCCGTGACATTCGAGGTCAAGTGAGTTTTGAAGGCGCCGCTTGAGAAAAGCGTACGCGTGACCATGTTGCAGTTCTTTGCGCCC
>NZ_JAFWOM010000106.1 GCF_017545445.1 Fibrobacter sp.
AGCCAGGGCCTTCGTGCGTCAAGGAGGTATCTTCCTAAAATTCGTCCATCGTGAAGTGCGTCTTTCTCGCACATACGGCGATGCCGCCGCTGGAAATGACATTGTTGAGCCATTCCTTCAACCTGGACTTGCTAAACCACATCGGAGTGCCGCGTCCACCCGGCTGGTAAACTTCCAGCGGATAGACCAACTTGCCGTGACGGCTTTTTGCCAACAGCTTGTCGAAAGTGGATGTCGCCATCCCGATAAAATTCCCAGCCTCGGTACGGTCGAGAAATTCTTCATCAGCGATTATCTTCATCGGTACTCCTTTCACCATTCCTGGTGACGATATAATGCAGCGCGGCCACAAGTGGCAGCATAAAGTTTGACATGAGTCCAGACATGAACTTTTCATCATTAAACCCGAACTTCCGTGCTATCCCGCAGTAGCCCTTGGTAAGGCTCTCCGCAACGGCGAACTGCTTCGCCTCAAGCGGAATGTCCTTCATGGACTCGTCGTCCAGCACGGTTTCCTTATAAATGCGACAGAGCGAGCGTAGGCTAAGCCCTGCATCTTCCATCACGATTATCTGTTCAAGTTCCTTTTCCAGTCTGTCCATCTTCGATTCAATCCATCTAGGCCACCGCCTGCACCATGCAGCGGTCGGCTAAATCTTCACCTTGTTCCAGGAGACGTTCTCGCCTCCCTCGTAAACGAAATACTCCTTCGAGTTCACGCGTTCGTCGTCAATCTTTTCATAGACGCTGAACTTTATCCGTTCCTCAAGTGCGACGCCCGTACATTCCTTTACGACAGCTGCCATCCAGCGCAGAACGTGTGCATGGTCGTCGCAGGTAATCTTGAGTTCCGAAACGGTTACGCCCGGTACATTTGCGAAGGTTTCCTCGAACCTTCCTCTTGCTTCGTATGTCATTTGTTTTTTCCTTTATGTTTATTGGTTGTTGATTTTCTTAACTGTTGTTAGTCAAAGAAAGAACGCTGGCGATTCGCGCACCAGCAGCGCCGCAGCTTGGGTTAGAAAAAGCTGCGAGTTTTCTTAGTAAACAAACCGCACATGGCGCACTTTCCCATGCACTATGTCCGTAACGAGCTGCTTCGCGGCGGCTTCGTCAAGTCCGTAGTTCATCAGGTCTTCGAGTGCTTCCCGATTCGCCATGCGTCGGTATTGGCGTTCGTCGTCCGGGAAAAGCATCGCCTCGCGTGTCGCCTTGGCATCAGCTTCCCCGAAATCGACATTGGTCAATTTCTGTGCTTCCGCAGCTTCGCGCTTGGCCGCTTCCGCCTCGCGTTTTGCAGTTTCCGCTTCTTCTTGCGCCTTGCGCAGTTTTTCTTCCGTTTCGCGCTTCTCGGCTTCCGCCTTCTCACGCGCCGCCTTTTCAAAGTCCGCCTGACTCGCCCTCAAGCGTTCCAGTTCAGCTTTCTCCGCTTCCTGCTTCTCCGCGCTGGCGAGGATGCCGTTGACCTGGCGCCTCGCGTCGTTGATGGCGTCCATCGCTTCCTGGTAGCTTTCGTCCCAGTACTTGGCGTCGTGAACATGTGCTTCGATGGCCTCAAGCACCTGCCTGCACCCTTCGGAATTGCAGCCGATGGCCGTCGCGGGAATGTTGGAAATCTCCACGATTTCCTGCTGTCTAGCCTCGATTTCCCTGATGGGCGCCATGACCTCCTTCTGGAGCATTTCGAGCGTTTCCTTCACAAGCCGCCGCGTTTCATCGACGCGCTTGGGCTTCGCCTTGAGTTCCTTGGCGACCTGTGCGCCCCTGTCCTCGATGGCGGTCTTGAGCTTCGCGAGCTTGGCGTTCATCGCCTTGCGGGCCTTGAACCCTTCCTCGGTGTGAACGTCGGCAATCAGCCCACGCGCAATCTTCTTGACCTGGTTGAGCATCGGGACAAAGTTCTTCTTGTCCAGGAAAAGCGCCTCCGGGTCCATGCAGTCCGTCTTGACCGCGAACTGTTTTCCCTCGTCGATAAGGACGAGCGCGTTGGGATTCTTTTCTTCCATCACTTCTTCGGTTTCCATCGTCGCCTCCATTAGAACTCCACCTCCTGCATCATTCCGGCCTCCACGCGCTTCGCCTCGCGGTAGAATCCGTCAATCTGGTCAAGGCCCAGTTCTTCAAGACTGCGGCAGTTGTACGCCTTGAGCGTGTCCTTAATCGCGGCGGGAATCATCTTGTTGCACACCTCGATAAATTTCGCCTTGCGGTCGCCCGTGTGTTCCTGCGGCTGCTGTTCCGGCTTCGGGGCTTCCGCCCTTTCTACCGCTTCCTCAATCTTGATTTCCTTTTCAGGGTCAAGTCCCTGTTCCGGCGAAAGCTCCGCGCTCTCATAGGGCATCCCGCCGAACTCCACGGGGAAAGCGAGGCGGAACGCACGCGCAATCGCGACCTTCTCAAGCATG
>NZ_JAFWOM010000107.1 GCF_017545445.1 Fibrobacter sp.
CGTCCGCCTCAACGACAAGGTCGAACGCATCGGTCTCGGTGAAACCACCGAATACGTCATCACGGGCGTGGAAATGTTCCGCAAGCTCCTCGACGACGCCCAGGCCGGTGACAACGTCGGTCTTCTCCTCCGCGGCGCCGAAAAGAAGGACATCAGCCGCGGCCAGGTTCTCGCCGCTCCGAAGTCCGTGACTCCGCACACCGAATTCAAGGCCGAGATCTACGTCCTCACGAAGGACGAAGGTGGCCGCCACACGCCGTTCATGAACGGCTACCGTCCGCAGTTCTACTTCCGCACCACCGACGTGACTGGCACGATCCAGCTCCCGGAAGGCGTGGAAATGGTGACCCCGGGTGACACCGTGACCATCCACGTGAACCTCATCGCCCCGATCGCCATGGAAAAGCAGCTCCGCTTCGCTATCCGCGAAGGTGGCCGCACTGTTGGCGCTGGTTCCGTAACTGAAATCATCAAGTAATCAGGATTAAAAATGCCTAGAGAACTCATCGTGCTCGAATGCACAGAATGCAATCAGCGCAACTATGATTGCGACAAGAACAAGCGTCTTCACCCTTCCCGCGTGGAATACAAGAAGTACTGCCGTTTCTGCCGCAAGCATACTGTTCACAAGGAATCCAAGTAAGGAAGTCCGAATAGGTCGATAGCTCAATTGGTAGAGTCACGGTCTCCAAAACCGTTGGTTGGGGGTTCGAGTCCCTCTCGACCTGCTCACTTCCCGGAGGAAACATGCGTAAGATTCAGCAATATGTATCAGAGTCCATCCAAGAACTGAAACAGGTTACTTGGCCCACTTGGGAAGAACTTAAAGGTTCTACTCTTGTTGTAATGCTTTTTAGCTTAATCATGGGTTGTTATATTGCAGGGCTCGACGTAGGTCTCTCTTGGATTGTAAATCAGATTATGGGTAGAGGTTAGTATGTCCATGCAATGGTATGCTGTTCACACCTTTACCGGACAAGAAAACAATATCAAGAAACGCCTTGAGCAAATGATTGAGCGCGAAGGCGTTCAAGATAAATTTGGACGTATTCTCGTACCTATCCGTGAAGTTGTTTCCAATGTTCGCGGTAAGCGTCGAGTAAGCGTCCAAAATTTGTTTCCTGCATATATCATTATTGAAATGGAGCTGGACGAGCTCACCCAGCACCTGGTGTCCACCATCAATGGTGTCACCCATTTTGGCGGAATGACGCGCGCTTCTCGCGTCCCTATTCCGCTTCGTCAGAGCGAGGTCGATCGTCTTCTGGGTGTTGATCCTGAAAACTCCATCGAAGGCGAGATCCAAATTCCGTACACAATTGGCGAGAATGTCTGCATCAAGGAAGGTCCGTTCAAGGGCTTTGTGGGCGTGGTAGATGAAATAATGGAAAACAAGATCAAGGTCATGGTTTCCGTTTTTGGTCGTTCTACACCTGTGGAACTCGCCTTCAACCAGGTCGAATCCGCTGACGCATAATTGATACGGTTTTTGAAACGGAGACAATAAAGTGGCAAAGAAAATCACAGGTTATATTAAGCTCCAGATTCCTGGCGGTGCCGCCAACCCGGCTCCTCCGGTAGGTCCTGCCCTCGGTCAGAAGGGCGTGAACATCATGGAGTTCTGCAAACAGTTTAACGCAAAGACCCAGAACGACAAGGGCATGATCGTGCCGGTCGTCATCACGGTCTATGCGGACAAGAGCTTCACCTTCATCACGAAGGTCTCGCCGGTTCCGGCCCTCATCAAGAAGGTCACTGGCGTGCAGAGCGGCTCTGGTGAACCCAACCGTAAGAAAGTTGGCAAGATCACTCAAGCCCAGATCACGGAAATCGCCCAAAAGAAGATGCCGGATCTAAACACAATCGACCTCGAAGCCGCCAAGCGCATGGTTGCGGGTACTGCTCGTTCCATGGGTATTGAAGTGGTTGACTGAGGCAGGTAATTCACCGTTACGTATCTGACAGGAAAATTTCATGTTCAGAGGAAAAAAATACAAAAAGATGGCTGAAAGCATAGATCGTACCAAAGCGTACGACTTGAAGGAAGCTATCGAAATACTCAAAAAGTCCGAATTGAAGTTCGACCAGACCGTCGAAGTACACTTCAATCTCGGTGTGGACCCAAAACATTCCGACCAAGTGGTTCGTGGCACTGTCGTGCTTCCGCATGGTACCGGTCGTTCGGTCCGCGTTCTCGTTTTCTGCAAGGACAACAACCTTGAAGTTGCAAAAAACGCTGGCGCAGACTACGCGGGTGGTGCTGACTTGGTTCAGAAGATTCAGGAAGGCTGGCTGGACTTCGATTCCGTCGTTGCTACTCCCGACATGATGCCGGTGATTAGTAAGGTCGCTCGTGTCCTCGGTCCTCGCGGTATGATGCCTTCTCCGAAGGCTGGCACGGTGACGGTCAACGTCGCCCAGACCGTCAAGGAACTCAAGGCTGGTAAGATTTCCTACCGCGTTGACAAGGGCGCTAACGTCCATGCTCCGGTTGGCAAGCTCTCCTTCACTGCCGAACAGCTCTCCGAAAACACGAAGGCTGTCATCGACTCTGTCGTGAAGAACAAGCCTCAATCTTCTAAGGGCACTTACATCAAGAGCCTCACTTTGACGGCTACGATGGCCCCGGGCATCAAACTTGATATGGCACTGACGCGCTAGGAGAAACCATGAAAGCTGTAGTTAAGAAACAACAGACCGTGGACGCGCTCGTCGAGTCCTTCAAGGGCGCCACCGCCGTCTATCTGCTCAATTTCCAGGGCATCACTGTCGATAAGGACAATGCCCTCCGCAAAGCCCTCGCTGCTAAGGGTGTCAAGTACCACGCTGTGAAGAACACTCTTCTCAAGCGCGTGCTCGAAGCTCTCAAGGTTGAAGGTCTCAACGATCAGCTGACCGGCGCAACGTCTGTCATGGTCGGCTTCGAAGAAGACCCGCTCCTGCCGGCTCGCGAAATTGAAGCATTCCACAAAGCTAACCCTGATTTCTTGGTTGCCAAGAGCATTTACCTTGATGGCAAGGCAATGCCGGGCTCCGAAGTCGTGAACCTCGCTAAGATTCCGGATCGCAAGGGCATGATCGCTATGATCGTCTCCATCGCTCTCGGACCGGGCTCCACGATTGCCGGTCAGCTCAAGACCCTCCAGGAAAAACTGGAAAAAGAATCGGGTTCCGAAGCCGCTGCACCTGAAGCAGCTGCCGCACCGGAAGCTTAACAACAAACCACAAACCAAAAATTTTAAACGGAATAATCGGAGAAACACATCATGGCAACTGATATCAAGGCATTGGGCGATCAAATCGTTGGTCTTACCCTTCTCGAAGCCAAGGCTTTGGCTGACTACCTTAAAGAAACCCACGGCATCGAAGCCGCTGCCGGTGGCGCTGTAGTTATGGCTGCAGCTGCTGCAGCTCCTGTTGAAGAAAAGACCGAATTCGACGTTATCCTCGCCGAAATCGATCCGGCCAAGAAGATGGCTATCCTCAAGGAAGTTCGCGCTATCACGGGTCTCGGCCTCGCTGAAGCCAAGAAGGTCGTCGAAACTGCCAACAGCGTCATCAAGGAAGCTGCACCGAAGGCTGACGCCGAAGCTCTCAAGAAGAAACTCGAAGAACTCGGAGCAAAGGTTACCCTTAAGTAATGCTTTTGCTGCATTAATTCTTCCTTACCAATTGCCTGCACAACAGTGCGGGCTTTTGGTGTTTTTTGACTATTATTAGGCTCTTCACCGGATGAGGTATTTCTAATGACGACGGAGCGAAAATCCTATTCCTCCAACAAGTTCCACCTGGAACTCCCGTACCTGATCGAAGTCCAGAAGGCTTCGTACGAGCAATTCCTTCAAAAGGACATTCCCCAAGAGAAAAGGATGAATGTCGGGCTAGAACGCGTGTTCCGCGATATCTTCCCGATCACCGATGACAAGGATCTGTATTCCTTGAAGTATGAAGGATATTATTTCGGCATCCCGAAATACAGCATCCCCGAATGCCGTGAGCGTGGTCTCACGTATTCCATGGAACTTTTTGCAACTCTCTCCCTCCAGGTGTTCGAAAAGGACGGAGAAGAAAGTAAGCTCAAGGAAGAAATCAAGAACGATGTCTTGGTTTGCGAACTTCCTATCATGACCGAGAACGGAACGTTTATCATTAACGGCGCCGAACGCGTCGTCGTTTCGCAGTTGCACCGTTCTCCTGGTGTGAGCTTTGACGAAGAAATGCAACCCAATGGCCGCTCCGACTACAAGAGCCGTATTATTCCGCACCGTGGCGCATGGGTTGAATTCAACACCGAAGGTGACATCCTTTACCTCATCATCGACCGCAAGAAGAAGATCGCCGCTACCGCCATGCTTCGCTGCATCGGCTTCGAAACGACTCAGGACATCCTGAACCTCTTCTACAAGAAGACGGACGAAATTGTCCTCAACGATGATGCATTTAACGACTTTGACAAGGAAGGTGTCTGCACCCTCATCAACCGCATTATCTTCAACGATGTCGTTGACGAAGAAACGGGTGAAATCATCCTCGAAGCTAACACTGTCATCGACGACAAGAAGCTCGAACGCCTCCGCGAAAGCAGTGTCGAAAAGATCACCGTGCTTTCCAAGGAAGAAGACAACCTCCTCATCCACTACACGCTCGCTGCCGACAAGACGAAGTCCCGCGAAGACGCCCTCAAGGCTGTCTACTCCGTGACCCACCAGCAGCAGGAAGAAGCTCCGAACCTCCAGACCGCCGAACGCTACTTCGACGAACTCTTCCTCAACGACCCGCACAAGTACGATCTTGGCGAAGTCGGTCGTTACCGCTTGAACGCAAAGGTTTACACCGCTGCTATTCTTGCCAAGGTTAAGGAAGTTGCTGAACGCTTCGACCGCGTCAACGAATTCAAGATGCCGTCTGTGACCCAGATGACGATGAGCAAGACTGACTTCCTTGCTATCATCGAATACATGGTCGGCCTCTTCAACGGCGACGAAGGCTACACTCTTGACGATATCGACCACTTGGGCAACCGTCGTACACGTTCCGTGGGCGAACTCCTTGCCGGTCAGATTTCCGTCGGCCTCTCCCGTATGTCTCGCGTCATCCGCGAAAACCTTTCTCTCCATTCCGAAGAAGAACAGACGACTCCGCGCGAACTCGTGAATACTCGCATGGTCTCTACTGTCGTCCAGGCATTCTTTGGCCAGAGCCAGTTGTCCCAGTTCATGGACCAGATGAACCCGCTTTCTGAACTTACTCACAAGCGTCGTCTCTCCGCTCTCGGTCCTGGTGGTCTTACCCGTGAACGTGCAGGCTTCGAAGTCCGTGACGTTCACTACACG
>NZ_JAFWOM010000108.1 GCF_017545445.1 Fibrobacter sp.
CACCACCATGGTCACGGCGGCGATCCACCCAACCGGCGAGTGTTACGGTCTGGCCAACATCTTCCTTGCGAAGCTGGCCGCAGTTATGTGTACGTTTCATGGTTGTATCCTTGAAGATAATTTTTTCGGGGCAAAATATAGAAATTAGACGAGAGACGAGAGACGAGAGACGAGAGATTTCTTGTCTAAAATATGTGCGAAGCACCATTATTTCTCTTTAGTCTTTCGTCTGTAGGCATGAAGTGCCGTTCTTTATTCTTGGTTTGTGGTTAGGAATGTAGCGTGTGAAACTATATTTCTATATACTCTTGTTAGTTTTTTTATGGAAAAACATGTCGTTTTGAGCTTACGTCTTGGGTTGAGGCTGTTTCATGGGGCGGCCTTTCTTTATGGTTTTTACTTTTTTAGCGAAGTCCTTAATATAGTAGAATTGTTCCGGTTTCACTGGTTTCTTCCCTTTGCTGCTCTTGCATGCATGACCTTCATTTTTTTTTCAGCCTGTTCTATTTATGTTGTCACGGAAGAAGGAGTTCGATGGCAGTTGATGTTTGGGCCTGCGCTAAGTCCATCGAAAAGACGTAAATTCACGCCATGGAATTACGAAGTACTTCAAGTTCGCGGCATATTTCCTTTCTACTATATGTTTGCTTTTAAAAATCAAGATGATTTTCCTATTACTTCAGAGTGCCAGTCATTTGCAGGTTCTATACTATTTATTTTCTGTAGAAATTTTTTAGACCTCATTATTTTCATAGATGAAAACATCCCGTATGAAAAAATGAACCCTGAATACAGAGATCGAATCTGGCATCTAGCCGACAAATACCGCCGACTGAAAAGCAATCATCCGATAATATATTGGGTATTGAATAACGTTTGAGTTTTGCTTTACATGAACTTCGCTACGATCCTATATTCAACACCGTGTCTGCGATACGCACCTCGCATGTAGTATACGACAGTAGGTCTCGTTGTTCCGTCTGAGAGTTTGGCTGTCCCGTAATACGTGTTGCCGTTGTGTCTGTCGATGTCAACTTCCGTGCATTTGATGGAACTTTTTTTTAAGTTTTCGTTGAGATCATTCATGGCTTGGTCTTTAATCCAACCATACTTATTGGTGGTGAATCCCGAAATGAGCGCCGCCAGAATTTCCGGCGCAGACCAAAATCACGCCTATGGTGCGTAGATTACCCTTATCTGTTTTTTCCTCGGTTCCTCTGAAAAATTTTAAACATTGTTTAAAGAGCAGAATTTCGGCGAAGATTACGATTAAGCTTGAAATGTATGCTTCTAGGTCTTTAATCAAGCTAAAATCAATATATATGGTTCAATACAGGTCTAATGAAAACGGCAATCGCAACGATGTAGATGACGGATAAAAAGAGTGTCCCCGCAGGATCCTTCTTGAACTTTTCGCAGTATCCTTTGGCTTCTTGAATTTTTTCTGCTTCGCTTTTCTCTTTGCGCATTGGAATTTCCTATTTTTTTTTTGTAGGAGTCATGTAAATGAAATTTTCTGTATATTTTATCGCAGCCCTGTTTGTTCTTAATGGATGTTCTTCGGACAATTTGTCTGAAGCCCCCGTACAGGAGCCTGTTGTTGTCAACTGGTCTCTTTCGGGATCTTTTGGCAATGCTACGGTTGATTCCGTAAATGCTGATACCGAATTGCCTAAAATGGTAAACCGTTCAGGTTCCTCGAAGCTCCACATTAATGGATTCGATACTACGTATTTTGAAAAGAAAATTACGCTCCGACACTTACAGGTAAATGCTGGAGCCGAAGTCGACATTGATGACGATGGCAATTTTACATTCGACAATATGGAAGTTTTCGGCTTGTGCGAAAACACGAACTCAATCAAGATTATTCCGAAAGCAAAACGAAATGTATCCCTGAAGCCGGGGTCGTTCATTCTGTATTCTTACAATGAAGGCTATTATCAGTATCAGTAATTTGAACGAAGGAAAATTGTTTTATGAAAAAGTTTATTTGGGTTCTTATCTATTGTGTTTCATTTTGGGGATGTGGTGATGATGTGTCGAACAGTTTCGAAGATCTCCCCACGCCCCCTACGTCGGTGGTCGAAAACAAGGAATCTATCTTTAACGTGGGAATTCTTCATTATAATGGAACCGACGAAATTTATGAATTGTCGACTTCGCAGGATTCCTGGCTTTTCAACGATAAACTGGGCGACAGCACCCGCCACACTATTGAACGTAACTTTTATATCAACAAGCTTATATTCGCTATTTCTCCTTACCACGCTAGCTGTAGTAATCCCAAGTACGTATTCAAGGTAGATGGCAAAGAAGTCAAGACAAGCGAAGACAAATGGGACCGTATAGCAGTTCCACTGCCCGACGAAAATGCACATACCGTCGAGGTATCCGCTCCTTCATGCAGCAACTGGCATGCGACTTTTGATATCGTTCCCTCTGACAAGCCGGGTAAAATATTCAAGCATGTTGACAATTTCTACCTCAGTTTTTATCCAAGGGCAAGGGAATTTCCGTTCAAGAACGGTTCGCTGTTCTTTACCATTACGCCAAGTGTAACAGCAGAATACTATGCTGGCGACACGACGTTGTCCCGCTGCAAGCTGATGGACAAAAAGGGGGACAGCTTGATTGTTCCGGTGACATTCGAAAAGTTCAAAAATCGATTGGGAACCCTAGCCTTTGTAAACGCTGACAGTGCAAAGGTTACGGCCTTTACCGACAATCGTGAAAATTTCTCGTTTGCATGTGCCTTGTATTACCAATCCTGGAAGGTTCCACTCAAGGTCGATTCTGTACAATACTTTCAGCCTGTTTCTGTATCGTTCAAGAAATCTATTGAAGAACCATTTTTTGGTGAGCGCAACGGGCGCATAGACATCGTTCTTGGCAAAGAACTCGTGTCTTACTTTATGGTGGTGCGTATCAAGAAAAGAGGAACGAACGAATTTCTGCACCTCATCAACTACGACTACATTCAAAAAGAAATTTCCACGAAGCCGGAGTGGTTTTTCCCGACGGATGAAAGCGGAAATGTACTTGATATCGATTCTGTGTACGCTTATCTGTTGCCGTTTGTCGCGCCATCTCCTGAAGTCTACCAATCGTGGGATTACCTTTATACGAAATATTCATGGGGTTGCTTAGATGGCAAGTGGTGCCCCGAAACAGAAGATGTCAAAACTGATTTCGACACCTCGCTTGCCAAGATAATCACCAAGTACGATGGATTTTATTCACACACTTGGATGAGCGCTTTTGCATGGAAACGTGAAATTCCGTTGACTCGTGCAGATACCGTTGGGTATAAGGGTGAAAAGTTGGAATTGATCGATGAACGAGATGGTCAAAAGTACAAGTACATGCCTATCGGCGGTCATTTCTGGATGGCCGAAAATCTGAAATATGAATCCGACAGTTCTTCTTGCTACAAAGATTCCGCAAACTACTGCGAAACTTATGGTCGGTATTATCCGTACAGCGAAATTGATTCGGTTTGTCCTAAGGGTTGGAGAATCCCTGTCAAGGCGGACTTTGACACATTGATGCTGCATACCGGGCAAGATTCCGTGAGAAGTACGTCGTATTATAAGTCCAATATAAAACTGATGTCCGTAACAGGTTGGCAAACCGATGTAGGCGAAGACGAATTTGGTTTTAGTGCATATCCTTATGGGGAATCCGATGGCGGAGCAGGATACCGTGCTGCATATTGGACTAAATCGGGTGTCTATGGAGGAAGCGTGTACATATTCCAGATCCTTGCCGGGAATGGTCAAGTACCGCACATTGATTTTTCGCCTGAACCGACGGAGTTTAGGAGTGGACAACAACGAAAGCGAAGTATCCGCTGTATCAGCGACGGCACCTACCCAATATCCAGTTCATCTGTTCCTTTTTCATCGTCAAGTATCCAGTATTCGACATTAACCGACGAACGCGACAATCAGACCTATAAGACGGTTGTCATCGGCAATCAAGAATGGATGGCGGAGAACTTGAATTTTGAAACGGATTCGAGCTGGTGTTACGATACCCTGCCGGATAATTGTGAAAAATACGGAAGACTGTACCAATGGCACGCTGTCGTAGACCGTTCCTACGCTGCATGCGGAATGAGGCACGAATGCACTGTAGAAGATCCTACGCAAGGCATTTGCCCAAGCGGGTGGCATGTACCTTCGTCTGCGGAATGGGATTCACTTGTTGCCTATACGGGAATGCGCACGGGAGGCAAGGAAGGCAGTGGACGTACTTTGAAATCAGAAGAGGATTGGACTGGTTGGACCGGTTTAAATCGTTTAGGATTTAATGCGTTACCTGCGGGATCGAGAGGTTATTCTGTGCATGAGTTCTATGACCTCCATGAGTCTACTGCATTCTGGACATCGACTGCGGAGAAATACGGCATGAGTGCACAACACTATGTTTTCTCGAATACAAGCCATGATGTTTTGGGGTGGGACGCATATAAGGATTCCGGATTTTCGTTACGTTGCGTCAAGAATAAGGAGTAAATTAAAATGGGTCGATTTTACGTCGACAAGTGGCTGCGGTGAATTTTTTGAAAGACTGATTTATCAATTTTGTAAATCGCTTTCCGTTTTGGGGAGCGGTTTTCCATTTTCTGTCGAGGTTTTCCACCTTTTGTCGCTCCTTTTGGTCATTTTATCCCCATTTTTTGCAAGTAAATAATATTTTCGCAATTTTTTAACGAAAAATTTGTCTTTTTCTTTTTTTTGCTAGTATATTCTTTTCTGTGTTTAATGAAAATGCCCTATTTTGGGGTGTTTTTACATGATTGGAGATTTAAATGGCAGAAGATTTGCAAGCTCTTATGGAACGCATCCAGAAGGATGCTGTCGATAAAGCAGAACTCGAAGCAACGTCTATTATTTCAAAGGCAAAAGAAAAGGCAGCCGAAATCGTGAAGGCCGCCGAAGATGAGGCCAAAGCCAAGCTGGAACAGGCCGACAAGGATGCCGTCGCATTTACGGAACGCAGCGAACGCACCTTGGAACAGTCCGCCCGCGATTTGCTCCTTTCGGTGGGCAAGAATCTCGAAAAAATGATTCTCGACCTCCTCAGTCTCCAAATAGAAAAATCTCTTGATGAAACGACAGTGAAGTCGATGCTCCTTGCTATTGCGAAGAGCTACAGTTCCAATATCGATGTCGAATTTTCCGAAGCCGACGCAACAAAGCTTTCTAGCTTTGTGATGGGCGAGTTTGCCAAGCAGCTCAAGGCCGGCGTGAAGGTCGAAAGCGACAAGGGTGTCAAGTTCGGCTTCCGCGTCAAGCTCGACGGTGGCAAGGTCAGCCACGAATTTACAGAACAGGCTATGGCGGAATCCCTTTCTGCCTTGCTCAGACCGCAGCTTGCAAAGATTGTCAACAAGGCTGCCCAGGGCAAGTAAGGCGTTTCGATGAGCAGTCCAGCATATTTGATGGCATCGCTTCCGATGCTACAACTGGGCGACGTTCCGCCCCTTAGCATGGCCGAGTTCCGTGGCCGTTGCGAAGGTGTGCTGGATGCCCCAGAACTTGAAGCGCTCGACGCCCTCTTGGCAGGGACGGAGTGCGATGATGAATTTGTTCGGGAATACCAGTCCCGAGAAACCCAGATGAGAAACGTTTCCGGAAGGCTCCGTGCACAGGCGTGGGGCCCCGAAGTGCGTTTTGCGGAACGTTCTTTTTCTGGTTATGACGTCACTTTCGCAAAGATGATTCAGGACGCGTTCATGAAGTCCAGTCCGCTTGAAAAGGAACAGGATATCGACCGCGCCCGTTTCTGGCTCGTCGATTCCCTTGCCGGTGTGGGCGAGGGGACGGTCAAGCACGTCTATGCTTACGCCATCAAGCTCAAAATTTGCGAGCGTTGGGCGGGTATAAACGAAATTGCGGGTGACAAAGCCGTCATCAATGTTATTAATGCTAACGATCCTGCGTTTAAGCAGGAATGATTGGAGGTCCATTTTCAATGGCTAGTATCGGAAAAATAACCGGCGTGAACGGAAACCTGATTCGTGTCAAGTTCGAAAGCGCCGTTTCCCAGAACGAAGTGGCTTATGCAAAGCTCGTTTCGAAAAACAAAGATGGTAAGGCTGAAATCATTCCCCTCAAGAGCGAAGTAATTCGTATTCGTGGTGATTACGCTGAACTCCAGGTATTCGAGGATACGACTGGTTTAAAGGCTGGCGACGAAGTCGAATTTACTGGTGAACTTCTTTCTGTTGAACTTGGCCCCGGTCTTCTTACTCAGGTGTTTGACGGTTTGCAGAACCCGCTGCCGAAGCTCGCTGATGAATGCGGCTTCTTCCTCCAGCGCGGCAAGTACTTGAAGGCTCTTCCGCGTGATGTGAAGTGGGCGTTTACCCCGGTCGCGAAAGCTGGCGATGTAGTCGTTGCCGGCGATACGCTGGGTACAGTCCCAGAAGGCGTTTTCTCGCACCGCATCATGGTGCCGTTCAAGCTGTTGGGCAAATGGACGGTGGATTACGTCACCTCCGCTGGGGACCGCACTGTTGAAGAAGTCGTCGCTAAGCTCAGCAATGACAAGGGCGAAAAGGTCGATGTGACGATGGTGCAGACTTGGCCGGTCAAGATGCCGATCAAGGCTTTCGAAGAACGCCTCCGTCCGTCCAAGCCGCTTACCATGCAGCAGCGCATTATCGATACGTTCTTCCCTGTGATGCAGGGAGGTACGTTCTGTACGCCGGGCCCCTTCGGTGCTGGCAAGACCGTGCTCCAGCAGCTCATGAGCCGCTACGCCGACGTGGATATCGTGATTTTGGCCGCTTGCGGAGAACGTGCAGGTGAAGTGGTGGAAACCCTTCGCGAATTCCCGGAATTGATTGACCCGCGTACGGGCAAGTCCTTGATGGAACGTACGCTGATTATTTGTAACACGTCTTCGATGCCGGTGGCAGCCCGTGAAGCTTCCGTTTATACCGGCGTGACGCTCGCTGAATACTACCGCCAGATGGGCCTCAACGTGCTCTTGCTTGCTGACTCGACTTCCCGTTGGGCTCAGGCCTTGCGTGAAATGAGTGGCCGTTTGGAAGAAATTCCGGGCGAAGAAGCTTTCCCGGCTTACCTCGAATCTGTGATCGCTTCGTTCTACGAACGCGGTGGCGTTGTCCGCCTCAAGGATGGCAAGACGGGTTCCGTGACGATTTGCGGTTCCGTTTCTCCGGCAGGTGGTAACTTCGAAGAACCGGTGACGCAGGCGACCCTTAAGGTGGTGGGTGCATTCCTCGGCCTTAGCCGTGAACGTTCCGACCAGCGACGCTTCCCGGCAATCCATCCGCTCGATTCTTGGTCCAAGTACGAAGGCATCATCGACAGCAAGAAGGTGGCCGAAGCCCGCCATATCCTCGCGAACGGCGTGGATGTGAACAACATGATGAAGGTCGTGGGCGAAGAAGGTACTTCTATTGACGACTTTGTGATTTATTTGAAATCCGAATATCTGGATGCCGTTTATCTGCAGCAGGACGCCTATAATGAAATCGACGCCGCCTGCTCCGCAGAACGCCAAAAGTACGTGTTCGACAGGATTTACACCATCCTCAAGACTCCGATGAAGTTTACGGAAAAGGATGTCGCCCGTACGTTCTTCCTCAAGCTTACGCAGGCGACCAAGGACTGGAACCGCGTGGCGTTTGATAGCCAGGAATTTAAGGATCTCGAATCCAGTATTTTCGCTTCCGTGAAGGAGGTTTCTCTCAATGCATAATGTTGCTTACCATCGTATTGAACGTATTGCCGGTTCTGTGATTACTTTGAGAGCCGAAGGCGTTGCTAACCAGGAACTCGCCCAGGTGACAAGTTCTTTCGGTACATCTCTTGCCCGTGTTATCCGCATTGACGGCGACTTGGTCGATTTGCAGGTGTTCGCTGGTGCTCGTGGTATTTCGACCGATTCCGAAGTGCGCTTCCTTGGCGAACCGATGAAGGTTCCGTATAGCGAAGCTTTGCTTGGCCGCGTGTTTAATGGTGCTGGCATGCCGCGTGATAACGGCCCGGAAGTCGATGGCGAACGCATCACGATTGGCGGCCCGTCTGTGAACCCAGCCAAGCGTATCATCCCTAAAACGATGGTGCGTACGGGTATCCCGATGATTGACGTGTTCAACACGCTCGTCGTTTCGCAGAAGCTCCCGATTTTCTCGATTGCCGGTGAACCGTATAACGAACTTTTGGCACGAATCGCCTTGCAGGCAGAAGTCGATGTGATTATCCTCGGCGGTATGGGCCTCAAGCACGATGACTACCTCTACCTCAAGGATTACCTCGAAAAGAACGGTGCTCTTTCCCGTACGGTGATGTTCATGCACACTGCATCTGACCCGATTGTGGAATGCTTGCTCGTGCCGGATGCATCGCTTGCTGTTGCAGAAAAGTTTGCGACCGAAGGCAAGAACGTGCTCGTGCTCCTTACGGACATGACGAACTTTGCCGACGCCATGAAGGAAATCGCCATTACGATGGAACAGATTCCGTCGAACCGTGGTTATCCTGGCGACCTATACTCTCAGCTCGCAAGCCGTTACGAAAAGGCTGTCGATTTCGAAGGTTCGGGCTCCATTACGATTTTGGCCGTGACCACCATGCCGGGCGACGACGTGACGCACCCGGTTCCGGACAACACGGGTTACATTACCGAAGGTCAGTTCTACTTGCGCAAGGGCCGTATCGAACCGTTCGGTTCTTTGAGCCGCTTGAAACAGCAGGTGAACGGCAAGACCCGTAGCGACCACCGTACCATCATGAACACGATGATTCAGTTGTACGCGAGCTACAAGGAAACTTTGGAAAAGCAATCCATGGGCTTCAACATGAGTAACTGGGACCAGAAGCTGTTGAAGTACGGTGTGCGCTTTGAAAAGGAAATGATGGACCTTTCCGTGAACATTCCGCTTGAAAAGGCTTTGGACCTTGGCTGGGAAATTCTCGCCGACTGCTTCACTCCAGAAGAAACCGGTATCCCCACCAAGATGATTAATCAGTACTGGCCAAAGAAGTGGTAATATGGCTAAGGTCAAGTTAACTAAAAACGCCCTCAAGGCGGAACGTGACGCGCTCAAACGCTTCCAGCGTTATTTGCCGACGTTGCTTTTGAAAAAGCAGCAGCTGCAAATGGAAATGCGCACGCTCCAGGAGAAGGTGATGGCGAAACGCGAAGAGGAGGATACGCTCCGCAAGGGAATGGCTTCGTGGATTTCGCTGTTTGCCGAACCTATTGAGTGGAAAAAGTATCTCTCGGTGAAGAGTGTCGAACAGGGCGAAGGTAACATTGCCGGCGTGAAGATTCCGACGTTTAGCGGCGTGGAATTCAACGTGAACATTCCGGATTTCTTTACGACTCCGGTTTGGCTCGACGATGGTATCCGCAGCTTGCAAGGCTTGATTTCTCTTCGCCTCGAACGCCGCGTGCTCGAAAAGCAGTACGAACTCCTTTCGAAGGAACTGCGTACCACGAGCCAGCGTGTGAATCTGTTCGAAAAAGTCAAAATTCCCGAATCCAAGGATAACATCCGCAAAATCAATATCTTCTTGGGCGACCAGCAGACAAGCGGCGTGGCCCGTAGTAAGCTTGCCAAGGGCAAGGCTACGGCGAAGGCGCTCGCGCTCGATGCCCAGAGTAAGGAGGTTGCCGCATGATTACTCCTATGAAGAAGGTGACTGTTCTTACGCTCACGAGTCGTAAGGAAGAAACTTTAAAAGCTCTGCGTGAGATGGAAATTATCCATCTGACTCCACTCCAGACGGCTGCGGGTGCGTCGGTCAATGGCGCTAAGGGTGCCGTTGCTCGCGTGCAGAAAGCCATGGAAGTCGTTCCGGATAAGCTTCGCAAAGGTGTAACCCCAGCGACGAAAGGCGCTAGCGGTGTAACGCTTGTCGAAGAAATCCAGACGCTTATTACGGACAAGAAAAATGCCGAAATCCAGCTGGAGCAAGCCAAGGAAGAACTCGAAAAGCTGGGTTCCTTTGGAAATCTCGATCCGAGAACCGTTAAGGAACTCGCTGCGAAGGGCATTTTTGTGCGTCTCTACCTTGCCGATACTTCGAAAGTACCTTTTGAAGTCGAAGACAAGAATGCTTGCAAGCACGTTTTCTGCAAAAACGAAAACGGGACTTACATTGCCGTCTTCAACAAGGGCGAAGCTCCTGCAAAGGTGAGCGGTGCGTTTACCGAACTTTCGATGCCTCTCAAGTCGCTTGAAGAATATCGACTGATTGAAGAAGAAGCTAAGACTACGATTTCTGCTGTCGATGAACGCTTTGCGCAGCTTGCTTCTGTGAAAGGCGACCTCGAAACGCGTCTTAACGAAGTGACTGACCGTTACAATCTCGTCGAAGCTTCTGCAAGCATGCTCCAGAACAAGGAAATCGCAGCTCTTCAAGGGTTCTGCCCGGAGCCGCGTATTGCCGAAATCAAGGCCGCTGCGAAGGCGAACGGCTGGGGGATCCGCGTTGAAGACCCGACGGACGAAGACAACATTCCGACTCTTCTCGGCTACAACAGGCTTTCGCGCCCGATGCAGTGCCTCTATGATATCATTGGCATTTCTCCAGGCTACAACGAAGTCGATGTGAGCTCCGTGTTCCTCTGCTTCTTCAGCATCTTCTTTGCGATGATTGTGGGCGATATGGCTTACGGTCTGTTGTTCCTTGGCATAGCCCTCTATGCGAGAGCAAAAATGCCGAAGGCGAGCAGCGCCGGGTTCCACTTTATCTATTTGATGAGCTGGGCGACTATCATCTGGGGCGCCATCAATGCAAATTTCTTAGGCCTTACGCCGGAACTTGCTGGGTGGAGCTACTACCTCGATATCGCAAACTATAACTTTATCCCGGAAGGCGTGCGCAACGTGCTCTACTGGATTCGCAGCTCTGCTCCGACGGACCCGGCCCGCTTTGAAGCCTACAGGCAGTTCTGCGAAAGCATTACGATCTTGCCGGCTAGCTTTGTGCCGAAGGGCGTTGGGGCATCCCAGATGCAGCACATTCAGTTGTTCTGCTTCTGCATTGCCGTGGTGCACTTGAGCATTGCTCATGCGTGGAACGTCGTCGTGCGTATCAAACGTAAGTCTTCGACGTTCATGGCGCAGGTGGGTTGGCTCATGGGCGCTTGGGTCATGTTCTTCCTTGCATGCAACATGGTGCTTGGAATTGACATGCCTGCGTTCGTCATCCCGATGTTCATCGTGGAAGTGGTGCTTCTCGTGCTCTTTACGGTGCCGCCTAGCCGCCTCAAGCAGGACTTTATCAGCATCCCGATGCTCGTGCTCGACATTGTGAACAGCTTCACCGATGTCATCAGCTATATCCGTCTCTTTGCTGTGGGTATGTCCGGTGCTGCCATCGCCGAAGCGTTCAACGGAATGCTTTCGCCGCTCTTTGGTTCCGCCGTGGGCGTTGCCGGAGCTGCTCTTATCTTGCTCTTTGTGCATGGCTTGAACATTGCTCTTGCCGTGATGGGCGTTGCGGTGCATGCCGTACGTCTTAACACACTCGAATTTTCAAATGGACTTGGCCTTGAATGGAGCGGCTTTGCCTTTACTCCTTTCGCCAAGCAAAAAAATTAAACCAAGGGTTAAATCCCGCTACTTAATGAGGATAATATAATGGAACCGAATACAATGGTGACTCTCGCTAAAATGGGTGCTGCAGCTGCGCTTGGCATTGCGGCTATGGGCTCTGCCCTTGGTTGCGGAACTGCCGGTATGTCTGCTATCACGATGTGGAAGAAGGCTTACGCTCAGGGTAAGTCCGCTCTCTTCACGCTTTTGGTGTTCGTCGGTGCTCCGATTTCCCAGACGATTTACGGCATGTTGCTCATGAACTTCATCCTTTCCAAGGCTGCCGAACAGGGCTTTACCAACTGGGGCGGCTGCCTCGGTGCCGGTATCTTCGGTGGGCTTGGCATGATGGCTTCTGCTTGGTATCAGGGCAAGTCTGCCGCTGTGGCTTGCGATGCTCTCGGTGAAACCGGCAAGGGCATGGTGAACTACCTCATGGTGCTCGGTATCGTCGAAACCGTCGCATTGTTCGTGCTCGTGTTCTCCATGATGGTGCTTTAATCGAAAGAGGTTGCACTTATGGATAACGCACAACTTTTAACGCTCGCAAAGCTTGGTGCGGTGGCGGCCTTGGGCCTTGCCGCAGTGGGTTCTGCGCTGGGCTGCGGGACTGCCGGCATGGCGGCCATCGGCGCCTGGAAAAAGGCGTACCTCAAGGGTAAAAATGCCCTCTTTACGCTGCTCATCTTTGTGGGCGCGCCGATCGCTCAGACGATTTACGGCATGCTCTTGATGATGTACATCTTGAACAAGTCGCAGGCAAATCCGGGCAACTGGGCTGCTTACCTCGGTGTAGGCATCTTCGGTGGCATCGGCATGATGGCTAGCGCTTGGTACGTGGGCAAGTCCGCTGCTGACGCTTGCAACGCTCTTGGCGAAACGGGCAAGGGCCTCGTGAACTACCTCATGGTGCTCGGCGTGGGCGAAACGGTCGCGCTGTTCGTCATGGTGTTCTCGATGATGCTTGTAAGTTAGTCGAAGGACCGCTTCGCTATAGACGAGCGACAAGGGAAAGATCTCTTTTCGAGCGTAGCTTACGATACTTGGCTATTCGTTGCCATAGTAGAGTTATCTTTCTGTGAAGAAGGAATCTACGTGAGAAGTCTAATAAAAAACGGGGCTATGCCCCGTTTTTTAGTTGTAATATAAGTTCATTTAGAAGTAGATGTCTGTTCGAATGTTGATGGATGAGAATAGTGGAATATTTTGATGATTTAAATTCTCATCGTGGCATTGCATTACGCATATACACGCAGAGTACTCGGCTCACTGTATAACCAGACTTGAGAAGTGATTTAAGCAATGGAACTACATTGATGGTAATCCATTCGTTGTCGTCAAAGTGTCCTTTCCAGCATTTGGGGGTTCCGTTGTCAAATACATCGTTGATCATTGATTCGTAGTAAGGAATGAATCTGACGGATAGGACATCTTGTATCGTCTTATTTATTACATCTACAGAACTTGTAAGTCCTGCATCGGTGATAAATGCATTATTGCATCCGAGAATGCTGAAATTTCGGTCCACCCAAAATATCCCAATATTCGGGAAATTGAACAAGGAATTCATTAAAGATTCCTCGACTCCGCTTTTCATCAAGAATGGTATTTCAGGTGACGTTTCTACACGACGTGCTGATCCCATCATAACAATGCGGTCTTCGTCATCAGGTGCGAGGTGGCCTCGGAAATCATACCATACAAGATTTTTTTCGCTATTCCAACAACGGATTTTGAGTGTTCCAAAGCGAGCTTTTTCATTGGCGAGTCGGTTTAATTGGTCTTGTTCATCTAGCAGGCTTGCTTTGTCGTCATAAGCGGCTTGTCCCGATGCTTTCTTTATGCACTCGTTCATGACTCGTTCCAATAATGCAAAGTCTTCTGATGGCATCAAAGAATCTATATTAACGACGTTAACGACGCCTCCAGAGCGAGGAACGTCTCTGTAATCATCGTCCATCATTGGAGTGAGAAGGCTCAATTGGCGGCTTTCAAAATCGAATTTCCACAAGAAATCACCTGTATTACGTAGTAGCGATTTGAGCTTTGTTTCGGCTTCTTCAAGACGATGCTGGTATTCAACAATGTTTGAAATATTCTTGATAAGGCATATATATCGGGATTCATCCATAGAAAGACGTTGATGCTGACAACGCATTTCGAACCATAACATCGTTCCGTCATCTCTTTTGTACGAAAACATGAATGGCATTTCAGGGTGTTTGTCAATATCGTCAAAATATAGTTTGAGACGAGCCCAGTCTTTAGGTGGTAGAATATCTCTGAACAAACGGTCTTTGCTTAAATTGTCAAAAAGCGGATCGGACATGAACTGCGGAAGCGAACTGACAAATTCAAATTTGTCCGAAAGAACGACTATAAATTCACTAAGATTTCCTGCAAAAAGAGTATATAGTTTTTGTTTTTTCCAACTTTCGTGCAATAACAAAATAGTAACTATCAGTAACAGTAAAAGTACCGTACATGCGTAGCACCATCCAACAGACCAGTCTATCGAGTTCATCATACGTTTATAAAATAATCAATTTTACAGGGATGAGACAAGTGGGTAAAGAAAAAAGCCTGCTTGTAAAGCAGGCTTGCAATATTATGCACTGGATCCTGTTGGGGCCAAGCCTCGATAAGATACAATGTAATTCAATGTCAAACTGAGCCTAATCCCCAAAGGCACGAAGTGCCGACCTCATACCTCAAAGGGGCGTAAGCCCTGTGCTCATTACTCAGCGAAGTATGCCTTGGCTTTTTCGACAACGTCTTCGACCTTGACCATGGTGAACTGCTTTTCATTGCGGAACTTCCATTCGACTTCGCCGTTCACGAGGCCCTTCTTGCCGATGGCGATGCGCACCGGAGAACCCCAGAGGTCGGCGTCCTTGAACTTCACGCCCGGGCGTTCGTCGCGGTCATCTACAAGCACGTCGATGCCGGCGGCTTCGAGTTCCTTTTCGAACTTTTCAGCGAGTTCCGTGAGTTCGGCTTCCTTGCCGATGGGGACGATTTCCACCTGGAACGGAGCGATGGACTTGGGCCAAATCGGTCCGAAGTCATCGTGGCTGTTTTCTACGACAGAAGCCATCAAGCGGCCCACGCCAATGCCGTAGCAGCCCATAATAGCCGGAGCGGTCGTCTTTTCGGCGGTGAGGAACTTCGCACCCATGGATTCAGAGAACTTGGTGCCGAGCTTGAAGATGTTGCCCATTTCGATGCCGCGC
>NZ_JAFWOM010000109.1 GCF_017545445.1 Fibrobacter sp.
TCTAACGAGCGATTCGCACAGGGCTTTCAAGGGCGATTTCGATACGTATTTGAAAATGCATGAAATCGCAGGTCATAGCAGTGAATGGGTCGAAGGAACGTATAACGAACGCTATATGCCCGAATACGATGAAATGCGCAGACGTTTCTACAAGATGCACAAGGGCGATTTCGGAACGAACGAAACGAAGATTCTTGCGCGTGAAATGTACGCCAACTTGGATGAAATAGAAGAGAAGTGCGAAGATTGCTATTTGGATGATTTGCCGTTGCTGTTGCCGAAAGTCAAGGGCGCGAAGGGCGATAGTTTCGATGTTTTGAAAAAGCGCGTCATTGCGGGTTTGAAAGAGCGCGGTAAATACGAAAAGGCATATATCGAACGCTGCAAGGAAGAATTGAAAGTTATCAAGTATCACGGTTTCGGCGATTATTTCCTTATCGTTGCCGATTACGTCAACTGGGCAAAGGAACAGGGGATTGCGGTTGCGCCGGGGCGCGGTTCCGTTTGCAATTGCCTTGTGGCATATGCGCTCAAAATAACTGAGGTTGATTCTCTGTATTTCGGATTGGATTTTAGGCGTTTCCTGCGTTTCGATAAATCGGGTTTGCCCGATATCGATTTGGATTTCATGCCGTCGCGCCGTCATGAGGTCATTACGCATATTTGCACGGCATACGAGGGCAAGGCTGCTAGAATCGCGTCCTATGGGCTTTACAAGGTCGATAACCTGTTAAACGATTTAGCCAAGGTTTGCGGGGTCGGCGCTGTTCAGGTTGACGAGGAAACGGGCAAGGAAAAATTCGTTGTCGATAAATCGGAGTTGAGCGGTATCAAATCGTTCTGTCGCTCGTTCTTAGACCCCGAAACGGAAGAAATAGACGAGGATAAGCTAAAGGCGCTAGATGCGTCTGTGAGGCGCTATGATGGCTTGTACGATGGCATTATCACCCATTTCACAAAGATGTATCGCAAGGTTCGTTTCATCGGAACACATGCAGCGGGCGTTGCCGTCACCGATGGCGATATCTTGCAATACACGGCTTTGCGCGTCGATAAGTCGGACGATGTGTACACGGCTTACGATTTGAACGATTTGGATTCAATCAATCTCGTTAAGTTCGATATTCTCGGTTTGAAAACGGAAGAATCGATTGCCAACTTGCGCGAAAGCACGGGCGTTACGGTTGATTTCTACGAAGCGACGAAAGACCCGCGAATTTTCGAGGAATTCCGAAAAGGAAACACTGACGGTATTTTTCAGTTCGAATCCAAAACGGCGCGTGAGATTCTAAGCGATATAGAATGCGATTGCTTCGAAGATGTGTGCGCGGCAAGCGCTATGAACAGACCAGCGCCGTTATCTCAGGGAATGCCCGCGCAGTATGCGGAGAACAAGCGCAATGGCGTTGATGAGAAATCGCCGTTTTTCGAATACACGGGCAACACGTATGGAACGATTGTCTACCAAGAGCAGGTGATGTTGGTATGCGTGAATATCGGCGGTTTTGAATGGAGCGAAGCCGATGAGGTCATGAAGATTCTAAAGCACACGGCGGCGCAAGCGCACGGCGTAGGAGGCGCTGAGAAGCGCGAAAGGCGAATTGCCGAACTAAGAGACAAGTTCTTGTCTAATGCGGTCTTAAACGGCGTTACAAAGGCTGAGGCAAGCGAAATGTTTGAAAAGATGTTCGGCTACACGTTCAATCAAGGTCATGCAACCGGGTACAGCCTTATTTCCGTAGAGGAAATGTATTACAAGGTTTATTACCCGATGCATTATTGGTTCGCGAAATTGAAGTTCGCAAAAGACGATAAGCAGTATCGTCAGTTCTGCGAAAAGGCCGTTATGGATGGTGCTGTTATTTTCCTGCCACATGTGAATTATTCAACGGAGAATGCGCGTTTGCGCAAATGCGATGGCGAGGAAGTCATACAGCAGGG
This sequence comes from Fibrobacter sp., assembly GCF_017545445.1. Taxonomy (GTDB): domain Bacteria; phylum Fibrobacterota; class Fibrobacteria; order Fibrobacterales; family Fibrobacteraceae; genus Fibrobacter. The sequence continues at coordinate 1,942 of NZ_JAFWOM010000109.1, forward strand.
TTTGAGCGAGATAAAGGGCGTTGGCGATAAGGCGGCGGCGTACATAGTCGAAGAGCGAAAGAAAAACGGTATTTTCATTTCGTATGATGATTTCTACGACCGTTGCAAATCGCGCCTTGTGACTACTCGCGTTATTTCGATTTTGAAAGAGCAGGGCGCGTTGGAGTTTTCGAAAAAGAAATACGTCAATCGCGTCACGAAGTACAATGCAACGCTTTACGCACGTGCGGCGCGTTAGTTGAAATTTGTTGTTGTAATGCGTTAAATGATGGTTTATAATCGGTTTCAGGCGTATTTCAGTCGAAACGCTATGGCAAATCGAGAAAGGAAAGAGCAATGGCAAGCAACGCAGTAGAACGTTTCAAGGAAACCAAGTCGCAGTTCGATTACAAGGTTTTCAAGATTCAGCAAGAGGCGCAGAAGAAGCTTGATAGGGCTTCTGATGATTTCGTTGATTCGATGGTCAACCA
>NZ_JAFWOM010000110.1 GCF_017545445.1 Fibrobacter sp.
CGGTGGAACGGAGCCCCATCGTACTTGCCCTGTTTTGCAAGTTCAATGAAGTTTGTTGCACATTCGCCGACGATTTCTTCGAAAAGACGAAGCTTCATCGTGCCGTGGTTGGTTTTCATGATGGCGATGGTTTCGCCTGCCTGCGGTTTGTCTAACTGGTTAAACATAAAAATCTCCTTGGAGTTGTTGAATTTATCGCTTTAATATAGGTAAAAAAGCATGCCTTTATTGACGCGATATGGAGATAAAGGTATTATGTTGCAGAAAAGAGGAGTGCGACAATGCTCAAAAAAATCGTTTTTCTTTCATGGACGGCCTTATTTGCTGTCTTTGCCTTGAATTTTACCGCCTGCGGTGATGACGAATCCTTTGTCGGCAAACCTGAAGACGGGGAAAAATCATGTTCTTCGCTCAATGGAGCAGGTTCGTCGAGTTCGGGAGCTCCGGCGACTGGTTGTGAAACATGCGAATATGGCAAGCTAAAAGACGATCGTGACGGACAGACTTACAGGACCGTGAAAATCGGGGACCAGTGGTGGATGGCGGAGAACCTAAACTACGCTTACCTACAACCCACGAAAACCCTGGATTCAAGCAGTTTCTGCTACGACAATGACCCCGAAAACTGTAAACAATATGGCCGTCTGTACTTATTTAGCGCGGCGATGGATAGTGCGGGGCTTTTCTCTTCTGACGCAGAAGGGTGTGGCAATGGTGCGGAGTGTCCTTTTGACCACATTGTCCCTAAAATTTACAAGGGTTACAGCGATACGGCGAGTTCTTTGGAACCCCCTATCCGCGGGGTGTGTCCGGAGGGGTGGCATGTGCCCACTGTGGATGAATTTGTGATATTGTTTGAATCTGTGGGTGGACAGAATGACGAAAAAGAGTACTGGACATGGGAAAATCTTGACTTGCAATCTACCAGTGGCTGGTCTGAAATTTCTGGAGAAGATTTTAATGGTACAGATTCTTTTGGTTTTTCCGCATACCCTGCAGGCGAATGGTACCAGCGGTCAAATCTGGATTATCCGATATTCAGTTCTCTAGGTATAGAGGCTCAATTTTTTACGACATCAACGAGGCATCCGAATGTATCGGGTTATGGTAGTGTGCACATCGTGGAAATAAAGCATAGTGGAAATAGGGCCGGATTTAATTTTTACTGGAAAAATTCTGCTCAATCAGTCCGTTGCCTCAAGGACTAGCTATTGCTAGGCCATTTCTAGAGGATTGTCCCGCCAAGTTATATGTTGGATTACTAAATTCTTGGATATGAAAGACAACTGCAAACGTATCCAGGAATTGCTTTCCGCGCAGGCCATGGAATTCGCCCTTGACGAAATGGCTGCGAAAATTGCAAAGATGCACCCTTCCGCCGAGAACCTGATTGTCCTCGGCATGGCAAGCCGCGGGATTCCGCTGGCAAAGAAACTCACAGAGCGCCTTTCCCAGAAGTTCGGGAAGCCTATCGAAATGGGCTGCCTCGATGCCACGTTCTACCGTGACGACTTCCATTACCGCAAGCCCAGCGCCTCCACCGAGATGCGCTTTACCGAAATGCCGGCCTCGGTGGAAGGCAAGACTGTCATCCTTGTGGATGACGTGCTTTATACGGGGCGCTCGTCGCTTGCTGCCATGCGTGCGATTTTGGACCTTGGGCGCCCGGCGGCCATCCGCCTTTGCGTGCTCGTCGATCGCGGGCACCGCGAACTCCCGATTGCGCCTGATTGTGTCGGGCTTACGGTCGAGACCGCCAAGAATCAGGAAGTCCGAGTGTCTATCGATCCGATTGACAAAGAAAATTCCGTTTATCTTGTAGAAGTGGAGGCGTAAAGTGAGCGCTTTGGAAATTAAACATTTGTTTGGACTTCGCGGAGTGTCCAAGCATGATATCCGTCTGATTCTAGACCATGCAAAACAGTTCCGCGAAATTCTCGAACGTCCGGTCAAGAAGGTGCCGAGCCTTCGGGGCATGACTGTCGTGAACTTGTTCTTCGAGAACAGCACGCGTACGCGCACGAGCTTTGAACTTGCTGAAAAACGCCTCTCTGCCGATACGGTGAACTTCACGAGTTCTAACTCTAGCGTCAAGAAGGGCGAAACGCTTGTCGATACGCTCCGCAACATCGAGGCGATGAAGATTGATATCGTGGTCGTCCGTCACAAGGGGACGGGCGTGCCGAAGTTCCTTGCGGATAACAGTAACGCAATTATCGTGAATGCTGGCGATGGCGCCCATGAACATCCGACGCAGGCTCTCCTTGACATGCTGACGGTCGAAGAAAAACTCGGAACGCTCGAAGGCAAGAACGTTACAATCATTGGCGATATCCGCCACAGCCGCGTGGCCCGCAGTAACCTCTGGGGCATGTCAACGATGGGCGCTCATGTGACGCTTTGCGGACCTTCGACCTTGGTGCCGCGCAATACGGACCTCATGAACCATGTGACGTGGGAACCGGACGTGAAAAAGGCCGTCGAAAACGCCGATGCGATCATCGCGCTTCGCTTGCAGAAAGAACGCATGGACGATGCTCTCCTTCCGAGCATGCGCGAATACCGCAACACGTTCGGCATCACAGAAGAACTCCTTGAATACGCTAAGGACAAGGTCATTATCATGCATCCAGGACCTATCAACCGCGGAGTGGAACTCGATTCCGATATCGCTGATGGCGAACATTCTGTTATTCTTGATCAAGTGACCAACGGTGTTGCCGTCCGTATGGCCGTTCTCTTCCTTTTGGCTGGAGGTCGCAACAATGAAAATGCGTAAACCGATTAAGGGTCGTGTCTCGAATGTTGTTCTGAAAAATGCGAAGTTTTGGACCGGTGAATCTTTTGTACATCGACGCGAAGTTTGTCTGAACGCTTGCAAAAATGTGGAAACTACTGAATTTGATTGCAAGGGCGCTCTTGTAATGCCGGCTCTTTTTGGGCTTGGACTCGACTTCATGGAACCGCTCCGCGATGACGTTTATACGTTCTCCGATGGATTTTCTGCTATGCACAAGGGCGGTTTTTATGGTGGCCTTTATGAAAGTGCCGCAAATCCGATTGACGATGCCGACAAGTTCACGGCCATGGTAAATCGCTTTAAGTCCGAAGAGTTTGGCGAAAGCGAATTTGATATAAAGTTCCTCGGCGCTTACAGTAAAGGTTTTGGAACCGATAGTTTGGCCGAAATGGTGGAACTTGCCGAAGCTGGAGTCGCTGGCTTTGGCGACGGCAACGGCGTGATTCCGCATTCCCGTTTTATCCGCCTTGCGATGGAATATGGCAAGATGACGGGCAAGCGCTTCTTCTTCCAACCGATGGATAGAACGCTTCGCCACAGCGGTTGCGTACACGAAGGCGCTTATTCCGACATGCTTGGCATGAAGGGCATTCCGCGTATTGCTGAGACGATTGCTGCTTATACGGTTCTTGAAATGGCAAGATTCTTGCAGGTGCCGGTGCATTTTAAACAAGTGACTTGTGGCGAAACGTTGGAACTTGTCCGCAATGCCCGTAAGAACAACATTGATGTCACTTGCGATGTGGGACTTTATCACCTGCTGTTGGACGATTCCTGCCTTGAAACTTTGGATTCGGCCTACCATATTCTTCCGCCAATTCGCTCGGCGGCAGACCGTGAGGCTTTGTGGCAGGGCGTTGCCGATGGGACTGTTGATGCAATCAGCATGAACCACACGCCGGTGCTTCGTCAGGATACGGTCGTGAATTTTGAGGATTCCGTGCCGGGAGCACTGTCACTGGAAGTCGCTCTTCCTGCTATTTGGAACAAGCTTGTCAAGCGTGTGGGGGGTGCTCGTGCGATTGAACTCCTCTCGACCGCGCCTGCACGTTTGGTGGGTTCTGCACCAACAGCAGACAACGTTGTCGTGCTTGCACCGGATAGACCGCATGTGGTTGTCGAGGGCGATTTTGCCGGTCATGTCTGCAATTCTCCTTTGATTGGCAAGACTCTTCCGTCGTCTATCCTTGCAACTTACATCAACAGCGTCTGGACGGAGCTGTAATTTGGCGAGGTGGTGATGACTGGCCTTTTTCAAGAAGTCTGGAGAGTTTTCCAGTACTACATTCTTCCGGTTCTTCCGTTCGTGGCCTTGGTGCTGATCGAAATCCAGCTGATGTACAACCGTCGTGAAAACGAAGTGATGTTTGGTACGGAAGCCTTTAACGAAAAGATCAAGGCGTTTGAATTTACACCAAAGGAAGTGCGTACACTGGAGAAGCTAGTGCGAACATCTAAGTTCGAAAACAAGGATGCCGTGCTGAACACTTCTATCCTTTTTGAAAACGCGGTGAACGAGTTTTACCGTGTCCGTAATGTGCTATCTGTTCGCGACGAAACGCTCGATGCAGTCGCTTCGCTTAGACGTAAAATGGACTTTACGGGGGCCAATCCTCTGACGATGGTCTGCTCGACAAGACAGTTCAATGAAGGGGATCGCATTGATTTGGAGTTCGAGGACTTCCGGGTTATCAAGCGTTCCGTAATTGTTGAACGTTCCGAAAAAAACTGGAGCGTTCAAGTAGATGGCCTGGATGCGATTTCCAAGAATCTGGTGGGAATGCGGGTGCAGGTCCGCTGGACTCGAATGAACGATGCCGTGTATTCGGCGAGAATTCCTGTCATTGCCGCCACTTCAGACAAAATTGTCTTTAACCACAGCGAACAGTTGAACAAGGACCAGTTGCGTAAGTGGATCCGCGAAGTAGTCGATTTTCCTGTCGTGGCGAAACTGGAAAATGGCGAAACTTGTTCGGGCATGCTTTATGATATTTCTGCGGGTGGTCTTCTGCTCGGTCTGCCTGAAAACTTCAAGCCGGACCAGAAAATATCCATCACGTTTGAACTTCCGACGTTTGGTGAACAGAATGTGGATGTGAAAATTTTGAACAATCTGGGACACCGGAACCCCAATTTTCCGATGTATTTTTCCGTCTCGGCAATGTTCACTGGGACGTATGCATGGACTCAGGAACACATTCTTCAGTACATTTTTGAGGTAAATCGCAAGTCAAAATCAAAAAAATTGGGCTAAAATGGCGTTATTTCTTAGATTTATGTGTTTTAGTGCTTTTTTTCGCTTGACATTCGATGTTTATAAAAGTAGAATTTACATAGTATTGTTTCCTATCGGAGTATAATTTTGGCTTTAGGTTTAATTGCTAGAATTCGCGGAGAGCGTGAGACTGTTGGCATTGATGTTGGCCATTACAGCATCAAGTACGTTAAGGTCTATCATGATGCTAGCGGTAAAAGGATTGTGCGCGAAGCTGATCTTGAACCTGTACCCGCAGGTTCCATCATCAACGGTCTTATCCAGAGGCGCGAATCCGATGATGCTTCTCTCGACAATGGTGCGAAGAAAGAAAAGGATGGCTTCGACATGCTTGGCGAAGCTTTTTCCAAGCTGATGCTTCGTCACGAAATTGATGATAATACGGATGTTGTGGCATCGGTGAACTGCGGTGCTGGTGAAGGTGGCGTGCTTGTCGATCGCCTTTCGATCAAGGTGCCAAAGAACGGCAATGAAGATGCCATTATCGTTCAGACTGCCCAGACCCGTCCGCCGTTCGATGACCAGGACAACGTTCTGGACTACGAAGTCGTCTCTCATGAAGGCGATGAAGTCAAGGTGAATGTGGTGGCTGCAAAGAACTCAATGCTTGAGTCCTGGGTCCAGTTCTTTACGCGCAAAGGAATTAAGCTGTCGGCTCTGGATGTCGATATCTTCGGGCTCATGAATTCTTTTGTTGCAACAGCATCTGAAGAAGACCGCAAGAAGACAACGGCAATTTTCAATATTGGTGACAACAAAATGAGTGCGGGCTTTATTCAAGATGGAAAGTTCCACTCCGTTCGATCCATGAATGGCGGTTCGCTGAATGTCATTATAAACAAACTTTCGTCGAGTCTTGACATTCCAGCAGAAAAATGCCATGAAATGTTTGAAAAGAATGATTTGAAGGTTATCGACAATGTGGCTATTTCAGTTCTTGAAGATGCCATGAAGGTCGCCTTTGAAGAATTGATGTCTCAGATAACGTTTGGTATCCGTTATTATTCTTCTGCTGAAGATTCTCGTCCGCTCGAAAAGATTTTGATTGGTGGCGGTGGAGCTGCAGTTCCTGGTCTTTTGGATTATATAGCCGAAAAAACCGGAATTGAAACGGATACTGTGAATCCCTTCCGCTCTGTGGAGTGCGATTCTAGCGTGGTCGGCCCTGAAGGCATATCCATTTCTCTGTCTAACATTTATGCCCCGGCTTTGGGACTTGCAATGAGGAAGTTCTAATGGCTACGAATTTGAATAAAGGTGCGAAGGCACTTGCTATTACGATCAACCTTTTGCCTGGCGAGCATCGCAAGAAGCAAACGGATTTGACTTGGATTACGGACAGACGTATAGTTTGGCCTACTATTATTTTCATTGTTGCTATTGTTGCGGGTTTGTTCCTTTACGCATATACTTTGGAAACACTTTCTAGTATGGAAGCTGAATTACAGGCTGTGCGTGCGGAAGTAGATCGTCAACGTCCGTTATTGGTTAAGATTGGCGAACTTGAAAAAAGCCAAGCTATCATTAATTCGAAAATCAATGCGCTCAAGTCCATCCAAATTAACAAAAAACGTTGGGTGGTGCTCTTCGAAAACATTTCTTCGGTGTTGCCTCCGAACATGTGGCTCATGAGTGTATCGCAAGTTGGCGAATACAACCTCGAAATGAAGGGCACTACGTTTGATTTTTCCGAAGTCGCGGAATACATGGTCAAGCTTGAAAAACAATCTAGCATCGCAAAAGTTTCGTTGGTGACCATTTCCACGACGAAAGTCAGTGGAGACGAGGCTTACAGCTTTACGCTCAAAGTTGAACTCAAACGCGACTTTGCAGAGGAGGGTTGATAATGGGCGCTCTTAATGTTGATTTAAAAGACAAGAAAACCGTTTATGCCATTGTCATAATTTTCACTATTCTTTTGGGTGCATATTGTGTCTATACCTATATATGGGATCCGTTTGTTGCCGAAAAGGAAAGTTTGGAAAGCCAGCTAAAATCTGCAAAGACTGAACTCGACAAGATTAATTCCAAGAAACATCGAGTCGCTGAACTTGAAATGCAGATTGTTCAAGCTGAAAAGGATTTCCAGAAGTTAAAGGAAATGTTCCCGGAAGAGGAAAAGGTTCCGCTGAGGTTGCAGGACTTGTACTCTGTGATCCGTAGCTCTGGTGTGCAAATCCAGAAGTTCAACCCAGAAGGCCGTTCCGAAAGGGAACACTATATCGAAAACCGCTATTCTATTGCGGTCAATTCCGGTTATCACATGCTTGGATATTTGTTTGCTGAAATCGCGAACTTTAACTATCCGACTGCGATTACGAACTTGAAACTTTCTCGCTATTCGGGAATTGCCGCTGAAGTGCAGAAAGCTGAAACACATGGTTGGACTCCGATTACCATGTCGGTGAACTTCAACTTGACCACATATACATCCAAGAAGGTTGGCAAATAATGAAATGCAAGTTCCTTCTTATACTGTTATCTAGTACCGTAGCTTTGCAGGCTGCGCTTATTAAGGATGTCCGTTTAAATTGTGCAAAAAACTGTCAGATGGAATTCATGTTTGCATCGGATAAGGATTTGCCGACATTCTTTCAAAAATATGATAACGCTACAAAAAAATTGACGGTCGGTTTTTCTGAAACGGATTTTGCTCTGGGCGTCGGTAGCTACGATGTTGACCAGTCGTCGTCGCTTGTGCGTTCCATGAGGGTTTTCAAGGAACCGTACCGTGGCATGAATTTCTTGAAGATTGAAATGCAGGTGGGGCCGTCCATCACGGGTGACAAAAATGCGATCGCTTTGGACAAGGCTAATTTCCTCTTGAAATTCAATGCGAATGGCAAGTCTTGGACACTTTCGAAGCTTTTCGCGAGCAAGAAGGCTGCCGCTGAAAAAGCCGCGAAAGAAGAGGAAAAACGTTTAGCCGCCGAACAGAAAGCCGCTGAAAAACAGGCTCTCTTGGATAGGAAAGCTGCCGAAAAGCAAGCGCTTCTCGACAAAAAAGCCGCCGAAGCAGAACGCAAGGCTGCCGAAAAACAGGCCCGTCTTGACAAGATCGCTGCAGAGAAGGCTGCTCGCGAAGAAGCTAAACGCTTAGCCGCCGAACAGAAAGCTGCTGAAAAACAGGCTCTCCTTGACAAGAAATCTGCAGGGATTAATTCCAAGCAGAATGAAGTTGTGAATACATCAGCTTCGGCCTTGTTGCCAGGCTTAAAGGAAATGACGGTTGTTATCGGTTCTGGGATGGAACAGTTCCGTTTGGTTGCCAATTCGCCTTTAAGCATTGACAAGGTTTCGAAAGTGAGCGGTACTTTTGTTGTCACAGTCTCCATCAAGGGGCCTGACAAGTCTCCTGTTTTCAAGGTCGGTTCCGGCTCTCTTGTAAATTCTGTGTTTTGGGATGCCAATGGCCTGAACATACAGCTTGCGGTGGGCGCGAACCCGGCAATCTTGGTGCATGAAGGCTCCCTCATTTTGCAGACATTCGAGAAGGCCGTTCTTGGCGATGGCTTTGTTTATTGGACCGCTCGTCCAAACGGTATCTATATCCGCAATTGGATGAACTCTTCGGACCGAGCTCCAGATTATTCGGATTTCGTGAAGTCTTATCAAGCCGAGAGCAAGAAGCTTATTTCTAGCGTTCAGACATTCCATTTGCGTCCTGTGGTCCGTGAACTCATTGTCGTGGCCGATGAAACAGAATTCTATGCGGCCCCGAACGACAAGGCGCAAGTCATGCAGCGTGTCGTCTTTGGCGATCGTCTTGTGAATATGGATTTGACGGGACTTTATCGTAAGGTGCAACTTGGAAACAAGATTGGTTACGTGAATAGGCGTGCCGTAAGTTTCTCCGATGAACTTTCTGCTATCCAAATTGAACGTTTGAAGAAGGTGGATCAGGAACGCGGTGAAAAGCTTACGCAGGGAATGAAACCTGTCGGCAGCGCTCTCTCTGATCTTTACGAAGACCGCGTAACATACAGTTCGTTCGGTCGTCGTGATCCGTTTGTTGAAATCAAGGGCTTGGTCGAAGAAGGCATTAACATTGACCAGGTTGAATTGGTGGGTATCATTTGGGAAGCCGAGGAGCCGGTGGCGATTCTCGTCGAAACCAAAAATCCGGGAGTGTCTTATACACTTAAAGAAGGCGATAAGATCATGAACGGAAAAGTTCTTAAAATCACACAAACTGATGTGCTCTTCTTGATTCAAGAATTCGGGGTGAGCCGTCGCTACTCTATGGGTCTTCCCGATAAATTTGGGGGTCAAAAGTGAAAAAGCTGACTAAAATTCTGACGATTCTTATTATGGTGGCAAGCTTTGCTACCGCATGGGCTGCTCCTGCCGAAGGTTCTGTTGCTCCAAATAAGAAGCTATACGACTTTAACTTCGTCAACATGGACTACGATGCGATATTCCGCTCTGTCTCTGTCATTGCTGGCGTAGATATCTTGATTGCTCCCGATGTCAAGGGTAAAATCAGTTTGCATGTGACCAAGAAAACCTGGCAGGAAACGTTGGACATTATTTGTAACATGAATGACCTCACATGGGTGATTCAGGATAAGTACATTTCCATCCAGCGCCAGAGCACTTATCAGGCAAAGCAGAAGAAAATTGCCGATGAGGAAAAGCAGGCTGAGCAAATGGCACCCCTCGTGCGTAAGAATTTCCAGGTGCATCACGCCAAGGCTGATGAACTTGTCAAGGTTCTCGATAACATGAAGTCGAACCGCGGCAAGATTTCTGTCGTGGAACGCACTAATTCTATCATTGTCTATGATACGGATAGCCGCATTGAACAGATGGCAAACGCTCTTACCGAGCTTGATGTGGAAACGCTCCAAATCATGATTACTGCAAAACTCGTTGTTGTGAACAGCGAACTTGCTCGTGAACTGGGTGTGGACTGGACTGCTGCGGTAGGAACTGCTTCGCTTACGCCGGGTGCGGCTGTGGCAGGAGCTGCTTCTGGTAACGCATCGAATACAAGTCGAATTAGCGGTGCTATCCAGTCCTTCCCGAACGGAAAGGGTACAACTCCGGCTGTGGGCAAGGCGAGTACCGCCATTACGGCAAGCCTCCTCGACAACAATCTCCAGATTGCCATTTCGAACTTGATGGGTGATGCTTCTACGGAAGTGCTTGCATCTCCGCAGGTATCGACTCTTGACAATACCGAAGCTCGCGTGTTCATGGGTGACCAGATCTCTATTCGTGTGATTGACGATAGCGGTGAATCTTCGACCAAGATGGTGGAAACGGGTATCAAGTTGACTGTGACCCCGCATGTCACTGGCGATAACCGCATTTTGCTCGACCTTTATCCGCAGAACAACTCCTATGGCTATGACGAAAAGGGCGAAGTCGTGATTTCGACTCAGGAAGCTAAGACCAAGGTTGTCGTGGCTGACGGTGAAACGGTTGTTATCGGTGGCCTTACCCGTAACGAAAACACGGAAAGCGAAAGCGGTATTCCGTTCCTCAAGGATATTCCGCTGCTTGGAAACCTCTTCAAATATACGCGTAAGGCTATTACGAAGAAGGACCTCGTGATTTTCGTGACTCCGAGAATTATCCGCAATTACATTGGCAATATTCCTATATCTGAAGTTTCTGAGGAAAAGTCTGGATCCTCTGCTCCGGAACTGAAGCCTGTTGAAGAAACTCCGGCAACGGGCGAAACTCCGGCTGCTCCGGCTCCGGAAAACAGCCACGACGACAGCTGGAATCAGTAATTGTGTGGCCGGTTCACCGGTTATGGTAAATTTGAAGACCCTGACTAAATGTCAGGGTTTTTTCTATTTTAATTACGCATAAAGGAGTTGTGAATGTATTTTTCAAAGTTTTTCTTTGCAGTGCTGTTTGTTGTTGCGTTGTTATGTACGGCTTGTGGCGGAGATAAGTCAATATGCTAAAGCGGAAGAAATGAGACAAGATTAAAAAGAGGAAATCAAGCCGGAAGCCTTGATTATATTGGGTTTGCTTGTCTCATTTTACCCGATAAATGTGTGTTTTTTGATTTTGCCGTTTTTTCGTAAATTTCGCCA
>NZ_JAFWOM010000111.1 GCF_017545445.1 Fibrobacter sp.
CATAAGCTCGGCGAATTCTCCATGACCCGTACTTTCCGCGGTCACCGCAAGACTGAAACTGCTGGAGGCAAGAAATAATGCAAGCTGTTGCTAAAGTTAAAAACGTCCGTTACGGCGTTCGCAAGCTCCGTCGCGTAGTCGACCTCGTTCGTGGCAAGTCCGTCAGCGAAGCCTTCGCGATGCTCTCCATCCTCCGTACGCAGACCAAGGGTGCTCCGCTGGTTGAAAATGCTCTCAAGTCCGCTGTCGCTAACTTGAAGCAGAAGTCCGCCGCTCCGGTTTCCGCCGAAGAAATCGTGATCAAGACCATCACCGCTGATGGTGGTACGATCATGAAGCGCATTCACCCGCGTTCCCAGGGCCGTGCTTTCCGTATCGAAAAGCCGCTCTCCCACCTCACCGTCGTCGTCGCAGACAAGGAGAATTAACAATGGGTCACAAAACTCATCCTAATGGTCTTCGTCTTGGCGTTATCCGCGGTTGGGAATCCAAGTGGTATGCCGAAGACAAGTTTGCCGATCTTCTCTATGAAGATATCGTGCTCCGTCGCTACTTGATGAAGCGTTTCGAACATGCCTCCCTCTCCAAGGTCGGCATCGAACGTACCGTCAAGAAGGTGAACGTCAACCTCTATACCGCTCGCCCGGGTATCGTCATCGGTAAGAAGGGCGAAGAATTGGAACGTTTGAAGGGCGAACTCCAGTTCCTCACCGGTAAAGAAATCTATATTGCAGTCCACGAAATCAAGCGTCCGGAAACTGATGCCAAGCTCGTGGCTGAAAACATTGCTCGCCAGCTCGAAAAGCGTATTTCTTTCCGCCGTGCCATGAAGCGTGCTATCCAGTCCGCTATGCGCATGGGTGTGGAAGGTATCAAGGTGCAGTGCGGCGGCCGCCTCGGTGGTGCCGAAATTGCCCGCGTTGAAAAGTATGCCGAAGGCCGCGTGCCTCTGCACACTCTTCGTGCTGACATCGACTACGCTACTGCCATCGCTAAGACCGTCTATGGTGCCATCGGTATCAAGGTGTGGATCATGCACGGTGAAAAGATTGGTAAGGACGTCATGAACGACAACAAGAGAGAGAAGTAATTATGCTGAGTCCGAAAAGAACATTGCATCGTAAGCAAATGAAAGGGCGCATGAAGGGCGTCGCCTCTCGTGGCAACTATATCGCCTTTGGCGAATTCGGTATCCAGGCTCTTGAAAAGTGCTGGCTCACCGCTCGCCAGATCGAAGCTGCTCGTATCGCCATGACTCGTAAGATCAAGCGCGGTGGCCGCGTGTGGATCCGCGTCTTCCCCGATAAGCCGATTACCCGTCACCCTGCAGAAGCCCGTATGGGTAAGGGTAAGGGCGCCGTCGAATTCTGGGCAGCCGTCATCCTCCCGGGTCGCATCCTTTTTGAAATGGGTGGTGTTGAACGTGAACTTGCCATGGAAGCTCTCCATGTCGCAATTCAGAAGCTCCCCCTCAAGTGCAAAATCATCGAAGAATCGGAGATCTAATGAAAGCACGTGAATTGAAAGAACTGGGCGTTGACCAGCTCAAGGAAAAACTGGCTCAGTTGAATCTCGATTTGTTCAATTACCGCATGACTGCGAAGCTCGGTAATTTGGAAAAACCCTCTGTGATTCGCGCTGCCCGCAAGGACATTGCCAGAATCAAGACCATCCTCAGCGAAAAGGCCAAGGCATAAGCCGGCAGGAGCAGGAAATGGAAAGAAACCTTCGTAAAGTCAAGCAGGGTATCGTCTCTTCCGACAAGATGGACAAGACGATTACGGTTGTGGTCGAAAACCGCAAGCGTCACCCGATGTACAACAAGATCATGACTACGACTAGCAAGCTCAAGGCTCACGATGAAAAGAATGAAGCCCAAGAAGGCGACCTGGTCGAAATCATGGAAACTCGTCCCCTCTCTGCAACGAAGCGCTGGCGCCTCGTCCGCATTGTGGAAAAGAAGAAGTAAACTCCTGGAGTAAGGCGAATATGATTCAAGAAGAAACCAGACTCGTCGTGGCCGATAACAGTGGTGCCAAGGAAGTCGCCTGCATCCGTGTTTTGGGTGGCACAAACCGTCGCTATGCTAGCATCGGTGATGTCATCAAGGTAGCCGTTAAGGACGCTATCCCCCAGAGCAAGGTGAAGAAGGGTTCCGTGGCCGACGCCGTTGTCGTCCGTACAGCAAAAGAAATCGCACGTCCGGATGGAACGTTCATTCGTTTCTCGGACAACGCAGTGGTTCTCATCAACAAGGATGGCGAACCGCGTGGAACCCGTATTTTTGGACCGGTGGCTCGTGAGCTCCGCGACAAGAAATACATGAAGATCATCTCCCTCGCACCTGAGGTTCTGTAATGGCTAACATTAAGAAGAATGATAACGTTAAGGTGATTTCCGGTGCCAACAAGGGCAAGACCGGTCAAGTCATCAGCGTCAAGGGCGACAAGGTGACCGTTTCGGGCGTTAACGTCTGCAAGCGTCACGAAAAGCCGTCCCAGACCAATCAGACTGGTGGCATCGTTGAAAAGGAAATGCCGATTCACATTTCCAACGTGATGCTTCTCGAAGGCAACACTCCCGTTCGTACCCGCATCGTTCGCGAAGCTGGCAAGAAGGGCGTTCGTACCAGTGTCAAGACTGGAAAGGCTGTGTAAGGTAACGTAATGAACCAGATGAAGCAATTCTATCTCGAAAAGGTCGTTCCGGCCTTGCAGCAAAAGTTTGCCTACAAGAACGTGATGCAGATTCCGCGTCTCGAAAAGATCGTGCTCAACATGGGCGTGGGCGCCGCTTCCCAGAACCGCAAGATTCTCGACGAAGCTGCCGACACTCTCACTGCTATCACCGGTCAGAAGGCTATTGTCACTAACGCTAAGAAGGCTGTCGCTAACTTCCACCTCCGTGAAGGTATCGGCATCGGTGCTAAGGTCACACTTCATGGCGACAACATGTGGGACTTCCTCTATCGTTTCATCAACATCGACCTTCCGCGTGTCCGTGACTTCCGTGGTCTCGCACGCCGTGGCTTTGATGGCATGGGCAACTTCACGCTCGGCATCAAGGAACAGACGATCTTCGTTGAAATCGATATCGACAAGATTTCCCGTACTTTCGGTATGGACATCTCTTTCGTCACTTCCGCTAAGACGGACGACGAAGGCCGTGCCCTTCTCGAAGAACTTGGACTCCCCTTCAGGAAGTAAGGTAATACCATGGCAAGCAGAAGAATGATTGAAAAATGCAAGCGTACTCCGAAGTTTACCGTTCGTGGGTACAATCGTTGCAAGCGTTGCGGTAGGCCGCACGCCTTTATGCGCCGCTTTGGCCTTTGCCGTATTTGCTTCCGCGAAATGGCACTCGCCGGCGAAATCCCCGGTATCACAAAGTCGTCTTGGTAAGGAGAGTATAACATGGCAATGACTGATCCTATCGCCGATATGCTCACCCGTATCCGCAATGCCTCTTCGGCAAAGCTCCCCGTGGTGGACATTCCTGCCAGCAACTTGAAGCGTGAAATCGCTCGCGTGTTGCAGGAAAAAGGTTTCATTAAAAAGTTCGTCGTCGTCGATGACGGTAAGCAGGGCGTTTTGAAGGTCCTCCTCCGCTACACGAAGGGCGAATCCGCAATCCAGGGCCTCCAGCGCATTTCTTCGCCGGGTCTTCGTCACTACGTTGACGTGGCCAAGCTTCCGCGCGTCCGCAACGGCCTCGGCTATGCTATCATCTCCACATCTAAAGGTGTCATGACTGACCACGAAGCCCGCGAACAGAAGGTGGGTGGCGAAGTCATCGCAAAGGTTTGGTAAAGATGTCCCGTATCGGTAAAGCTATTATCAATATCCCGGCCGGCGTCAAGGTTGACGTCAACGGCCAGAACATCAAGGTGGAAGGCCCGAAGGGTAAGCTCGAAACGACCGTTCATGAACTGATCTCCATCAAGCTCGATGGCAACCAGCTCTCCTTCTCCCGTCCGAACGATGAAAAGTTCACCCGCGCTATGCACGGCACCACTCGCGCTCTCGTCAACAACATGGTCGAAGGCGTGACCAAGGGTTTCCAGAAGACTCTCGAAATCGTTGGCGTGGGCTACCGCGTAGAACAGAAGGGTAAGGATTTGAACCTCGTCCTCGGTTTCTCTCATCCGGTGATCTTCAAGGCTCCGGAAGGCGTTGAACTGAAGGCTGTCGATCCGCTGAAGATTACTATCTCCGGCATTGACAAGCAGAAGGTCGGCCAAGCTGCAGCAGAAATTCGCAAGTACCGCAAGCCTGAACCGTATAAGGGCAAGGGCATCAAGTACAGTGGCGAAATTGTGCGTCGCAAGCAAGGTAAGAAGACAGGTAAATAAGGGTAAACTATGACTGCAATTGCTAAGAAAAGAATCCAGTCCAGAATCGCACGCCACGAACGCGTACGCAAGTCTGTTGTCGGAACTGCAGAATGCCCTCGTTTGGCTGTTCGCCGTTCCTTGTCCCACATGGTAGCCCAGATTATCGACGACGAAAACAACAAGTCTCTCGTCCAGCTCACCACTACTGCGAAGGAATTCCAGGCCAAGTTTGGTGAAATGACGAAGTCGGAACAGAGCAAGCAGCTC
>NZ_JAFWOM010000112.1 GCF_017545445.1 Fibrobacter sp.
GGTGGTGGTCACGAAGATGTCGGCGTAGCTCACGACTTCGTCGAGGGTCTTGACTTCGTAGCCTTCCATGGCGGCCTGCAGAGCGCAAATCGGGTCGATTTCGGTGATGATCACGCGAGCGCCCTGACCGCGGAGGGACTGGGCGCAGCCCTTACCCACGTCGCCGTAGCCGCACACGACGGCAATCTTGCCTGCCATCATCACGTCGGTGGCGCGGTTGATGCCGTCGATGAGGGAGTGGCGGCAGCCGTAGAGGTTGTCGAACTTGGACTTGGTCACGGAATCGTTCACGTTGATTGCCGGGAACTTGAGGCGTCCGGCCTGGGCCATCTGGTAAAGGCGATGCACGCCGGTAGTAGTTTCTTCGGAAACGCCGCGGAGAGCTTCGCGGGCGCGGGTCCACTGCTTCGGGTCCTTCTCGAAAATCTTGCGGCACGTGGCGAGGAACACGCCCCATTCTTCGCTGTCGGTAGCGGGGTTGAATTCGGGCACCTTGCCGGCGTCTTCGAATTCGGCGCCGCAGGTCACGAGCATGGTGGCGTCGCCACCGTCATCGACGATGAGGTCTGCGGTCTTACCATCGGGCCACACGAGGGCGCGAGCGGTGTTTTCCCAATAGTCTTCCAAGGATTCACCCTTCCAGGCGAACACGGGCACACCCTGCGGGTTCTCGATCGTTCCCTTCTTGCCCACCACGACGGCGGCGGCAGCGTTGTCCTGCGTGCTGAAGATGTTGCAGCTGACCCAGCGCACGTCGGCACCGAGGTCCACGAGCGTCTCGATGAGGATGGCGGTCTGCACGGTCATGTGGAGGCTGCCCATGATGCGGGCTCCGGCGAGCGGCTTCTTGCCGGCGTATTCCTTGCGGAGGGCCATGAGGCCCGGCATTTCGGTTTCGGCGAGGTCGAGTTCCTTGCGGCCTTCAATCGCAAGGTTGATATCCTTAATTTTGTATTCCATAATGTTTCCTTTTGGCACGGGCTTTGTGGCGATTGTTTGTGATGCCTCAAACCGTACCGGCTTATTTATGCGTAAATATAGTTATATGCATAAAAAGAGTCAAGCCGATTGTGCCGCAGGAAGTGCTGAAAATGCATAGATTTTTGCCTCCGGTTCAAGCTTGCTTTCGTGGCAATTTTGCTAAATGGCGGTGAAAACGGGTGTTTTGGGGTTGATTTCACCGCCACTTTGATATGTTGTATGTGCAAAAAACGCAAAGTGGAGGCCTTATGGCTACTTTTTGGCGGTGAAAATGGACTTTTTTAAGCGGCTTTCACCGCCACGCGGCTTCGGAGATTCCGCCGAACGGTCTTTTTTATTGTTGATAACGTAATTTTGGCGGTGAAATTAGACTTTTTTGAGCCGTTTTCACCGCCATTTTTCGATTTTTCCCGTTTTTCGCCAGCTATTCCATGAAAAGCATGCCGCGGAGACGCAGCCCCCTTTCTCGTTCGTGTTTTTCGTTTTCCCATTGGCCGAACTTGATGAATTCTACTTCGAATCTGGCGCCTTCGGTTTCGAGGACTTTTATGTCTTTGTCGATCCAGCGTTGTTTGAGCACATGGAAATTGAAAACCTTGCTGCTTGTCGAATCGGTGTCCTTGAGCGGATAATCGAAAAACAACGTATCGTTCCGGGTTACGAATTCTTCGTCTTTGAACGTGTAATTCACGAAAGCTACTTTGCTGAAACTTTCGGGCATTGTGTGGATTTTGCCATTTTTAACAGTTCTGCTAATTGTGCGGTATTTTTTGACGATGTTCGCTAGGTCGCTTTCTTTGGGAAAGTACTGATAAAGTTTTTCGTCGTGTCTGGAATGGAGTTCCTTCACTTGGTAGGCGGCGATACTCGCTTTTTTCCCGTCCTTTTCCCAGAGGTTAGAGAAGAATTCTTTTGCGTCTTTTTCGCTGAGCGGGAATGTGCTGTAGCCTTCGGTGGCGAGGGTTTCCTTGATATTCTTTAGCCATGCGTTGCGGGTGATGGTGGGGCCGATAGCGAGAGACACTAGCATCAAGCATGAAATGATGATAACATATTTAGATGGAATGATTTTAGGGATGCAATCAAGTATAGCGCAAATGCAAATGATAATGCATAACGCTGATGCAGTAATTCGATTTTCCGTAACGCCGTATTCAGAAAATCTTTGGATGATTGCGATGGTTGCCGTAACGATAGGGATAAAGTAAGTGCATGAGAGAATTTTGGCGATTTTCTTTTCGGAAGAAGGTTCGGGATTTATCAGCGCTGGATAATATTCGTTTTTGATTATGTGCGCCAAAACTAAGGAAATTATTGCTAGATAAAAAATTGTTCTTGTTGAAAATGACCATTGCAGCAAGGCCGCGATATCGTAAAAGTGAACGGTGAGGGCGTAAATGGCGTAAAGTGGTAAAATTATGAACTTGAAGTAGTCGAATGAAATATTAAACCACTTTGATTTTATGGTTATCACAAAATTTTTTAAAGTAGGAGTTTCTTCGATGCATTTGTCAATGGACGGAATGCCTGTCATGAAGATAATGGGGAATACTGTGAAAATGTAAAATATGATTATTAAAATTATTGCTTTAATGCAGAGATCTTTATTGCTTTCAGATATTGCTCCAATTATAGCTAGGAGTATGATTGGTACCAAGAACGAGAAGGTTGTGTTAATTGTGGGGATAATTGCCTGCTTGCCCATTTTTTTGCAGTAAACCCAAAAGGCGTTGTCATTCTTTTGGTTCCAGAACGGGCCGATGAGTATGGCTA
This sequence comes from Fibrobacter sp., assembly GCF_017545445.1. Lineage (GTDB taxonomy): Bacteria > Fibrobacterota > Fibrobacteria > Fibrobacterales > Fibrobacteraceae > Fibrobacter. The sequence goes on from NZ_JAFWOM010000112.1 coordinate 2,755, forward strand.
GAATGCTAATGGTGAAAATACTGGTTATTACAACGTTTATGAATTTGCTGTCATAATAATTGTCTGTGGTGAATTTGCAAATAACGAGTGTTACTGATATGAGGAGCCAACCCACACTTGTGATAATTTGCGGTGCTTTGCGAGTGCTTTTTCGTGATTCTTGGATGAGTGAAGTCGCGAGGGCGATGAGCATTGCCGCTATGGGATAAATGCATAGCCAAAAATCAAGGCTTTGGCTGAATGTTGTTTTTTTGGGGAATATTTTGGATAATTCTACAAAATCGAATATGATTGCAATTGATGATAAAATTGCGAACGCAATGGCGAGCGGGAACCGCTTGAATGCGTTCAGAATGAGGCTTGGGTATTCTTTTAGTGTTTTCTGCATTTGTTTTAAATATAAGATAAGTTCGAGAATATTGCAAAAAGAAGATCCCGCAACAAGTGCGGGATGACAGAAAGTGTAGAGGCCGGGATGACGGATGCAAAGGCGACCCCGGCACGGAGGCCGGGGTGACAGATGCAAAGGCGATCCCGCAACAAGTGCGGGATGACATTGTGGCCGGGATGACAGTGTAATGAAGAATGTTACTGGATCCCTCGCGACTTTCGCCGCTCGGGATGACAATGCTAACCAATTTACTTCTTTATGCAACGGATGGTAAAATAGGATTTGTACAAACTTGATGAAGGATCGTAATCGGGAGGTTGAATGCGAGTATAGGTAGTATCTGGCTTTTTGTACCAATAGGTCTTTGTGCCATAGGGTTTGATTTCAATGAAACGCCGATTCCCTTCACTGTCGATTTCGTTCATCCACATCATTGTAATGTATCCTTGCCAAGGTGAATAAAGTATTTCGGTGGTGTCGATGATTCTTCCTGTTGCTATAAAACTCAAACCATAGGTGTCGGGTGTGGTGTAAGCGGATCCAGTACTACCAAGTTGCGAAAAGACATGCCAAAAATTAGATGATGTAACGACAGCGCTGCTGGAATCTATTGGTCCGATATCTGCAATATCGCTAGAATCCGGGAGGTTCCAACCTTCGGGACAAACCTCACCCGCGACGTTTACGCTGTAGTACCGCCCGACGTTCTTGCAGCTGTCTTCGAGGCATCGGGTTTCTTTTGTTAGCACGCTGTCGGGGAATCCGGCGTACTTCATATTTTCTACAATCCACGTTTTGCCCTTGAAATCTAAGGTGTGGTAAACGTAGTTGTCGCGCGGATCCTTGAAACGTCCGTAATCGATTTCAGGGTTGAAGTAATATTCTGCAGGATAATCCGTGTGCCATTCGTAAGTGGGTCGCCATGTTTTGTTGTAGCATATATATTCAATAAAGCCGGTGACATGGTTGTCATAATCTCTCAGCTTGATGCGCTTGTTGTCGGTATCGCATGGTCGGTTATAGAACTCGCTCCATTTTCCGTCTTGGCATACGTAGTACAAATTTACCTCTCTAGAACTTGGCAATGTTTGACCATCGCTGTTGCATTCGACTTTTGACATTTCAATGTCGTTTTTGCTGGCGTAATCCCAGCCTTCGTCCATGCAGGGGGCGTTTGTAGTGTAGGAGTCATGATGCCTGCAGAAGGGTTCCTTGCGGCACACGTATGTTATGTGCTGATGGTCCGGGTTATTGATCAGCTTGCCGTGCTTATCGCAGGGCTCATTGCGAGTCGCTATGTCGATGGTTTCGGCCTTGTACCAGCCAGAATCGAGACTACATGCATACACGGAATCCACACGTGCGGTTCCTATGTACTTTCCTTCCTTGTTGCAGGGTTTCTGGTATGTGTAAACCTCCTTTTCCGTAGGCTTGTCCCAGCCGAAATCCCTGCATATAAAGCGGATATTCCCTATGCCTATGGAATCAGTCCTGTATTCCCCTATGCGGATGGAGTCTTTCAGCGCGCTGGTGCAATAGGGGATATCAAAGCACTTTCGTGCCACGTTGTTTACAAGCGACGGGGGAATGGGACGCAACATCCAGCTGGCACAGCCCTTGGGGGTGTATGCGGAATTGTCGTAGAGAATGTAGTTCGGGAAGACGTTTCTCGGGTAAGTGTTGGCTAGCAGCTGCGGGTATGATTCATCTCGGAAATTTCTCAGATTATCAAAGTTGCAGTAGTACTTTTTCTCGAGGGTTCCGGTCTGGGCGAAGGTCGCTTTCAGATCTTTGTAGAATTCGGATTGTGTTGTTCCGCCGAATATGTAATCAAGCGCATCGTTGATCATATATGATTCTATTTGCGGGTATGCTTGCAAGAGCGTGTCAATGCCGATAGCGTTGAACAGCTCCCATTTGGCAGTATTGTAGGCTACGCTTTCGGATAAGCCGCTTTTGGTGAGCTCCGCGATACGGCCTTCGAGAATATTATTTAATGTAATCAGGTATGATTTAGTAGAAGTGCTGGAGGAGGAAATGGTTGTGCCACCTTTGTTTTCAGTGATAAGCGTTGTGGCACTGCTAGATACGCTGATGGAACTGGTGGTGACTATGGCGCTTTTGTATTCTGTGAGATCTATGCCACAGCCTTTCCACTTGCCGTACCCACCATCGTTTCCGCCATATTGCTCTATGACAACATAAATGGTGTAGGATGAACTCGTAATGAATGGTATTGTGTCAATTGCACTGCTAGACAAACTTTCAGCAGCGCTCGAAGAACTTTGCTGTGCGACGGTGTTCTCGTCTTCCCATGTCCCTGCAACATCGTCGGTGCAGGCGAAAAATGCGATGGAGCAAACGAGAAATAAATATCTCAACTGGCTCATTGTTGTCCTCCTTTTTTGCAATCCCTTTTGCTTATTTTGTCCGTTAGCGGAAAAAGTTGTAAGTTCAGTCGATAGACCTGGTTGATGTTCTGGCATTCGCGGGCGATGTCGATAACTTTTTTGCGGCAGTCGTTGATGACGTCAACGATGCGGGCGTAGGCGGATTCGTCGATGCCCATGGTGACTCCCGAAAAATTGCGTTCTTCGACGGGGTCCTTTTCGATGGAGCGCGTGGCGAGTGCGGCCATCTTCTTGTTCATGGTGCGGATGGCGAGCGGGATGGCTTCCTTGGAGCCCTTGACCGACTTTTCAGTTTGTTCGTAAGTACCGTCGCCCGTTTTGACGAGGAGTCCTGATTTTACCAGGAATTGCAAAATTTCGCGGACGTTGAGCGCCGATGTCTTTTCACGGATTTTATCGGCGATTTTGCTGGGGTCTGCTTGCGGCATTAGCGGGGCGAGTTCACGTACGATAGGGCAGGCCGGAGTTTCGTAAAAGCGGAATGCGTCCGCGTCGAGGATGCGTATTTTGTTCATGCTCGCTTCGCGCCCGAGTTCGCGAAGTGCCTCCTCCTTTTCTGTAGCACTTTTCGCGTTCCCGAATTTGACGAGCAGCCCGAAATAGGTGTAGTCGAACCCTTCTAGCCCCATGGCCCGCGCGACTTTTGCTATTCCTGGCTTGCTCAGGCGCGTATTCCCGTCGCAGACCAGCTTGAGGTAGGTCGGGGAAACAAAACCGGCAAGGCTTGCAAATTCTCGCCAAGTAAAGTAAGATGTCCTTTTACGTTCTTCGTAAAAGTCTCGCATGTAAAGGCGATAATCGTTGTATTCGATTATTGGTTTCATGAAATTAAAAATATTACAAAATTTGCGTTTTTATAATAAAAAATGGCGGTTTTTTGCAAAAAATTTTGAGTTTTTGAAAATATGATACAAACGTGTGTCATTGGGTTAGACGAAGGATCCAGTGAAGGTATGGGGGGTGGGCACGGGCCTACGGCCCTTTGAGGTATGGGGTAGATCATTGTAATTAGAAACACCCCAAGCGAAGCGACCCCAAAGGCACAACGTGCCGACCTCATACCTCATAGCTATTGACTACTGACCAATGACTAAAGAATGTTACTGGATCCTTCACGGCTTACACCGTTCAGGATGACGACGCAAACCATTGACTATTGACCAATAACTAACCACTAAATTACCTTTACAATTTGCACAAAGTGTGCTTTAAATTATATATTAGAAGAGATGGCGTCTGGGAGAAGGGGATATTATGAAAAATGTCTTTTCTTTTGTGGCCGCCTTGATTCTCGCTGTGTTTGCGCAGCTCTCCTTTGCCGCATGGGACGGCTCCGCCAAGATTCCCAAGATGGTGGGTAGCGGGGAATCCTCCTATTACGAAATTACGTCTCCCGAAGAACTCGTCGGATTTTTGGATTCCGTGATTGCAGCGCATAATTCAAACATGGATATTCGCGCCTACTTGAAAAGCGATATCGTGTTTGGTTCGGATACGTCTAAACTTTGTTCGAAACGCTGGAACAGGAGCACCGTGCAAGGTATGTTCGGGGGTGAGTTCGATGGGCGCGGGCATACCATTTACGGATTGAATGCGGAGAAACCTCTTTTTGAATCCATTGTGCGGCAGAGGGTGGAGGGTGTTCATGATTTGAACATTGCGAACAGTTCTTTTGGGAGCGATTCTGTTCTTGTTGCAGCGACCATCGTCAATTCGCTTAAATCGGTTGTCAGGAACGTGAACATTTATAATACCGATATTAAAGGGTTGGAATCCGCTGGCGGAATTGCCGTATCTGTGGTTGCTTCGGCGACAGACCCCGCCATGATTCTGAATAGTAGTGTTGTTGGCGGTTCCGTTGGCGCCTCGATAAAAGCGGGCGGCATTGCCGCTACGGCTTCGGGTAATATTTTGGGCTGCAGCAATTCGGCGAAGGTTTATAACAAAGCTAATCCGTCGGAATCGCTGTATGGGAATGGGAGAGAAGTCTATTTTGGCGGTATTGTGGGGCAATCCCGTGTATTGAATGGCGTAGCCATGGCAAGTTGCGTCAACCGCGGAAAAGTGGAAGTGGATTTGCCGTACCGCATTGCCTATGTCGGCGGCATTGTCGGTAGTCTTGTCGGCAATGTCGAAAACCTCCAGAATTACGGGGATGTGTCTTCCAAGGTTGTCGTTGTTGGGTCAACAGTGGCGGCTGCAGGATTTATGGCTTCTTATTCTATGTCTTATGTCGGTGGAATTATTGGCCGGCATGCTAATGAACAGGATATCACGAAACTCACGACGCATTTGGATTTGAAGGATTTGTTGAACAGCGGTAAAGTTTCTGCAATGTATCAAAGCAGCGAGAGATCGGTTGGACTTTATGTTGGCGGTATTCTGGGTAGTAGTGCTTATGCGAGTGTAATCAATGCGTTGAACTTGGGTTCGATTGAGGCTAGCGGTGATGCCAAGGAATTATTTTTGAATGTTGGCGGCGTTATGGGCGAAGCGCTGTCGGCTTATAAGGATGAAGTCTTTACGATGCTCAAGAATCGTGGAAACATCACCGCCGAAGGTACGTTCGAGACTCTAGTGGGGGGAATTATAGGACGGATGAGCTATTGGTCCCGCCCAACGATATATAACGGCTTTGCGTTGGAGAAGTCTTTTAACTATGGTAACGTGACGGGTATTACGTCGGATACGGCGACGAGTTCGGATTCCTTGCATGTCGGCGGTCTTGTTGGCAACGCCTATATGGCGCGGATAGCCGATGCCTATAATCACGGGCGGGTCGAGGCGAAAGGCAAGCTGGCGCGTGGCGCAAGCTGTGCTGGCGGGATTGCTGGTATATCGGATAATCTGTTGTGGTATCTTAACAATGTTTATAGCGCCGCACCCGAAGTGAAGGGGGATGCTGTTGGGGGAATTGTCGGTTATGCACGAAATATAAGACAAGAGGAAACCGTGTTTTATGATGGAACGCTTGCCAATATCGCTCCTTTCGGTGTCGCTTACGACACATCCGCCCTTGCGGACTTCAAGAAAACGACTGCGGAACTGCAAAGCGATACGATGGTAACCTTCTTCAATACCTCGGGTGGGACGGAGGACAATCGTAAAATCTGGACGCGTCGCGGCGAGTACCCTGTACTTGTATCCGATGGGCTCTACAAGAACGATTCGCTTTTCTTTGGTCAAGACAAGTACGAGATGCCAGCGGCCCGCCTTGAAGGGGATACACTGCACTACACGATTTCTACGGCGGGAGAACTCAAGACGTTCCTGCAGCTAGGGCGCACTTTCGACAGTAAAAAATTCTATGTCGAACTTGCGAAGGACATTGTCATGGGAAAAGATCCTATGTACCTCATGAATCGGAAAATGACGGTTGATACGAGCGGGGCGTGCTTTAACATGGTTCTCGACGGCAAGGGTCATACCATATACGGACTCAACTTGACGACGGCGATGTTCTTTTGCTTGGATACTAGCGCGGTCGTTCAGAACTTGACGATTGCCAACAGCCGTTTCGAGAATGACAAGGAATTGCCTGCCGCGTCTGTCGCTATCGAGAATAGTGGAACCATCAAGAATGTGACGGTGCAAAAAAGCTTTGTGAGGGGCGGGTTCCGGACCGGCGGAATTGTGGCGTACAATTACCATATTTTCCCCGGGACGCTTATGGACGTGAAAAACGAGAATACGAGCGTCATGGGCGGAATTGGTGGAGGTATTGCCGGAGAATCTACGGGTCCGATTTTGAATGCGAGCAATTCTGGGCGTGTGGAAGCTGGAAGGGCTGGAGGCATTGTTGGGAATACGTATGATTCCGGGAAAAAAACGAATATCGTTAAGGGGTGCTCCAATACAGGGTTTGTCTATGCTTCTGGTTATAGCTGGACAGAGGCCGGAGGTATTGTGGCGGGCGGTTCAAGAATGGTTCTTCGTAATAATCGGAATACGGGCGTGGTTCAGGCGAGCTCGAAAAATGTGGCTGACTATAAAAGTGCGGCTATCGTCGGTGGTATTGCAGGATATTTAAACGTAGTGGATTCCCTTTCGGATGTGGGCAACTGGGGGCCTGTGCATGGCTTGTCTGCGGATACGGTCTATGCAGGCGGATTGGTGGGTTATCTGCGTGGCGCGGATTCCAGCCGGTCGTCCATTACGGAGTCGTACAATTATGGCCCTGTGAATGTGAAAGCGGCTGTATCGTTTTCTGTGGCGGGCGGCCTTGTCGGGAAACTCCAGGGGACTAACGTCAAGAATAGCTATAACAGGGCGCTGATCAAAAATAATGATGCTTCGGCCATGAGCTATGCAGGGGGAATCGCTGCATTGACGGAGGGATTGTCGCTTACGATGAGTTACTCCTATACGGATACGTTGTCCGGGAAAAACGTCGGTGCCGTCCTCTACAGTTATGATGGACAAAATAATACTTTGGATGGACTTTACTATGGTGACGGTGTGAAAGCCCCTGCGATTGCAAGCGCTTCTTCGCATAGCTCAAACAAGTCGCAGAATATCACGGCGACCACTTTCGAGAAGTTGAAGACGGAACATAGCTACTTGACCGATGCGTCATGGGTGTTCGGGAATTGTCTCCCCAGGATGAAATCTGACACGACTTCGAGATGCGCGATGAATGCGGTTGCCGATCCGGATAATGTTTATGTATTATCGTACCCGTTGGGATTCACGGACGATGTCGTCTATGCGGAAGGTGGTAGCCATGGCGGAGATCTTACCCCTGTGAAGATGAAACCTGCGGTGATGAAGTTGCGGGTAGATGTGGATTCGCGCCTTGTTACCGTTTCTGGCTTGGCGGAGAATCGCCCTGTTGCTGTGCTCGATATGCAGGGGAGAGTTGTGGCGACTGCACGTACTCATGGAGCTTCCGCAGTTTTCGAAGTGCCGCGCGCAGGCCGCTACATTGTACGCAGTGGCCCACAAACACGCCTCTTCACCGTCCGGTAATTGAGAATTACTTTATAAAAAGTAACCCGTCGATTCTGAGCGATTGTCCGGTTTTGGACCATTGCTCCGTACGCAATTCCCTTATCCCTATTATAGCACTGTCTGTTTCGATGATGTTTAGGGAATCAATCTGGAGTTCTTGCTTGGTGACGCGGAAATCGTAAGTGGAATGTATTGAAGTGTCCTTGTCGTCTGTAATAGTGATTAAGAACGAGAGCGTGTCGCCACGGTATTGGAAATCGTCGCTATCGAAATCAAGATCTATGAAGAATGCTTTTTTTACGCCTTGGGGAATTTGAAGCGCATTCTGGTTGACATTGCTGATTTTCGCTTCGAAGGTATCGAATATTTCGGTGGTGTCTTCGCTTGCTTCCTTGTCCATGGCATCTCGGACGAGTCGGTCGATGTCTTCTAGAGATCGCTCTGTGGAAAAATATTTGGAAACGCTTGCTTTTCCGGAATTACTTATCGAGAGCATGTACGAAAGGACTTTTCTTGAATCGGGGTCGTTGTTGTTCCTGAGCGTCTGTATGAATTTTTCGGTACTTGCTTCGTTCAGCGGGAATTCGGTGTAGCCTTGTTTGGTAAGCTCATTTTTGATTTTATCTTGCCAAACGTAATCGATGATGTTCGGTGCGCTAAGCGGTCCTACGCAGACGATGAGGAGTATGGTGCAAAAGGCGATGGCCATGTATTTGGACTTGCACTCGATTTTTTTGATGAGCAGTATAGCGATGGCGATGTAGAAAAAGACGTTGGTCGCGATAAGGTAGATGGCCAATTCGTCCATTTCGTCGGACATAAATTGGAATATGGATAAAGTCATCAAGAGGACGAGAGGGAATATGGCGATGGGGAAAATTTCGAGGACTTTCTTTTCGAGGGTCGGATTGGGATTCAGACGTGACGGGTACATGACGATGTTTAACGCCAGCATGAAAACCATGAAGGTGACGACGAGCCAAATGATGACTTCGTATGGAATGTCCTGCGTGATGAAAAATTTGAGGATATAGCAGTAAAAGAGCGCTAGGGAAACGGCGAGTACCGGGATGAATAAAAATTGGCAAATGCTTGTGACGAACTTGCTTGACGTGGGTGTTGTCTCCAAGCATTCGTCGATGGTCGGGAGTGTCGAAAAGAACAAGAGCGGCAGTATGGTGCTCGTACAGAAAATGAATATGTATAAGAAAGGCCTTTCGGAGGGATCTGTAAAGCCGAATAGGCCGAAGAATCCTAGAAAGAGAAGTTCCATTGCAAGAAGTAGAAGCCCTGCAACGATTGTGGCGACGACAAGAGATTTGACGGTTTTCGTCAGGTGGACCCAAAAAGCGTTTTCGTTTTTTTGCTTAAAGAATGGTGCGACGAATAGGCCCAAAAAGATTGTCGTGTAAATAAAGACGAGCGCTCCTATGGTCTGGCTCATTTCATAATCGTTTAATGTGTTTGGATAGAGGACAATCAACCACGAAATGACAAACCATGCGATGCCTGTGATGGCTTGGATTTTTGGATTTCTGTTTTTGAGTGCTTCTTGAACAAGTGAAGTATCGAGGGCGATGAACATCGCTGCGATGGGATAAATCGCAAGCCAGAGTAAGAACCTGGCGGATTGTTCGCTGGGGATGTTAAAGCTTTCGCAAACAATGAGGAATGCGATGGTCGTAAAAATGGCAAACGCCACTGCAAGCGGGAATCGCTTGAACGCCGTCGAAATTTGGTTCGGGTATTTCTTGATTTTAGCAAAGTCCATAAGCTATAATATAGCATGATGGAAATCGAAAATATGCAAGTCAAAAAAACGTACTTGAAAAAACGCTCGCTGGAGAGCGAGCTTGACAGAAATATGGAAAATTAGAAGATATCTTCGAGGAAAGAAGGAATGATGACGCTTACGATGGCCCAGGGGTAAGATAGAGCCCCTTTTAGCCAGCCGGTCGCGGAATAAACGGGTTCGCTTGGAGTGATGCTCAATCCTTTGTAATCGTGTGAGGAAGATTCCATAATGACCTTGGTTAAGGAATCTTTAACGTTATTAACGGAATCTTCGAACTGCTTTTTTTGGGCAGCCGCAGAATCTATATAACACTTAAAGCTGTTTTTCATGGGATTTTTTCCTTTCGACGAAAAATATAGTAAAAAAATAAGTAGTTTTAAAGGAAAAATGTGTGTTTTTGTTTACACTCATGGAAATAAGAGAATTTCATCACATTTTATGGCGCACTATGGGCATAAAAAAGTATTTTAAGGTGGAAAAATTAAGGACCGGATCCGTTTTATGAAATTTCTTCATGTATTGCCGATATTTTTAGTTGGGGGAACTCTTGTTGCGTGTGGTGGCAGTCGGCCAGCCCCCGCGGTTGAATCAAATGTGTCTAAAACGTCTGCGGAAAAAACGATTTCTGCAAAGACTCCTGTAAATGCTTCTACAGCACAGACTTCTGCAAAGGCGCCCGAACTTACGCCTGCTCCGGTCGCTACGCCGGTCCAAGAACAGAAAGTGTTTATGGACAATCCAGTCGATCGTTACAGTTATGCGCTCGGTGTTGATTTTGGCCGTGCTGTTTCGAATATCAATGTTCCCGTAAAGCTAGAAGTCCTTATCAGTGCCATGCGTGATATCATCGATCCTAGCCGCGAAGTCCTGATGACGGATTCGGTTACCGAAGCGGCTTTGCAGGACTTGCTCACCCAGATGCAGCAGCAGAAAGATATTGACGATGCCACAGCCGCCCGAAAGGCGATGGGCGACCAAGCCGCGTTCCTAGCGCAAAACATCAAGGACCCGAGAGTATGGGTCACGAAGAAGGGCGTGCAGTACCTCATCCTCAAGGAGGGGACGGGAATCAAGCCCAAACCTTCTGACAAGGTCCAGGTTCATTATGTCGGTACGCTCTTGGACGGAACGGAATTTGATAACAGTGTCAAGCGCGGTGTTCCGCTTGAGTTCCCAGTGACGGCGGTCATCGAAGGTTGGCAGGACTTGCTTCTGGAGATGAAGGTCGGCGAAAAGGTCAAGGCCTGGATTCCGAGTGCACTTGCTTATGGTGAAGCGGGCGCTCCGCCTTCTATTCCGCCTAACTCGCTGTTGGTGTTCGAAGTGGAACTTTTGCAGGTCTTTGCGAATGTGCCGTCTGGCTCGTCGATGGTTCCGGCAAAAGGTTCTATTATAACACCTTAAAGTGAACCTCTAAAAATTGACGAATTACGGTTTAAAAAATACGAAGGATGCTCTGTCCTTCGCTTTTTCTGTTGCTACTTTTTAACCCATGAGTAACGCAGCGTCTGATTTTTATTCTCAGCACTTCGAAGTTGCCGGGTTCATCCGGGAAGTGTTTGGCTACATGGATCGGTTCAAGGGCCAACTGTTCGTCTTGAAGATTGACGATAGCTTGATGGACCATCCGATGTTCCCTGTGCTGATGCGGGACATAGCCCTTTTGCACAAGGCGGGCATCCGCATTATCATTGTGCCGGGCACGCGAAACAGTATTGACGCTCAGCTCAAGGCATGGGATCTCGAAACGGAATTCCATAACGGAGTAAGGCTTACGAGCGAAGAGGCGCTGCCGCTTATCGAGCAGGCATCTTTGGGTGTTGCGCAACGTATTATGAGCCACCTCACGGCAAGCGGACTCAGCGGCATCCAGGGCAACTGGATTCTGGCGCGCAGTATGGGAGTCATCAACGGTATCGACTACATGCGTACCGGACGCATTGAACGTATCCAGCGCGACTTGCTGGAGCAGTTGATGAACGAAAAGTTCGTGCCGATTATTCCGCCGATTGGCTGGAACAAGATTGGGCATGCCTACAATATTTCGAGTACGGAACTTGCGACGGAACTCTGCAAGTATCTTAAAGTCGGCAAGTTGTTCTTCATTGGCAGCCAGAGCGGCATCAAGCTCGAAGGTCTCGTGACGGGCAAGAACACGAAGTATCTGGAGCCGACGGACAACGGGCTCATTTCTGCAATGGATGTCGATCAGGCGAAGGAACTCTTGGAACTCAACTCGGACGTACTCGCTTTTGCGCAGATGGATTACCTGATGAATGCAATCCATGCTTGCGAGGCGGGGGCGAACCGCGTGCATTTGTTGAGCGGTGAATTCCAGGGCAGCGTGCTGCAAGAAGTGTTCTCGGCCCGCGGTGACGGGACGATGGTGTATGCAAACCAGTATTCGAGTATCCGCCCAGCGAACGTCGAAGACATCCCGGACATCTTGCGCATTATGCAGGACTACATCGCGAAGGGCTACTTGGTGCCGCGCACGCAGGATTCCATTTCCGAGAAGTTGGGTGATTATGTTGTGTATAGCATCGACAACAGCATCCACGGTTGCGGCGCTCTCCACGCGTTCGAAGACAACATGGCCGAAGTGGCGGGAATTGCGGTTGGCGCGAACTACCGCAAGTCAGGCATTGGCGAAGCGATTGTGCGTCACTTGATTTCGCTTGGCCGCATGAAAGGCTACAAGACTTTGTTCTTGCTCACGACGCAGGCGCTTGATTGGTTCTACCAGCTCGGATTCGAGGATGGCACGGTCGAAGATTTGCCGAAGAGCAAACGCGACCATTACAATCAGAAACGCAAGTCCAGAATTTTGATTCTCCCGCTGGAGAAATAGTTTTAGACGACAAATGCGTAGATTGAGAGTCGCGGCCAACGGAGTTGGACATGACCGAGATCAGCATTTGGGACAAAAGCGAAGCGATTGTCCAAAGACGAAAGAAAAATGTCCTCCTGAGAGAAGTCGAAGGATCTAGTGGAAGGTTAATTATGAATACACTCGAAGCTATCAAGACACGCCGCAGTACTCGCAAGTTCCAGCAGAAATTGGTGGAACGTGAAAAACTTGAACAAATTGTCGAGGCGGGACGCTTTGGACCGACTGGCGGCAACGCGCAAAGTAACCACTTCTTTGTGATTTCGGATGCAGCGGCTATCGCTAAGTTAAAGGAACTTGTGCAAACTGCATTTGCGAACATGGAACTTCGCGACGACCTTTACAAGAGTCTCAAGAATTCCATCATGCTTTCGCGCAAGGGCAATTATTCGTTCTGCTACACGGCGCCTGTGCTTATCGTGGTCGCGAACAAAAAAGAATACGGCAACAACATGGCCGATGTCGCCTGTGCTGTCGAAAATATGATGCTTGCCGCAAACGAACTCGACCTCGGCAGCTGCTACATCAACCAGCTCAAGTGGCTGAACGAAGACCCGACGCTTTTAGAATACTTGCGAGGCCTTGGACTCAAGGACGACGAACGTGTTTACGCCTCCGTCGCGATTGGCTATGCCGACACCGAAAGCGGGCTCCCGAACCGTACTGAAGCACCCCGCACCGGCAACGAAGTCGTGTGGGTGTGAGTTAGGTTTTAGGTGGTAGGTTTTAGGTCGTAGGGAACGCAAAGAGAACCGTATCTGCGATTATAGCCGAAGCCGTTATTCTGGAGGGTTCGTAGAACCCGATAGAAACCATGCCATTACCGTCATCCTGACCCGTAGGGGATATATGAAACTTGGCACTTCAGTGCCTTAGTTGAATTAGGTTCGTAGGAGCAGGATCCAGTAAAGTCTTGTAATGTGGGACCCTATCGGTCGTTGCACTCCCTCCAGGGTGACAGAAAGCGATAGGAACTATGCTGAAGGATCCAGTCACAGTTTTAGCAAGTAATGGATTGGTTTTAGGTAGTAGGGAATGCGGTAAGAATCGCCTCGAATGATGTGATGTTTACATCGGATACAACGCAAAGTTTTAATCTGTATTTATTAATTAAAAAAACTTTATATAGATTAAGATGATGCGAGTGGAGGTGGATTCCGTGGGTATTTTTTTTAGAAAAATATGTTGCTTAGCCGTTTTTGTTTTGGCGGCTTTTGTTTCGGCTGAGGCCTATACAATCACTTATAACTTGAATGGTGGCGTGAATCACCCGGATAACCCGACGAGTTACGAGGGCTATTTGGGTGATGTGACTTTTTATGAGCCGACACGCGAGGGCCATGTTTTTAAGGGATGGTATTATGAATCGACTGAGTACAGAAATATGCCTGTAGATTACTTTTCCCGTTATGAGCAAATGAAGTGGTCGGCAAGCGATTTGGGAAATATTACGATTTTTGCAATGTGGGAACCTATTCCGAAAACGCCACAACAAGATGAACGAGGGTGCTATCTTATCCATAATGCCGAGGAACTGTACGGTATTCTTTCTGTATCTAGGAATGATGTGACATCTCTTGAAGTTTATATGGAGTATTTTTTTGACGGGTGCATTTCTCTCCAGAACGATATCGTATTCAACAGAAATCTTTTAGATAAGGATGGAAAAGTTGCTTCGGATAGCCTTGTTTGGTGGCCTACATTTGGCTTTTCGGGAACATTCGAGGGAAATGGTTTCAAAATTTCAGGATTGAGAGCCGAAAATGGCTTGTTTTCTGCAGTTGGGGAATCGAAAAGCTATGCTGGGAAAAAGACCAGCGTCGTGAGCAACTTGGGTGTGGTCGATTCCTATTTCACTTCGACCGAGGCAGGGGGGATTGCAGGGATGGTTTATAGTCCAGCGAAATTGATTAATGTTTACTCCGATGCAGTTGTTTATGGAAGCATTTATGGCGGCGGCATAGTGGGGAAAGTTAATTCGCCAACGGGAATGTCGGCAACCTCTTCGGATTCAAATTTGGTTGAGATAGTGAATGCTTATAGCCTTGGACATGTTCGGGGAGATTATGCTGTTGGCGGAATTGCCGGGAGCATGAATAACGTTCTCGTGAGAAATGTCTATTTTGCGGGAACGCTGGATGGAAGTGAGCGGAATTGTGTTGCTCACTATTTGTCTTATGATATTAATGATGTTAAAATTGAAAATAGTTTCTGTGCAGAAACTGATAAGCCGAATCTGCATGGTGGTTCTATAGTTACGCAAAAACAGTTTGCGGATGGTACTGTATTCGATAGCCTTTCCAAGGGCGTGAATGGCGGTAGCTGGGCCCAGGAAATCGGAAAGGACGCTTATCCCGTTCTTAAGGTGGGCAAGTCGAGTATTCATTATGTTTTGAATGGCGGCATGAACAGCGAGAAGAATCCGTCGGTTTTCCAAGTGGGTGATCCGACGATTGTCTTGCAGGATCCGCAAAAGCAAAACGATGTTTTTGAAGGGTGGTTTCTGGACAGCTTGTTCACCCAGAAAGTCGAAGTCGTAAATACGGATAATTATGGGGAATGGACACTTTATGCCAAATGGAAAGGGAGCTTCTTGGTGACGCGTGTGCTTAATGCTGTTGGGAGTGCCATTGATTTGAAGGGAAATCGCTATTTGGGGTCTTTGTCGGATTCTGTTATAACGACTTGGTCGGCTGAGTTAGGAGAGTTTGTTCTGGAAACGGCCTCTCGCGAAGGGTATGATTTCGAAGGCTGGTTCACGGATTCCTTGCTTACGAAAAAGATTACGGAAATTCCTGCGAACAATACGGAAAATGTTACGGTTTATGCCAAGTGGAAACTGGTTGTCTATAAGATTACGTACCACATGAATGGCGGCAACAACCATCCGGACAATCCGGGAACATTTACGATTGAAGATATTCCGGTGCAATTGAAGATGCCGACTCGCGAAGGGTTTCGCTTTTATGAATGGCTCCCGAGGCCGCTTGGCGGAATGTCGGTAAAATCAATTGAGCGAGTCGGGGATGTCGATGTTTACGCAGGATGGATGCCGATCTCCAAAGAGCCTGCGATGAACAAAGACAGTTGCTATAAAATTACGAACAAAGAAGAACTGTATTGGTTCTCTGACTTTGTGAATGAAGCCGATAGCGTAGATGGTAGATCTTTGGCTTGTGGCTCGCTTGAAAACGATATCGTTGTCAATGAACATTTGATCAAGGATTCTATGCCGGACTTGACGAGGGAGGATTATCTCTTTTGGTATCCCGTTGCATCGCGGTTGAAAGGTGCTTCTTATCGTGGAACTATTTATGGAAACGGGCACTCTATTTCGGGTTTGCTGTGGAGCAATACTTGTTCTGATGTGAATCGTAATGCCGGAGTCGTCTGTCGATTGGCGTACTCGGCGAAGGTTTTTGATGTTGTGGTGATGGATTCGTATGATGGCCTTAACGGACGCGCTTTTAATAACCGGAATGTGACCGTAGAGAATCTTATGCGTTTGATGGATGTGGCGAAAAGCCATTTGCGCGTGTCCGTAAATGGGAGCCATGTTTCGTTATCAGGGCTTGTCGCTGGTCGCCCGCTTTTTGTGATGGATGTGCAAGGGCGTATTTTGCATCGCTTGACGACTCAGCCTTCGATGGTTGTGGAATTGCCGAAATCGGGGCGCTTCTTCATCCGTTACGGAAGCGTGATTAGGGCTGTTACGATTCATTGATTTTTGCTATCTTTGCATCGCCTTGGCGATTCTAGATGTATTCCCATACCTCAAAGGGAGCCGTAGGCGACCGACCTCATACCTCATAGCTGCGGGTACATTATGAACTTGAAATTGATGGAAGACGGCTTTCGGATGATTCTCACCGGCATGGGCGAAGACCCGAACCGCGAAGGCCTTATTGACACGCCGAAGCGTGTTGCTAAGATGTATGCCGAACTGATGACGGGTCTTTCGGGCGAAATGAAGGCCGAAGATATCCTCAAGACGCGTTTCCATGAAAAGTACGACGAAATGATTATCGTGCCGGACATCGAGTTTGCGAGCATGTGCGAACATCATTTTCTGCCGTTCACGGGCAAGGCTCACGTGGCTTACATTCCGGGCGATTGCGTTGTCGGTCTTTCGAAAATCCCTCGCGTGGTGGAATTTTACGCCCGCTTCCCGCAGATTCAAGAACGTATGACGCGCCAAATTGCAGAACTCATCCAGAAAGTGCTGAAGCCGAAGGGCGTTGCCGTGGTGCTTGAGGCCTCTCACATGTGCATGACGATGCGCGGCGTGAAAAAGCCGGGTGCGACGATGGTGACCACGCAGCTCCTGGGCCGTTTCAAGACGGACGAAAAGACGCGTGCCGAATTCATGTCCCGCATTTACGCCCCGCGGTAATTTCTGCATTTTGCATCAAAAAGAAAAATCCGGCGAGAGCCGGATTTTTTTTGCGTAATGATTGCTGTTACTTTGTTATGTACATCCAGACTCTTTTATTTGCATCTGTTGCATGCTCAAAGAAAATGATATCGTTTCCGTTTCTTTCTAGGAATTTCATTTCTGTTGAAGTTTCGTAGTTGGAGTAACCTCTTGATTTCATGAGTTCTTCAATATCAATAGAGGATACTCCGTTTTTAATTTCGTGATTTGATAAGGTATTCTGATACAAGTAATTTCTAATGGAATATATTTCATTGTAGTTGACTTCTGTGAGGTTTTGAATTCTGTTCATGGCGGTGTTGTATGTGTCTTTTGAAACAGCTCCTATTTCAACTTTGTAGATTTCTTCGCTGCTTGAAGCAGAGTCGTCGCAGCCGGTGAGTATGCATAATAATAATGCAATGATGAAAAATAAAGGGAAAATTTTTTTCATGTGAATTCTCGCTTTTGAATTTAATTATTGCAAATATAAATTCTTTTGATTTTTTGTCCATGAATGGTGCCTTGCGATTTTAGTCGCAGGGCTTTTTTCGTTTTATTTTATAGATGGTTAAATGTGTGGAAGAGGAGTACAAAGAATGAAATCAAAAATCTTGAAAGGCATTATTGTGGCGAGTGCCATTGCCTTCGTGAATTGTTCGGACGATGCGACTGCTCCGGACTTCAATAATCAGCAATCTACGTATTCATCGAGTGTGGAACTTTTGGCGCTGAGTTCTTCGTCGGTGGAGACTCCGGCATCGTCTGCGGCGGATTTGAATTTAAGTTCTGCTGAAGTCCAAGTCTCTAGTTCTAGCGATGCTTTGACGAGTTCGGTGACTGAAATTTCTAGTTCAAGTGTTGCTGCCCCGCAATCTTCTTCCAGCGATGCTTTGACGAGTTCTGCAACTGCGGTTTCGTCTTCCAGCGACGCTCCTGCAAGTTCGGCTAATTCGACAGGTTCATCAACCAGTGTACCCACCAGCTCCGCGACTGTGGAATCTTCTTCGAGCGTGGTCAGCATTTTCCTTGCCGAAGGTAAGGAAGAAGAAAAAGACCAATTGCAGGTGGAGTATAAAGAAAATACCGGTTGGGATGGCAAAGGTATTTTATCTTATCCGAAACAGCTTTCCAGCACGCGAAAGCATGGCGTGATTGTGTGGGGGCCGGGTGGCGGCACGGAACCGGGTGCTTACGGCGGTATGATCCGTCGTCTTGCGTCTCATGGTTTTGTGGTGATTGCGCTTAGCGTATCTCCGGGCGATGCATCGCAGGCAATGAAGGCGATTGACTGGTTCGAACAGAAAAACAAGGATTCGAACGATCCGTTCTACCAAAAGCTAGAATTGACGAAGGTGGGGTGTTCCGGGCATTCCATGGGCGGCCTTGAATCCGAACAGGCTGCAATTAAGGACAAACGAGTTTATACCGCTTTCCTCAATAATAGCGGCGACAAGAACGGCGGTGTCATCAAGAACTTCCCGAAAGAAAAGACGGCTGCGGTGCTCTATGGTGAAGTCGGCATGGAAAAGCCGAACGCCATCAAGGATTATGAAACGGCGACCGATATTGCGTCTTGCCTTATCGAAATGACGGGCGGCCCGATGAATTCCGAAGGCGGTTATGGCCATGGTTCCGGTTCGTGGGATGGCATGGCGGCGACTATTGCATGGATGCGTTGGCAAATTGGCGGCGAAGACTTCCGCAAGGCTGATTTTGTCGGATCGACCGGCAAGTATATTGACGGAAATATTTTAGGCCATCAAGGCAAATGGAAAACGCAGTGTAAGAATTTTTAAGATTTCCACACTCCAACAACCAAGCGTCTCGATCGAATCGGTCGAGGCGTTTTTGGGGTTATGGATTTTTTGTCCATAAAAGAATCTTTATGTGTGTGATTGCAGCTCTTTTTTGGGGTATTTTATAAATACGTATGTATGGGTTGCGGTGTATGGGATGTACGGTTTTGGTTATGAGGAGTACATTATGAAATCAAAAATCTTGAAGGGCATTATTTTAGCTAGTGCCATCGTCTTCGTGAATTGTGGAGAAGAATCCTCTACAGCTCCGAGCTTCGACAATAACCAATCAACACTTTCTTCTGCATCGATTGAAGGCGGGAACGATTTGAGTTCCGCTTCGGTGACGGATCCGAACAATCCGAATGATCCTTGGAGTGACCCTTGCGTGGCTTCTAGCTTGCCTGACGCTTGCGGCCCGGGAACAAATCCGCTTCCGACATCAAGTGCAGACGCTCAAAACCCAGCATCGAGCGCGGATGCCGCAAATACAGTTTCCAGTGCTGGCTTTCAACTTCCGGTCGATACGGTCCCTGCAGTAAATTCTTCGGGTTCTGTTGTGCCTCCAGCTTCTAGTGCCGACGTTCAAAAACCGGCCAGCTCTTCCAACAATGCTGCGACCAGTTCAGCAACCGTTGCTCAGTCTTCTAGCGATGCGGCAACGAGTTCTGCAACTGTGGCTTCTTCTTCCAGCGACGTTTCGGCAAGCTCAACGACCGAAAAAACTATTTTCCTCGCCGAAGGCAAAGAAGAAGAAAAAGATTTGATGAAGGTCGTCTATAAGACGAATACGGGCTGGGATCGCGGCGGCATCCTTGCTTACCCAGAAAAGCTTTCTTCGACGCAAAAGCATGGCGTTGTGGTTTGGGGGCCGGGTGGTGGCACGGAGCCGGGCGCTTACGAAGGCATGATCCGTCGCCTCGCTTCTCACGGCTTTGTGGTCATCGCGCTCAAGGAATCTCCGGGCGATGCGTCGCAAGCTATCAAGGCTCTTGACTGGATGGACCAGCAGAACAAAGATTCTAACAGCCCGCTTTACGGCAAGCTCGACATGAATACCGTTGGCTGCTCTGGACATTCCATGGGCGGTCTCGAATCCGAACAGGCGGTCATTAAGGACAAACGTGTTTTGACGGCGTTCCTCAATAACAGTGGCGACTGGAACGGTGCCGGTGCGAACAAAGTTGCAACGGATAGAACGATTGCGATTCTCTTTGGCGAAGTCGGCATGGAAAAAGACAACGCCAAGAACGATTACAATAACGCTGGCGTGAAGGCTCCGGCTTGCCTTATCGAAATGACGGGCGGTCCGCGTAATAGCGAAGGCGGCTACGGTCACGGTTCCGGTTCTTGGGACGGCATGGCCGCAACGGTTGCTTGGATGCGTTGGCATCTCGGCGGCGAAACGGAACGCAAGGCGGATTTCGTGGGTTCTTCCGGAAAGTACATAGACGGCTCCATCATTGGAAAGCAAGGCAAATGGAAAACCCAGTGTAAGAATTTCTAAAGCTTCCACACTCCAACAACCAAACGTCTCGACCAATCCGGTCGGGACGTTTTTTTGCTTTTTGTATAAATTAGTTGCTTGGATTTTTTATCCATGAGACTTTGTTTGAATTGCGGATTGTCAAGAAATTTTTTAGGTAATTTCTAGTCAGGTTAAGGTTAATAGGAGAACAAAATGAAATCTAAACTCTTTAAATCTATGGTACTGGCTAGTACGCTGGTATTCTGGAATTGCGGTGATGAATCTACGAGTGCACCGTCATTTAATGATTTTGGTGCTCTTTCTAGCGCTGGCGAAATTGCTCAGCCGCAGTCCGCAGGCTCGACTCAGCCGGCTTCTAGCGAAACGGTCCAACCGGGTTCTAACGGTTCTGCTAATCAGCAGGGTGGTGAACAAGGGAACGGCAATGGTGATGTTGTTCTGGATTCCAATGCATCTGTTCCGGGTTCCAGTGCGGATGTTGGGCCGCAGGCAGAGTCTAGCAGTGCAACGGGCCCTGCACCTGAATCCAGTGCTGTCGTTCCAGAATCTAGCAGTGCCGCAGCTCCGTCGAGCGCCGACACGCCGGCTTCTAGTGCTGTCGCTCCAGCCTCCAGCTCTGATGCCGCTCCCGCAGTAAGTTCCTCTAGCTCTGAAAAGAAGGTCGAATCAAGCTCCAGTGAAGAAGTGAAGCCGCAGGGTGTTTTCCTCGCCGAAGGCAAGGACGAAACGAAGGATCAGTTGAAGGTCAAGTTCATTGAACGCACCGGCCACGATGGCGGTGGAATCCTTGCTTATCCGGAACAGCTTTCTACGACCCAAAAGCACGGCATTGTCGTGTGGGGGCCGGGTGGCGGCACGGAACCGGGTGCATACGGCGGAATGATCCGTCGTCTCGCTTCTCATGGCTTTGTGGTGATTGCACTCCGCGAATCTCCGGGTAACGCTTCGCAGGGCAAGCCCGCTCTCGATTGGCTTGCAAAGAAGAATAACGATCCGAACGATCCTTTGTACCAGAAGCTTGACATGAATGTTGTTGGCTGTTCTGGGCACTCTATGGGCGGACTCGAATCAGAACAGATGGCCATTCAGGACAAGCGCGTGATTACTGCCTTGCTCAACAATAGCGGTGACCTTGGACATACTGCAATGTCTCAAGTTCCGCAGGGCAAGACAATCGGTATCGTGTATGGCGAAGGCGGCATGGAACGCCCGAACGCCGAAGCCGACTACAACAACCCCGGCGTCAAGGTTCCGGCATGCCTCATCAAGATGACGGGCGGCCAGGGCAATGAATGCCAGCAGGGCGAATGCGGCTGGGGCCATGGTTCCGGTCCGTGGGGTGGCATGGCTGCAACGGTTGCCTGGATGCGTTGGCACCTCGGCGGTGAAGACTTCCGCAAGGATGACTTTGTCGGTTCGAGCGGTCGCTACATCAATGGTGAAATCCTTGGTGAACGTGGCCATTGGAAAGGCCAGTGCAAGAACTTCTAAATAAAATCATGTCTTAACACTCCAAACACCAGAGCACCTCGACCCTTGTGGTCGGGGTGTTTTTTTTGCGTTGTTAAAGTATAAAAATAATTCTCTTAATTTAATGAATTAACTATTAAAAATGTACTTTACTATTTAAATTTAAAGAATTAAAAATTAATAGGCACTAAGTGCCGATAGGACAACCTTAAAAGGCGAGCGTTGCTGCCATGGTTGACGCTTCGCGTCCGCAACTTCAGCTCAGCCATATATACGAAACTTAGAACATCTGTTCTCTAGTTGAGTTATCCTCTATGAGGAAAAATGCAAGCATTTTTTGCGGCGTTCGCTTTGTATGCTCTTGCATGGATATAACTGAGCCTAAGAGGTTGGGGCTAGCCCCAACCATTATTTCTCGTATTTACATTTGGGAAGGGGGCCATACGGTACTAATCACATTTGTCACCCCGGACACTGTTCCGGGGTCGTCTTTTTTAATGTCTTTTGCTATAGATTTAACTAGGGCTAGTGGCAAGTTTGACAAAAAATGTAATGTGACGAAAAAGACAAATTGGACCTTTGATATAGCGGAACCTATTGCATTATTGTGTGTAAATTTTTATTATTCATGACGGAAAAGATTGATGGACATGTTTTTTGAATGTGCTCGCCAACCGCAAACCACTAACCACAGTTTATTAGAATGAACGCTGCTATTCTTACTAACGAGTTTCCGCCAGAAATCTATGGCGGTGCAGGAATCCACGTCAAGTTCTTGAGCCAAGAACTTTCCAAACTTTGCCACATCGAAGCCCGCTGCTTTGGCCCGCAGAATGACGATGCCGACAACATCCGTGCGATTGGCTTTAGCCAGAAGCTTGAGCATAATCCGGCTGACGAACGCTTCAAGAAAATCCTGAAGCCGCTGGACATCAATCTCCAGTGGATGTCTTCGCTCAAGGATATCGACGTGATTCATTGCCATACGTGGTACAGCCATTTCGGTGGAGTCGTGGCGAGCCGTTTGCTGGAATGCCCGCTGATTTTGACGACGCATTCGTTGGAACCGCACCGTCCGTGGAAAGCGGAACAGCTCGGCAATGGCGGCTATAACATGAGCTGCTGGATTGAACGAACGGCGTACGATGCCGCTGACGGCGTGATTGCCGTGAGCGAAGGCATGAAACGCGATGTGATGAAGTTGTACGGAGTGCCGGAAGACCGCGTGAAGGTTATCTACAATGGCATTGATCCGGACTTTTACAAGCCGACGTTCGACGAAGAAATTTTGAAGAAGTGGGGCGTGGATCCGAATCGTCCGTTTGTGCTGTTCGTGGGCCGCATTACACGCCAGAAAGGCATTAGCCAACTCATTCAGGCGATTCCGCAAATCGACAAGAACGCACAAGTGGTGCTTTGCGCCGGTGCTCCGGACACGCAGGAACTTGCTGACGAATGCAAGCATTTGATTGAAAAGGTTCAGGCAACGCGTGATGGCGTCATCTGGATTCAGGATGCCGTGCCGCATACGGAACTGCGCGTGCTCTACAGCCATGCGACCGTGTTCGCGACACCTTCGCTTTACGAACCGTTCGGCATCATCAATCTCGAAGCCATGAGCTGCGGCACGCCGGTCGTGGGCAGTGCTGTCGGTGGCATCCCGGAAATCATCGTCGATGGCGAAACGGGTTACCTCGTGCCGCTCAAGGCTGTGTCTGCGACGAACTTTGAACCGGCTGACCCGAAGGCCTTCCAGACGGACTTTGCGCACAAGCTTAACAAGATTCTCGAAAACCCGGAACTCGCGAAAAAGATGGGCGAAGTCAGCCGCAAGCGCGCCATTGACGTGTTCAGCTGGAAAACAATTGCCAAGCAGACATTCGACTTCTACGCCGAATGCATCGAACGCTACAAACGCGAAGGGAAGCGTGTTTAGAACTTATAGCTTCGGCGAATAAAAAAATTACAGGGCGGCGTCATGGCGGACCCGATCCGCCATCTCTTGCAACCAGTTCTTTTTCATAAAATAAAAAGGTGGCCCAAAGCCACCCTTTTTGTGCGTATTCGAAAATATTAGTACTTGATTATTTTTGATGGAGTATCTTTTAGAAATTTACCCGCTGCGTTTCTATTGCGTTTTTTTACGGTAGGAACTTTTGCTTGTCGAGGTTTGTAAGGAATTATTGTAGTTGGGCGAGAATTGACGAAAAACTCTCCCATGAATTCCCCGTGTAAATTAGTATGTGTATAACATTCTAGGAAAAATGTTGCCGAATAATTTGTAATAAAAACAGAGTCCCCTTTGGAAATATTTAATTCTAATGGGACGAAGACTACGTTTGAATCAAATATTAGTTTCATATTGTTGTCGGGTCCCTCTAGAATGACATCTTTTATTTTGATAATTTTTCCAACATTTGGAGTATTATTGTAATAAACGACGTATTCGTTCTCAACAAAGAAGGTATCTACACCCACTGAATCTACAACTCCTTCAATATTGATTTTATTGAACTTCCATTTGTCTTTGTCGGGTCTGTTAGGAACATTTTCTGTTTTTTGCATACCTTTACGATTAATGCTAGGACATGAATTTTGTGAATCTGCAGCAGATGAGCTTTCGGGAGCAATGCTAAAACTTGTTTGTGCAAGACAAACAATGGATAATGCTAATACCGATTGTAATAAAATTTTAATCATATAATTAATATACATAAACGAATAGGAATGAGATGTAAAAAAAACAAACATTTATAGCGATTTCGGAAACACGTCCTGTTTCGGCATCTTCTATAGCTGTATCTAAAACTTCACCGCCGTAAGCAAGTGTCATCTCGCAAAACGGAATAATAAATATCACCACGCCTTTGCCTGGAACGAAAAATGTTCGCATTTTTTCGCTTAATGGTCTGCTTATATTCGAAACAACTATGAACGACACCGAATTGCAAGTCCGATGGCCAAAACACTTAGGCAAGCAAAAGGCCGTCTTGTCCGTTACGCAAGGGAATGTGAATTTATTTATGGGCGTGATTCAAGAACGTTGAAATTATTTCCTACTTCCTACTATCTTCTCTACAATCGCATTTGTCGTGAGCAGTTCGGGGAGCACGATTTGCTTGCTTTTGTTGCCGGCAGGGTAGATGGCGTAGGCGGGCACGCCCGACTTGCCCATGCTCTTGAGGAGCGCGTTGACTTCGGGCGTTTCGCGGGTCCAGTCGGCTTTGACTCGGGCAACATTCAGGCTGTCCATCGCACGCTTGAAATCTTCGCGGTTGAGGACGGCGGCTTCGTTTGCCTTGCAGGTGAGGCACCAGTCTGCGGTGGCGTCGATGAACACCGTGCGGCCCGTTTTGGCGAAGTTTTCGATGAGTTCCGGCGTGTAGCGGTACCAGCCGTCTTCGGTGATGAGTTGTGCCGCTCTTGTGTCGAAGATGGCATTGACTTCGGCTTCGTACTTGGGCGAGGCGAATGCGAACCAGAATGCGGCGAGCAAAACGATGGAGCCAACGACGGCTGCGACTTCACGGATAAATGCGACTCCCGGCGGGGCTATTTTCCCGATGGCGAAACTGAGGATGACGCTCAGGAACGCGATAACTGCGAAAACGGCGACTCCGTAGTTTCCCGCCTGTTCATGCACGACCCACAAAAGCCAAGCGACCGTCCCGAGCAAAAGAACGCCCATGACTTTCTGGAGCGTCACCATCCAGGCTCCGGGTTTCGGGAATACTTTCAAGACGCTTGGGAATGCGCTCACGAGCATGTAGGGGAGTGCAAGCCCGATTCCTGCTGCGGTAAAGAACAGAAGGAGAACCGGTGCCGATGCGGTAAACGCGAATCCCATAGCGGTGCCGAGAAACGGTGCGGAACAAGGCGTGCTCAAAAGTACGAGGAGCGCCCCTGTGAAAAAAGCCCCCGCAAGTCCTTGCTTGCTCCCGGCGGAGTCCATCTTGGTCGTTGCACTTCCGGGGAGCCAAATTTCAAAAACTCCGAAAAAGCTCATGGCAAACGCGCTCAAGATGACGACCATGAACGCGATGAATCCGGCACTTTGGAATTGCATGCCCCAGCCTGCGTTTCCGCCCCCGGCTTTGACGGCGGCGACGATGGCGGCCAAGAGCCAAAAGCTTGCGAGAATGCCGATTGTCGTTGCAGAACCCAGCATGAGCAAGCGTTTGCGGCTTTCGCCCGCCTGCTTGATGAGACTGAACAACTTCAGCGAAAGCACCGGCAACACGCATGGCATGAGGTTCAGAATTAAACCGCCAAGCAGTGCGGACAAAAGCAAAACAAGTGTGCCCGCGGAATTTCCCTCGTTAGTGGCGTTATCAGGCAGGGTTTCCGATGCGTTTGCTAACGAACCTTCATCATTCCCTTGTTCGCTGTCACCGTTTTTTTTTAAGTTCGTGCCATTCCCGACCGTGCTTGCGGCGTTATTGTTTTTTTTGTTAAAGCCCATAGCTCCCACTCCGAACGTGACGCTCGAAGGTGCGAGGCAAATGGAGTTGTCGCAAGCTTGGTAATGGAATGTCGCCTGCGTCGTGAGCGTGTCGTAATCTGCGTCAACGCTATCTATCGGCAACTTGATTTGGAAATATCCCTTGAAAACGAGGTTTTCGAGGTCGAGCGCTTCGCTGTATTCCTTGATGGGTTCAGGCCATTGTGGGGCACCGAAGTGGATGCCTTTCGCTGAAATTTCGATGGAAGATGGCTTCAAGAATTCATCGGCGGCGATATTTGCGTTCACGTGCCAATTATCTGGAATTGTAATTTCAACTGTAACACTTGATTCTTTGTTCAAAGTACCCAAAGAATAGCGCATGCCGGCCTCTGGAGGGGGCATATTGTTCATGTTGAATTCTTGCGAAAAGGCGGCAAATGCAAACAAAAGAATGCAAAATGACGTTTTTTGCAAACGGTTGTTTGCAAAATTTTCAAAAAAGTGAAATTTGTTTAAAATTTTCATAGATTAAGTCTCATGGAGAAAAATAAAAAAATATCGGAAATAAAATCTTTATGTCACATAATCGTTCCTTTGGTAAGAGTCTCCCGAATTGGGTGGGGAGTGTCTGGAAAAAATACTCGAACAGAATATACAAATTGTGCCGGTCCAAATGTGCAACGAAAGACGAAGCGGATGACTTGTTTCAGGAGGTAGCTCTCAAGTTTTGCCAAAATGCGAACGTGCTGAATAATGGGGTATATCTCTATCCTTGGCTGGAAAAGGTTCTGCTACATTGCCATTATAGTAAGTATAGAAAAAGGGAGGGGGTTCGCTTAATACCTGTTTCGACCTTGTGTGACACAAGCGCGACTTATGATGCGGTCGGTTTTAAATGTGACTTAAAGCCCGAAGATGAAGTAAGCGAAGATGCCGTCATGAACGAGTTCGCGATTTTACTCGATGTGTTGACTCCACTGGATAGGATGATTGTGGAGTTGTCTGTGGTTGGAGGGTTTAATGTTCGTGAAATAAGCCGCCTGATTGGACTTTCAAAAAGTAATATTGTCAATCGCCGGATGGAGGCTTTTAGAAAAATGCGTGAAAAAATGTTGGGACAACAGGAAAGTATAAAAAAATTGACAGGGCGAACCGTCTCTTTGCGTGAAATTATTGAATGTGCGAGTTGAAAAACTTTTATAATTTCGTAATTTTAGAACGTGAAATTATTTATTAATCTTATCTGTATCCTTACTATCGTCACGACGAGTTTCGCTGTTGATGAATGGCTCAATTTTTCAAGTCCGTTTCCAATAAAGGCTGCGGTGCCCTTTGGCGATGGTTTGCTCATGGCGACTGGAGGCGGTGTCCGTTATAAGACAAGTGTTGATGATGACTTGTACACCACTTCAAGAGGCTTGGGCGACCAGTCTATAAGTGGTGTTGTGACTTCTGAACGCGGTATATATGCCATCAGTGATTACGGCTACATTTCACTATTGGGCAGTGATGGCCGTTGGCAAATGCTCAGCCGCTCGTATGCAGGCAGTAACGTGCATGTGATTCCGGGAATGGTGCGTTTATCGGGCTCTGTCATGGTTATCGCTTTTGAGGACCGGCTTTCGTTTTTTAGCTTGAACAGTTTAACTTCTATTTTGACGATTGATCGAATTGCAAATGCTTCCTTGGTTGTAAGTCCTATTACGGCGATGGATGTTCATGGAGATTCTTTGTATATTGCCATAGGCAGTTCGCTTTATGTTCGCAAGATGGATTGGGAAAATTTAGAGAAGGATGTGCAACTGAACAACCCAGATACATGGAACGTTGTAAAAAATGTATCTAGTCATGGCTCCATCAAGAGTCTGGCTTGGAAAAAAGGTAAGCTCCAAGCTTTTTCGACGGAGGGAATGTGGCTTTGGGACGAGGATGGGGAATCGCATGCGACTATCGATACGTTCTCCGTATTTTCCTCTTCGGCTCCGTGTGTCGTTCTCCGTGGAAAAGTATTGAAGGATTCTATTTTGTATGAACGAGATTCTATTGTGGGTGTGAATGCGGCGCAAGAAAAAAAGAATGCCGGACGTTATTATTACAAGTCTAAAGTTCAATGGTTCAAATTGCTTCCGTCTGGGAAGGCCATTTTAGCAGGACCTCAAAATGTATTTTACTACGATGGTAAAAAAATTCAGGATTGGACTGTATATGAACGTTTTGCGATAGGCGGTGCTTATGAACTTCAGGCACTTTCTGTAGGTGGAGTTTTAGCGGCTTCCGAAGACGGATATTTTTCTTATTCTAATGGCAATGAATGGACAAAACCTGTGCTTTCCTTTTTTGGACAAGGGAATCATGCAGATGCACGTGGGCATAACATGAAGGTCCTGTCTGCCAATTCCGATGGGAATGTATTTTACCATATTTGGGGGGTAGCCTTTTCTTTATATTCTGATTGGGGAAATAATATTAAACACTCGTTTATGGCGGTAGAAGATCATTGCATGAGCAGTTATCTTGATTATACTCCTTATACTATCGCTGTGGCGACGACACCTGCGCCTGACGGAAATGGCTTTTTGACGACATCCGCTTCGAATAAAGGGTACAGCTTGATATACGTCGATCTTAATGGCAATATGTCTTGTGCCGATTATGTTGGTAGTGCATCAATTGGTGGCCCTATGCTTGCACGTGTAGATGAGACCAATGGCGATTGGATTGTCTATGTGGGTACGCGTGATGCCCCATCTACCGATGCGACGGGTGGTCTGGACGTGTTTAAATTTCCGTCTCCAAAGACTATCGGAGGTGGAATTTCTAGGGTTGACGAGAATTCGAGAAAAACGTATTCCGGTGCGTTATCGACACCTCTTGACTTGACTTATGAACCGAATACGGGTTATGTGTGGATGGTGACCGGGTCTTCCCTTTTGTATTGGACGGATGATCAGGATTCCTTGAGGTATCCGCTTTCAACGAATGGACTTACGGGATCTGGGTTTACGAGTATTGATGTTGATAGCCGTGGAAATCTTTGGGTGGGTACATCGACGCAGGGGGCGTACCGCTTGACTCCGCGTGAGACAAATCCTGATACATTGTCTGTACTTCATTTTACGACTCGTCAAGGTCTCCTTAGCGACAAGGTTCAAGACGTTGCGGTGGATTCAAAATTGGGGATGGTCTGGTTCGCGCATGAAACGGGTGTTTCTCGTTACAGAAGGAACGATTTGCGTGGTACCGAAGGTAACATGACAGAGGATGCTAGTGCAGGTGTCAAGGTGTATCCCAATCCGTTCCGTCCGAAACTCCAACCGTATGTTGTTTTTGACAACGTTTCGGATGATGCTGTTATCGGTATCTATAATCGTGGTGGCAAGCTTGTTGCTTCGCTTAGAGGAAACGATGTTGTGGGTGGACGTGCTGAATGGGATGGAAAAATGAAAAATGGAACCCTTGTGGCTCCCGGCGTTTATCAATATGTTATCCGTGGTGGTTCCAAGACGAAGAAAGGCAAGCTTTTAATTGTCCATTGATGGCAAGGAGTATGTTATGAAAAAGTTTTTTATTGGAATGTTGGGATTTTGGGCTGTGGCTTTTTTACTGGATGGCTGCGCCAGTGAGCGTCAGGGACTCGTTTGCGAAGAAATTGAATACCGCTTGAGTACGTTGAATTATTCTCCGGATCAGCGTGCATATCTAGAAAATGAATTGAATATGTGCCGGGACGAAGAAGCTAAGAAAAAGCAAGAATCGGGCATGTCCAACGGCAGCATTTACGAGCGGTTTGCCAATACAGAAGGTGCTTCTGCAAGCGATACCTCCAAAAGCGTAATTCCTGTTTCTACGTTGTTGCAAGATTCTTCTGAAGAAAAGACGATGAGCATTTACGACCGTTACAAATCGGCTGGAACCGATAATTCGGCTGATGCAGCTTCGTCTGCTGGGGCAGAACAGTAATGCCATCTGTAATTACCCTTGCGGGTGTGAACTTTGACCCGGATTTGCCCAATCGCTTGCTTGCCATTGCAGGAGAAATCCGCGAAGCGGGTGGACGCGCTTTTTTGGTGGGCGGCTGGGTGCGCGATGCGCTTTTAGGCAAGGATTGCCGCGATTACGATGTCGAAGTCTATGACTTAACGCAAGATGAACTTGTCCCTATTCTAAAGAAATACGGGCGTACGAATCTGGTCGGGAAGGCATTTGGAGTCATTCATTTGGCGATGAAGGGACTTTCGCTGGACTTCTCGTTTCCGCGTACAGAAAGCAAGGTCGGTTACGGTCATCGTGGTTTCGTGGTGCATACTGACGAAAAACTTTCGTTCAAGGAAGCGGCTCTCCGTCGTGACTTTACGATTAACGCGATGGGCATGGAGCTGCCGGAACTGACGCTGTGTGATCCGTATGGCGGAATCGATGATTTGAAAAAGGGGCTGCTTCGCCATGTGGGGCCGGCTTTTGTCGAGGACTCTTTACGTATTTTGCGAGGTGTGCAGTTTGCGAGCCGTTTTGCGCTTACGCTTGCGCCGGAGACGGTTGAACTTTGCAAGACGCTTTCGCTGGCTGACCTTTCCATAGAGCGTTTGTTCGAAGAATTCAAAAAGTGGCTGTTGAAGCCGGGCAAGCCGTCGCTTGGATTGCGTGCGTTTTTGGATATTCGCTTGAATGAATTTTTCCCAGAAGTTTATCCGCTACGTGAGTCGTGGGATGATTTGGGCGAAATGCTTGACAATATGGAGTGCCTACGACGCACCCTTGCGGGCGTTGGTGGCGAGGGCGCCGAATGCATGATGCTTTCGGATGCTCAATCGATGGAGTTTGCGTTTGCCGCATTCCTCTGCGGAAATCCCGATACGTCGCTCCAGTTCCTCGAACGCATTACGAACGAAACGCATTTGCTCAAGAATGTCCCGCAGCTGTTGAAGTCGTACAGCGGACTTGAATTTGCGATAGTTGATGATGCTCCTTCGTTACGTCGCCTGGCAGTGACGCTTGGCGGATTAAAGCTCTTGTGCCTGCTCGTGAAAGCGACTCCGCGTAAATTTTATGCAGAGGCGGGCGATGCGGAATTCCCCGAAAAACTGTGGCAAGCAGCGGCTAGCCTTAATTTGCTGGAATCGGCGCCTCAGCCATACCTCATGGGCAAAATGCTCATGGATTTGGGAATAAAGCCGGGCAAGCAGATGGGTGAAATCATCAAGCAGAGTTTTGAGTTGCAACTTGACGGCAAAATCAAGAACGCCGAAGAAGCCATCGCCTGGGCGAAGGTTCAGACGAAAGAACGGCTCTAACGAGCCTACAGACGAGAGACGAATGGGCTTTAAAAGTCTCTCGTCTATCGTCTTTGGACTCTCGCTTCGCTCTAGTCCCAACCATTCGGCTCGGCCATGCCCAACTTCGTTGGTCGCGTCGCTCGCCTTGTATGGTTGTCGTCTCTAGTCTCTCGTCTAAATCACTTCCACCGGAACATTCCTGAAATTCCTGCGGGGACGCAGAACACAATCATCGGAATTTGTATCAGTTCCACGGGCAAGAACGCGAACATGCGGCGTTTGGAATGCAATTTCCATGAGGCGATGGAGAGGAATATAAAGTCAACGATAAACTTGGGCAAAATGCTGAACATGCTCCACTGCCAAGGGCAATCGAGAAATGCGACGCACCAGGGGCTGATGAACATCCAAATGTAGTACGTGTAAATAAGCGTGAGCATCAAGATATAAGCTTTGCTTTCGTAGTTCGTGCCGTTGCTGCTCCAGCGGGCGCGCTGGTTGAAGAGCTGTTTCCATGTATGCACCGGAGCTGTTTCTATTACGGCATCTTTGTCGAGGTTGTAGCAAACTTTCGTTCCTGGAATTTTCATCATCTTGTGGATGAGCATGTCGTCGTCGCCGCTCGAAAGATTGATGAGATCGCCGAACCCGCCCACCTTGAAGAATAGCTCTTTTTTGTACGCAAGGCATGCGGCACTTGCGACAATCGGGCGGCCAAGGCTAAACCCGGCGGCTTCCATTGCGGTGTAGCCGAGCGTTTCTAGCTTTTGGTAAAGGTGCGGCATGGAGCGTGTGCCGTTGTTTTGCTTCGGGCCTTGCACAATGCAGATGCCATCGACGAACCGCCCTGCCATTGCGGTAATCCAGCTTTTGCGTGGGATGCAGTCGGCATCCATTGTCAAAAGCACTTCGTTTTTTGCAATCTTGAACGCACTTTCGAGGGCTCGCTTTTTGGGGCTTGCGATGACTGGCAAATCTTGTGGGAGCGAGAGCACGCGGAATCGCGGATGCGTGGCAGCGAATGTTTCGAGGATTTCACGCGTGCGGTCCGTAGAACGGTCATCGACGCAAATCACTTCCCATTCTCCGGCGTAATCTTGTTCCGCAAGGGCTTCGAGCGTACGTTCTGCAAACTCCTCTTCGTTTCGCATCGGCACTACAACAGAAACGCTTGGGGTCGCTTTAGGGCCTTTGTAGCGATGCGTCTTTAACAGTCCTATGATGAAGAATAGGAACAAGGATACGTAAAGTGCTGCAAGGCATGCGATAATAATGCCACCCATGGGGGGAAATATAGTAAACAGTGGTTAGTGGTTAGTAAACAGTGGGGCGGTTCGAGGCTAAAGGCAATGGGGTCGGCTTGTTTCACAAGTCTTTGGAGTGAAGTTTGGCACCGAAGGTGTTTTATCGCTTAATAGAAAAATCCTATGAACCGAAGTCCATAGGATTTGCAAGACTTTATTCCCTGTTATTTTTGCGGTGCGGGATTCAATTTTTTCAACTGAGCTTCTGCTGCGGCGATTTTGTCGTCAGACACGCCGAGGCTACGCAAAATGGAGATTGTTGCATCGCAGCCTTTGGTGAAACCTTCCGCACGTCCTTCCGCACGTCCTTCCGCACGTCCTTCCACACGTCCTTCTTCACGCCCCTCGGCACGACCTTCTTCAAGGCCTTCTTTGCGGGCATGTTTTTTTTCAACGTAAAGTTCGTATTCGCGGTCGCTCATAGCCATAGCCTCATGGACGAGAAATTCTTCTGTAAATATACTCAATTCCATTTTCTTCTGCAATTGGGCGAAAATCGAATCTTTGGGGACGTCGAGCGGCTTTTCGTTGTTCAGGGAATCGACGAAGCGCAGCCATTGGGCAAGCAAGCTGTTGTCCGAGGTGTAATCGCCTTTGAGGAATTTGGGGACTTCCACGAGGGAGATCGTCTGCTTTTTGAAAAATTCTTTGTTTTCTTGATTCTTGAGGCGAACGCTGTGGAGATAGTCCTTGGATTCGGGGAAAGCGTTAAACATTTGCAGGCTGATAAGGTTCAAGGTGTGGAGCAGATAACCTTGTCCGTGAGCGAGACTTGCCATGGTGTGCTTTGCGGTGTAGAATACCAACCGGTCGCTGTAGGTTTCGTCTTCGACATGCTGGACTTCCATGACAATGCGTTCCAAATGCTTGTTTTGTGCGACAATGTCCGAGGTGATGCTCTTGCAGAGCACGCTGTCCATGGACGGATTCACGAAAGTCAAGTTGTCGATGCTGTTGGCCCCATCCAGCTTGAGAATGGCATTGAAAAGATTTGCCGTAATCTTTTCGTTTTCAGGATTGCCGAGAATCAGCTTGATGATGGTGTCATTGTAAAAATAGACGTATTTGAATTTTTGGCGGTATTCGGCGATGCATTTGTGGACATCGCCGTTAGCCTTGTGAATGCTGTTGATGGTATGCAGCATTTCTGCATATTGTTCTCTATTCATAGAGACTCCGTTTGTTAAGTTGTTTGTTGTAGCTTGCAGACGGAATCCGTAAGGCGGGGAGAACCACAAAAAGTTAAAGGAATAGACGCAGAACACCCACGGTCGCTTATAGCTTCCGTTGCAAACCTGTTGCGACAAGGTTTTTACGTCCACAAGATTTTTTCTAGGTTGCAGACGGTGCTCTACGTTGATCGCAGTGGGGCCTGCTTCCCCACAGGGTGCCTGCCATCGAATTGCGAGGTTTGTCTAGCCTGCAAAGAGTGGCCGCGTCAAGCAGATAGTGAAACTACCCACCCGGAACAAATACGCTGTCAGCGGGATTAAGGAAATCTATGAAAGAATATATAAAAAGAGGAAAACGCATGCAATAGCTCGTGCTTTTGCCGCGAACACCTCCTCGTTGCTCATAGAAAAGCTTAGAAAGAGTTTCAAAGTCGAGTGACTTTCATTTATGGATTACGAGAGAAGAAAAAGTGCAAGGCTTTTAGCATTTGCCCACACCTCATGGACGCGTAGCGCCGTGCCCACACCCCATACCCACCTGCATTTACTAGAATCTTTTTCTAAATTACTGCCAGTAACTGCGCCTTCGGCATCCTTGTCAACTAACCACCAACCACTAACCACTTATAATGCTCCATCCATCCGCATTTGTCCATCCATCCGCAAAAGTTCATGAAACCGCTGTTGTCGGCCCTTGGTGCATTGTCGATGAGGGTGCTGAAATTGGCGAGAATGTGGTGCTCGAATCTCGTGTGCATGTTTATGGTAGCGTGACGGTTAAAGCGAATACACACGTTTATGACGGTGCAATTTTAGGAGCGCCTCCACAAGATCTCAAGTACGCAGGCGAGCCGACTCGTCTTGAAATTGGTGAAAATTGCATCATTCGCGAATACACGACGCTCAACCGCGGAACGGTGCAAGGTGGAGGCTGTACGCGCATTGCTCCGCGTGTCCTCATCATGGCTTATGCCCATGTGGGGCATGACTGCCAAATAGGTGAAGGGGCCGTCATCGCAAATGGCTGCCAGCTCGGTGGACATGTGCGCATTGGCAAGTATGCGACTCTTGGTGGCACGACTGCAGTGCAGCAGAGGAACCAGGTGGGGGCTTACGCTTTTGTGGGTGGCACGCTCAAGGTCGATTACGACGTACCTCCGTGCAGCCGTGCGTTCGGGAACCCCATCCGCTTTGCAGCCTTGAATCTCCATGCGCTCCGCATCCATGCGGATGAATTTCCGCCAGAACGTATTGCATTTTTTGAACGCACCTATCGTGAGCTTTACCGGGGTAAACGCCCCATCGCCGAAGTTATCGAAGAACTGAAAAAAGGCCCGGAACCTTTGTTCCAAGCCTTTTTCGATGAACACTGGGGCGGCTCTCTCGTTCGCCCGTAATCGTAATTACTGAAGCAAGGCCTGCGGGAATCCCTGATACCAGGTATTTTTGTAATAATTGTAGGCTTCGAATCCGCCAGTTTGTGTGAATCCCCAGTAGTGGAACGAAATGCCGTTCGCGATGGCTGCTTGTGCTGTTTTTTGAGCCCATTCGGCTTTCTTCTGGTCGGATGGCCATACTCCTTCGATTGGGTTACCGTCCTTGTCATAGTATGTGCATGTGCCCATATCGCTTCCACCGGCAATGCCAAATTCGCCCATGTTCAGCGGGACTTGGTCAACCTTGTTTACATCAGGATAGCTTGTTTTTGCAAGACTCTTGTAATACATCAAGTTCTCGCTAGCCGAGTTTGAGTATGCTGCATCGCCAAGGCATTGATGACCGTGTTGTCCCTGATGACTGTATTGGTAGGGTTCGTAATAATGACCGGTAAAGATAATGTTCCCGTCTTGCGGTAGTTTCATAGAAGAGATGAGTCCGAATTTTGCATAGCTGTTTGCTTCGAACATGATGGTTTTGTTCGGTGCGTATGTACGGATGACTGCATGTGCTTCGTTCATCAGCTGGTTTACAAGATCTATTTTAGGAATGACAGGTTCGTTCAGGATTTCCAGGACGAGCATGCTGTCGGGGAATGAGTTCAATTCGTTCGCAAGTTGTGACCACAATTTAAGGAAGTGTGCCTTTTCCGCTTCGTATTTGGCGGCATCGTATTTGCAGCCGTAATTGGAATATCCGCCGCCAGCGCAGTTGAGCTCGAAATAATGGTGGAAGTTCACGACGACGGCAAGCCCGTTATCAATGGCGAGTTGGATGTCGTCTTTGACCCCTTTCAAACGGCTAGGACTAAGTGTATGCGTGCTGTAGTCGGAATCGTATTGCCAACGGACGGGGATACGCACCGAGTTGAAGCCGGCGGCCTTGATGGTGGTGAAGTCCGAGTCGCGGATGGGATTGTTCCAGCCGCTGTCGTCATGTCCTTCGGATTCCCAGGAGTTGCCCAAGTTGATGCCACGCCCAAGCCTTGCGTTCATGGCCCTTCCTAAGGAATAATCTACAGCTACGACATTTGGATTGCTGTTGCTACTGGTAGGTGTATCTCCACTTATGTAATCCGATGGCATGGAATTGTCGCATGCCCAGAATGCGCATCCGATGGATAATGCTGAAAGAAAACGTTTGATCATGGTGACCCCCAAAAAAAGAAGTGGAACCCATTCTTCCCTGTTCTCAAAATTTACACAAAAAGAAAATGTAAAAAAATAACAATGAGTGCATCTTTTGTTTACGCTTGAGTCCATTGTGATATCCGTCAACAGCTTTAGTTTGTAAACATTCGGTAACGAACGGTGAAAAAAATTTTCTGTTTACGCTTGAGTCCGGCATTTATGGGCGAAAAACGCAGTATTTCGTTGATGGATCGTGCTTTGCAAAGCCTTTTTTGCAAAGAGACTATTCGACTTTCTCAAAAAACAAGCTATATTGTAGGTGATCCGAATTTGGAGAATTGTACCTATTATGAATGGAAACTTAAAAAAAGCCATTTGGAAGTCCGCTCTAGCGGCGATGCTTCTTGCTTCATCTTCTTTTGCTGGCTACGGCTTTAGCGATTACCGCGACCGCGACCAGTCTCACTTTGTCATGAAGGATCCTAAGCCGTTCCGTCCTGATAAGGAAGTTGTCACCGTTGTCATGCGCGAGGCTATTCCTCGTGGTGGTGGTTACACTTACCAGTATCCGCGTGAAAACCCCGAACCGGTGCTCACGGATAAGTATGCCATGGAAGGTGCACTCTCCATGGAAATCGAGCTTATCGCAAGCGATTACTCCGGTGTCGCCATTTGTATTGCGGGTTCTGTCGATTTGACTCCCTATTTGGAAGAAGGCGTGCTCGAATTCTGGATCAAGGGTGCTCAGGGTGGCGAAAATGCCTTGTTCGTGCTCGTTGACGATGGCGTGAAGAGCAACGGCGAATCCCTCCAGGTGAAGCTCCGTTCCAAGAGCCTTGGCGAAATTACGACCGAATGGAAGCACTTCAGTATTCCTCTGAAGCTCTTCGGCAATACCGGTGTTTACTGGGATGCGAAGAACACGCGTGAAGTGATGCTCCCATTCGCATGGTCCAACTTCAAGGGCTTCCGTCTCGAAGTCCGCAAGGATGAAAACGAATCCTTCAAGGTTTGGATTGACGATATTGTGATTAAGAAGCATGGCA
>NZ_JAFWOM010000113.1 GCF_017545445.1 Fibrobacter sp.
AAATTGTAGCCCCCCCCCTCACCTCTAAAACTCCACATTTTTCCAGCCTTCCGCGCCGAAGCGGAAGTCGCGTTCGACGAATTCCCAGATGAGGAGTTTCTTGCCTTTGAGCACGCTTGCTTTGCGGGCGAGCTTTTCACGGACAAGTGTCGAGGCGCCACCGTCGCTCACAATGCTTGCGACGCGGGCGTTCATGTTCTTCGCGAAGTGGGCAATCCATCCGGCGTTCACCGGTGAATCGGTCTGATAAATGCGGCTGAAACTGTCACCAAGAATCAAGATTTCGGACTTGCGGAAATCGTCTTTGAACACGCTTTCTGTTGAATTTAAAGTGCTTTGCTGCGCGCATATCTTGGCTCCACTCTTTTCGCACAACTCTTCTTGCACTTTCCAATGATAATTGTAGCATGAGTCGATTTTTGCTTTATCTTTAAACTTCTCGTTGCACATTTTCCAAGCAGAATCAACAGCAGCATCAAAGTCTGGGTTTGACTCAATTTCTCTCATAATGTTCAACTGAGAAACAACATGCCCCACAACACGTTGCGTTTTAAATACCCCAAACTTGTTGAGTCCGCTCATCTCACCAACGTCGCCCATGCGGTCGGCAACGGAATCTTTTGCTCTATAACCTAATTCTGGATAAACGCCCCGAAGGTCCTTCAGCTTGATTTTTCCGTCCGATTCCAAGCGGTTCACGGCAGCGGCGATTTCTGCAGCGGCAAGTTCAGCACCACGCGGAGTCCAGTGCGTATCGTCGTTCAGGTAAAGCGAGCCTTCAACGGAATCGCGAGACTTTGCGGCCAAAAGCGGCGTATATAAATCCACCGTGTTAAAGCCAGCACGCGTGAGGGAATCAAGAATTTTTTTGCCATGCGATTGGAGCCCGACGGCATTTGAGAGACTCGCGGCATTCCCGACAGCGGCAGCATTTCCAACCGCGGCAGCATTTTCCCCCGCGGCATTTTTCCCCGCGGCAGTTCCGGCGGCATCCGAATTTTTGCCCGTCAATCGTTCCGGATAAATGCTCGGCTTGCCCGGCGTAACCACCACAAGCAATTCCACGCCCTTCGCCTTAAGCTGGTCGCGAAACCTTTCAATCGCCTTCACCGGATTGTCGAGTTTTGCACTGCGCACATCCAGCGGAGACGGCTGCACCAAAAATTCCACATCCTGGCGGTAGAAAAGCCAACGGTCGGAAGCCGCGGCGGTATCGCGCCCACAGCCCGCACCGATGCAATCGCCAGCAGCGCCAAGCACCACCTTCTCGCCCGGATCACTAAAGAGATTCCAAACCGCAAGCTGATACTTCGGACGCAACGCCAACACAATAGCGCTCTCGTCGTCAATCTTATTTTCAAAAGCTCGCAAATAGCGGCTCGTCCACACGCCGTAATGTTTTACGTCCAAGAACGCACGCCAAAGCGACACATGCCCAAGGTCAGCCACGAGCGACTTGATACAAGAATCCGCCTGCGGGAACGATTCCGATTCGTCCTCCAACTTCGAGATGAGCGTATCCGCCAACTTGAGACTTTTGTAACGAGCTTCAGATGTATCAAGTTCCGCATACGTATTCACCGAAAGCACCGCCGCTTCCAAGTCCGAAAGCGACGAAATTACAGGTTCCAAAGCATCAGTCACTTCTACACCTGCAGCAATAGATTCACGCGCCGCACGCCACTTCACATCGAGCGAGTCCGCAGCCGCAGCGACATTTTTCTCGCGAACAATCGGCGTATAAACCACATCCTTGAAAATGTCAAACGGTTGAAAACGCTTCTCGCCACGCAAATCGGCAACCGCTTGCACGCCAAACGGGAGCAACAACAAAATCGAAAAAATAACGACAGGAATGATATACTTTTTGTTCACGAAAGATAAGATAGAATTTTATTGTGTAGTTACTAGTTCATAGTTACTTATTTCTAGTCCAAAAATTCTACTGCCTCGGATGCAGAAGCATCAATCTAAGTTTCAAAAGGTTGTGTAATGCATGGGCCCTATCGGTCGTTGCACTCCCTCCAGGGTGACAACCGTAAGATGGCAGACCAGAACCACCAAGTTGTTCTGGAATTTATTTAACCGCCGGAGCAATAGGAACTTGCCACCCCAAATTATCACTCCAGTAATTGAAATGCAAATTTATCTGAATTTTTCTTAATACACAAAACAACTGCTTCCTTAAAGTTTCCAATATCTTTTTCGTTCCGGGTAAAAAGAATAGCTTTGTCTTTGAACATTTTCGTACTTTGGAATATGTATTTATCACGTTCTTCTCCAATTCTATAAAATTCAACATCAACCGATGTATTAAAATCGTAAAGTGAACCATCTTCTTTCACAAGTGAGATACGCACCCACATCGTTCGATTTCTTGTCAGGGAATTTTTTTCAACTTTAAATTTAATCGCTCTAGCAAGCTTACTACCCGATAAATAATGCCTGAACCAAGGCACAGGAATCGAATCCATAATCGGGAAAATCGGTGTTACAGTCCCAACATACCCACCCAATTGACGGCGACCTATAAATACATCACTAACTTTCAAATCAAGGACTTTTCGCTCTTTCAACTTTTCATTGTCCGAAACAGAGTCTTTGTCCGGTTCCGAGTTCACCAAGCTATCGTTTGTATGCAACTCTTTATTTTTTAAATCATCAACAGATTTATCATTGGCAATCGAATCTTTTCTTTCCCATTTGGCGTTGTTGCCTATGTTGCGGATTAGGCGGAAACCTTCAGCACGTCCTGCTGTATAATTAGATCTTGAATATCCGTAATTAATATCTTTCCAGTAAGGATTCATATAAGCCTTATACCATTCTCCTTCATCTTTTCTAACAGCATCGTCGCCCCCTTTTAAACAGGATGGAAATGCACGAAGAGCGATGAAGGGATTTCTTTCTTCAAAAAGAACGTGTTCCCAAACGAGTCCAAACATATCATATAGACCGTAACCATTAGGTTTCAACTGGCCCACGGGGCCGGATTCATAAACGACCGCATCCGTATTGAATTGAGCGTATTTTGAAGCCTCTTCAAATGTTGCAGTAGTATCGCCCCAAGGTGCTGGATTTTTTTTATCTCCTCCACGAGCGAACATCATCCACTCGTCGTAATATGGGAGTCTATAGCCGTCAGACGAATAATCTGCTGTAATTTGAATGAATATATCCTCGCGATCGATGAAATCAAGATATTTTATAATGTATTTCCCTTTTGATATGATGAAAGATTCTTGTTTATCTGCTGTAGAAAAAATGTAATATGGTTTTAATCCATCACGAATACTGCGAGCATTTGCGTATTTCATTGCTTGAAATAAGTATATTGTACAAGCTGCAGAATCTTGCATTGCGCATGATTTGTTGCGAGTGCTTGCTTTTTTTCTTTTCGCCCATATTTGGCCAATGTCTTGTCTTGTTCCGCTATCAAAAGATGTTTTCAAAGGGATACTATCCCACATCATTTGTAGAATTTCGCAGTTAGTAACCGGATATTTATCTACTAAATAAGTTCCTGTGACAAAAACATTTCTTTCAGGATCCTCAATTATTTCTCTATTGCGAAACTCTATTCTTTTATTAAAACCAAGCAAAACTTCTTCGTTTTTGAAATCAAGATACTTCATGCCGACTGCTAAATTAATTTTATGCGGACTATCTGATTCTGGCAAATAAACATTTATCGATTCAACTCCAACGTACATTGGAGCTTGGAATGCTAGGCAGGTATCATTGAGAATACTCGAATTTAACGAGGTTTCCCATGCGACAATAGGCCCGTCAACACAAATTTTCACAATTTCGTTTTTCTCCACTTCGAGCCAAAGCTCCTTGCGCAACGAATCGCGGTTCACATCAAAAGTTCTTTGTATTTTGTTTTCTGGAATCTTTTTCAAATTCTTTCTCGGTTTGACACCTTCGACGGGCTTTTTCACCAAAATCGGACCATGAAATCTTTTTGCAAGCCCGACAAGCGTCGCGTGTTCTAAACTATCCTTATACGCACCGCGACATTCTCCATGCTTGTCATAATAAAATTGAGCATTCGCAAACGCAAAGCACATCGTTAGGAACAACAAAAATATTTTCATACAATTGAATATACAAAAATCAATTGTTATAAAGAATGTAACTGGATTTTTCCTCCCTTCGGTCGTCAGGATGACGGCTTCGAGGAAATGGCTTATGTTTCCACCATTTTCCATTCGCCGAGGGTGCGTTTTGCGGAGTCGATGACAGCCCCGATTTTAAAGAGTTTCTTGGGCGTTCCGTCATCCGTTTTTTTAACGGTGTATGGAATTAAGTAACCCCTGTCGTCAATCTGCTTTAACGCGTCTTCAGCGGTCGCGTTCTTGTCCAGCTTAAACTCGAATACATAAACCGCGTCGTCAGTCTCCACGACCGCATCGGCACGACCTGCGGCACAGCGTGCCTCCGTTTCGGTAACGAACGGCGAACACATGCGGAACAGCAGATAGAAAATGGTCTTGTAGTGGTCTTCGTCCTGCCGCTCCGCGTCGTAAGGGATTGAACTCAAGAACGCCCGTAGCATTTCCATCGAATCGTTTATTTTTCCGTCGTAAATTGCGTCCGTAAAGCGAATGATGAAGGTATCGCTCCTGCTTTTGTCGATGCCGGCATAATGCGGAAGCAGGCTTTTGAAAATTCCTTCGCGGACTTCTTCATTCGGGATCGCGAGCTTATAGACGTTGCCGCGAGGGCGGAACCCCTTGATGGTCAGGTAGCCGCTTTGGTAGAGCACAGGCATCGGGTTTGCAGATGTTTCTGTCGGAATGTTGAACATGTCCGCAGTCGCCTCGATGCCTTTTGCAAGTTCTTCGGGGTCTATATTGAATTTGTTAATTTGCTCTATAATGTACGTCGGCGTTCCTGTTTCGAACCAGTAGTTGGTGAATTGCTTATCTTGCAAGGCGTTCATCAGGCTGAACGGATTGTAGATATCGGGCGATTTAGCCGAGAAATGGTAGCCGTCGTATTTTTGCTTGAGTCCGTCGCAAACCTGCTCGAAAGTTTTTCCTGTGGTTGCCGCCATAGCCTCGATTTCGGGCTTCATTTGCGTACGCAGTTCCTCTTCGGAAATTCCGCAGAGAGTCGCGTATTCGTCAAGCATCGAAATGATTTTCAAATTGTTCAGTTCACTGAATATCGAAAGCTGGCTGAACTTGGTGATGCCTGTAATGAATATGAATCTCAAGTGAGCATCAAGGCTCTTGAGTGGGCTGTAAAAGTCGCGGAGCGTCTGCCGCATGGCTTCAAACGCTTTATGATCGACTAGAGTATCAAGCAGAGGGGCGTCGTATTCATCGACGAGGAAAACGACTTTTTCACCGGTCTTTTTTTCTGCTGCAAGAATTACATTTTGCAGACGGCTGCTTTTTTTTAGAGTTTCTTCTCCAAGCGACCTTGGCTGCAAATCGATGCCATAAAGCGACTCGTATTCTTTTAGCTGCAAATCCAAGAGTTCGTCTAAATCGCCGGG
The DNA here is from genome assembly GCF_017545445.1 of Fibrobacter sp. Classification (GTDB taxonomy): domain Bacteria; phylum Fibrobacterota; class Fibrobacteria; order Fibrobacterales; family Fibrobacteraceae; genus Fibrobacter. Next base: position 5,510 of record NZ_JAFWOM010000113.1, read on the forward strand.
TCTTTGGAATTTCATTCGGCTAAAATCGAATCTAAGCACTGGATGCTTTTTCCATTCGGTTTCGAGGCCTTCGATGGCAAGTCCCGTAAACAGTTCCTTGCGGCCTGAAAAGTAGTCGTCGAGCGTGCTTATCAAAAGCGATTTCCCGAAACGTCGCGGACGAGCGAGGAAATAAACCTTGCCTTCTTGAGCAAGCTTGTAAACCAAGTTCGTCTTATCAACGTAAATAGCGTTGAAATTGCGGATCTCCGAAAATGTCTGAATGCCTATGGGAAATTTGCGAGCCATACCGACAATATATAATTTTTTATAGCAGGGTGGGGAGGGGTGCTTTTTGGACCTGCTTGGTAAACTCTGCGAGAACATGGTGTTGCTGCGACCGTGCATAAGCAAAAAAAAGAGGCTTGCAGGCCTCTTTTTTGATAATGACGTTTTGTGAATGTTATTCCTTGTCGGACTTTACTTCGATCCATTTGGCATTGTTGCCGATGTTGCGGACTAGGCGGAAACCGGCATTTTTGTCACTATTGATATTTAATTGAGAATAACCGTAATTTAACTCTTTCCAATATGTAGTGGTATGATATTTATCATCATCTTTTCTTTTAAGAATGCCGTTATCTCCGCCTTTTAAACAAGAAGGACTGTTCTTCTGTACACGGAAAGGATTCGATTCTTCAAAAAGAACATGTTCCCATACTAATCCGAACATATCGTAAAGACCATAGCCATTGGGAAGTAATTGCCCTACGGATTCCGATTTGAAATTTTTTGCAGTGCTTAATTTTGCGTATTTTTCAGTATCATTAAAGGCTACGGAGGAATCACCCCAAGGTGCCTCGTTTTTCATGTCTCCGCCACGGGCCAAAATCATCCATTCGTCATAATAAGGCAGCCTATACCCATATGACGAATAATCTGCAACAACCTTTATGAAATTGAATTGATTATTGCGTTTTGTAAAGTCGAAATATCCAATAATGTATTGACCTTTGGATATAATGCTTGATCCTTTTTCTTTTGTTTCAAAAAATCTATAATAAGGTTTTAATCCTTCACGAAAACTTCGCATATTAGCGTAAGCCATTGCTTGCAATAAAATTATTGTATTTGCAACCGTGTCATGAGCGGGGCATTCTTTGTAAAAAAAAACGTTCTTTGAAGACATCTGACCATCTTTCATGAACACCTTTTATCCACTCATGCTTGTATGAAAAATCTACAGGCATACTGTCATTCATAAAATGTGCTATTTCACAATTTGTTACAGGATACTTATCAACAAGGTATGTTCCAGTGATTAAAGCAAGTCTCTCTGGGTCTTCTTGTTTTGAATGTGCAAGAGATAGGGCTTTTGCAATATTTCCTTCCTCTGGTTTTGGGCTATATCCAAGCAATACTTTTTTTCGTATGAATTTTAGATGTTTCATTCCTATTGCCAGATATATATTCCGCGAAAGCGGTCTTTTTGAAAAATGAACTTTAAGGGTGTCGCTTCCAACAAGAGAAGGTGCTTGAAATACCAAGCATGAGTCATTGATTTTTTTTGAGTCTAGTTTTGTTTCCCATTCCTTAACTTTTTTATCAATGCAAACTTTGACGACTTCATTCTTCTCCACTTCGAGCCAAAGTTCCTTGCGCAATGAATTGCTGCTCACATCAAAAGACCTTTGGATTTTATCTTCTGGAATGTTTTCCTGATTCACGCTTGAATCGATGCCTTGAGCATTCGCAAACGCAAAGCACATCGTTAGGAACAATAAAATCTTTTTCATACAATTGAATATACAAAAAAGAGAACCGGAATCACTCGGTTCTGCATTTGTCATTTAGATTTTACTTCTGTCCATTTGGCGTTGTTGCCAATGTTGCGGATTAGGCGGAAACCCTTTGCTGCTCCACTGCTATAATTAGGATATGAGTAACCATAATTTATCCATTTCCAATAGGGTTCTCTATAAGCTTTGTACCATATGTGTTTTTTTCTGACATGGTTACTCCCTCCTTTCAAACAAGAAGGTCGTTCTTTAAGAATTTGAAATGGATTACTGTTTTCAAAAAGAACATGTTCCCAAACCAAACCGAACATGTCGTATAAGCCAAATCCATTAGGCTTTAATTGACCTACAGGTTCTGCTTCATATCTACTTGCATGTGTTCCGAATATAGCATATTCAGACGCGTCTTCAAAAGTTGCTGTTGTATCACCCCATGGTGCGGTTTTCTTTTTATCTCCACCACGTGCGAACATCATCCATTCATTATAAAAAGGTAGTCTATAGCCATCCGATGACGGATCTACAGAAACCAGAACATATTTGTCGTCATCTATTGAAAAATCAAAATAAGCAATAATATACTGTTTATTTGATAATATACGAGGGGCTTGATAATCCGTTGATGTGAAAATGTAGTACGGCTTTAAACCTTCTTGAATACTGCGAGCATTAGCATATTCCATCGCCTGTGATAAAAAAATTGTACATGCAGCGGAATCATGTGTTATGCAATTATTTTTTTGTGTGAAAATCTTTTTCCTGTAAGCCCATTTTTCAGCCATTTCCTGTCTGTCTGAATTTGTAAAGGATGGTTTTGATGGAATCCTGTTTAACATTAGTTGAGTAAATTCACAATTTGTTATGGGGTATTTATCTACGAGAAAAGTGCCTGTAATTGATGTTAATCTTTCAGGATCTTCTTTGGATGATAAATTATTATTAACGACCTCGTTGTTAAAACCAAGTAGTGCTTCTTCATTTTTGAAATTTAAGTATTTTAAATCGATTGCTAAATTGATATTGTAAACGCTGTCTTTTTCGGGAAAATATATTTTCAGTGTTTCAACACCTGCAAAAATAGGAGCTTGGAATGCTAGGCAGGAATCATTGAGAATACTCGAATTTAGCGATGTTTCCCATGCGACAATAGGCCCGTCATCACAAATTTTCACAAATTCGTTTTTCTCCACTTCGAGCCAAAGCTCCTTGCGCAACGAATCGCGGTTCACATCAAAAGTTCTTTGAATTTTATTTTCTGGAATCTTTTTCAAATTCTTTCTTGGCTTAACACCTTTAATCGGCTTTTTCACCAAAATCGGACCATGGAATCTTTTTGCTAGATTGACAAGCGTCGCGTGTTCCAAACTATCCTTATACGCACCACGACATTCCCCATGCTTGTCATAATAGAATTGGGCATTCGCAATCGCAAAGCACATCGTTAGGAACAACAAAAAAATTTTCATACAATTGAATATACAAAAAAGAGAACCGGGATTGCTCGGTTCTTCATTTTTAGGAAAAAGTTATTCCTCGTCCGTTTTTACTTCGGTCCATTTGGCGTTATTGCCGATGTTTCGGATTAAGCGGAAACCAGCCAACGCAGGACCCCAATTGGGGGCTGCATATCCATAACTAATCATTCTCCAAGTTGGTTCTGATTCAAATTCATCTTTTCGATCTTCTGGATTTTTTCGTACTCGATTACTTCCGCCTTTTAAACACGATGGGTGCCCTAAATAGTACGAGAACGGATTATATTCTTCAAAAAGAACATGCTCTTCAACTAAGCCAAATATATCGTATAATCCATATTCGTTTGGTTGCCGTTGACCAACTGGTTCAGAATCAAATTCTTTCTTTGCTGTAGCAAATATCGCATATTTAGAAGCATCATCAAAGGTTGCAGAAAGGTCATTATCCCACGGGGATCTTTTCTTTTTATCACCGCCTCGTGCTAGCATCATCCATTCATCGTAATAAGGTAGTCTGTAGCCGTCTGAAGACGAATCTACAGTTACTTTGATATACGATTGCTCGTGTTTGCTAAAATCCCACGATGCGATGATGTAGTTTCCTTTGGACAAAATTTCTTCTCCATCGGCATTTACTGCAGAAAACAAATAATATGGTTTTAGCCCTTCTCGGCTACTACGAACGTTTGCGTATTTCATGGCTTGATAGAGAAACACTGTATTTGCAGCAGAATCATGCACAGGACAATTCTTATTGCGTGTAAAGTCTCTTTTTCTTGAAATCCACTTATTTTGAATATTTTGTGCGTATTTTACTTCGTGTATTGATTGTACAGGAATACTATCCCACATTAGTTGTGTAAATTCACAATTTGTCACAGGATATTTATCCACTAAATAAGAACCCGTAACGGATACGAGTCTTTCTGGATCTCGCTCTTTTGTATCTAATCCTAAAAGTTTTCGTCCTTTGAATTCATTATATCCTAATAGAATCCCCTCATTTTTGAAGTTTATGTATTTCATACCGATTGCTAAGTTGACATTGTAGGAATATACGTCGTTATAGAAGTTGATGTAGTAAGGCATGTATTCTTTATAGAAATGCACCCTAAGCGCTTCAACACCAATAAGCGTCGGTGCTTGGAAAGCTAGGCACGAATCGCTAGATATAATCGCTTTTAAGGATGTTTCCCATGCGACAACAGGCTCGTCAACACAAATTTTAACGATTTCGTTTTTTTCAACTTCGAGCCAGTTTTCTTTGTCCAAAGCATCGCGGCTCACGTCAAAAGTTCTTTGAATTTTATTTTCGGGAATCTTTTCCAGATTCTTTCTCGGCTTGACTCCTTCAACCGGCTTTTTCAGCAAAATCGGACCACGGAATCTTTTTGCAAGTTCAACAAGCTTTGAATACACCAAGCTATCCTTATACGCACCGCGGCTTTCTCCATGCTTGTCGTAATAGAACTGAGCACTCGCAATCGCAAAGCATACCGTTAGGAACAACAAAAATATTTTCATACAATTGAATATACAAAAAAGAGAACCGGAATCACTCGGTTCTGCATTTGTCATTTAGATTTTACTTCGGTCCATTTGGCGTTATTACCGATATTGCGGATGAGGCGGAAACCGGCTATTGCACTACTATGAAAATTAGGCCTTGACGATGAATAGTTCATTGACTTCCAATGCGGCTCAGAATGGTATTCACCATCGTCTTTTGTCAATACTAAATTACCGCCACCTTTCAAACAAGATGGACTACCCATAAGTAAATGGAACGGATTCTTTCTTTTAAAAAGAACATGTTCCCATACGAGGCAGAATATGTCATATAAGCCGAATCCGTTTGGTTTTAACTGTCCAACGGGTTCTGATTCATCAAAATATTTTCCAGTACCAAATTTCGCATACTTTAGAACATCTTTAAGATTAGCGGAGGAATCTCCCCAAATTGCTTTGTTTTTTTGGTCTCCTCCTCGTGCAAACATCATCCATTCATCGTAAAAAGGAATACGATAACCATCAGATGATGGATCTACAGAAACTTGAATGAAACCTTCTTTATGATTCGTAAAGTCCCAATAGCCTACAACATATTTACCTTCTGATAATATTTTTGCATCGTTGCTTTCACTTGCCGAAAAAATGTAATACGGCTTAAGTTGTTCTTGATTGCTACGAACATTTGCATAAACCATGGCTTGATATAAGTACACTGAAGCCGCTGCAGAATCATGGGTTAAGCAATTCTCATTGCGAATTCCGTTTTTCTTTCTTAATATCCAATTTTGGGTGTATCGTTTAGAATCGGGATCGAGGTTTGGAACATTTTGGGGGATGCTATCCCATAACAGCTGAGTGATTTCGCAGTTTGTAACTGGATATTTATCGATTAAGTATGTTCCTGTAACGGATACAAACCTTTCTGGATCTTCATTTATTTCGTTTTTTCCATTTATTGTTGTAATGACATTTCTTTTCTTTTGGTTATATCCCAAAAGAACTTTTTCACTTTTAAAATTTAAGTATTTCATGCCTACAGCTAAATTAATTTTTCTTGAACGGCCTGCATTTAAAAAGAATAAATTAAGTGATTCTACGCCGATGAGCGTTGGTGTTTGAAGAATTATGCAAGAATCATTCTTTACTTTTGATTTTAACGATGTTTCCCATGCCTTAACTTTTTGGTCCGCACAAATTTTAACGATTTCGTTCTTTTCGACTTCGAACCAGTTTTCAGTGTTCAAAGTATCGCAGTTTACATTAAGTGTTCTTTGAATTTTTTGAGGAAACTTTTTCAAATTCTTTTTCGGCTTGATGCCTTGAGCATTTGCAAAAACAAAGCACAATGTTAGGAACAACAAAAATATTTTCATACAATTGAATATACAAAAAAGAGGCCGATTATGGTCTCTTAATCAGATTGTTGTTATTTTAATTTTCTAATCAAACGGAAACCAGCTTCAACACCGCTACTGTAATTAGGATAAAAATACCCATAGTTAATCCATTTCCAATAAGGAGTTCGGTATGCTTTATTCCATATATGATTTTCTCAAACTTGATCGTCTCCTCCTTTCAGACAAGAGGGCCGACCTTTAAGAGCTTTAAACGGATTCTTTTTTTCAAAGAGAACGTGCTCCCAAACCAAGCCAAACATATCATAAAGTCCGTAATCATTGGGCAATAATTGACCTACAGGATCGGCTTCAAAAATTTCTGTTTCAGAAAAAAATTTTGCGTATTTTTGAGCTTCTGCAAATGTTGCAGTAGAATCTCCCCAAGGGGCTTTTTTTGTTTTATCACCGCCACGAGCTAGCATTACCCATTCATCGTAATAAGGAAGTCTATAACCGTTAGAAGATGAATCCACTGAAATTTGAACGTACTTGTCTTCGTTCTTTGTGAAATCAAAATAGGCTATAATATAATTGTTTTTTGACAAAATACTTGGTTCGTTAAAATTTGTTTCTGAAAAAATATAATATGGCTTTAGACCTTCTCGAATGCTACGAATGTTTGCGTATTCCATAGCTTGTGATAGGAATATTGTGCATGCAGCAGAATCATGAGCAATGCAGTTGCTATTGCGTATGCTGTTTTTTTTTCGATAAGCCCATTTTAGAGCCATTTCCTGTCTATCGGAATTTGTAAATGTTGGCTTTGTAGGTATTTTATCCCACATTAATTGTGTGAATTCACAGTTTGTTATTGGATACTTGTCCACTAAATACGAACCACTAATTGATTCAATTCTTAATGGATCTTCATTTTTTCGCAAAGGATTTTTCTTTGATTCTGCTGGATCATAATTATTAAATCCTAGCATTATTTCATCGTTATGAAAATTTAAATATTTCAAACTATTTGCAAAATTGATGCTTTGTGAAAAATCACTATCGGGAAAGTATAATTTAATAGTATCAACGCCAATGAACATTGACGCTTGAAAAATCAAGCATGAATCATTCAGTATTTTGGAATCTAAGGATGTTTCCCACGCAAGGACATTATTGTCTAAACAAAGTTTGACTATTTCATTCTTTTCGACTTCGAGCCAGTTTTCTTTGCCTAAAGTATCGCGGCTTACATTAAACGTTCTTTGAATCTTTTTTTGTGGAATCTTTTTCAAATTTTTTCTTGGCTTGACACCTTTGACAGGCTTTTTCACTAAAATCGGACCATGAAATCTTTCGGCGAGCCCGACAAGCTTGGAATACTCCAAGCTGTCCTTATACGCACCGCGACATTCTCCATGCTTGTCATAATAAAATTGGGCATTCGCAAACGCAAAGCACATCATTAGGAACAACAAAATCTTTTTCATACAATTGAATATACAAAAAAGAGAACCGGGATTGCTCGGTTCTTCATTTTTAGGAAAAAGTTATTCCTCGTCCGTTTTTACTTCAGTCCATTTGGCGTTATTGCCGATGTTGCGGATGAGGCGGAAACCGCCTGCTATTCCAGGATAGCCGTACTCAAAACGGCCGTAGTTAAAATACTTCCAATAAGGCATATGGCCATTATGAATTGAACGACTTTCTGTAACGTAGTATGTTCCGCCTTTTAAACAGTACGGAAAATTATTGTTGAAATAATAAACGCCTAAAGATGTAAAGAGGGGGTGTGATTTTTTTAAAAGTACTTGTTCTTCATTTAGCCCAAATACATCGTATAGTCCATATCCATTGGGCTGTCGTTGACCGACTGGCTCTGATAACTCCATTTCCTTTTCTGAATGAAAAAAATCTCTGTTCATAGATTTAAACTTTGCATGTTTTGACGCTTCTTTAAAGGTCGCTGATGAATCTCCCCATGGAGCCTTATTTTTTTTATCCCCGCCACGGGCAAACATCATCCATTCGTCATAATATGGGAGCCTGTAGCCGTCGGACGTGCTATCTATTTTAACCATAATGAGCTTGTTTTCATGTTCTACAAAATCGTAGTAACCGATAATATAGCCTACGGCTTTGGAATTTTTGTCTGCTATGATTGTTGACTCGTCGGCGTCAGTCTCTAAAAATATATAATATGGCTTTAATCCTTCGCGAACGCTACGTGCATTGGCATACTTCATAGATTGGTATAGAAAAACTCTTGTTGCCGCTGTATCGTGCACTATGCATTTTTCATTGCGCTTACTATGTTTTTTTCTGGATATCCATTCTTCTTGAACTCTTCTATAATGTTGATGCGAATACGTTGTTTTGTTTGGAATGCTATCCCACATCAGTTGCGTAAATTCACAGTTTGTTATAGGATATTTATCGATTAAATATGTGCCTGTAACTAAAGCAAGTCTTTCTGGGTCTAATTCTACGAAAAATTCGTTGGTGTTGGCAAATGATGTATCATATTCATTAAAACCTAAAAGAACCTCTTCGTTTTTTAAATTCAAGTACTTCATGCCAACGGCTAAATTGAGTTTAAAAGAACTGTCGGCATCGGGAAAATAGATGTTGATAGATTCAACACCTATAAGTGTTGGTGCCTGAATTGCAAGACAAGAATCGTTTTTTATATTCGAACTTAAAGATGTTTCCCATGCAAGAACTTTTTGGTCAGCGCAAATTTTGACACTTTCGTTCTTTTCGACTTCGAGCCAGTTTTCTTTGTCCAAAGTATCGCGGCTTACATTAAGAGTTCTTTTAATCTTTTTTAAACTCTTTGTAGGCTTGACACCTTCAACCGACTTTTTTACCAAAATCGGACCACGGATTTTTTCAGCAAATTTGACAAGCGTCGCGTGGTCCAAACTATCCTTATACGCACCGCGACATTCTCCATGCTTGTCATAATAAAATTGAGCATTTGCAAATGCAAAGCACATCGTTAGGAACAATAAAATCTTTTTCATACAATTGAATATACAAAAAAGAGAACCGAGATTGCTCGGTTTTGCATTTGTCAATTAGATTTTACTTCGGTCCACTTGGCGCTATTGCCGATGTTGCGGACGAGACGGAAACCGCCTGAACGGGGATATTCATCAATGGATACGTAACTATAATCAATTGTTTTCCAATCAGAATATAGACTGCCACCTTTCAAACAAGAAGGACATTGGCCAACACATGTTTCAGGAGTTCTTGGACCAAATTCTGTATAGGGACCTCGAAGAAGCATGATGCTAGGGTCATCCCCATCATTATGCAATTCCAAAAGAACATGTTCTTGAACTAAACCAAACATGTCGTAAAGACCATAACCATTAGGTTTTAGTTTGCCTACAGGGCCCGATTCATTATACCTTCCCCATCTACAGAAATTAAATGGGACAAATGGAATGTCTATTAGATTTATTTTTTTCCACGCATCACCTTTTATTTCAATACATAATTTTGCGTACTTTGATACTTCATGAAACGAAGCAGAATCGCCCCAAGGAACACGCTTACTTTTATCCCCACCACGAGCCAACATTTCCCATTCGTCGTAATAAGGGAGACGGTATCCGTCCGACGTTGAATCTACCATCACATTAATATTTTTTTCTTCGTGTTCAATAAAATCACCATAAACTATGGTGTATTTATGTTTTTCGTCCGGCCATATTGAGACTCCATCTTGGGTATGATCATGTCTTATTTTGGATTTAATGTGTTTGTATTTATCTGATTTTGGTTTTATTTCGATTATCTTCCTTGTAATTTCCGAAAACACATAATAAGGTTTTAAACTATCTCGAACGCTGCGAGCATTGGCGTATTTCATGGCTAAATACAATGGAAATAAAGTGGCTGCAGAATCATGAATACTGCATTTTTCATCGAAATCATGATTGTGTTTTCTAAGCATCCAGCTTTTTATAAAATCATTGTTTAAAGAATCTAAAGATGTAGAAAATGAAGGAATGTCTTCCCATAACGTATGTAGAATTTCACAGTTGGTCACAGGATATTTATCTACGAGATATTTCCCTGTTACTGATACATTTTTTCTTGACAATCCGGATTTTAAAAGTAAGTCATATCCGTAATGAACTTCTTCATTTTTGAAATCAAGATACTTCATGCCAACGGCCAGATTGATTTTATAGGCACTGTCGGTATCGTAAAATTGCACATTAATTGTATTGACACCGACAAGCGTTGGAATTTGAACTTTTAAGCAAGAATCATTGAGAATTTCGGTATCCAACGAGGTTTCCCATGTACGGACTTTTGAGTCTATGCAAATTTTGACGGTTTCGTTCTTTTCAACTTCGAGCCAAGTTTCGGCTTTTAACGAAGTGCGATCTAAAGCGATATATTTTTCCTTATCTGAACAGCCCGTGCAAAATAGAGAGCAAGCGATGCAGAGGTTTATTGCAAAGAGAAAAGCTATTTTCATTCCGATGCGGCATTTCATACAACTGAATATACAAAATTCTACTATTATAAAGATCCTTCGACTTCGTCCTTACGGAGACGGAGTTTATCCCGGACTTGTTCCGGGACTCAGGATGACACTAGAAGTGACTGAATCCTTCCTCCCTACGGTCGTCATGACAGGCCGTCAAAATAGCATTTTCGCATCACTTCCTACTTCCTACCGCCTACTTCCTACTTCCCCACTGCACATGCGGACAGCTGTTTTTGATTCAGAAGAGCCGCGTTTTATCCGTTTGAACGAAAAAAATCATTTTCAAAAAATGAAAAAAAACTAAATTTGGCACACTATGAATACTTCTTTGAACGATTTATGGGTTGGAGTCGATGTTGGCTCCACCACTGTGAAAATTGCTGTAGTTGATCCCGAGACCTCTAAGCTTTTACACTATACGTATCAACGCCACAACGCTATGCAGGCCCAAAAGGTCTATGATGTCCTGCGCGAGGCCCATGCCCTTTTCCCGGGCAAGAATTTTAGAGTCGCTTTTTGCGGTAGCGGCGGTCAACCGTTTGCCGAAGCCACCCACGCTTTTTTTGTGCAAGAAGTAGTCGCCAACGCTCTTGCAGTTCGTGCAACTTACCCTGAATCTAGAGTCGCCGTCGAACTCGGCGGTCAAGACGCCAAGGTCGTCTTCTTCGAAAAGGACAAGACCACAGGGAAACTCATCGCCTCTGACATGCGCATGAACGGTGTCTGTGCCGGCGGTACGGGTGCATTTATCGACCAAGTGGCAGAACTCCTCCGCATCAAGACAGAAGTATTCGAAAGTTATGCCAAACGTGGCCAGAAGGTCTATGAAATCTCCGGACGTTGCGGTGTGTTCGCCAAGACGGACATCCAGCCGATGCTCAACAATGGCATCGCCAAGGAAGATATCGCACTTTCGAGTTTCCACGCCATCGCAAAGCAGACCATCGGCGGCCTCGCCCAAGGTATGGAAATCAAGCCGCCCGTGATTTTTGAAGGCGGCCCTTTGACGTTCAACCCGACGCTCGTGAAAGCGTTCAAGGAACGCTTGGGCATCACGGACGAACAGGCTATCGTGCCGGAGCATTCCGAAGTGCTCGTCGCCATGGGTGCAGCCCTCGCTAACGGCTCCATGTTCGCGAACCAGGAATGCATGTACCGCGAAGAAGGTTCGCTCGACGCACTCGTCCACTTTAGCGAAACGCGCCAAGCCGAAAACAAGGCCAAGGCAGCCTCCGACCTTTTCTTCAAGAACGAAGCCGAATACAAGCTGTTCCTCGAAGAACACAAGATGGCGGACAACCATTATCCGCAGCCGCCTTCCGGTTCGACCATCAACGCCTACTTGGGCATTGACGCAGGTTCTACCACAACGAAATTCGTGCTCATCGACGAAAACGAAAAGGTCATCGACGGCTTCTACGCCAGTAACGACGGTGAACCGCTGGCCGTCTTGAAGCGCGCCATGGTGGACCTCGCCGACCGCTACGAAGAATACGGCGTGAAGCTCAACATTTTGGGCGTGGGTACAACCGGCTACGGCGAACAGCTTTTTGCAAAGGCCGTCCACGCAGACTACCACACGGTGGAAACGGTCGCCCACGCGAACGCGGCCCAGCGTCTCTGCCCCGACGTCTCGTTCATCTTGGACATTGGCGGTCAGGACATGAAGGCCATCTCCGTGCAAGACGGCGTCGTCACGGGCATCATCCTCAACGAAGCCTGTTCTTCGGGTTGCGGTTCATTCATCGAAACGTACGCCCGTAGCCTCGGCATCCCGATGGAAAAGATTGCGGAACTCGCATTCAACTCCAAGAGTCCGTCTCAGCTCGGCAGCCGCTGTACCGTGTTCATGAACAGTTCCATCATCACGGAACAGCGCGACGGCAAGCAGCCCGAAGACATCATTGCGGGCATCTGCCGCTCCATCATCAATAACGTTTTCACGAAGGTCATCCGCATCCGCAACCTGAATACGCTCGGCAAGAAGGTCGTGGTGCAGGGCGGTACGTTCAAGAACAACGCTGTTCTCCGAGCCTTCGAACAGTACACGGGCCTCAAGGCCATCCGTCCGGAACGCCCGGGTGAAATGGGCGCTATCGGTATCGCTCTTTTGACCAAGAAGTTCATGGAAGAAAAGCGCGCCCAGGATCCGAATTTGCAGAGCAAGTTTATCGGCCTCGAAGCCATGCGCACCTTCAGCTGGCACAACCAGCCGGGTCAGCTTTGCCAGTACTGCACCAACCACTGCTCTCGCACCATCGTGACCTTTAGCGACGGCCAGAGCTTTGTGACGGGCAACCGTTGCGAACGCGGCGAAGTCACCGCCGACCCGAACGATCCGGCCACCAAGAAGCTCATTGCCGAAATCAACAAGAAGATGCAGTCCGTGCCGGACATGATCAAGCGCACGAACCAGCTCTTGGTGAAGGACTACGCTCCGCAGATTCTCTTGCCGCAAAACGGAAAGACCATCGGCATTCCGCGTGTGCTCGAATTCTGGAACAGCCTCCCCTACTGGAAAGCGTTCTTCACGGCCCTTGGCTACACTGTTGTCGTGAGCCGCCAGAGCGACTACAAGATGTTCGAAGCTGGCCTCCACAGCGTGCCTTCGGATACAGTCTGCTTCCCGGCCAAGCTCGTCCACGGCCACGTGCTGAGCCTCATCGAAAAGAAGGTCGATCGCATCTTCTTCCCGATGATGATTTCGCTCCCGAGCGACCACACCAAGTTTAACGCCACGACGGTCTGCCCGGTCGTACAAGGCTACCCGAACATCTGCCAGAACACGGACGAACCCGAAAAGAATTACGGCATCCCGATGGACCAGCCGATTTTCCACTGGGCAAACACGAAGCTCCGCAGAAGCCAGACCATCGACTGGTTCCATGACAACTGGAACATTGACCGCAAGACTTTGGACAAGGCGGTGACCGAAGGCGAAAAGGCTCTTAATAATTACCGCACCACGCTCCTCGAAGAAGGCCAGAAGATTCTCGACGACGTGAAAGCAAACGACAGCTTTGCCGTGGTGATTGCAGGCCGCCCCTACCATGCCGACTTGCTCATCAACCACAACATTGCAAGCCACTTTACCGCAATGGGCATTCCAGTGCTCACCACCGAATCGCTCCCGGGCGTGTATGACCAGGATGTGCCTAGCCACACCCGCGTAGAAATCAAAAACACGTTCCATTTGCGTATGCTCGGTGCGACGATGATTGCATCGAGAGACCCGAACGTGGAACTCGCCCAGATCGTGAGCTTCGGTTGCGGACACGACTCTGTGTTGACCGACGAAATGATGCGCATGATGCACCGCGATTCCAACAAGGAAATGCTCATGCTCAAGCTCGACGAAGGCGACGCAAGAGGCCCGGTGGGCATCCGCATCAAGAGCTTTATCGAAACCGTGAAGGCCCGCCGTGCAGCAAACCTCCCGGAAAAGCCGATTTCGAACGAACCGCAGTTCCACACGCCGTACGTGGCAAGCGACAAGACAAAGCGTATCATCTTGACGCCGAACCTCTCGCCTGCTTTCGCCATTCTCGCAAGTAGCTACATCCAGGGCAAGGGTTACCTCTCGGATTACCTCCCGGTTGCAGACAAGCGCGCTATTGAACTTGGCAAGAAGTACGTGCACAACGACATCTGCTTCCCCTGCCAGATCAACATTGGCGAATGCCTCAAGTGGCTCGAAGAACACCCGAACGTTCCGCAGACCGAAGTTTCGATGTGCCTTGCCAAGAACTGCGAAAACTGCCGCGCTGTGCAGTACTCCGTGCTCGGCCGTAAGGCTCTTGACGAAGCGGGTTACAAGGACGTTTCCATCATCACGACCGGCATCGACTATAAGGGCATGCATCCGGGATTCCAGCTGGGCCTTGACTTCCGCCTCCATACGCTTTGGGGCCTTGCATTCATGGATGCCATCGAAACAGCGTACCGCGCTCTCCGCCCGTACGAAGTTCACCCCGGCGACACCAAGAAGATTTACAGCAAGTGGATGCCGGAACTGATGAAGACCGCCGCCACGCTCAAAAAGACGGAGCTTGGTTCCGGAAAACGCCTTGTCGAAATGTTGCACCAGTGCATCGAAGAATTCAACAAGGTCGAAATCACGGAAAGCCGCCAGAAGGGCATCCGCAAGCCGCGCGTCGCCGTGCTCGGCGAAATCCTCATGAATTACCATCCGAGCGCCAACGGTCATGTCGAAGATTACCTCATGGACAACGGTATGGAAGTTTACCTCCCTGGCATGATGGACTTCTTCCGCGTCGATGAAGTTGTTCGCGCCGAAAAGATCAAGCGTGGATTCTCGGCGAATCCGATTGCAGACCGCCTCGAAGGCGGCGTCACCGCAAAGCTCTTTGCACATGCCGCAGAAACCGCCAAGAAGGTCATGCAGACGTTCAAGCTCTACGAACACCACGCCGACTGCTTCGAGCTCGTGAACTACATCGACGGCATTATCGACCCGACGTACAACACGGGCGAAGGCTGGCTAATCCCGGCAGAAATCTTGTACAACTCCAAGCACGGCATCAACAGCTTCATCATTGTGCAGCCGTTTGCCTGCCTTGCAAACCACATCAGTGGTCGCGGACTCACGAAGGCCGTGAAGGAACGTTGCCCGCACGTGCAAATTTTGAGTTTGGACTACGATCCGGATACCAGTTTCGCGAACATCGAGAACCGCTTGCAGATGCTTATCATCAACGCCCGCGAACTCGAACGCGCGAATAAGATTCGTTAGTAGACAGTAGGAAGTAGGAAGTAGACAGAATCGTCTTGAACGATGTGAAAAGCTTACGACTTAACACCTACAGCCTAATTCATAAAAGGAGTTGCATCATGAAAAAACTTATCTGTTGCGCAACAACGATTATAGCGTTGAGCATTGTTGGGTGCGGAGATGACAGTGTATCCAATTCACCAAACAACAGTTCTACTATTGGAGAAAGCAGTTCTTCGGCCATCAATTCATCGACGGCACAGACGCTTTCGTCATCAGCAACCGTTTCAAGTTCCTCAGTAGCTAAAGAAATAGTTTTCGAAACAATGACCGATCCGCGTAACGACCAAACTTACAAAACAGTCGTTATCGGCGAGGGAGAATCGGCACAGACTTGGATGGCTGAAAACCTGAACTACGATTACGCAAGTAGCTATTGCTACAGCAACAACAACTTCTATTGCCAAAAATACGGTCGATTGTACCCTTGGGATGTTGCACAGAAAGTTTGCCCTGAAGGATGGCACCTGCCGAGCAAAGAGGAATTCGAACAGCTTTCTGCAAACATGGGAGATTCCTTTACGCCCGGAACACGCATAAGATCTACAACCGAATGGCCAGACATAGACGGCACTGATAATTTTGGTTTCGGAGCCTTGCCTGCTGGCTACAGAGACGCTTCATTCAAATTCAACAATCTCGGAGAAACGGCTCATTTCTGGACATCTTCCGAAAACGATAATGGACAAGGAATTGGCCTAAGCCTAACGGACCACTTCGACAGCGAGGCGACATCAGCCAACGACAAGCATTTTGCATTTTCAGTCCGTTGCCTTAAAAACAAATAATATTTTATCTTGAGCATAAAAAGAAATCCGGGAACATCATCCCGGATTTTTTTTGCAAATAACGTTAATCATTCTTGACGCAACGGATATACGAATGATAGTCAGGATAGGGGCTTCCTGTCGAATGCCAATATCTAGGCTTATCAAGAGTTATATAGGCCTCCGATTTCGATGCAAAGCGGACACGCACTTGCGTTACACCATCATAAGCATAATAATAAGTATCATACGCGAAATCCTCAGAAGCATAGTTGCTTATATTGCTTGCATACCAATACCTGCCGCAAGGCAATGCCGCAAAACCGACAGTATCCGACAAAACCGTGCGCCAACCGGCCATGGACTTCAAGTATTTTCCAGCCTTATCGCTTTCCAAATTCAATTCATCTGCGAGAATATTCTTGAACTCTTCATAAGAAGGAATATGCCAGCCGTCAGGGCACACCCCCTGATGATGTTCCTGAATAAGCCCCTCAACCGTAGCTGTATCATTCATCACTTGCTTAGAAATATTCATCGTAGCGCTCCAGCTGTACATACTGCCGCAAAGATCGCAATAGACCTGTTTCTTTTCGTAGCAAACCCTACCCTTATCAACATTTGACATCAATTTTTCGTCTGCAAGGCTTTGGTCTTTATAACCGCGGAAATCCAGATTCTGGGCCATCCAAGTTTTATCGCCAATCTTTATCGTCTTGTACGTTTTTCCGTCACGCTCGTCAGTCATCGTCCCGTAATTGATATTCGGATTCAAGTAAGCATCCTTCGGAATATCGGTACTCAATTCCATAGCGCTTATCCACTCTTTTTTATCATTGCAGTAATAAATTCTTCTGTTATAGGCGTTTTCTTGTTCAGTCTGCTTCATCGTACCCACTTTACAAGGATTTTCCCACAGATAAGTATCTTTTTCCAAAGTATTAAACTCTCTCCACGCTCCAGCATCGCATTTCATCAAACGCTTGCTAAAACTCGTATCAGCCATTATAAACGATTCATTTTGCCGTTCCTTGGTACATGTTCCACGCCCCGTAATCGAATCCGCAACCATCGTCAGCCTATCACGCATGCCTTTTTTGCAAAACCAAGAAGATTTATTATAAATATTTCCAAAATAAGAATACGGATTTCCAAAGAGATCGTTTATGATATTCATTGCAAGGGTATCATACGCTATCTCAGCCTTTCCGTTTTTGACATAGCTTTCCGCTGCAAAATATTTACCAACTCGCCCTTTATACGAACTAATCGCCGAAGCCCACAAACCACCATCGGTCGAATCCATCAGCATGTTGATTTTTTCCAAATCATAGAATTTGTCTTCAACAAAAAATGCTTTTTGCAATTCAGACTCGGCTTGGTGTTTCGCGTCGGCAAAAGAAAGCCCCTGCTTTTGAACGAGATACTTTATTCTTTTAGCAAGCATGACCATGCCGCTATTTACATAAAGAGAATCGACAGATTTCAAATCGGCAAATGCCGTATCGGTCTGGTAATTACTTTCATAACCTTTGCCCGAAAGGTTCCCCTCAACTCTCATTTCTGCAAGAGAAATATCTTCTGGCAGGCCGCGAACGACAAACGCACCCGTATTTATGTCAACATATCCTTTATAAACAGCTGTGGAATCGACATACTCAAGCTTGTCATTTAAAGCCAGAACTTCAATAACCGGATCACCGCTTCCAAAAGGCATTCCGTAATAAGCACCCTTGATGACCTTGCCGGGAATAAATTCCTCTGAAGAAGATGACATCGAAGACGAAGATTTTACCGATGAAGATGATTTTGCGGAAGATGAAGAATTTTGCGAGGACGAATACTTCGCCGAAGAACTGTTCCCGTTCATGATATTCGAGCTAGAATAAATTCGAGAAGAAGAACTTTTTACCTTCAATTCCAATTCGTTTTCACTAACCCAAAAACCTTGGCTGCACGCATAAGTTTCGCCCTTATCTTCAACAAAACGAAATTCGCCATCATTTAGCTCGGTACATTGCGGCAGATCATCAACAGACGAAACAGACGAAGGTCGAGCAGAAGAAGAATCATCGCCACAAGCGGCAAATAAAGCCAGCAACGGAAGAACTGATATTTTATTCAATTTTTTCATAACACAGAATTTTTCTAATTTTATCAATTGATATTTGTTTAACTTATAAAAATATACAAATTATCGCTAATTAAAAAAACAACTTATCTCTAAAAACAAAAAGGCTTCCTCTTTCGAGGAAGCCCATTCACGAATTGACGTTAATTCGTTAGAGAATTAGCGGACTGCAACACGCTTCGTAGCGAGGACCTTGCGGCCTTCGGAGAGGCGAACAATCACAGCACCCTTGCCCGCAAACTTCGACATATCCAGGCTCATGGAAGCACCGGAGAATGTTTCGGAGAGAAGCACATCACCGCGAACGCTAAAGACCGTCAGGGACTTAACGCCATTGGAGGTCGCAACGACGCTCAGGATGTTGTTCGTAACAGTCATGTTGGCCTTGACTTCAGCAGCAGAGACGATAGCAGTTGTGCCGTTGTTGCGGCCAATAACCGGCTTAACGACCGGTTCAACACCCGTTGCGTCGCACGGAGCTTCGACCCACCACCACGTTTCGGTGGCAACTTCGTTGATCCACTGCGGAACGCCTTCAGCAACACGGGCCGGATTCATGGTATAGCACTTGCCTTCAGCCATGTTCCTCAAGCCTTCGTTGTAGCAGTTCTTGTCATAATTGCCTTCGCCGTTCTTAAACGCGATGCAAGCAGACACCACAATTTCGCTGGAGCTGGATTCGACAGAGCTAGAGGATTCCACGCTGGAGCTGGATTCAACAGAGCTAGAAGATTCCACGCTAGAGCTGGATTCGACAGAGCTAGAAGATTCCACGCTAGAGCTGGATTCAACAGAGCTAGAAGATTCCACACTAGAGCTGGATTCGACAGAGCTAGAAGATTCTTCGCTAGAGCTGGACTCGACAGAGCTAGAAGATTCCTCGCTGGAGCTGGATTCAGCAGAGCTAGAAGATTCCACGCTGGAGCTGGACTCAGCAGAGCTAGAGGATTCCGGTTCGTCACCGCAAGCGGTTTCAACCCACCACCACTTATCAGAAGCCCTGTTGCTGATATACTGCGGAACACCGCTTTCAGCAACGCGAGCCGGATTCATGGTATAGCAAACACCGTCAGCCATTTCATCAAGGCCTTCGTTGTAGCAGTTCTTGTCGTAATCGCCATCGCCGTTCACGAACTTGATGCACTTGGAAACGACAATTTCGCTAGAGCTGGATTCGACGGAGCTAGAAGATTCCACGCTGGAGCTGGATTCGACAGAACTAGAGGATTCCACGCTGGAGCTGGATTCGACAGAGCTGGAAGATTCCACACTGGAGCTGGAAACTTCTGCGAAGCAAGGCGTTTCCACCCACCAAGACTTGTCCGTTACATCGGTGTGACGGCGGATTCTATCCGAGCTTTCACCCCTCTTGCTCTCAACCACAGCATAGCACTTGCCATCGGCCATGTTCGTCAAACCGGACTTATAGCAGTATTGACCAATACGGTGTTGGACACTGCCGAAATCAATGCAGAGTTCAATAGGGGTTTCGCTGGAGCTGGATTCCACAGAGCTAGAGGATTCCACGCTGGAGCTGGATTCAGCGGAGCTAGAAGATTCCACGCTAGAGCTAGATTCGACAGAGCTGGAAGATTCCACGCTGGAGCTGGATTCGACAGAGCTAGAGGATTCCACGCTGGAGCTGGATTCGACAGAGCTGGAAGATTCCACGCTGGAGCTGGATTCGACGGAGCTAGAAGATTCCACGCTAGAGCTAGATTCGACAGAGCTGGAAGATTCCACGCTGGAGCTGGATTCGGCAGAGCTCGAAGATTCTTCGCTAGAGCTGGATACAACAGAGCTGGAGGATTCCGGTTCGTCACCGCAAGCGGTTTCAACCCACCACCACTTATCAGAAGCCCTGTTGCTAATGTATTGCGGAACGCCTTCCTTAGCACGGGCCGGATTCATGGTGTAGCAAACACCGTCAGCCATTTCATCAAGGCCTTCGTTGTAGCAATTCTTGTCGTAATCGCCATCGCCGTTCACGAACTTGATGCACTTGGAAACGACAATTTCGCTAGAGCTGGATTCGACGGAGCTAGAAGATTCCACGCTAGAGCTAGATTCGACAGAGCTGGAAGATTCCACGCTAGAGCTAGAGACCACAGGTTCATCGCTAGAGCTAGAAACCACCGGTTCCGAACTAGAGCTAGATTCAATAGGTTCCACACTGGAGCTAGAAACATCCTCAATACAAGGAGTTTCTTCCCACCACCAAGTCTGGGAGGCCATTTCGTTAATCCACTGCGGAACGCCCTCTTTAACGCGATCCTTATTCATGGTATAGCACTTGCCATTTTCCATGTCGATAAGGCCAGAATTATAACAGTGTTCGTTATAATGCCCCTCCCCATTAACAAACGGAATGCAAGCAGACCCGTCTTGAGCAAGCGCCACCGCTGACGCCATCCCCAAGAACAGTGTTGTTCTTTTTATTGTTTTCATTTATTCACCTTCTTAATTTGTTTTTAAGGTTCAATAAATTTAGCAAACAAATCATACAAAATAAGTGAAAGCATACAAAAAAATTACAACAAGGGTTAAAACCGTCCAAATTTTCAAAATTTCAGCAATTTCACTTGATTTGTATTTTAATTTTTACAATAAAACAAATTAAAAATTCTTTTATACAACACAAGATATCCACAAAAAAACATAAACAAATATTTACAAACAAAACCATTGCAATAAAATAAGGTAAACTTATATAAAAAAACACCCCAGCTAAAGCCGGGGCAACATCAGCGACCGAGTCGTCTTTTCCAACGTCAGTCGCTTTTTGTTAGTCGTTTATTCCAACGTTATTTTCTTGAGAGTTGTAACTCCGGCATTCACGACACGGACAACATAAAGGCCGTTCGGAATACCGCTCAACGAAAACATTACAGTTCGCGTCGCATTCTTGTCGAAGGACTTCACCACGCTACCCGTCATCGAGACCACGTCCACATGGACATTGCCCTTCACGGCTCCCAACTGGAGAGTCCTACCGTCAAGCGTTATCTTCGGGACGCTAACCACGGCAGTATTCAGAGCCTGCGTACCAGAACTAGACTGCGGTGCGACAGCACTCGAAGACGCAACTTCAGAACTTGAGCTTTCCGGAGCAGCCGCACTCGACGATGCCGGAGCCTTGGAAGCCGCCATAAGATTCGGCATGTTCCCCGAAACGAGCAAGCCGCAAAGAATTTTCAAAGACTGTTCGAAATACGGTTCTTCACCCAGCGAAACAGCTTCACTCCAAAATTCATCCAGTTTACCCTGACGGGAGGCATCCGTCACCAAAGAGGTCATCAATGTTGCAACAAAGGTGCTGTTATGAGCGGCCCAGCCCTCGACACTGCCGTTACGGTTGATATTTCCACGAACATCCTTCGCAGCATTGCCACTTACCCATTTACCGAGCTTGTCCAACATCGTTTTCGCTTTTTCTTCGCCGAACCAATAAAAGTCTTGAGCCAAGCGCCAAGGCGTACGGGCAGCATCGTAGCCGTAGTTTCCATCCAAGCCCTTTCCTTTTGCATCGGACCAGTTGTCAAAAAGACCTGTAGAATATTCCGCGGAGTTTGCTTCCAGCAATGTATAGTTCGCATTCATCGCCGTCGTGCTCCAAAATTCGGCATTATCCGCATCAACCTCGGCAAACAGCCTATAATAAGCGGGCGCAATATAGGACGGATTTTTCTTGTCGTTCCAAGCATCCCCCGGTTTATGGAGACCGTTTTCTTCGAATTCGTACTGCTTTACGTTTTTCAAAAGCTTGCGGGCCTCGTCCAAATACTTATCATCGTCGAACTGATATGCCGCCATGATCAAGGCCGCCGCCACATCCATTTCGGCATCCGTTGCCGCATTCGCCTTATTGTCATACGGCTTCAAGCCGCCAAAAGACCAGTTCATCAGTCCGTGTTCATTGACTCCAGCTTTGTAGAACGCCCACAACTTATCAAACTGCGACTGATAGCTCGTCGTGTTGTCGCTGAAATAGACCATCATCAACATGCCGTAGCCAGTCCCTTCAGAGACAAAATTGTTGCCGCCCTTGTCTTTTTCAATCGCGGCGTACGTCGCGTCTTCTTTATACTTGTCCTTCAAATAAAAATCGAAAGCCTTCTTCAGCTGAGAAGCCGCATCGTCCAGTTTCGAAAGAACCACGCCGTTCCCGTCGTAACTGGATTTTTGCGGATACGGGAAGTTCACCTTAGCCTCGGCAAGTCCGAAAGCGACGAGGCCAGCGAGTCCAATTTTCACCAAACGGTTCATACACAACTCCTATGCCCAAGAGGGCCGTTAAATCTATTTAAAAATAAATTTTTAGCAATTAAAATTAAATTTTTTTACTCATACATTTTAAATTTTCGTGTAATCTGTCACACGGGCCATCCATCATCGCCGGTTCAATACTGTAATTTATTATTTGTTTCATTTTTTAACAATCAATAATCTTCGGTTTTATTCCGTCGCGTACGCAATGTTTCAAAATAAAACACGTATTGTCGATAGCCAACTATAGAGGCAGGGCGTTAAATGTTTTACAACGCCATTATACGTCATTCCTGCCTCCGAGCCGGAATCTAGATGGCGGATCAGACGTCATTCCGGGCTTGATCCGGAACCTCCATGACGCGGTCTTGTAATTTATTTAACCGACGGCACTATAAAATAGGCACAAAACAGTGTAATTCTTGTTTTTTGGCACGAAAATTGCTTAGTAAGGGGCGAAACAAAGAAAAGGTCCAATTTGGAACAATTCTAGCAAAGCTGGACCTAGCA
Organism: Fibrobacter sp.; assembly: GCF_017545445.1. GTDB lineage: Bacteria > Fibrobacterota > Fibrobacteria > Fibrobacterales > Fibrobacteraceae > Fibrobacter. The sequence goes on from NZ_JAFWOM010000113.1 coordinate 28,588, forward strand.
ATTTAACAAGGGCATTGCCCAAAAGAGGATAAGAATAATGATCAAGCCTTTAGCAGATCGAATCGTTGTCAAGCCGGCAGAAGCCGAACAGAAGACCTCCTCCGGTCTCTTCATTCCGGATAATGCAAAGGAAAAGCCGATGCAAGGTAAGGTCGTGGCCGTGGGTCCGGGCCGCAAGAATGACAAGGGTGAACTCGTCGCTATGGAAGTCAAGGTGGGCGACGTGGTGCTTTACGGCAAGTACAGCGGCACGGAAGTGACCGTCGATGGCGAAAACTACCTCATCGTGAAGGAATCCGACATTTTCGCTACGCTGTAGTGATTAGTAGGAAGTTAGAAGTAGGAAGTAGGAAGTTTTATAATCGCGGCTTCGCCGCCTAATTAACCACTGTCTACTGTCTACTTCCTACCGTCTACTCCATCATAAAAAATTTTAAAAAGGAAAATCAAAAATGGCAAAGCAATTAAAGTTTGATGTGGCAGCTCGCGAATCCCTCATGAAGGGCGTTGACAAGCTCGCCAATGCAGTTAAGGTTACTCTCGGTCCTAAGGGCCGTAACGTCATGATCGCACGCTCCTTCGGTGCTCCGAACGTCACTAAGGACGGCGTTTCTGTCGCTAAGGAAGTCGAACTCGAAGACGCATACGAAAATCTCGGTGCACAGATGGCTAAGGAAGTCGCCAACAAGACTTCTGACGCTGCTGGTGACGGTACCACGACTGCAACGGTCTTGGCTCAGGCAATCACTCGCGAAGGCCTCAAGAACGTCGCTGCTGGTGCAAACCCGATGGACATCAAGCGCGGTATGGACGCTGCTGTCGAAGCTGTGATCAAGGAAGTCGGCAAGATGGCAGTCAAGATCAACGGCAAGGAACACATCGCCCAGGTCGCAACGATTTCTGCTAACAACGACCCGGAAATTGGCGAACTCCTCGCAAACGCCATGGAAAAGGTCGGCAACGATGGCGTCATCACCATCGAAGAATCCAAGACAGCTGAAACCGTCCTCGACGTTGTCGAAGGTATGCAGTTCGACCGTGGCTACCTCTCTCCGTACTTCGTCACGAACACGGACAGCATGGAAGTCGCTCTCGAAAATCCGTTCATCTTGCTGTACGACAAGAAGATTTCCACCATGAAGGATTTGCTCCCGATGCTCGAATACGTTGCAAAGCAGGGCAAGTCTCTCCTCATCATCGCCGAAGACGTCGATGGCGAAGCTCTCGCAACGCTCGTTGTGAACAAGATGCGCGGCACTTTGAAGGTTGCTGCGGTCAAGGCTCCGGGCTTTGGCGACCGTCGCAAGGCTATGCTCGAAGATATCGCAATCCTCACTGGCGGTATGCTCGTTTCCGAAGACACGGGCGCTAAGCTCGAAGATGCTCCGGTTACCGTTCTCGGTAAGGCAAAGTCCATCACCATCACGAAGGACAACACCACGATCGTCGAAGGTGCTGGCGACGCCGCTTCTATCAAGGGCCGTATCGGTCAAATCAAGAAGCAGATCGAATCGACCACGAGCGACTACGACCGCGAAAAGCTCCAGGAACGCTTGGCAAAGCTCGCCGGTGGCGTTGCTGTGATCAAGGTCGGTGCAGCAACCGAAGTCGAAATGAAGGAAAAGAAAGACCGCGTTGACGACGCTATGCACGCAACTCGCGCCGCTGTCGAAGAAGGTATCGTTCCGGGTGGTGGCGTTGCTCTCATCCGCGCTGAAAAGGCTATCGATGCTCTCAAGTTCGACAATGCCGACCAGAAGACTGGTGCTGCAATCATCCGCCGCGCTATCGAAGAACCGCTCCGCCAGATCGTCCAGAACGCTGGCCTCGAAGGTTCCGTGGTCGTGAACAAGGTCAAGGAAGGCAAGGACGGCTTTGGCTACAACGCTAAGACCGACACTTACGAAGACCTCATCAAGGCTGGCGTCATTGACCCGGCTAAGGTGACCCGCACGGCTCTCAAGAACGCCGCTTCCATCGCTTCGATGATTCTCACAACTGACTGCGTGATCACCGAAAAGAAGGAACCGAAGGCTCCGGCAGCTCCGGCTATGGATCCGTCCATGGGCATGGGCGGCATGATGTAATTAAATTTCTCATTCTACTCCTCAATCCCGACTCGAACAAACGAGTCGGGATTTCTGTTTTAGAAACGATCAACTATTTTAACAACTCATAATAAAATCTATTCGTTGGAATCAGACTTGATTTCACTCCATTTAGCGTTATTGCCGATGTTGCGGATGAGGCGGAAACCGCCGGAATAATCATTATAATAATCAGGGCTCGAATAACTGTAGCTAATTTTTTTCCAATCGCTTAAAAGTCCTCCACCTTTTAAACAGGAAGGACAGTCCTCATCATAGCACTTGAATGATTCTTTTTTCTGGCTAAAAGGGATTAAAGTATAAATTAGTTCTACCACAGGTCTTTGCCAATTGTGCTCTTCTAAAAGAACATGTTCTTCTACTAAACCTAACATGTCATATAAACCATATTCATTAGGTTGTAACTGGCCTACAGGTTCCGATTTGACATCATCCTTATATTTGGCAAATCTTGCATATTTTGAAACGTCTTTAATTTTAGCGGAATTATTGCACCAAGGCGTCATGGCATTCTTTTCTCCGCCGCGAGCAAGCATCATCCATTCGTCATAATATGGTAGCCGATAACCATCTGATGTTGAATCAACCATCACAAGAATTGTCGAATCTTCATGATTTGTGAAATCGTATTGAGCTATAACATATTGATGTATCGGTTCCTCGTATCCTGTGAAGTTATAAAAAATTTCAATGTATCGGTATCTCGATTTGACTGTAATGTCTTTACGTTTTTTGTGATAAGACGTAATAATATGTATGTACTTTTCCTTAGTTGCAGTGAAACGATAATAAGGCTTCAGTCCTTCTCGAATGCTGCGCGCATTGGCATACTTCATTGCCATATACAAAGAAATCATATTTGCCGCAGAATCATGGGCGTCGCATTTTCCGTTACGCATGCTAGACTTTTTTCTTTCAGACCATTCCTTTTCAATCTGATGATCCTTTGAATTTAGGGGAATTTCATCCCACATCAACTGTGTAATTTCGCAATTGGTTACAGGATATTCATCTGCCAGATAAGTTCCCGTAACGGATACAATCTTCTTTTCTCGAGGTCGCATTTGACGAAGGTCATTACCGTATAAAGTTTCTTCATTCTTGAAGTTCAAATACTTCATACCGACAGCTAGATTAATTTTATAGGCGTTGTCAGAATCAGGAAACTTCACATTAATTGATTGGACTCCGATAAGCGTCGGTACTTGGATTTTCAGGCACGAATCGTTTAGAATTTCGGTATCAAGTTTAGAATCCCAAATACGAACTTTCGAATCCATGCAAATCTTGAGAGTATCATTCTTTTCAACTTCAAGCCAAGTTTCGGCTTCTAATGAGCTGCGATTCAAAGCGATATATTTTTCCCTATCTGAGCAGGCTGTACAAAATAGTGTGCAAGCCATGCAGAGAAACATACATAAAGCCGACATTTTTATTTTCAAGATATTCATCAAAAACCATTTATCAACTATTTTAAAAGTTCATAATAAAATCTATCCGTACTATCTTTTATACATAAAATAACAGCATCTTCATAATTTCCGGCATCGTCTTCGTTTTTCGTGAACAGCAACGGTTTTCCTTTTGAATTGGTCATCGTCTGATATATATAATAACCTTTCTCCTCGCCATTTCTATAAAGCACAAGATTCACCGGTTTAAAATCGTATGGAGTTTTGTCTTCTTTCCAAAGGTTCAAACGAACTTTCAGCGACTTTTTTCTAGTCTTGGGACTTTTTTTCACATAGACCTTGGCAACTCTCGCAAAATTGCTATTCGCAAAATAGGAACGAATCCAATCGTTTGGGATAGAGTTGATAAGCGGAATCGCAGGATTTTCAGGAGCAACCGTTCCGTTTTCTTGAAGATCCCCATATACAATATTTGAGGAAGTCACAGAAACCAAGCCCGTAAGCAAAACTTTGCCTTTACGTACAACAGCAGAATCAGTTTTCGATTTACGATTGGTTCCCAATTTCAAAGGCCAAGACTCGACAAGAATTTCGCTCTTATCTATTTCCACTTTACCTTTTGGCGATGATCTATCAGAATTTGATTTAACTGTTTTATTTTCGCTCCATTTGGCGTTATTGCCGATGTTGCGAACTAAACGGAAACCGGCGGGTTTTCCACCATTATAATTTGAAGTGTAGAATCCATAGTGAACCCATTTCCAATAAGGCGACGTATCAAAAGAATTTCTTTCATAAGTTTTTTTGACATAATTATCCCCACCCTTTAAACAAGACGGTCGACCTTTAAGAAATCGAAAAGGATTTTTTTCTTCAAATAAAACATGTTCTTCAACAAGACCAAATATGTCGTATAGGCCATATCCATTTGGAAGCAATTGTCCCACGGGTTCTGAAACTTCAAATTCTTGCCATGTGTCAAATCGAGCGTATTTGGAAGCTTCTTCAAATGTAACAGAAGAGTCTCCCCAAGGTGCACTATTTTTTTTATCTCCGCCACGAGCAAATATCATCCATTCATCATAATAAGGAAGCCTATATCCATCAGATGATTTATCTACAGTAACTTGGATTAACCGGTCTTTACTCTTACTTAAATCAAAAAAGCCAATAATATAATGACCTTTTGATAAAATTTTTTGTTCTTCTTGTTCGTCTGTTTTAGAAAATTTATAATATGGTTTTAAACCTTCTCGAATGCTGCGGGCGTTTGCATATTTCATCGCTTGTAGTAAGAAAACTGTACACGCAGCAGTATCTTTGGGCATGCAATTTTTGTTTCGTTCACTTCTCTTTTTCCTTTCCATCCATTGATTTGCATATTTTTGAAGTCTTGAATTTGCAAGAGATGGTTCCATAGAAATCGAATCCCACATTAATTGTGTGATTTCACAATTTGTTACTGGGTACTTATCTACTAAATAAGAACCTGTAACTGATATAAGTCTTTCAGGATCTTCTTCAACTGGATTGCTGCTTATTATCCGTTTTAATACAGAGTCTTTTCCTCTGAATTCGTTATAACCTATGAGAACCTCTTCATTCTTGAAATCCAGATACTTCATCCCGACCGCTAAATTGATTTTGTAGGAACTATCAGTGTCGAAAAATTTCACATTGATTGCGCTGACACCAATAAGCGTTGGAACTCGAACTTTCAAACAGGATTCACCAAGAACTATAGAATCTAGCGTAGTATTCCATACTCGTACTTTGGAGTCGATACAAATTTTTACAATTTCATTCTTCTCGACTTCAAGCCAAGTTTCGACTTTTAAAGAACCTCGATTTAAAGCGATATATTTTTCCCTATCTGAGCAGGCTGTACAAAATAGTGTGCAAGCCATGCAGAGAAACATACATAAAGCCGACATTTTTATTTTCAAAATATTCATCATAGTCAAACCATCCGCTATTCTAGCAAGTCATAATAAAATCTATCCGTAAACTTTTTCACCAGAATTTTTATCCGAGCATGCAACGCAGAAAAAAGCATATAAAGACAACACTACAGTTTTCAAGATATTCATATAAACACCTCCCAAATTGATTTTATAAAAGCAACCTACAAAATCAAATTCAAGAGAAGCGGCGTTCGGAATGAATTAGTGTGTAAAATAAAATTGTGCTTTTTAACTATTCGTTCCAGATGTCGTTCGGGAGTTTTCCGATATCGCGAAAGTCGAGCTTGCCGCTTGTCGCAGAATTCATGCTCACGAGGCGTGCCAAAGGCTTGCCAGCGCGTTCAATGACGATTTCTTCATCCTTGATGGCGACCTGGTTCAAGAGCGTCCCAAAATTCTGACGCATATCCATTGCAGAAACTACTTTCGACACGACGAGTCCTTTTTGTACCAATTTAATTATTATTATAATTAACGTCAAAACGCTTGAAGAAGACGCCCGCCTTCGCGGGCATGACAAAGCAAAAGATGATCCCGGAACGGAGTCCGGGATGACATCAGGGTGGACATG
>NZ_JAFWOM010000114.1 GCF_017545445.1 Fibrobacter sp.
GACTCAGTTCTGGATTCAGCTTACACGTTTCCCCTCGCTTTGTCACCCCGGATTTATTCCGGGGCCACCTTACACAGTACTTATTGCATACACGGAACCAATAGCGTTCCTCCCATACCTCATCTACCGCCAACTTCGGTGTGCGGTCCGCTGCCGCTTAATTCATTGAGCGACAACGAGTTACAACTGCCTGATGACGTTTTTTTCTCGCTTACACGGCTCTAACCACTAATACTTTCCCCAAAAATTACTCACTTTTTTTTTGTAAAAAATTTTTGCTGTGATTTGACCCAAATAATCCGACTTTTTACACAAGAAGCGTTGTAAGCTTATGTTGAGAATGTTATATTTTTGTTAACGAGTTAATTTTAGGGATTGATTATGGATAAAAATCCAGTTTTGGGTGCTGTTGTCGCGGCCATTTTTATGGTCCTGTCCGCCGTATCTTTTTCCGGTGCTACTGATTATTTCTGTTATGAATATGTCAATCAGAATGGTGGATATTATGAATTTTCTCAAAGAGATTATAGTGGAACAGAAAATCATTTAACTGCGGCCCAAAATAATGGCAAAGAATGTTTTAAATACTGGTACGATGACAATTGCTCTCACAGCGGTGCGGATAGCGTTAATTGTGATGCTCACTCCTATATGCAAGCAATCTTGGATAATAAATATGTGGAGTTCAAGATTCCTTCTGACATCAAATTTGCTGGAACGATTATCAACGGAAACGATACAACTTGTAATGATAATGCCCCGAATGCGTTCAAGGGTAAATTTTTGGATTTGTATTGGAACGATATTGTTCGCAGTAACAGCACTTTGACGGAGATTTCGGGGCTTTGCTATATATCCGAAAAACCGAACGATGAAATGGGCTTTGTAAAAATAAAACAAAAAACGGGTCGGCTAGAATATCTTGGTTTTAAAGATGTTTACTTTAAGTTGAATGGAAGCGGAGATACAAAAACTGGTATTGTTTTGTTTGAGTATAATGATGAGTACAGTTTTTACATTAATGGAGTGAGTTCTCTTGATGTAGACTTTTCAACGTTCAAGGCTAAGTATGCAGGAGCTATTTCACCTTATTTTCCTGATAACTTTAAGGTTGAGAGGATTGGGGGTATAAATGTAAATGGCGTTTCTGTTTATGGTACCTCCTATGCAGGTGCGGTTGTTGGTTATGCTCGCAATTTCAAAACAATTGGCAGTATAGAGGTAAATAAGACTACTGTTAAAAGTGATGAGTATGCGGGTGCAGTCTTTGGTTATGCCGATATTCCTGATGAGTTTAGCATAAATAATTTAAATAGTTCATACTCCCTCATAAGATTGTATGATAACACCGTAAAAGGGAAATATGCTGGGGGCATTTTTGGTTTGCTCAATTTAGAAGGACAATCGGCTTCTTTTGAAAAAGTAACTGTAGGTAGCTTCAACGTTGACAAACTTCTACAAAATATAGATGACTACACAACCACCCTTGAGGGTGATTGTGTCGGTGCTCTTGTGGGAAAGCTTGAGTATGATGGTAGTAATGCTACCACTACCGTCTCATTTAATAAAAATAGGGTGCTGGTCAAGGGGATATCGTACAAAAATGGCGGTTCACAACAGTCTGGTGGTGGTGGCCTTGTGGGCTATATCCATAATACATCTCCTAGTTCTGGGAAGCTTGAGCTTAATATTAACACTAATTATGTGATTGGCGATGTGAATTGTACGTCTGCGCAGTCGGATGAATGTGGCTATCTGATAGGTGCATTGGACGGAATGAACGGGAATGGTATCGTGTATAATGTTACGGACAACTACCATTTTGGAACAAACGATAAATATGCCAAAGTTGGAATTGGCGGTATGAGTGAATCTTCTTGGCTAAATTCTTCTGCTGTAAATGGTTCTATTACACGAAATTTCCGCAATGCTCTTTGTTCTAATAGTAGTTGGTGTGAACCAAATGGCGATTTGCAGTATGCAGCTAAGCCTATCAAGAAAAACAGCTCGACTTCGTATGACAACGGTATTATTCCCGAAAGCCAAATGAAAAACCACCTGTTTGCGTCTGTCTTGAATAAAGGAACGGCTATTTTTACTGAGGTGGCGGGTTCTTATAATAGTCTTCCTTATTTTGAGAATATAACCAATACTTCGCTTTACGATCCTGTGATTTATTATTATCCGGTCACTCTCGATATGGAATCTTTCAATGAAAAAGCCGATGATAATCACAAGAATGTATTACAAAACAGTTCCCGCAATTTGGAATATGGCGGGCCCGATTGCGAAAGTTGCATTGTTCTTTTTACAGATGATCAGGGCAAACTTCCCTCAGCTGATGTCCAATTTGCAAAAGACCTTTTGAGTTCCGATTATGATTGGGATAACGCATCGTACCAGTTGAATACTACTACTGATTTCTCAACCGCCAATAATCCACTCTTTACTTATAAGTCGAACGGATGCCTTGGTGATGATCAATATTTCCATTTGGAATGTTCGGGAGGCGAATGCCATTTGTCGCAAGGGTCGCAGGCGAATCCTGACCCAAGTACTGATTTCAAGTGCTGGTACGGCACTGACGGCTTGAAGACCGCCTTGGAAAATGGTACAAACGCGTCTAGCAAAATTGTCTTGGACACCGACCTTGATTTAGGCGGCTTCGATGCAACGAGTAACGAGTGTAATGTGAGGGTGGAACCATTAGGAGAGGATCATAATGGTTTTGATGGCAACAACAAGACTATAAGTGGGTTGTGCTATGTTTATGATGGGGTTAAATCTACGGAGAGCTCGTTTGCCCTGTTCAGAGGTACTAAATCGGGTGAGTTCAAGAATGTGACGTTTGATGGCGTCTATATCAAGGCTAATGATGATGCTGCCGTTTTAGCCCTTACCCTGTATGGTGACGTTAATTTTTTAAATGTGACGATTAATGATGCGGAGCTATGGGGAAAAAGTATAGGAACTTTGGCGAAGGAAGATTATGGCAGTGTGGATGAAACCATCAGTATAACGGGCGTGTCTTTGAATAACGTCACGTTGCATGGTTCGGTTTATAATGGTGGCCTCGTTGCCAACTTGACCGATATCGAATTGACTATATCCGGTGTGACGATTAATGGACTTTCTGTACCTTCTGCGGCTACCAATGGTGGCATTATCGCTAGCGTGGGTGAGGTCACTCATTCGAGCAGTTGGGGGAGTGTGCATATTTCAGATGTTTCTATCAACGGAAATATGTCCGCTTCTGGTGGCGTTGTGGGTGGTATTGTGGGCGAAGTTGTCGGAATGTCTTTGACCATTGAAAAAGTTGGGTTCACAGGCGACCTCTCTGGCCGAATTGTAGGCGGTATTGTCGGTTATTTAGAGCACTACTTCCAACCTGCTCCTGGTTATGATTATGCCTATCCTCTCGTCATCAAGAATACCTACACTAATGGTAAAATTCTGGTGAACGCGGGGTCTGGGAGCGGAATATCTTCTGCGGGCTATATCGTTGGTTCGTTGGATTACGATGGTAGCGCCGGAGGACATGCTGCCCATCCTTTAGATCAAGGCGATTCCCTTTACAACAACTACCATTTCAGCATCACTCAAGATGAGGCCATAGACGGTGTGGGTAACTATGCTTATCAACGCAGCGGCGAATCTTTTATCAATTATACCTGGACCGAAGGCAATTACGATAATGTTAATAGCAGCAAAGGCAATCAAGGGAACATCTTTGGTAACGTTCGCAATGCCGCGTCTGTGCTGGCCGTGAGTGGAGAGTTAGGCTACCACGTCAATGTTTTGAATGACCAGGGCGTAACATCTTTATATACGGATTTCTTCGAGGGGCGGCTGTGTTCTCAAAATTGCAGTAATAGTAATTTGACACGTGTTGCAAATGGTATTGCCAATGAGGCTGACATGAAGTCGAGCCTCTTTGCGGCGCTTATGAACTACAATTTGGAGATTAAAGGACAACCGGCGATATGGATTTCCAAAAATGGCAACCTCCCGACTTTTGTGACCAATACGTTAGATAAGCCGAACCATTTGGTGGTTGTGAATGTCACGGATTTGAATTTGACCGATGAACAGAAAAATAGTTTGCCGATTAAACCTCAGTTTACGGAGAAAGAATTTGTTGCTGGAACTGATCCGACTCTAAGAGGAACAAAGACCGGCGTAGTCTCCAGTACGGATGGGAGTGGCTATTTGTCGATTGCGTTCGAATCCAGCGTCGCTAAACTCCTTACGTTTGGCAAATCGAATCTTAATGCCGATGTTTTGCTCTTTGATGAAACCGACCATCTAATAACGTCGTTAGATGGTCCTTATGATACCTACCTGATGTGGAAAATCGAGGAAAAGGTCGAAAAATTCTGTATTGGTGAAGGGACGGCCTATCCCCAAAATGGCTCCTCTTACCCCTACTTGGTATTGTTGCAGAGTCCAGAGGTTTTGTCCACTTATTCATGCTATGACTATTGGTATAATGAAAATGCTGTGCATGGAAATTCGGCTTCTTATCCGGATGCCTATTCCCACATAATGTCTTGGCTTGACGCTCTTTATGAGGATTCAGAAAATGTCGAGAACGCTCGTTTGGAAGTAAATGGTGATATTCACTTTGCCGGAAGAAATGACGATGGGACTTGTAAAGACGGGAAAAACGCCTTTAAAGGAAAAATGCTTTCTTTAAGGTTCAAAGATGCTGTCTTAAGGTCTGGGGTTACCGTTGAAGGTATCAGTTCTACAACTCCTGTTATTTCAGGGCTTTGCTATATAACGGATACCGAAACCAGTGTAGGCTTCTTTAGCCAATTGACGGGTGTTCCGAAGAATTTGGCATTTGATAACGTTTATTTCAAATCGACCGCTCCGAATTCGAATGTCGGTATTATTTCGACTGGACGCCTTGAAGTTGAACAGAAAAACTATTCATCGTCATGGTCCCCTTTGTTTCTTGTGACTAATTCGGAATTCTATGGAGATGCTGCGGGGGCGGTCTGTGGAAAATGCGGTTTTGATCTCATGTTCGCTGCGGCAGAGAATGTCAAGGTATATGGAAAGAAGTATGCCGGTGGTCTTGTCGGATATTATGATGGTGAGACTTACCAAGTTTCTACTGAGACTATGCGTAGATTTTCTATTCGGCGATCGAACGTTAATGCAGAAATTTCCACAGAAGGGGCTGGCTCTTATGCCGGTGGCCTTGTCGGTTATTTGGAACAATCTTATGGTGGTAACCCTGTTTATCTTATAAACGATAACTATGTTCTAGGGAATGTAAAGGGCAAGGCGGGGGCTACGCTTGGCTATTTGGTCGGTGGCTGGAATTATGGTTCTCACTGGTCCTCGTATGGGCAAGTGCTTCGCAACTACCATTATGGAACAGACGATGCTTCTGCAAAATTAGGTATCGGTACTTTTTCGGATGATGAATGGCGTCAACCCGCTTCGGGTCGCAGCATCCAGTTCAATTTCCGCAATGCGATAGATGGGCTTGAAGCTGATGGTGACTTGCGGTATCATGTTGCAACCCCTGTCTATGATCGTAATTCTACGGCGAAATATCCCAACGGTATAGTCCCTGGGGAGCAGATGAAGAGCAAGAGGCTGACGGTTCTCTTGGATAGGGATCCAACACCTCAGGGAACTCGTATAAATGGTGCTGGTCAATATTGGGTGGTTAGAGAAGGCCAAAATGAGGGCTTGCCGAGATTCCGTGGCGATCCCAGGTTTGGTTATGCCAATCAGCTTTATATGGTGACGCTCGACATAGATTCTTTCTATGATAATGCCGATCCAAGCATGCATGCAAAATTGGACAGTATTCTCAACGATGGAATCCATACGCTAGAATACATTGATGATGCTCACACATACGGCGGTATTATTCTTTATACTACGGGTACTACTAATTACCTTCTCAGCGATGACGATGTTAAGTTAGCTAATCTCCTTTTATATCCTGGGGACTCATGGAGTGAAGGCCGTAATAATGGAATGTTTGCTGCATCATCGACAACAAGAGATGAAATTTCTTCTCATGCCGTTGCCACATATAAAAAAGTAACCAAATTATTCTGCTTTAAACAAACGAATGGGGAGTTGAATTTACGCCAGACTATTGGTAGTTATAGCCCGAGCGGCGAAACGTGCTTTGAATACTGGTATGACGATAATGCAGACCATACAACAGGATCTCCCGATGCATATTCTTATGCGAAAAATTGGTTGGATGTTAATATGGGGTCCATTGTTTTGACCTCGAACATCCAGTTTGCAGGGAAGAAAATCAATGTCGATGGTTCCGGCACTCCAACTGATACGGTGTGCGTCGATGCCCCGAATGCGTTCAAGGGCAAATATCTGGAACTAGGTGCCGGTGATGCGTTCACAAGCGAAACGGGCAAGATTGATACGATTTCCGGGCTTTGCTATGTGGATAAGTCAGGGAATGCTGGAAAATTAGGCTTTGTTTATATAAACGCGGGAACCGCTAATTTATCGAATGTTGCTTTTTCGAATGTTTATTTTAATTTGACGGAAAATGCTGGCGAAGCAGGTGTCCTTTCGATAAATGGTTATGAGAGTCCAAATAGCATTGGCAAAATTTATGTGGAGGACTCGTATTTTGAAGCCGAGTATGCGGGTGCTATAGCTGGCGTTGGTGAGTTCATTTCGATTTCTGAGCCTGTCGTTGTAAAAAATGTCACGGTGAAGGGCGATCAGGCGGGAGGTGTCTGTGGCATTATGAGTTATGGTAGTGGTTCTATTAGTGGAATTGCTGCGTCATATTCAAATATAACCGTGAGCGGGGTTACCGTAATTGGATACAATGCGGGTGGTGTGTTTGGTAAGATCTCGACACATGATACTGAGGGTTCGGAACAATATTATGAGCATATTACTGTGGAGGGATATATAAAAGGTTCTCAAGGAAGTGGTGGCCTTGTTGGTGGTTTTGGATTTATGTCTGGAGGCTTAGTTTCGGTTCAGCATGTGAGTTTTTTGGGTGATGTTGATGGAACTTATTCTGGAGGCATTGCTGGTTACATTGAAGATGCTTATCTTACGCTACAAAAGGTTCTTATTAAGAACTCTTATTTGAAAGGCTCTATAAAGGGTGGCTATTTAGTTGGTGATGTGTATCCGACTATCTTTGATATTTCCGACAACTACTATTATGCAACGAATGACGCTTCTGCAACGTTTGGTATCAAGAGCTTTTCGTCAGACGCTAATACGTCGTTCTTGGTTACAGATGAATGGTGGCATAATCCCAATTATACTACTGTTAGTACTGCTGTTGGTGCTAATGGATCCGGCACAATCGCACGCAACTTCCGCAATACAGGCTTTAATTATGTAGTAGTTCCCGATGGTAATTTGAATTATGACCCTTCTACTCCTATCCATGGCTCTGGTAATTATGCCAACGGAATGATTTCTGACGAAGACATGAAAACGCGTCGTTTTGCCGCTGTGTTGAACATAGGTAGCACTCAAGGTCATGAAAAATGGACTATAACGGATGGGATTTTTACACCACTTGAAAATGACGGCATGCCATTCTTTGTGAATGGCTCCACCTATAGTGCTGTTTATCCGGTCAGTTTTGACTTGACTGATTTCAATACTAATGCAGATGCGAATCACCAGAAGAAATTGCAAGATTCTCTTGGTGTTACTCGTCAACAGGAATACATCTCTGCAAACAATACGGGTATCGTTGCTTTTACGGACCATGCGGGCGTTCTCGATGCGGCGGATATCGCTTTTGTGAATAGCCTTGGCACATGGAAAGATGACATGGGTAATATGTTAGATCCCACCCGTGTGTATAGCGATGGTTCTACCGTTTATAGATTCGATGGACAATCTACAGCCCTAACATTTTTCTGCTTTAAAGAAAATGGAAATGATTTGGAATTTAGCCAAACGACAGACGATGTTGCGGCTACGTCAAACGGCGAACGCTGCTTTGGTTATTGGTACGACGGAACCAACAATGACGCTTACTCCTATGCCCAAAATTGGTTGAATAGTGGCGAGAAATCGATTGTCTTGACCTCGGATATTGCGTTTGCCGGGAACACGAACGGCATTTGTAACGATGCTCCTAATGCGTTCAAAGGCAAGTATCTGGAGCTGGGCGATGGCGATAAAATCATGAGCAAAGCTGGCGAACATGATACGATATCGGGGCTTTGCTATGTGAGCAGCCTTAGTGAAAGTATGGGATTTGCCAATATTGCCCAAGCTAACGGTAATTTGAACAATATTGCGTTCAAGGACGTTTACTTTGACTTGGTTTCTAGCGGTAATTCTGTCGGTGTTGTTTTTGCTACCGATGGTTCCGGTGTACTTGTTGACCTTGGCGGCATTACTATCAGTGATATTACTGTAAAGAATTCTGTATTTAAGTCTGAAAGTTCTGCAGGTGCGATAGCCGGTTCTCTTGAAGGCGTGAAAAAATTCGAAAATATAACAGTTGATGAGGTTACTGTAGTTGCTGATTATACAGGTGGGGGCACCGGTGCTGGCGGTGTTGTTGGCGTGCTTCATGCAAATGTTCCCCTATCCGTTTCTGGCGTAAGTGTGCAGAACGCTAATATCGGCATCGTAAATCAGGACAATTACATTGGTGCTGGCGGTGTGTTCGGTCAAGTTACTTATTATGGCGGTGGCGAAAATATATCGTTAAGTGATATTTCCATAAACGGAACCATTGGCGGTAGCGATGCTGGTGGCCTTGTGGGGCATTTTGTCAATGGGAGCGGGGCCACAAACATTAATTTAACGATTGAAAAAACGAGCGTCTTTGCGGATATTACGTCGGATTATGGTAACAAAGATGCGGGTGGCCTTGTTGGCAGTATTTCTACAGCACCGAACAGAAATTCCGTTAATATTAAACACAACTATGTGATAGGCGATATCAAAGCGATTGATAATGGAAATAATGGCAACGATAATCGTGGCTATTTGGTAGGCAAGTTTAGTTGGGACGTTTCTACTGGTTTCTCTATCAATGATATCGTTTTTGATGTGACGGACAACTATTACTACGGAGAGAATAATGTTGAAGCTGTTCTGGGCATGGGGAATGACTGGTCTAGGTCGGAATGGCAAAATCCTTCGCAGAACTATATTACCGGCAATATTATAATGCGCAATTTCCGCAATGCTGTGACTGGCGCTCTTGATGCCGATGGTGATTTGCAGTATGGAACTTACTCTATTCAAGGTGCCGCTAATAACACCTATTTGAATGGCGTTCTCCCAGTATCTCAGATGAAGAGCCGTAAAATGGCGGCGGTCTTGAATACAGATGATGATTTTTGGACGGAATCGGCGGCTGTAAATGATGGGCTTCCGGTATTTGTGGAAGGCTCCGATAAGCCGGTTTACACGGTTGGTTTTGATTTGAGCCGGTTTAACGCCAAAGCTAGCGACGCGCAAAAGCAGTTACTGCAAGATGCCCTCAACGCGCCTTATCCTGATACGCGAGTCGTGGAATACTGTGGCATGAATTGCAATGGTATCCTTCTCTATACGGATAACGAAGGCAACCTTGATCAGAATGATATTGATTTTGTCGGCAGCCTTTTGGTTAGCGGTTCCGCCTGGAAAGGTCCGCAAGCGTTGAATCAAGTATTCGATGGCTCTGCCGTTTATAAATATACGGACGGGTCGATATCCTTTACGTCAGCAGGGTGCCTTGACGACGATTGGTATTTCCATTTGGAATGTAATTCTTCGGGTGGTGTCGATTGCCACTTGTCGCAGGAAAAGTTGACGAATCCGGACCCTGCTGCCGATTTCAGTTGCTGGTCTGATATGCGGAATGTGTTGGATAATGATTACAACAAGAGCAGCTCGATTGTTTTGGAAAGTGATCTCGATCTAGGGGGGTATGACGATGTCAATGACAAGTGCAATATGAAATTCACTTCAATAAGTGCTACTGATCATGCCGGCTTCGATGGCAATAATAAAACCATTAAAGGTTTATGCGGAAAAGAATTCTATGCAGGGATGTCGATCGGTACATTCCAAAATGTGACTTTTAAGAATTCTTATGTTCAAGGTGGTGTTGCTTTGTCTGGGGTGAGTGGAAGCAATGGTTTTTCAAATGCGACTATTTTAAATGTGACAATTGATGGTGCGACCATTAATGGTGGCTCTGCGGGTGGTTTGATCAAGGGTGGAATTTATGGATACTTGAATATCGACCATGTGACGGTGAAGGACGTTTTGTTTGTAGCGGCTCATTCTGGCACAATAACCATTGGAAGTATTGCTGCTGAAGCAAACTACACTCAAGCAAGCATTTCCAATGTGGTTGTGAAAAATATGACTGTTGAAACTCCGATTAATGCCAGTGCTGTGCGTATAGGTGGCATTTTCGGTGATCTTTCCTCGTCGAATGTGAATATATCGAATGTATCTGTTACTGCGAATTTGGAGCCTACGGATGCCAATGTTCGCAAAGGTCATATTGGCGGTATTATCGCTTCTATGATGTCTGGCAAGTTGACTGTTTCCAATACCAGTTTCCATGGTAATCTTTCTGGTGAAAATGTAGGCGGTATTATTGGTTATGTTGGTACGTATGCAAGGTCCACGTCCAATAACTCAGAAAGGTTTGTCATCAAGAATACCTATTCTGTGGGTAATATAGAAGGGTATGGGCATTTAGGCTTTATTATTGGTTCCTTAGTCGGAGAAGGCTTGAATGAAACCGATACCCTTTACAACAACATCCATTTCAGTGACGGCGATACGGTTACAGTTGGCATAGGGGACTACACTTATAGAATAAGTCATGCTCAAAATCCGAGTGGTTATTCTTGGGAAGAGGGCTGCTATGTATCCAATGGTAATCCGTGCAACATTTTTGGCAATATCCGTAACGCTAGTGCAGCGAATTCGAAGCATGTTGGCAAAACGATGGACTACCATGCCCATGTAATTGATGATAATGGCTCGTTGCAGGGGCCATATACGGATTTCTTTGAGGGTGATTTGTGTACGGATAATAACAGTTGCTCTTACCCGATGACAAGAAATGCAAATGGCCTTGCCAAGAGTGATGAAATGAAGTCGGCCAATTTTGCCGCACTCTTGAATAACAACATGATGGCCATGGGTGAATCGGAAGTATGGGTGTCCGATGCTAACGTCAATGGCGGGCTTCCAACATTTACGGATGGCTCTGCTGAGCCGCCGCATCTGGTGATTCTGGATGTTACGGAGTTGAATTTGACCGATGCACAGAAAAATGCATTGACAAAAGAACCCGTTGCTTTACAGGATTCGTTCGTGCGTAACGGTACGACTTCTGAAAAATTGGAGAACAGGACGGGGCTTATTACTTATACGGATGCAACTGGCGAACTGTCTGCGGCTTTCAAGAATGATGTGGCTCAAGTCCTTGCTTCTGGTGGCAACACTCCGAATGGAAAGATTGCCCTGATGGGTGCTGGCGGCAATGTCGTATCGCCGAGCGTGTTGGATGGGGCTTTGACTTCTAGCCAGAATCTAAGAGCTTACGTCTATTTCAATGAATTGAATGTGGTCTATCATTTCTGCCCGGATGACGATGGCAATGGCGGTTGCGGCACGGATGTTGAAATTTTGGGCCCGGATGGCAGTGTTGCGGTCAATGGTTTTGATATTGGCTACTTGATTCCGCCTGTAATGAAATTTAGGGCCGAACAATTGAATATTTTGATTCCGCCGCTTGTTGTTTACGATAACGCCACTAATGAAACTCGTACTTATTTGCCGTCATCGTACAAGATATACTCTAAGGACGTGAATAATAAGCCAGATGTTGAAGAAAACTGGCTTAATGGAATGTCAACCAAGTTTGACGATTTCGCGTCTGTAATCCAGCCTTTGGACTATGATAACGATTATAGAGATACGATTCATCTTTATTATGTCAATGGCCAAGGCAGTAGGGCTGATATCAATGTTGAAAATGGCGGAAACATCGGTTTTGCTATAAATGGCTCCGCACTTGATGCCGACGGAACGACGAGCAAGCAAGTCTTTACTCTTGTGAATACTTCGTTGCCGATGACGACAGGCATTAAGGTCGGGTCTCCGGTTGGGTTTAACGTTACGGGGTGGTCGCTCAAATTCGGTCTTGTATCGAATTTTGCTCAGAATGCGACACCTACGGAAGTGCCTATCACGGACAAACGCCTTGTTGCTAGTTCCGATGATTTCGTTACGAATTACGCAAGCTCGATTTGGACTATAGATAATCTTGATGTAAGTGACGAGATTTTCTTGGATTCCATTTACAAGGCCTTGGATTCGCTTTCGAGAATTGCAAATCCTGTTTATCCGAGTGACTTTATATTGCAGATTACGCCGACTGGTACTCCGATTGATTACACTGTAACGTTTGACTTGAATGTTCTTGACGGAATGGATTCGAGCGAGTTGTATTTCAATTACAACTGGAATCCGCTGAAGACTTCTTTGACGAAGGTGATGCATGTGGGAGACTCTTTGCCAAGAATGCATTATCCATGTGTGTTAGAAACTGTATTGCAGTCCGGCTGGTCTTTGACGAAATCGGATATGCTTGCTACTGGTTCTACAACGAGAGTGACTATTTTTGATGAGGCTATGGCTATAGCGGCTGCTGCAAATGCTAATAGCTTGACTGTATATGGCGAATGGGAACAATCTCCTTGGGTAACGAACTCATGCAACGAATTTGCGGGTATTATTTCTACGGGTCTTAAGCTTTGGGCAAGAACCGTCAGCGGAACGGATACGACGTATTCTTCTGATGTGTCCGAAATCCATGGAAATATCGTTCTGACGCAAAATATCGGTGGCTCCGGATTTGAACATTCTATGATGATGGTAAAGAATGGAGCGCTTAATAATGGGTTGTCGATTCCTGCCAAGTATCAGGGCGATAGCACGATATATGAATTTACGGTTTCTGCTATTCCTGAGTCTGGCTATGAAATGAAGGACTTGAAGTTCTTGGCCATCGAGAAAAATACTGATACTGGTACAGAAGATACTGTAAAGACTTGGTGGACGGATGAACTTCCGTATGGATTAAAGATAAATGGTACTGATACGACCTTGAAGACTGCTTATGCTGATGAATTTGTTTCTACGCATAAATACATGAATTTCTACTTGGCTGCTGAATTCATTCCGTTCCATTACAACATCGAATACGTTCTTCCTGTCAATGCGACGAATCCGAACGATCCGGTAGAAACAGAATGGTTTGTCGGCAACAGGTATATTGAAACGATAAATGTAGATGGCAAGGATGTGCATGTGTTCGCTATGGAGTGGGTTGACAGCTTGCAAAATGCTACTGCCGCGACTGTCAAGGCTCCGACGCTTTTTGATACTTATGGTTGTTCTGTTTATTGGAAACCTGCGGGTACTGCCGGGATGACCCATACGGCTCTTGAAATCAAACAAGAATTGCAGTACTTGACGCCAACAGAAGCGGGAACGAATGCTCAAAATTACCTGGAACCTGAAGTTTTAAGTAATTGTACGCAAAATCCGTTTGTTCGCGTCCAGCCGGTTAGACTTTCGGGGAATTTCTCGGATAAGGGTGATTTTTACATTATTCAAAAATTGCCTTATTTAAAGCAAGTTCCTAGCGACCCTGATTCGATAGAAATTAAGCATTCGATTGAAACAAATGCGAATGGAGACAAACAATTCAGTATTCCTGTCGAGTATGATCAAGCTACAGGTAGGGCTCTTGGTGTAAAGGTTCGTGTTGTGGCGAAACCTAAAGATGGGTACTTCTTTAATCATGTATCTTCTCAAATGTATGCAGAGCAGACCACGAATACGATCCTTCACGATGGTGATGAAATAGATATTAGGTCCGATGCAGATTGGGAGGTTCTATTCAATGAACTCAAGCCGGTCTATGTGAAGTATGATTTGTCGCTTGCATCTGCCGAAGATTCCGCAAACGTCTATCTGCCGGTGGGAGCAGCCCCGACGGCCACGCTCACGTTGGCGACTGTCGCATCTTCTGTGGAACATTGGAAACCATTCCGCACAGACAAGTGCTTTGCCGGTTGGTCCGAAAAGACTGCTGCTGCGTTCTCGGCTTCTGCAGATTCGCTCTACAAGGTGTTGGACATGAACAACTATCACGTGTTCAAGAGCAATACGGATGAAAGTTCTGCGAAGACGCTTTACGCTATTTGGAAAGATTGTGCTACAATGGTGGGCGGTTCGGAACTGCCGACGGTCAAGCTTGAAAACGGCACCGCGCATTCGACGAACTTTGCGTTGTACCAGTTGTTCGGTAATGATACGTTGCACCATGTGGTGCCTTCTGCTGGAATTTCGCTCGTTGGCGATGCTTTCGACTTCTATGTGGATAATGCTCGCACTACAGTCGAAAATGGCTACGAAATTGCAACGAACGCTTACAGCCTCTCTTACAGTTACGATGACGGCAATGGAGTGGTCTCGGGCACGGTGGATCCGCAGGCGGATGGCGCTTGGAGAGTCTCGAAGCAGCAGAACATCGTCTTGACGACTTACACGCTTGCCACAACCGCAACGATGGTGGATTACGTTATCACCTTCAACGACAACTCGAACGGCAAGGCGTTCTTCGGCGATTCCTGGGCTCAGTACATCAAGAATGGCTCGTTCTCGGTGGATGCAAGTACTGGTGACTGGAATGTGACCGTTACGTACAATGCAGAAAGCGCGAACAAGACGTTCCCGATGGAATTGTATTTGGGTAATGCTAGCGGAATCGCGAACAATGATAAATGCATGCTTGGTTATATCATTGATGGTACCGATGGGGTGTTCACAGAGCTGAACGATGCGTTTATCAATAAACTTAAATCGCTTACGACACCGACAACGACGCCGTTATTGTACGCTTATTGGGACGATTGCCCGGCAAATACCCTTAGCAGGACGATCACGCTCGAAAATTCCGACAAGGGTGTGTATAAGTTTGTAAGAAAGTTCGACCTGGGCCTTAATGCCGCTGGAACCGCCCGTGATTCTACGCCGGAACGCGTCTATGAATATGCGAACGCGAACATGACGTTCCCGCAGGCTAGCGATGGTATCTCGTTTACGGACATTTCGTTTACGGTCAATAATGGCGAGGATGTTATCCTCGATACCGAATCTGCCATAATGCTGAGAGCCGCTGCCGACTCTGCTATATGGAGAGATTATGATGGCGGACTTTTGAACGTCAACGAAGAAATCTCTACGATCTATAGGGTGGGTTACGTCAAGGCTTCGCTCTTGAAGAACTCTTACGAGTTTGCTTACGACAAGAATTGGGATAATGCAGAGAACGTGTTCTATGGCTCGAACATGGTGCCTTCTGTGACCTATACGCTCGCCGATGTTTCGGAATCCAAGTCGTTGCTGCCGCTCGACGCTATGGCTCGTACGGACGCTTGCCTCACAGGCTGGGCTTTGGACAAGGCCGGCACGACGAAACTCGGTACGTTCAATGTCGAAGCGCTCCGCACGTTGGCTTCTGCTACGTCCAAGGATACGCTGTACGCGGTCTGGGCTGACGCGGGCGATGTGAGCTGCCCGAGTGTCAAGACGTTCTCGGTCACCTCTGGCGTGGCTTCTGATCAGGGCGACTTCATTCTTTATCAGGTGGACCCGGTTTCTGCAACGGATACGATTTGGCACCGCTTGGATGCAAACGGCTCTATCGTAATCCCGACAGTCGAAAACATGCAAATTGGCGTAAAGCTTATCGGCAAAACTGGGTATAGCTACGATACCGAAATCGTTGGCGAGGATGTAGATGATGGTTCCGTACTGTTCAGGCTCGACAACGACGATGCGACGGTTCTCAGCGAATTCTTCACCGTCGATGATGACCAGAAGAATGTCGTGCTCAGCGTGACTACGACGGCGAACACCTACTACTTCGCGTTCAACGAAAATTCTGCCGGTCTGCATGCACTTCCGTACTTTGCGGATTCTTGGCAACCGCTTATCACAAAACAGTCGTTCTCCCGTGATGCGGACAACAACTGGGTCATTGCCAAGAGCTACACTCTTGCAGATGCCGACAAGGTATTCCCGACAGGTCTCTACAGTGATGAAGCGTGCTTGCAGGGTTATGCGTTGACGACCAACGGCACTGCATATAGCGAATTGACCGACGCTTTGATTGCAGAATACGAAGCGGCCTCTCAAAGTGCTGTTGCCCCGTACTCCTCTACGAATCCGGCGACCTTGTATGCCATCTGGGGTGCTTGCCCGTCAACGACGGTCAGCAAGACCATCGCTCTCGAAGGCACTGGCAAGGGTACGTACAACTTTGTAAGAAAGTTTGCTTACGTGGGTTCTGCCGCGAACGACTCCACGCCGCCACGTGTCTATCAAAGCAACGCCGCTACGGCAAGCATCGTGATTCCGTCCGACGCTGGCGACATCTCGTTTACGGACTGGTGGTTCCTCACGAACACGAACGTCGGTGTCATTGTCGATACCGATTCCGCGTTCGTTTACCGCGAAAATGCAACGTCCGATTGGAACAAGATGGATAGAAGCGCGCTCTTCACTGTCAATGACGACGTGAAGAACGTCAAGGCTCCGCTCCTCAAGAACGCCTACACGCTTGCTTACAGCAAGAACGACAACGGTGACGTGTTCTACGGTCCGGACTTTGTCGCAGGCGATGTTGATTTCACCATCGGTTCTGTTTCTGAATCGCAGTCGTTGCTTCCGGACCACGTTCTGGCAAGCACGAGCAAGTGCTTCGAAGGCTGGGCTTTGGATGCTGATGGCAACGTGAAGGTTGACGCGTTCGATGCCGTCGCTCTCCGTTCGCTCGATTCTCTCGTCAAGCTCGGCGAATCTGTCGATTCCCTGTACGCTGTATGGGCAACGCCGGGTGTCGCTTCTAGCTGTACGCCCACGACATTCAAGGTCACGACCGACATGCCGGCTGAACAGGGCGAGTTCGCTCTCTATCAGCTCGACCCGGTCACCGCCGATACGCTCTGGCATAATGTGGCTGTGAACGGCGTTGAAATACCGACCGTCGAAAACATGGAATTTGGCCTCAAGTTCAGCCCCAAATCGACGGCTTACACGTTCGAGACTGAATTTACCGTCGAGAGAGACGGTGACCAAAAGCAGAAGGCTAACGGCGATACCATCACCGTCGCTGCCTCACAGACGGATGTAACGCTCTCCATGGTCAAGCAGGCCGTAAACTACAAGCTTACGTTCAACGACAATTCGAGCGGCAAGGCGTTCTTCGGCGATTCTTGGCAGAACTACATCAAGGCGGGCGCGTTCGAAGAAAATACCACCGATAAGAACTGGAACATCACCATCGCTTACAACGTAGAAGGCGACATCGACTTCCCGATGGCATTGTACCGCGACGGCCTCTGCTTGCAGGGCTATACGTTCTCTCTGACGGACGACAAGACGTTCAACAAGCTCGATGCCGATTTCATTAATGAATTCGACGCTCTCGGCTACTCCGCAACGACCGGCGCGACGCTTTACGCCAAGTGGGGTGCTTGCCCGGTCAATATTGCAAACTACACTATCGCCCTCGAAGGTACGGATAAGGGTAAGTTCACGTTTGCAAGAAAGTTCGCTTACGTGGGTTCTACCACGGACTCCACGCAGGCACGCTTCTATGAAGGAAATACGGCTAGCTTCGTTATTCCTGCCGCTGACGATGGAATCTCGTTCACGGGCATTTCGTTCGATGTCGCCGATGCAGATTACATCCTCGATACCGAAACGAAGATTCAGCTGAAGGCTAATTCCGACACGGCTATTTGGAGAACTTACGACGACGGTCTCTTGACTGCCAACGAAATTGTCTCTACGGTCTATAGGGTTGGCACAATCAAGGCTCCGCTCCTTAAGAAATCTTACACGCTCACCTATAGCAATAACTTTGCTGATGGCGACGCCGTGTTCTACAGCTCGGACTTCGTTGCAAGCGAAACCTATACGATTGCAGATGTTTCGCAGTCCGAAAACTTGCAGCTGTTCAATGTTATGGCACGTGCTAACGCTTGCGTAAGCGGCTGGTCGCTTACTGCGGACGGAGCGAAGGTCATTGGCGCATTCGATGCGATTGCACTCCGCAAACTCGACACGCTTGCTGCTGCCGGTAAGGCTACGGACAAGCTCTACGCCGTCTGGGCGGATAAGAGCTCTGCTGAATGCTCCGAACTCAAGACGTTCACCGTCACCTCCGCTATGGACGCCACCCTTGGTAGCTTCAAGGTCTATCGCGTGCTTGGCGAAGATACTACATGGTACGACGTTGGCGCGAACGGTGTTGAAATTCCGACGCTTGCTGGCATGAAACTCGGCGTGAAGTTCACCGCGGCAACTTCGACCTACACGTTCGGGAAC
>NZ_JAFWOM010000115.1 GCF_017545445.1 Fibrobacter sp.
GGGATGTAGCGCAGTTGGTAGCGCACTACGTTCGGGACGTAGGGGTCGGGCGTTCGAGTCGCCTCATCCCGACAACGCAAGGTTGTCAATCGCAGGAGTTGGCCCTGCAACCGCTTAAAACAAGCTGGCAATAAGTTCCTGACAGTCAGCACGTTGTAAAGCATGGTGGTCGAGTAATCGGCCACCTTTTCTTTTTGGCGTTCACGAAATTTTTGGCGTGTTTTTGGCGTGATAACATTATTTAACGAGCTATCGCCCCATTTATACTGAAGTGAATTGTGTTAGTTTGCAAAATGATAGGCAAACAGATTTGATTTAATAATGCTCTTGGCGCTTGATTCTCACCTTGCTTCATTAGCGAACGGGGCGCTCATTCAACGACAGAAGACACATATAAATTGTCTACCGAAAGGTGATGAATCTTCAAGACGGTGAAAATCAATATATTAGCAAATATTACAATAATTGTTACAATTAAACATAAAAATCAAAGTTAAATAATGGTAAGCAGATTGAAGTAATTCCTGCCTGGAAGTTGTTGTTTGAATGACGGAGCAGTGAGTTTTATACCCATGCACGCTGCCTTGAACTTCATCAACTCACTGGAACGAATACCTCAGACCATCGAGCAGTACAAGGAAAAGAACGTCGTACTTGCCAAGGACATTCCGCTTTTGAAAGAGATTGCTAGTAAGCAGTGGAAGAAAGAAGATGAACTGAAAGGCTTGAAGTCCGAATTGGCTGCACTTGACCGAAAGATTCAACTGGAGTTGGCGAAAGAGAATCAGCCAAAGGAAGGAGAACTGCAAGAGCAAGTAGCCAATAGCGATGTTGCAACTGATGTAACCTATCGACAAGATTCCCAAAGGAAGGGGATGCGTCCTTGAAATACATCCTAAAGGACAGCAGGAAAGGCAGAACATATTCGATAACTTTATAATCGTATAGGGTAAATTGACTAAATCGCCAAAAAAGTTAGTGATTTAGTCAATTTTCTTTAGTAAAGTCTCGTCGTTTCAATAAAAATGGCTACCTTTGCAAAAATATTAAATTCGTAATTTTTGTTTGGAAGTGGTTGTTTAAATAACGGAAATCATGGAAACAGAAAAGAAGCCGTCCGGGAGTCTTTATAAGAAATCTCAGACGGCTTTGTTTTAATTAATCATAAGGGGTGATGTGAATTCACTGATTTCATTCAAACCTGTCCTTATGAGCATATTAATGTTATTCTAAGACATTAATATAATCGGTATCTTCTTTATAAGTTAGCGCGGGTACGAAATATTTTTTTAAGTCTTTCCATTCGCACTTACCATTAAGAATACCTAAAAGGAAATCTTTTAATTCTTGAACACAGAAATCCCCATACATTCTTGCTCGTTCCGATATTGAAACGATTGCGACAAAAGACTGGGCATCTGCATGCAATTCAGAGTCAAGACCATTTTTGAAATCGATATCTATTTCATTATTCAAGAAACGATAAATCCATTGAGTCACGTTATTATCTCCTTGAAAACGTTTCATATAGTAACTATATGTTTTGGCCTTGTTCCCGTCCTTTATAAGCACATCATTATTAAAAGGACTAAGGGCTGCTCTAAATCGAACTTTAGAATTTGACTCTAGAAAGGCGTTTATATTATTTCTACAAATCCTACGGTCTTCCAAAGAATCCTTCTTTTCACTAAAAACAGCACAATACCATGAATTTCCGATACTAATAAGAGTTTGATAGTTCATTTTATTATTTCTTTATTCCTTACTCTATCTTAGGCTTTTCAGGAACCGCCTTGTTAATGTTCTCGTTTTGTAAGATTGCGATGCAAAGATACGGCGGTTTTTCTGGGGGAACAAACGATTTACATGAAGGGTGGAATGGCTTACATGAAGGGTGAGGGATGAAGAAAATTTTGCCTTTATGTAAGCAGAAAGGCTATTCATGTAAGTCGTTAGGCGAAGTGTTTGTTTGCTTTTAATTTTGTATGTGGCGACGGACAGAATTTAAATCTGTCTGTGTGTCATAAAATTGTTAACAAAAGAAATGAAAAGCAAATGAACAATGATGAACTTCTGGAATTTGTTGA
>NZ_JAFWOM010000116.1 GCF_017545445.1 Fibrobacter sp.
CACAGACCAGCTTATTCTCAACTTCACGCCGCTGGAACAGTCCGACGGAGACGCGAGCCAGGGACAGTATCGTTCCATGACAAACTGCGAAAGCCACTGCACATCCGGCATACCGTCTGAATACTACACAGCCGTTTGTCCAGGCACAAGCAGCTACCAGGGTAATTCCGATTTTACGCTAAACTCCGACAGACATGAAGTCGGCGAAGTCATTCTTGTCACCAATACGGGGAAATATGGTGGCGGAAGACCCGTAAACCACCCTATCGCTGTCTTTCAGGCGAGCGATACATCGCAGTCGCATCACATCGCGACTATAGAGGCGGGAAATAGCAAACAGTTTATCTACAGGGGCAAAGATTCGAACAATTATCCCGTGTGGACTTCCTTGAATTAGGTAGAACGACATGACGACTAGAAAGGACAGCGCCAAATGGCGCGAAATGTTGAAGCCACTCATCCTCGCGCTCATCGCACTTGCTTCGGCAACTACAGCCTATGTCAAAAGCCACAGCGAAGTAAGCGAGGGTTCGGAAAGGAACGCCGTTTCCATGGCCAAGATGGAAACGCGCATCGAGCTTATTGAACAGCGAACATCAAAAGTGGAACGGGAATCGGAAATCCTCAAGGGGACTCTTTCCGACATAAAGAGCGATGTTTCGTTTATCAGGGGAAAGATGGAAGCGCAGAAATAGTTGCAGATTAAATTGGTATAATGTAATGCATGTAGCTTTCATTTAGCGGCTTCCATTCCGCCTTGTATTTTCCGTCTATTTCAAGTTTGACTACACCCTTGCCTTTGCCAGTCGGTTTCATTATGGTTCCTTGGATATCCTTACCATTTCTAAAGTAAGCGTAAATTCCATCATTATCGTCGCCACTGTAGAAAAGTTTATCTGTCACCAAGCACATGCAATATGTTTCATTAAATCCCAGTTCCTTTAACTGCTCCATAAATTTCACATCTTTAACAAAGTCAAACATAGTTTCTGGATGTCTGCCATTATTAGGATATTTTAATTCGATTGCATATTTTTTTTTCATTCTTTCATCGAAAATTGAAATATCAATTTCTTTTTTCACGGTTTCCTTGCTGTTAATACCAAAGAAGGAAACATTTCTCTCGAATTGTACTTTATATCCATTCAGGCTTTCGCGAAGAAAAATTCCAAGTTCATGCTGGAGACTAAATTCATTGTAAACTTCAATTTCTCCATTCCCTATTTTTCGACAGAAATCGTTTAGAATTTTTTTTATCATAATTCATCCCTGCCCTTTTTCTTAGGTTTAGACTTCTTTTTAAAGAATAATGCGCCATAAGTAAAGGTCGAATATTGAATGTAGTTTACGGATGTTGTAGTATAACCTGGAGTCCACCCAGTTGTAGTTGTATAGCCCCCATTCCAATTCATGCTTGTATTGTATGTTGTTTGCCCTGGATGATACTGTGTGCTTACAATAGGAACAACGCCATTTCCTGAATTAAACGGCTGCATGATAATCACAACATCTGCACCAATATCATCACATGCGGCAAGTGCGTCGCTTCGAGTGTAAGAATCTGAACTTTCAAAAACAGAGTTTCCTACATAAGTGAAGCCTTTTTCAGCCATCTTTGAAATAGCATCTTCCTCGTTTCCATAAGTATATCCACCAGAAATTCTGCAATTACCCTTATTGTTTGGATATGTATAGCCGTTATACGCTTGATAATAGCCATTAGCACAGCCGCCAAGCATCAAGACGGATAGAATATTCATTAGGATTAAAAAAATTCGTAATTCCATTACGATACTCTTTCAGAAACAAGAAAAATTAAAACAAGTTGGCTAAATCCAAAATAAAAATACTCAAAAAACTTCCACTTATTTATCAGCCATATTTTTTTTCGATTTATTTTTCGCGCCCTTGGGCCTTCCACCCTTCTTGCCGTTCTCGGCGCTGGTGGGCTTGGGACGGCTCCCAATCATCTGCGAATGAATTGAACGCACTTCCGCGTCCGTAAGAATTTTTCCGCAATGCGGACACCTTGCTGGCATAGGAATCTCCCGTTTTACCTAATCAAGATAGGTTTATTTGTCGATTTTGTAAAGGCATAATCAAAGAAAAATTGAATTGTATGCAAATTTTATTGCATTTCATTCAAAAATGTATTAAATTCTATTCAATTCTTTTGCATAGGATTCAATTTTATGGAAATTCGGGAAGTCGAAATCGGGCTTTTGAAGCCATACGAGAATAACCCGCGCAACAACGAGGCGGCAGTTGACAAGGTGGCCGCGAGCATTTCCGAGTTCGGTTTCAAGGTTCCAATCATCATCGACAGGGAAAACGTAATCGTCGCGGGACACACGCGCTATCTCGCCGCGCAGAAGCTGGAACTGCAAAAAGTACCCTGCATCGTCGCGGACGACTTGACGCCGAATCAGATTAAGGCGTTCCGCCTCGCAGACAACAAAGTCTCGGAATTTAGCGGCTGGGATTTCCAGAAGCTCAACGAGGAACTTTCGTTCCTCGGAGAAGCAGCCTTTGACCTGGAACAGTTCGGGTTCTTGCCGAACGAAAACGTGGATTTCGACAGTTTCCTGACGGACGAAGAAAATCCACAGAAGAAACCCAAGACCATCACCTGCCCCCACTGCGGAAAGACCTTCGAGAAATAATGCTTCTACACATGGCGACAGATGGACTCGTAGGAGATTTCTACACAAAGTTCCCGAAGAAGGAACTCAATATCCTTACGTCCTTTGAATATAAAAGCTCGTTGATGGGAAACGATGTTCGCGAGTTCAACCACTTCATCGCGGACAGCGGCGCATTCACGGCGATGGCAAGCGGCAAGAAAATTGACGACAGCTATATCGACAGCTACATCGAATGGATAAAGGGCGCACACATCGACCATTTCATCGAAATGGACATTGACGAAATTGTCGGCATAGACAAGGTCAAGCAAATCCGAACCCGCATAGAACGCGCAACGGGAAAGCAAAGCATCCCCGTTTGGCATCTAGGCCGCAAGAAGAAGGATGGCTCGACATGGTGAAAAACTACCCCTATGTCGCGCTCTCGCTTAGCGGATTTACAGCATCGAGCAAATGGCTCAAGGCGAACGACTGGAAACCGCTTCACTTCTTCCTCGACACGGCGGCAGAAAACGGCTCCAAGGTTCACGCGCTCGGATGCACGAACTGGGGGCTTCTGCGCAAGTTCCATTTCTACAGCAGCGATTCAAGCACATGGAGCCTCGGCGAAAGATACGGGACGTGTTTCGTATTCCAGGATGGCGTAATGAAGGTCGTCTCGCTCCCCAAGAAATTCAAGAAGAACAAGAAAACTCTTGGCTTCCATAACAAACAACAATGGTTCAAGGCAATGCAATATGCAAAAATCAAGATGTGATGCAATCCTGCTGCTTTCGGGCGGCATCGACAGCACGACTGTTCTGGAACAGCTGACGAAGCAGGGCAAGAAGGTTTTCTGCCTTATCTTCGACTACAAGCAGAGTCTGCACAAGGAAATCGCGGTGGCGGCATCCAACGCGAAGCGGCTGAAACAGCCCTACAAAATCGTTTCCATCGACCTCGGATTTACGGGAAGCAAGTGTTCCCTCATTTCCAA
>NZ_JAFWOM010000117.1 GCF_017545445.1 Fibrobacter sp.
ACCAGGACGAACTGAAAAAGCGTTGGGCGGAACTCCGCAGCGGCGTGTGGCACACCAAGGTCATGGACGCATACCTAGATTCCATGAAGACTTACTTGACGAAAGCCGCCGACAGAAACTTCAAGCGCTGGCCGAACCTAGGGCAAAACAGCGGCCAGGGCGATAAAGACCCAGAGCCGATGAAATACTGTAACGGCAGCGGAAGCAGTGGCATGAAGATGGGCATGGGCGGCAACAACGCCAATACCTGGGACGGCGAAGTGGAACATCTCCGCAAGAAGATGAAAGAAAGAATGCAGTGGATGGACCAAAAATTCGGATTTACGGAACCGGCGAATCCCGTCGTGACAGAGCCCGTTGATCCTGAAATCCATGATCCACATTGGCAGAAGGATACAACTAAAGTCGATACAGCCAAGGTTGACACATCCAAAATAGACACGATTAAAACGGATACACTTCCGCCCAAAATGCACATGGATGAGTATAGACTGTCTCCGACAAACTTCTATGTCGTAAACGGCAACCAGCTTGAGATTTATACGACTTTGGGTGGAAAATTTGCCCTTGTCGATTTGAACGGAGCTGTTCTGTTCAAGACTCAAATCAAGGCGGGAGAATCGACTCTGCAAATTCCTGCCAAGGCAAGAGATAAGCACTGGATAGCAACGCTTAACGGCAAGATGCTTTCGAAATAGAATCTCTTTTTGAATTCCTCACTTAATAGAAATGCCGATTCCTAATTGGGAGTCGGCATTTTCCTTTTTTGCACATCCAAGCTTATGCGTAACCGCATCCAAAGCCTTGTGTCTTTGGCCCAGCTAACCTTCTAAAAAGTCAAGTGCCTCGCCCGCCAGTTCCACACAGCGGTTGCACGGGATAATCTTGTTCGGGCGAATTTCCGCGCACTTGGTGCATCCATGCGCCCCGCGCTTAAAGAAATCTTCGATGGATTCTGCATGGTCCGGCTGCATCATTTTTGCTGCATAGAGTGCCCCGCACAAGCCATCTGGAGCCTTGCCACCACCGAACGCGCGGAACATCTCGGCAGCTTTCACCGCTTCGTCCTCGGACTTGCCCGTTGCTCGCGCATAGCCATAAGCCACGGACATTGCGCAGTTTCCGCGCTTATCCGCATGGAATTTCTTTGAAATTTCGGCAATCGACATAAAAGCTCCTTTCGCTAAAGACACTGTAAATCTACAAAAAACATTTAAAAGCAGTCATTTTAAATGTCATTCCCGCCCCAAGCGAGAACCTTCTTTTCGAATGATTTTTATATTCATTACATGGCAAACGAAAACAACGACATCAAGAACCTAGACCTAGACGCGCTCATAGGCAACATGAGCTCCATCAACAGCGAAGACTACTGGTTCACCAAAGTCTCGCAAATCGAAGAACACGACGAAACAGAGTCTTCCAAACAGGACAAGACAACTTAAACACAGACAGATTTTGCAGGCTTGTAGGTTTGACCGTCGCGGGAGTTTGTGAGAGTCCCTTCGACTGAATTTATCCCGAACGATGTTTCGAGATTCGTTTTCTTACTGTTACTGGTTTAGATAAAAATTTTTTTTTCATTTTTGTAGTTGCGCACGACGTTTTTCAATTTCGTCTTGCGGAAAACCTGAAATGACGGAGATATCTTCGTTCGTCAATTTAGGATTAGCAAGCATGGCATCGACCATTTCGAGTTTGGCATTCCCAACTTTTTCGTTAACTTCTTTTTCGGCATCTTCCTTAGCTTCTTTTATTGCCGCTTCTTTAGCTTCTTTTATTGCCGCTTCTTTAGCTTTTTCAGCTTTTTTTCTGACTTCTTCTTCCGCTTTTCTTATCGCATAAGCGAGACAGCAAGCCATTTCTTCTTTTGTAGTCATTTCTCTCTCCGCTTCGGTCAAGGTGGTTTTGTCCAGATTTTCGATTTTGATGCGGTTCAAGGCTTCGTTGACAATGTCATTCCCAAAGTCAGGAAGGGGCTTGCCTTCATGCGCATGCTTGAGCACGTAGAGCCAAATGTCAACGGGGTCTTTCACTTCGTCTGCGGTCTTGTTGAACCTTGGCAGATTAACCATAATATACTTATTTTTAGGAAAAATCGCTTCGGTCTTCCCCTGTTCAGCGATTCCCTGCTGTAAACAGCCCATTCGTCAATGTAATTCCCCATTGTCTGCGGCAATTCAAAGTCGCAAATCCAGATGGAAATGCATTTTTCAATTATCGGTTGTTTATAAAAACGACTTTTGAAAATAAAAAAATTTCAAAGAACCAAATGCCGAAATAAGCCGAGAAAGACATCCTTAAAAAGGAATGATGAAGAACACAATATCTAAACCTAGCAGTGTTCCTTTTCCATCAGAATCTGAGCCAACACTTTATAATCCAAGTACTGGATTCCGTCTTGTCCCTGATTGATTTTATCAGCCAAACTGCTATGATAGTACAAGTCCATGGCATCTTCCAAAGAACAATTTTTTTGTTGAGCGACGTAGGCGATAATACGCTCTTCCAGGCGTTCCTGATAGACTTTTTCTAGAACATCACCGTCCACCATACTAAACCTCTTCGCTAGACTTGAATTTGAGAAGAATATCAATGGCACGTTGAGTTATAAAAGCAATTTGGTCATAATTGGGATAAACCTTAATTTCTTCCAACGCCCGTTTTAAATCCCAAATTCCCGAATGATACATATCGACGACTCTAAATACCTTGTCGTTCGCAACTTTGCCCATGATAATGTCGTATTTTGCGTATTCCGGTTTTCCGTCGCGACAATCACAAACAAAGTTTATCCACTCTTCTAAATCATCGGGAAAAAACTTTTTCAGCAAGCTCGCAGGAATTTCAGACATCTCATATACATTCAAAATAGGGGTCGAGCCATTGACAACGGCCTTTCGATTAGCCCACCGAACAGCCTGTTCCCGAACAGTCGTAACATAGAACCCTTTACCGAAGTCCAATGGACTGAACGAGTGATTGACATCAGGCTTTTCAACAACAATATTTGAGCCGTGATAGACAATCATATCGCCACCTTGCGAACTTTCAGGTATTCTTCGATGTCACGAACAACAAAGTCCGTACTCTGAGTGTGTAGGATTTCGTAATTAGGTACGAGAAATTTCTGGATACATCCCGATTCCTTCAGTTTCCGATACACAAAAGACGGCAAGCAATTCCACTTGTTCGCACAGGCATGAATCATATACACAACAAATTCAAAGGATTCCTGGATCATCGTGAACAATATACATTTTTTTATTATGCACCCTACCCTCTGGCAGGGAGATTCGTGCAACGTTCCCTAAAAAAGCACCTAGGGGACTCCTGCGGAGTCCCTCGTTGCTCGGCTCAGCAATGCAGAAACGCTAGCATTTCTGCGCAACATTCGCCTCACTACTAGTCCTTTAGACAACGAACACTAAACCCGTAGTACTTGACGCTGCCGTACAGGTCTGCACCGTCGTAGTCGTAGTACAAGTACATGTAGTACGCGTTGAAGCTATTGTACTCAGTAGAACTCCAGAAGTTCGCGACGTCGCCCTCGTAGCTGAAACTCCCGTTGCTGTACCTGCCGCCGGCAGGGAGCGCAGAGAAGGCGAAGGCTTCCTCGTTGGTGATGCCGCTATACGTCGTCCAGCCAGTCGTGGACTTGAGCACCTTGCCTGCGGTTGATTTACCGCCGACTGCCGTGAACAAAGTTTCGAATTCCGCTTCTGTTGGCAGGTGCCAGCCCTCAGGGCATATTCCACGCACAGGATAAGTCGGAGAACAGGTTGTGCCATAACCACAGCCCTTGCCGTTCTTGCTCCACGTGCCCACGCTGTCCATCGCAGCGGCCCATGTATAAAGGCGGCCGTACTTGGAGCAGTAGCTTGCATTGTCATTATAACAATAGCTGTTCGCAGTTTCATAATTGAGGTTCTCCGCCATCCAAATCTGTTCGCCAATTTTGACAGTCTTGTATTTTTGGCCATCGCGGGAGTCAGTCATGGAACCTATCACATCAGTATCTCTGGAGTCATCAGACGATTGATTAATAATCGATGTTCGCTCTCGTTCCTCTATTTTATCTTCGATTTGTGCCACGTAATCAGTGCAGGCGGAATAAAAGAATCCAACAAAGAGCATCCAAGACAAATGATTTATACTCATGCTGTTTCTCGCTAAAAAAATTTAGTGGCAAAAATTTTCATAATCATAGGATTTCAAATCTATGGATGTTCTCATCATGAAGTTGGATTGGGATGTATGTCGTTCGGCATAGAAAATGTGGAACGGATAATTTTTGCCTTCGGTCAGTCCGAGCGTATCGAGATCAACGGCCCCCAAGACCTGCGCATGCTGACCGCCAAGATCAACAACGAGGCGATTGTTGATAAACACCCACACATCGTCATCGCCAAAGAACTCAAAGTATTGACCCGGGATATAATCAAACGCTGCTTGAATTTTCATCGTAAAGCCGTAATTGTGTTTCTTGCCGCTGAAAGAGATGTTGTCGAAATAGGGATTTGCAACAGTCTTTGCTGTATCTAGGTATTCAAAGTCATCAAGCAAGAAAAGTCCGCCTTCAGGGCTGTTTTTGTCCTTTTGCCCAAGCCAGAGACCATCATCCTGAAGTTGCAACTCAATAGAACGGCAGGTAGCGTTGGTGTACTGTTTTCCGTCTTTTTCAGCAACAACTTCGGGCAAGAACCAGTTATCAAGATGCGTTGTAATTTTGCAGTTTTCGGGGAAATTGGCTGCGCGTACAGGGACACCATTGGCGCCAAGCAGATCCTCGACCATACCTTTCATGAGACCTCTACCATTGGCATCTATAGCATTGCTTCCACCACATCCGCCGGAACCGAAGTCTGCACTGACTCCATTAGCGGGGTCTCCATTTTTGCCTTCACCATCGCCATCTCCATTGGTGCCATGCAACCAGTCGAACATCATTACCGGAAGCCTCTTGGTGGGGCAATCACCAAGGATGCCCGGGTAACATGCATACACCTCTAGTTCATTGTTCGAGTTTTCTATAACCCACAGCGAATCACTCAAGGCAGCAACACTATCTAGTGGAATCACTGGAGTAATTTTTGCCCCAACAGTCTGCTTAAAAGAGACATAAAAGCCTTTCGTAGGCAAATACGTCTTTGCTTCAAACCAACCACAATAATTCTTAACAGTCTTCATTAAGGCAGAATCGCCTCCGGCGACATACATAATAGCGTTTGTATTTGTCCACGAAGGCATAAAACGGATAACTATCTGACTAGAATCATTCCTATTCTTTACTGACGGGGAAACTGCACATACTTTTTTAGATGAAGAAGATTTTTCCTCTTCTACAGAACTGCTAGACAATTTTTCATCACTTGAACTGCTAGACTTTACACTGCTACTCGACTTAGCGACAGATGTTGAAGTCCTGGGCGCAGAATTATCAGACGATTCAATAAGAGACATCCGCTCACGTTCTTCTATTTTATCTTCAATTTGCGAAACATAGTCCGTACACGCGGAAAGGAGGATTAAGCAAGAGATTGCCACGGTCTCCCCAAAGAGGATAACTCTACTACGGCAACAAGTTGCCAAGTATCGTATAGCTAAGCTCCATCGCAATGACAAACGCCTTCGACCTGAGCACTTCGATTCGCGTTGAAAACAAACTGTTTTGGATCCTATCGCTCGCCTACGGCTCACTCCAGAATGACAGAAGGTCGGTGAGCTTATCGAACCGTTTTCGTCTCTCGTCTCTTGTCTCTCATCTAACATCATCTCTTCCTAGAACACAAAACTGAACCCAATGCCGACTGCACCGGCGATAGCAACGCCAATACCAACACTACGAAGCGTCTGACCTGTTTTCGCCTCATCCAAATCCCGTTGCAAGTCGTCGCTGTTCCTTTCGGCGGCCTTTTTCGCCTGACTGTTCCCAGCCACAGCGAGTAGAGCCCCAGCCACCGTTGCAGCAGCACTGATGCCAAATACAACCCAACGAGGTCCGCTCTTTTTAGCAACGTTTTCAGCGGATGCATTTTCAGCAGACTCGCCCACATTCGCAGGGATGCTCTCGCCCACCTGCGGCACCGTTTTATTCTCTACTTCATGATAAGCTTCATTCGCAAGCACACGCACCGAATCAGAAGAATCAGAAGCTTGAGGTTCATTCATGAGGGGCGTTTCCGATTTTTGCTCAACAACAACATTTTCTGCAGGGACTGGAACAACTTCTTTATTCTCGTTAATTTCAGCCGCAACCGGTTCAGACACCGGATGAGTCATGTTTTTCACCACGCCAAAAAATGCAACGGAATTTTCCCTGACAATAGCGAGCAAAGCTTTCAGGCTTGCTCCCGACCCATTGAAACTTGCAATGAGCTTGTTCCCTGCCGTTTCATAAAGTTCAGCCGAAAGCGTCAAATCGCCATCAAAACTGCCCACGCGTGCTTGGCAAACGTAATCCGCAGCGATGTTCTTGCCCGTTTCCACGAGGCAACTGCCCTCGCAGTCTTCAATCGCTTTCCCCGGAGGGAGCATCTGCATAATATTCTCGCGGGTCATGATGGTGTAATTCTGCACGGCTGGTAGCTGCTTCACCGCCTCTTCGCGCAAAACGTTCGTGAGGAACTGGCGGTCGTTCAAAGAGACTAAGTTTTTCGCATCGCCATCGACTCCCGTCTCTAGCACAGCCACGTACGATGCCAAGACGTCTGTTGACAGCAACAAAACCAACAAAGAAATCAATAAATTTTTCATAACTGTAAATATAATTTTTGTAAAAAGAATTTTCCAACATTCTTGCTAACGGTTGGTTGCAAAATTTAGGCTGATTCCGTTTTTTGAGATTTCCGTTTGTAGATTTACAAGCAGACTTAAAAATGAGGTTCAAAAGAATATGCCTAGTAGCACAAATACATCCTCTCTCGAAAAAAATGTATTTTAATGAAGTCGATATTTCCGGAGGCATTTATGACATATTCTGCACTTGAAGAAAAAATCAGAATACACCAATGTCAAACGATTGAAGCGCAAACAAAAACCATCCAAAAACGAAAATTAGGCTCATTAAAGGGAAAAGCATCCGTAAAATTCGCCGATGATTTTTCAATCACCCCAGAAGAATTGCTGGGGATGTAGATTCAGCTTTACAACGCTAAACGAAACCGATTCTTTATCTGTATCCAAACTTTCCCAAAAAAGAAAACCACCGCGACCCATTTGATAGGATGCTCATTACGCAGGCAATAAACAGAAGCTATTCTTTCGCCAGCGTTGATTGCAAAATACAGCAATACACGACCGATGGATTACAATTATTGATTTAGTCCTTTAGACAACGAACACTAAACCCGTTGCCCTTGTTGACGTCGTACAGGCCTGCATTGTCGTCGTAGTAGCCCAAGTACATGAAGTACGCGTTGCCGCTACCGTACTCTGTAGAACTCCGGAAGTTAGCGTCGAGGCCCTTGTAGTCGTAATACCAATTGTAATCCCTGTAGCCAGCAGGCAACGCCGAGAACGAAAAAGCATCCGTGCCGTTGCCATCATTATTCCATCCGGATGTGGACTTGAGGATCTTGGCGGCAGTTGACGGTCCGCCCACCGCCGTGATCAGGGTTTCCCATTCGGTCTTGGTCGGCAGGTGCCAGCTGCTAGGGCACACGCCTTGAATATAGCCCGAAGGCAAAGAACAGCTATGATCATAGCCGCAGACATCTTCCGATTTGCCCACTGCCGCCGCCCATGTGTATAAGCGACCGTACTTGGTGCAGTTGCTAGCATTGTCGTTGTAGCAGTAGCTGTTTGCCGATTCGTAATTCAAGTTTTGAGCCATCCAAGTCTGAGTGCCGATTGTCACAGTCTTGTAGATTTGACCGTTTCGATAGTCTTTAAGAGTATTTGTCACCGCATTATATTCATTACCCGCATCTGACAAAGACGACGTCGCCGAGGTTGACGAACCATTGTCACATGCAACAAAAAATAACGCGAGCAAAGAGGGAATTAGCAACTTCATGACAGGCCGCTTTCTAGAATAAATATTTTGAAGATGTTTTCATTATTGAGAATATAGTATTTACACACTTAATAATTATCTTTTAAACGATGCTTGATTACATTACAATTCGCGGTTGCAGACTCCATAATTTAAAGAATGTCAACGCCCAATTTCCGCTGGGGAAAATTACGGTTGTATGCGGGCCGTCGGGTTGCGGAAAATCGACGCTCGTGATGGACACTCTCCATGGAGAAAGCAAGCGACGCTATCTTGAGACGCTTTCGCCGTTCGCGGCAGATTTGCTCGGAGGCAAGCGAAACATTCCGCTCGACAGCGCCGAAGGACTCCCGGCGAGTTTGGCGATTGCCGCCACACGCGGAGAAGCCCCAGCAAAAGCAACGGCACTTTCGATTGCCGAATGCGACAACGCATTACGCACGTTGTTTGCAGCATTTGCAAAGCCCGCCTGCCCGATTTGCGGAGCTCCGATGGTGAGCCAGAGCCGAGAAGAAATCATCCGCGAAATCGCGGGAATGCCTGTCGGGACAAAGCTACAGTTCTTGGCGAGAATTGAGTTGCAAACGGGAAAGGCGACCCCGGAACACTTCGACAAGCTCAGTGCATCGCAAGGCCGGGGTGACATTATAGCGAACGGGAATGACAATAATGCCGGCGGGAATGACAAAAAACGCACTACGTTGGACAAACTATCCGCAGTGTTTTTAGCACAAGGTTTTACGCGTGCGATTGCCGATGGCACCATGTATTCGCTCGCAGACTTGCTGCCCGGCGAAAAAGTCTTGACACCCAAAGAATTTTTCATCATCGTCGATAGAATCATCGTTCGCGATAACACACGCACACGAATCGCCGAAGCCGTTGACGGTACATTAAAGCTTACGCATTCTGCAATCACGCTTGACATTGCAGGCGAACGCAAATTTTACAGCACAAAGCCTTGCTGCCCGAACGCAGGTAACAAGCAGCACAAATCGAAAGTCACACAAGACGCAACACAAGACTCCATCGCATCATTAGATGCACGGGCATTTTCGCCATACAACCGTGCAAGCGTCTGCGAGTACTGCGACGGCACAGGAATCGTTCAAGAAGCAACAACAAAAGATAAAGGGAGCAACCGCAAAAGTCGCGCCGAATCCGATGTAGAAATCGACGAAGACGAAAATACGGTTTGCCCCCACTGCAATGGGCTCCGCCTCAAAAAAACGTATCTAAACGCAACCATCGACGAAATTAGCTACAAACAAATTCTCAATACGGATTTTGCGGAACTGCCCAAGCTTTTGCACCAAATTTTCGACGATAAAATTGGACAAAATCTAAAAGCGACTTCCAATTCGCTCCTCGACCGCATCGAGGCCATCAACGATTTGGGCATCGGCTACCTCACGCCAGGGCGCGCCGGGCAAACGCTTTCGGGCGGTGAATTGCAAAGGCTCAAACTCGCAAGCCTCAGCACAGGGCACTTGAACGGACTCTTGATCGCCCTTGACGAACCCGCCAGCGGTCTCCACGCAAGCGACGTTGCCGCACTTTGGAAAGTTCTCGAGAAAGTCCGCAAACGCGGAAACACGCTCGTACTCATAGAACACAATCCGCAAATCATCAAACGTGCCGACTACATCATTGAAATGGGGCCGGGAGCCGGTGAAAAAGGCGGCGAGATTTTGTTCCAAGGCAACCGCGACGAAGTGCTGAACAATCCAGAATCGCCCACAGGAAAATGGATTAAAGTAGTAGGAAGTCGGAAGTCGGAAGTAGGAAGAAATGTAGGATGTCATTGCGAGGAGCAAAGCGAAAGTACAAAGACGAAAAATAATGGATCCCCTACGCTTCGCTCCGAGGATGACAAATTCAAGGAATACGCAGCAATTTTCGTTGAAAACTTCGCGAAGTTCGACATGGCGCCGGTCAACGCCACCTTCCCCATCAACAAATTCAGCGTCATCACAGGCCAAAGCGGCAGCGGAAAATCGACACTCCTTTTCGAAAACATCGCCAAACGCGCCAAAGCCGAAGAATTCAAAAAGCTCGGCATCGATGCACTTTCCATCCTCACAACCGGAGATTTTCACGGGAGCAAACGCAGCACCGTCTTGAGCGCCATCGGGCTTGCCACATTGCTCCGAGACTTGTTCGCCAAGCTCCCCGAAAGCAAAGTGCGCGGCTACACCGCGTCAAAGTTCAGCATGCACGCTCCCGGAGGCCGCTGCGAAAACTGCAAAGGCGAAGGCGTGATTTACGATCCGCTCGGCTACGAAGAATCCGAATGCCCCGTGTGTCTCGGCAAGCGTTTCCGCGACGAAGTCCTAGAAGTTCGCTTCAAGTCGCTCTCCATCGCAGATATCTTGGATATGGAAATCGGCAGTGCATACAAGCTATTCACAAACATGAAACCGTTTGCCGAAAAGCTAAAACCGCTCGTCGATACAGGTCTCGACTATCTCAAACTCGGGCAAACAACAGCACACCTCTCCGGTGGCGAACGCGCACGACTCCGACTTTCCATCACGCTTGCACGTGCAAAAACCCCGAACACATTGTTCCTCTTTGACGAACCCGCACGCGGCTTGCATCAAAAGGACATCCAACAATTGCTAGGACTCATTCACGGACTCTGCAACGCAGGCCACACCGTCATCGCCATCGAACATGCGCAGGACTTTGTTGACGCCGCGGATTACGTAGTAGAATTAAAGCGAAAATAAAATTTGTTCATTTCTTCAAAAAAAACTTATTTTAAAGAAAATAGAACTGCATGTCACCGGGAGAATATTATGAACATTCGCAAACACTGGAAAAAAATTTTATTCTCAGCAACAACTCTATTTTGGGCAAGTTGCGGCGGAGATAGCGAAAATTCTCCTATCATTCCTTACAATAACGAAAGCGAACCTTCTTCAAGTAGTTCCGCAGAAAGCCCTACAAGCAGTGCTGTAAATATAAAAAGTTGCTCTAGCGAAACGCCGTTGAGCAGTTCCGAAACGGTTTCAAGCAGTTCCACGGAGAATTCTTCGAGCAGTTCCAGCGCAATCCTAACACACAAACTCGCAAGCGACACTACTGTAAATTGTTCCAGAGGAAACGCCGGCCACAATTCAGAATGTTTTTTAGAAGAAAATGAAGGATATAAAAATAATTCGACAATAGCCAACAATATCAAAGATCTCCTGAGAAACAACAAAACACGAACTTTAGAAGAATTGAGCACAGTCGAAGACTCGCTAGAGACTTTTCCAGAATTTGAAGACGCTCCCCTTTACGGAGTTTCCCATTGCGTTAGATATACATGGTTAGTATTGTTCCACTGCACCAATGGGAAAATATACTCCGTTCACGAATCCTATGACAATTCCACAATTGAGAAACACAATTACCTCCCTAAAGACGAATACATGCAAGAAGGTAATATCATTTACTCCTGGGA
The DNA here is from genome assembly GCF_017545445.1 of Fibrobacter sp. Classification (GTDB taxonomy): domain Bacteria; phylum Fibrobacterota; class Fibrobacteria; order Fibrobacterales; family Fibrobacteraceae; genus Fibrobacter. Next base: position 11,448 of record NZ_JAFWOM010000117.1, read on the forward strand.
TGAATACAAAGAAAAATTCATCAGTTCAAGCAGCGAATCATCTAGCAGTGCGGAGCCACCGTCTCCACTTTGCACCAAAGATGACTTTATCAATTTCAATAACTTATACGATGAATTTTACAAAACAAATAAAAGCCTTACAGACAGTGTCAAGAATTCCATAAGCATCAATGAACTTGAATTAAAAAAATCTTGCCTAAACAACATCAAAGCCCAAAGGCCATATTTTAACGGATCTATTGCCACCAAACAAATTTGCGACGGCGATACAACAGTAAATCCGCGTTATCAGGCAAAGCTCGACTCCAACGCAGAATACATTCAAAAGCAAATTGACGAATGTATGAAAGAGGAATAGCACATGAAAAAATTTGCACTCTCGATTTTAGTTTTCGCCGCATTCTGCACCGCGTGGGCAGCACCGCTGTTTATCGGCTACTACCCTGATTGGGGCAAATGGCACAAGCCCGCCTACACTGTAGATAAAGTTCCATACAATAAATTAACGCACGTCCTGTGGAGTTTCATCACGCCGAATACCGACGGAACGCTCAAAGGCGATGCCGCAGACGACCCCAGTGCACTCGATTCCATGGTAACGCTCGCCCACGCAGCCGGTACAAAAGTCATTGTCTCGCTTGGCGGTGGCGGACAAAGCGAAACATTTGTCCCCGTAGCACGCGACAACACACTTCGTCAAAAATTCGTCGCAAACCTTGTACAATACGTCGCCGACCACAATCTCGACGGACTCGACATGGACTGGGAATTCGATAAAGTTCCCGTCCCAGAACAAGACACCACAGCTTACAGCAAATTGCTCACGGAACTCCGCGAAGCGCTCCCCAAAGACAAAAGCCTCTCAGCAGCACTCCCCTGCTCGCCCTATTACGGGAAATGGTTCACTGCCGAAGTCCTCGTCAAAAATTTGGATTGGCTCGGATTCATGACCTACGACATGACCGGCGACTGGGACGAAAAAGCGATGTTCGATTCGCCACTCTACCCACACGAAGGTTACACCACATGGTCATGGAAAGAAACATTCGATTACTGGAGCAAGCGCGGCGTCCCCGCCGAAAAAATGGTCTTCGGGATTCCCTCCTTCGGTTTTCAATTTGAAGGTGCAAACGGTCCGGGCAAAAACTTCACCAAGGGAAAAACAAACACAATAAGTTACGCACAAATTGCCAAGAACACCGATTGGGTCTTTCATTTCGATAGCGTTTCCGCCGAACCCTACGGCGTAACAGAAAACAGTTACGTCACCTTCGAAGATCCGCATTCTGCCGCTATCAAATCACGTTGGGTCAAAGACAACGGTTACGCCGGCATCATGGTCTGGGAAGTGTCGCACGACTACATCGAAGGCGTCGGAAATCCGATTCTCGACAGCATCGCAGTTGTATTGCACGAAGGAACGACAAGCATTGGCGATTTTCACAAGAAACGAGCAGTCGGCACTCGGCTAGACGCATCGCAATTGCAGAATACTCAAATCAAGCGCGTTGATGCACTCGGAAAAAGCGTACAAAGCGTTGGCAGCGAACAACGCTGGAAGAATCGGTTTGAATTTAGGGTGGAACGATAACCATCAGCAGGAATTTATCTAAAAGAATTCCTTAAACGCATCCTTATTGGCGTAGTAATCTTTGCCGCGCTTGTCGAACAGCGCTGGACCCCACGCGCCGCCGATGGTCGGTTCCCAGAAGAACGTTCCAATCCAGCGATTGAGCGTTTGAACTTTTTCGCGAGTTTTTTGACGGGAATTATCAAATTTATAATGATTATCTGAATCACCGCCATTGTATTCCGCAACGATAAATTCAAGCATTGAATACTTTGTCGTCACCGTATTGAACAAATTCATCCAGCTGTCGGGAGCACCGTCACCGTATGCTGTGTAAGCGGAAAATCCCATCACGTCTGCCGGAATTTTATAATCGTCAAAGATAACGCCCATCCACCAAGTAACCGTATTCGCTTGACGGATGCGTTCGATGTGCAGCACCGTTTTCGTTGTCGGCGAGACTTCTTTGACGGCCTTGATTCCGGCGTTGAAGTACTTGGCGGCATTCGCTTTGCCCGCAGCAGTACCCATATCGCCATTGACAGAAGTCGCCGCCTTATCGACTCCGTTACCCCAGCAATCCGTTTTGCTGTTCGGCTTGTGAATCAAAATGCCCGGAGTCGTTTCATTACCGATTTGCACCATGTCGGGTGTCGCATCCGCAGCCTTGAGCGCATTCATCAAATCCTTCGTATAAGCATAAACGGAATCCGCCATTGCATCGGCATTATTCACGCCACGCCAGCGTTCTGGAATAATTTGTTTGCCAGGATCAGCCCAAACATCGCTGTAATGGATATCCACGAGAAGGCCCATGCCAGCCGCCTTGACTTTTTTGGCATAAGCGACAACGTGATCCTTATCGCCATACGCTTCGGCATCGTGACCGCAACCGCTTGCCGCATAGCCGTACTTTGCCTTGGGCGACACGAACGTGCGCAAACGAATGGAATTAAATCCGTGATTTTTTAAGATGGTAAAGATATCGCTTTCTTTGCCATCGACATCGTAAAACTTTGAATTACTTCGTTCGTATTCCTGGACTTCGGAGATATCGGCGCCGTTGTAGAAATCTAATTGCAACGGTTTCGCAGACGAAGAACTCGGAGTTTGCGAAGAAGAACGCGGTTGTTCGGACGAAGAAGATTGAACCGCAGAAGATAAAGAAGGTACGGTCGAAGACAATACTGCCGTCGCCGAAGAAACGGCCGAAGACGAGACTTCTGTAATTGACGAAAGCAATTCCGCCACGGAAGATGAGGACAAGCTAACAGCAGATGACAATCCATCCGAAGACATTATTTCAAACAGTGATGACGAGGAACCTGCTACAACCTCGCTCGAAGATTGCGGATTGTCCGACGACAGCGGAGCTATGTCAGATGATGAAGCCGGAAATTCCGAAACAGATGATAAATTTGATCCATAAGATGGCGGAGAAACCGTATCGTCACCGCACGATTGCACAAGCAGCACTAAAAAAGTGCAAGATACACACGCTGTCAGATTTTTCAAAAACTTCATACCAATCCAATCCTGTTCTTCCCTAAAAATACATCTTAATTGCCATTCCTCAAAATTTTAAATTGTAAAATTCCTGCATAAAAATTAAATTTATACCATGAAATCGAGATTTCTCCTAAACTGCGGCATCATTCTTGTTACAATGTTCATATTCGCCTGTTCCGAAAGCGAATCCTCCGCAGAACCCATGAAGGATTATTTCGACAAACAATCTCTTGCGAATTCCAAAGACGTTTCATCGTCTTCTTTTTCAGGCCTGAACCCCGATTCCATAGTTACTGGGGAATTCAAGGACGCCCGAGACGACAGAACATACAAAATGGTGAAAATCGGAAACCAGACCTGGATGGCAGAGAACTTAAAATATATTCCAAAAGAACCCGACGAAAGTTGGTGCTATAAAAATGACAACTCCAACTGCGAAAAGTACGGGCGACTTTATAGATGGATGACCGCCGTCGGTAAATCCGAAGAAGAATGCGGATACCAAAAGGCATGCCCCCTCACCTACCCCGTACAGGGCATTTGCCCAGAAGGCTGGCACATTCCCCAAAAAAAAGAATTAGAAACCCTAGTCGATAATGCTGGAGGGCCATCTATCGCCGGAGCAAGATTAAAGGCAAAAGAGGGGTGGACCCAAGCCTGGAATGAATGTATAGGCACCGACGATTACCAATTCTCCGCCATGGGTACCGGATATTTGCGGTGGTACTCCGATCACTTTTACAGCAAGGGACTCACCACGGGAATTTGGTCTTCCACAGAACTAGAAGACTCCCTCAGCAGAGAAGGATTTGAACACGTTGGAGTATATATTCTCTTTTTATATAATGACAAAGACTCAGCACTAGTTGACGAGACCAATCGGGATTTCGCCTTGTCTATCCGCTGCATCAAGGACGATTTCTAGGATTGAGCCATGTTCGCCCCTCAACTTTTGACATCTACAGCCGTCCAAGATTTTATTCGAGATGCGTTCAAACGAAAAATGGATGCATTGCAAGTTTCGACACATTTGGCCAAGGAGTTCAGCAACGAAGATCGCGCCTCCATCATGGACTACATGGCGTTAGTGCCAAAATTCCGCGAAAAATTCGGTATTGGAGAGACAGCAAAAAAAACAGTACAAGAATGCGCGATTCCTGCAAGCGCTTCGTTTCTCCTTTGCGACAAATTAGCATTGGAACAAAGTACCGCACAAGATATCGGGCGTTGGAAAGCAAGCCTTTGGCCAAGCGGAGAAACCGCGATAGGCAAAACCGTTCACGACCTCTGCTGCGGCATGGGCGGAGACTCATTCTTTTTGCCGCAAGAACTCACTGCAATTGGTGTAGATCTTGACGAAAACCGCCTTGCGATGTACCGCTACAACAGTGGCGTAATGCGAGGAATTCCACAAGAATCCCACGATGCACACGCAATCCTCGGCGACGTCCGCGAAGTCGCCAAAGAAAACGATTCTGAGAGCGCAACACCCGCCCGCCCCAAAGCCGACTACTTCACAATTGACCCAGCTCGCCGTGCCATCGAAGGCGAGAACCAGCGCGATTTGCGTAATCTCACGCCCACATTCGAAGAAGTCATTGAGATTTCGAAGCATTACAAAGGCGGCATGGCAAAAATTCCGCCCGGCTACCCCATTTGCGAAATTCCTCGCGGAACAGAAATCATTTACATCGGTTCGCGCACGGATTGCCGCGAATGCTTGGTGCTATTTGGCGAACTCGCCCCAAACCCCGACCACGTGCGCGCTGTGATGGTCGGCAAAACAGGGGAAACAATCGCAGATTGGTCGTTTATCCGCGACGAGAAACGCGAAGCCCGCAACGAGAGCGAACAATCGCAATATGACCACAATTACGAACTCGAAGGACGCGACCGCATTTACCGCACATCGAGCAGCGAATCCGACTTGCCGCTTGGCGGAGTTTCCAAGTTCATCGCAGAACCAGCCCCTGTGCTGCTCCGCAGTCACCTCTTTGGCACAGTCGCCCTCGCCCATGACGAAACGACGCACTTGATTTCGCCGGGCATCGCTTACGTAACCAGCGAAAAGCCTCTGCCAGCACCAGCGTTCGCCACTTACGAGATTCTAGAATCGTCCGAGATTTCAACCGGAGCCGTCCGAGCCATGCTCAAATCGCACGACATCGGGAAACTCACGTTAAAACTGCGAGGCGTCAAAGTCGATCCCGATCAAGAAATCAAGCGTCTCAAGCCCAAAGGCAAGAACGCCGCAACGCTATTCTACACACGCCTCGACGGCGAAAAAATCGCGATACTCGCAAAGAGGAGTGAGCTATGACTCAAAAGAGGCGATCCCGGAACGGAGTCCGGGATGACATAGCACAGAATTCATCCTAAACTAATCAAATCGCTCAGGATGACAAGAAACAAAACAACTTCTAACCGTCTACTTCCTACTGTCTACTATATTATGTCCGTCAAACTTGAACAATCTTGGCTGAACCTGCTCGCAGACCAATTCGAGCAACCGTATTTTAAGCAAATTAAAGCAAAACTTTTGCAGGAACACGCGGAACATCACGTGGTGTATCCTCCCGGACCGCAGATTTTTGCAGCACTCGACTATTGCCCCGTCGATAAAGTCAAGGCCGTCATCATCGGGCAAGACCCGTACCACAATCCAGGACAAGCTCACGGCCTTTGCTTCTCGGTGCCGTTCGGCATTGAACCGCCGCCGTCTCTCATCAACATTTTCCAAGAACTCCACGACGATCTCGGAATCACACCGCCGCCACACGGCAACTTGGAAGGCTGGGCACACCAGGGAATTTTGCTTTTAAACGCATCACTCACGGTGCGCGCCCACATGGCGGCAAGCCACGCAGGCATTGGCTGGCAGCAATTCACGGACACGATTATCCAGCGTCTTTCGCAGGTCCGCGAAAACCTCGTCTTTTTGCTTTGGGGCAGTTTCGCCATCAAAAAGCAAGTGCTCATCGCACCCAATCGCGGGCACCTGATTCTCACTGCACCGCACCCGAGCCCGCTTTCGGCATACCGCGGATTCTTCGGTTGCAAGCACTTCAGCAAAGCAAACGCTTACCTTGTCAGCAAAGGACTCGAACCCATCGACTGGAGCATTAAATAGAGTAGGAAGTTAGAAGTAGGAAGTAGGAAGTAGAAAGTAGGTAGTTGGAAGTTGGAAGTAGACAGTTGACAGTAGACTGTAGGATGAGTCATCCTGAGTCCCGGAACGGAGTCCAGGATAAACTCTGCGCAAACGGAGTCTCTTTGGTCACTTGGGCTTCTGCCCTTAGTGATCCATGATCCCCCTTGCGGGGAGAAGGATCCAGTGAATTTAGACGAGTAAATAAAAAATATAGAAGGGAGAATATATATGTCCAAAAAGGAATCGCTTAACGAGAACATCGACAAAGAAGAAAACCGCAACAAAGTCATCATCAAGACTAGCGTTGTCGGGATTGTCACGAACGTCATTCTCGCGAGCGTCAAGGCGGTTATCGGTCTTATGGCAAACTCCATTGCCGTCGTTCTCGATGCCGTGAACAACCTCTCGGACGCGCTCTCGTCCATCATCACAATTGTCGGCAACAAGCTCTCGCGAAAATTGCCCAACGAAAAGCACCCGCTCGGTTACGGACGCATTGAATACCTGACCGCCATGGTCATCGCTTCCATCGTGATTTACGCGGGCATCACCTCTTGCGTGGAATCGGTCAAGAAAATCATCCACCCCGAAGATGCCGACTACTCCACCGTTTCGCTGATTATCATCGCCATCGCCGTGGTCGTGAAAGTTGTCCTCGGTCGTTACGTGAAATCGCAAGGCGAACGCGTGAATTCTGGTTCGCTCATCGCCTCCGGTTCCGATGCGCTCTTTGACGCCATCCTCTCCCTTTCCGTTCTCGCCTCGGCACTCATCTTCATTTTCACGGGCCTCTCGCTCGAAGCCTACGTTGGCGTTCTGATTTCCATCTTCATTATCAAAGCCGGCTTTGAAATGTTGAAAGACACCGTGAGCGACTTGCTCGGCAAGAAAAACGACAACGAACTCACCAAGCAAATCAAGAGCCTCATCCGCAGCGAAGAAGGCGTCCACGGCGCATACGACCTCGTCATCAACGACTACGGTCCCGAAAAAAAACTCGCCTCCGTGCACGTAGAACTCCCCGACATCATGACCGTCGCCGACCTGGATTCCCTCACGCGCAAGCTCGAAAAGAAGGTCTATCGCGAAACAGGCGTTATCCTCACCGCCATCGGCGTTTACTCTTACAATACCAAGGATGACGAAGCCTCCAAAATTCGAGACACAATTTCAAACAAAGTCAAGTCGCACGATTGGGCTCTTCAAATGCACGGCTTTTATGTAGATATCAAAGCCAAGGAAATGCGCTTTGACGTGGTCATCAAATTCGGCGTGAACGCCCAGGAAGCTCTCGATACAATCAAGAGCGAAGCGGCCCAACTCTACCCCGACTACAAGATACAGGTTTCACCCGATATCGATTTGGGATAACCCAACAACCGCGTTCCCCATCATTCAACGCGCCGTTTTCGCACACAGCGGATATAAAATTTCTTGTTTTCGATCGCATAATCATGGCTAAATTTTTCGCCATCGAATAAGATAGCGTAGAGACGATTTTCGTCATCGTAGCTCCACCAACCCGTCACCATACCGAATCCTTTATATCCATTATCCACATAGCCCGCCGGATATACCGTAAAACCGACATCCTTGTTCTCTTTAAAATCAAGGAACCAATCATCCTTCGAGCGAAGGTAAGCTCCATCTAAGCCGAACCGGCCGAACAAATTAACCCAATCGCTCCTTCGCGGCAACCGCCAGTCTGCCGGGCACGCCTCTTTGGCATTCACTCCATAAAGTCGCCCATGATTTTCGCAATGCATCTTTTTATTATCGTAACATTCCTCACCCGGCATACTCCTATAGATATTTTCAGCAGACCATTCCATAGAATCTATCGTTATCGTTTTAAAATGCACCCCGGTAAGAGAATCCTTGTAGTACCCCAATTGCACTGGATTCAATTTTGCATAACCTAATCCATGCCAATTATTATCGTAGCATTGGTACATATAAAAGTTATACCCGGTCATGACGATTTTTCCGTTCCAGCCAAATGTGCATGGAATCATGTGTTTCATGTTCAGCACAACGGTATCGGGAGTGACATTTAGCGAATCGGGCAAAAGCTCAAGCGAATTCGCGACCTTTTTTAACGTTCTATTTTCACATCGATAGAGAGCGTTGTCTTCAAAACCTATATAACTGCGGCCCTCAAGACAATCCGCTTTTTTCTTTGAAACATAGGCGGTTCCCGTAAAAATCATTTTATCCGAAAATGATTTCGCTTCTAATTTTTCATCTTTTTTGCAAGCCACGGAATACTTTCTATCATACGCAAAGACGTGATAAATCTTTCTGTTTTGCACATACGCCACCGAATATTCCTTTGCAAAGCCAACAGTGTAAGAAGATGTCCAATAATTACTATCCGGGATTTCTGCGGTACGAACAATGTAATTATCCCATTCTATTTTATCCGGCAAATGATAACCTGTCGGGCAAGCATTCAATGCGTCGTCACAGCGCTACCGTCGGCAACACCCGAATACGCAGGAGCGATATCGCTACCGACCCCCTCATAGCCGCGCTTTGCAAGTTCATTCATTACATCGTGGCCAAGCTGACCACCTACACCAGTCACTAAAACTTTTATAGAAAAAACCTCTAGCGAGAATATAGTAAATAGTGGCTAGAGGTCAGTAAGAAAAGACGTCATCCTATTGTTTCAGAGATTAAATAAATTAAAGCACAAAGTCACGACTCATCGCTCAAGTCTATTCCTTAATGCAACGGACAGAAAAACCATAAAATCTGTCGAATTTATTTAGAACAGCTTCATCACCTTCGGAATTCAATTTAAGACCCACCATAAAGGCATTATTGTATTTATGAGACGTAGTCGTCCAAAAGTAAGCTTCATTACCATCATACGCAATAGGATAATCACCAATAAATCTCATGCCGGCCGGCAAAACAGAAAAGGCATACTCATCCGTACCATTCTTTTTTTGCCATCCATTTTTTGCTTTGAGTTTTTTCCCTGCAGTCGCAACGCCACCTATGGTTTCCAACAACGTTTCAAAATCAGCTTTGCTCGGAAGTTTCCATCCCGATGGGCAAGCTTTATATGCGGCATTCCACTCGTAATGACGTCCATACTTATTACAATTAGACTCCTTGTCTTCATAGCAATAACTGTCATTAATTTTGTATTTCAGGTTTTCCGCCATCCAAACCTGTTCTCCAATTTTTACAGTTCTGTACTCTTTCCCATCACGAGAATCTTTTAGGACCGATTTTTCCACATTGACATTTTTTGAACTACTCCGAGAAGATTCCTCCATATTTCTATTAACGGCATCCCCCTTAAAATTAGCTGGGTTTTCTCCTAGAATCTTCCTAAAAAAATCATCCGATTCTCGCTCGATTTCTTCAAGCAAACCTTCGGCATCAGGTTTTCGAGTGGTGAAGCTCCCTACCAAGTTGTTCCCAGCCGTTTCGTAAAGTTCCATTGTGAGCGTGAGCTGTTTACCAAACTTACCCACACGTGCTTGAGCAACATAATCAGCGGCAATATTCTTACCGGTTTCTACAAGACACGACCCCTCGCAGTCCTCAATCGATTTGCCTGGCGGAAGCATTACATTGATGTTCTCGCGCGTCATGACGACATAACCCATATAAGCAGGTAACACAGCTTTTGCTCGTTCACGCAACTTGTCCGTCAAGAAAATTTTTTCGGAACGTCCGATGATGTCTTTTTCAGAAATCGTTTCCAATACAGCAACATGTTTCGCAGCCATAGAAGCTACAGCCAAGAAAGCAACCAAAATGTAAAATAAGCGTTTAATCATAGTTTAAATATAATTTTTTGCGGTATATCAATCATCGAATGCAAGCATTTGGCGGTGAAATTGGAATATTTCACGTCGTTTTCACCGCCATTTTTTAGTTTATTCGTTCTTTTTTGGGATCAAAACACGGTACCAAGCAACTATTAGCGGTGATATTCACTTATTTTTGGTCCATTTCACCGCCAGCGGAATCCCCTATCAGCAGATTTTAGCCGTATTCAGTACAAACAAGGTAATTTTTGGCGGTGAAATTAACGAATTTTCAGCCGATTTCACCGCCATTTTCGCATTTTACCCTCTTTTCAGCATTTCACGGCAGCCTTTGACACTTGAATTTCGCCACCCACAAGCATTCCGCTCTAGAACATATTCCCGAATCTCACGATGACTCCGGCGAATACGACACTCACCATGGTCATGAGCTTGATGAGAATGTTGAGCGAAGGCCCTGCGGTATCTTTAAACGGATCGCCAACGGTATCGCCAACGACAGCGGACTTGTGCGTATCGGAACCCTTGCCGCCGTAATTGCCTTTTTCGACAAACTTCTTTGCATTATCCCAGGCGCCGCCCGCATTGTTGAGCATCGTCGCTAACGCAAAGCCGCACGCAAGTCCACCCGCCAAAAGTCCGAACACGCCAGCAACGCCCATCGTAAGCCCGACCAGCACAGGAACAACAACAGCAAGCACCGAAGGGATAATCATCTCGTGCTGAGCACCCGTTGTCGAAATTTCCACGCAACGAGCATAATCCGGCTCGCCCGTACCTTCCATGATTCCCGGAATTTCGCGGAACTGGCGACGCACTTCTTCAACCATCGCACTTGCCGCACGGCCCACCGCCTTGATGGTCAAGGCACAGAACACAAACGTCATCATCGCACCGATAAACAGCCCACCCAAAAGCATGGGGTTCATCAAATTGAGATTGTAAATGTGCATAAAGTCAACATAATTTACCTTATTCGCCACCATTCCGATAAGGTCGCCATTCTCGGTAATGGCACGCGTCCCACCATCAAGGAATTTCACGCCAGTAACACCCGAAAAAGCCTTCATCAAATCATTTGCGCCGTTCGCAAAAGCAACAGAACCGACTCGCCACACGCCCTCAGCCGATGCAGCCAAGTGCCCCAGCCAAATTTTCACTTCCTCGACATAAGACGCAAGGAGCGCCATCGCAGTGAGAGCCGCAGAACCAATCGCAAAACCCTTGCCCGTCGCCGCGGTCGTATTCCCCAGCATATCGAGTTCATCCGTTCGGGCACGTACTTCGGGGTCGAGGCCCGCCATTTCGGCGTTACCGCCAGCGTTATCAGCAATCGGGCCGAACGCATCCGTCGCAAGCGTAATGCCAAGCGTACTCAGCATGCCGACCGCAGCAAAGCCCACGCCATAAAGCCCCATCGCCATGTCGCTAAATCCGCCAGCACAACCGAACGCGCAGACAATACCCATCACGATCGTCACCACAGGGAGTCCCGTGGAAAACATGCCGACCGAAATACCGTCAATAATCGTCGTCGCGGCTCCAAGCTTCGCCTGCCCCGCAATTCCGCGCGTCGGCTTGTAAGCATCGGACGTATAATATTCCGTAAATTGCCCGATGAGGATGCCCGCCGCAAGGCCCGAAAGCACGGAACCGAATATTCCCATCGAAATAAAATCAAACTTCACAAGCACCCAAAGCGCTACAAGAATCAGCACCGACGACCCCAACGTCCCCGTCAAAAGCGAACGCAAAAGCGACTTCGTATCGGCATCTTCACGCGTGCGGACTGCAAAAATGCCCGCCAGCGAAAGCAAAATTCCAATCGCCGCAACCACCATTGGAGCAATGACCATCTTGATGCCGCCCATCGGGAGCGCTGCGCCAAGAGCCGCCGTCGAAAGGATAGAACCGCAATAAGATTCGTAAAGGTCTGCACCCATGCCTGCCACGTCGCCCACATTGTCGCCCACGTTATCCGCAATCGTCGCCGGGTTACGCGGATCGTCTTCGGGGATTCCCGCCTCGACTTTACCCACGAGGTCCGCCCCGACATCAGCCGCTTTGGTGTAAATGCCGCCTCCCACGCGAGCAAACAAAGCCTGCAACGACGCCCCCATGCCGAACGTAAGCATCGTCGTCGTGATTTCCACCATTTTCGCATGCGACCATTCCGCATTATTCACGAAATCCGCATTCCACGCCCCCAGCGAAAGTTTCGATGCGATATCCGCCCCGAACTGCCAAACGTTGTGGTCGTAAATGTAATTGAGCAAGAAGAACCACGCCGAAATATCGAGCAAGCCAAAGCCCACAACAATAAGCCCCATCACAGCCCCGCTGCGGAACGCAATGACAAGCCCGCGATTCAAGCTCGAAATCGCCCCGTTCGCCGTCCTCGAACTCGCATGGGTCGCCGTTTTCATGCCCAAAAACCCACACAGGCCGCTAAAGAAGCCGCCCGTCAAGAACGCCACCGGCACAAACGGATTCTGGATGCCAAGTAGCGCTAACACGAGGAATACCACGAAAAGCACGGCAAAGACAATAGAAACAGTCTTGTACTGCCGCTTGAGGTAAGCGAACGCCCCCACACGCACATAGTGCGCAATCGCTTTCATTTGGCGAGAGCCCCCAGGTTGCCGCTTCATAAAGCGATAGAAAAACAGAGCCATTCCCAGAGCAACCAAAGCTGCAACCGGGACGAAATACCAATAAGATGGAATCGAGTACATGGATACCTCGTTTATCAGGTTTCTATCGGTATGGTCAAATTTCCGAAAATAAATTTATAATGCAAATCGAGAAAAAGGCACTTTCTTTTCTATTTTTTTACTCAATGTTGGAAGAATTGAACTTTCATTTCGGATTTTACGACTGGCTGCTCGTATTTATGGTCACCGCCCTCGGAACTTTGAGCGCCTACCTCAAAGATCCGCAGCTCAAGGCCGTAACGGCAACCATCCCCATCCCCTGCGGGTTCGCCTATATCGCAGTCGGTCTCCCCATGAACACAGAAAACGCCGTTTCCGGGTTCATGTGCATGCTGTACGTGCATATCGTGAGAATCCTCCACTACAAGGCCAAGGTTCCCATAGTGCCCGCCATCATTGCCGGGCTTGCCTTTTTCGTCTGCCTCGGCACTTTTTTGCACTCGCGCATCCCCGAAGGCGAAGCGTATTTTATCGGAGCATGCCTTTTCGACCTTATCATCGGCATTATCTTTTTCCAAAAGCAGAAATACAAGTCCGGCGTGCGTTACAAGACCCCGCTCCCTGTATATATAAAGGCACCGGCCATCGCAGGCGTTGTCTCTGGGCTCATGCTCATCAAGCGGCTCATGGGCGGTTTTTGCACCAGTTTCCCGATGATGAACTCCATCGTGAGCTACGAGAGCCGTTTTTCGCTTGGCGACCAATGCAGGCAGCTTCCGCTATTCCTCATTGCCGGGCCGTTCATGTTCGTCACGATGCGATACGTCGAAATCGGGTTCGGACTCAACCACTGGCTAGTGCTCCTCATCGGCTACATCGTTTTCGCACTGATTTACTGGCCGCTCAACAAAGAACTCAAGCGCCGGAATGAAGTAAACTATAATTCTTAACGAGTCTTCCCGAGGACCGTAGGGACGAAGGATTTTTTGCGTCATCCTGACGCCGAAGGCGGAAGGATCCAGTCAAGTCTTGTAATGCGTAGGCTGAACGAGACAGGATTCTGCTCCTACGAACCTAATTCAACTAGGGCACTAATAGCATGCGAAGCGAGTGCCGCAAAAATGCTTGCATTCTTTATGGTCGATCTGATGTTGCGAACGCAAAACGTCAAAGTGCCAAGTTTTATATCCCTTACAGGGTCAGAATGACGAGTGTGAAGTGTTCTGCGAGATGAATGCGGTGCGTTCGGAATGACAACGGACTTTTTGCATCATGAACGGCGAAATACGCTTTTCTCAAGGCTTTTTGAAAAAATTTACTTGATGTTATCTTTAAAAAGAATAAATTTAAAGAGATTAAACAAGGAATTTCAAGTAATGCATAAAATTTCAAGTATTTCACAGGCTTTAACCGGAGCGTTTCTATCAGCAGCTCTTTTGACCGCATGCGGCGACGACAACTCGGCAGCCCCCCTTCCCTACCAAGGCGGGATTACCGCAAGCTCCTCCAGCGTGCAAGCCCCCCCAACATCCAACGCAACTGAACCAGCATCTTCAGCCACTCAGCAGCCGGAAAGTTCCGCTACCACACCGAACGAAACTTCTTCCAGTTCCGAAGCCACAGGTCCAGTCGAAGTGTCAAGTTCAGCAACGGCTGAACCTCCGGCTTCTAGCGCCAACGCCGCCCCGCTCGACCCGAACTGCACCGAAACCCCGGTTGCAGCAATCTCGACCGACTCCATTGGGCTTGCCGACATCGCCGACGTATTCAAGAGCGTCCGCTGCAACGAAAAGGCCGTATTCGTCATCCGCCACGGCGAACGCGATGACGGAGACCATACCAAGTATTCACCGCTGACCTACTGGGAAGGCGAACCGGATTCCATCAAGGGAAAACCGACAGACGGCGTCCGTCAGGCCATCGCCGTCGGCAAAAAACTAATTAGCGCCGATGAATTCACATATACGCACACCAAGTTCCTTCGCACGGAACAGACTTGCTTCTACATCGCACAAGGCCGTGGAGAAACCACATTCACGCACGATTCCACGGATCTTTATTCCATCAGTTGGTACAAGAAGGACAAAGAGCGTTACAGCTTCTACGAAGATTCTACAACCAACGTCCGTCTCGTCATTGCTGGCTGGGCCTACGACAACCTTTATGCAGACGCATTCTATGACCTCAAGGAAAGATCCGAAGAAATAATCAAGACGCAAATTGCACCGGATTACGCATCCATGAACAAGTTCCGCGTCATTTGCTCCCACGACGATTTCATCCTCCCGCTATCCGTTTTTGCCTCGAACGGAAAAGTCAATTACAGATTCCACGATCCGGCTTCGAGACATTGGCCATACTTCTTGACCGGCGTCGCCGTCATCATAGACCATAAGAATCAGATTCGATATGTGCCGTTCAAAGGACTTGGCATCGGAGCAGAATAGATTAGTTACTGGTCATTGGTTATTGGTCAATAGTCATTGGTCATTAGTTATTAGTTTTTTTTGAGAAATCACCCCGGACTTGCGATGCACTGAACCTCGCCAAAGAGTTCCGGGGTTTTATTTTTTTTAGAATTATTCAAAATTCAAAGCAATTCTGAAGTTCGTACCTATAAAATTCAGTTTTATCAACTTTTATAGGTACAGAAACAAAATTAAACCATAAATCCCCAAAAGTTTTATGTTTTATGGCCACGGGCCTTTTTTACGCCCGCTTTTTGGCATTTCCAAATGTTCTCAAAAATTTTCTTAATTTAACATTTATATAAGAACCGTTTTTGTATATTTTAATGTATATTACTTATAGTTGTACGGGTTAAATGTTCTCAAAATTTCAACGGAGACGACATGTTTGGTAAAAATTCGTTCAAAACGCCAATAATCTGCGTTGCAGCCTTGACCGCACTCGCTTCGATCGCTAACGCCGAAAAATACGAATGGGGCAACGTCCGCTTTGACGGAGGCGGATTCGTGAGCGCTATTATGCCGAGTCCGACCGTCGAAGGGCTGATTTACGCACGCACCGACGTGGGCGGTATTTACCGCTGGGACGCCACCAACAGCCGCTGGATTCCGTTGATGGACTGGATCAGCCAAAACGATGTGGGCCTTTACGGCACCGAAGCTTTTGCACTTGACCCGCAAGACCCTAAAAAGATTTACGTGCTCGGTGGCACCGGCTATTTCAGCAAGGGCCGCACCGCTGTTTTGCGATCCTCCGACATGGGTGCCACTTGGGACACGAGCTACGTGGAAATGCTAGCTCACGGCAACGGCATGGGCCGCCAGACGGGCGAAAAGCTCGCCGTCGATCCGAACAAATCGAACATAGTCCTCTGCGGAAGCCGCACAAAAGGTGTCTATAAGAGTACCGATTCCGGCAAAACCTGGACAAGCCTCTACAAAGTCGCTCTTTCCACTGCTACCGAAAGCAGCCTCAACGGCGTGAACGGCGTAAGTTTCGTGATGTTCGACCCGGCACAAGGCAAACTCGCCGACGGCAGCACCGCCACAATTTACATCGGCACGTCCGAAACCACGAACAACTTGCAGGTCAGCCACGACGGCGGCGCAACCTGGGAAGTCATCAAGGGTGCTCCAAGCGGTCTCATGCCGCATCGCGCAAAGATTGTCGATGGCAATATGTACGTCACGTTCGCTGACGGTCCGGGTCCGTACAACATTTCTCGCGGCGGCGTTTTCAAGTACAACATTGCTGCAGGCACTTGGACGGACATCACCCCGTTTGACGACAACGAAAAAGAAGATGGCACAATCGCCCACGAAAAGAACGAGTGTTCTTACGGCGGCATCGCGATTGACCCGAAGGATTCCAAGCACATCGTTGTTTCGACGCTTGGCCAATATACTGGCCGCCATTTCTTCAAGGACAGCACCGAAAACTACGGCGACCGCATTTATGTCTCGACCGACGGCGGCGAAAACTGGACTCACGGCCAGCATTACGGCGACGGCGTGAACATGGACGAAAACGGCAACAAGTGGATTCACGGTAACGCAATTCACTGGGCCGGATCCATCGAATTCGACCCGTTCAACAGCAAGAAAGTTTGGGTCACTAGCGGTAACGGCATTTTCCAGACCGACGACATCACAGCAAAAGTTCCCGTTTGGAAATTCCAATCCGTAGGCATCGAAGAAACAGTTCCGCTCGACATCGTGAGCATTCCGGACGGTCCGCTTGTCACCGCCATTGGCGACTACGACGGTGCAGTCTATAAGAACATCAAGGAAAGCACTCCGCGTCACACGCCGATTATCGGTACCACAGAAAGTATGGCATACGCACCGCTTTCGGGTTCGCTCCTGCGCACCGGCGTTATCACCAAGTACTACACTTACGAATCCAAGAACTTCAACGTCATGTACCGCTCTGACGATTTGGGACAAACTTGGGACAGCGTAAAGACGGAACTCAAGGGCGGCAAGGGACTCGTCGTGCTCTCCGCAGACGGCAAGGTGATCCTCCATCGCCCCGACCAAAGCGCAACTGCTTACCGTTCCGATGATAACGGTGCCACCTGGACCGCAGTCGAAACCGGCACGCAGACGCAATACGCCCGCATCGTCGCAGACCCCGTTGACCCGAAAACGTTCTACGTGATGAACGCCATGGGCACGCTCTACAAATCCAGCGATGCAGCAAAAACATTTACCGCGCAAGACGCCCGTTTGCAGAACGAACAGGCCGGCGAATACTACAACGGTGCAGGCCTCATCCGCACCGTTCCGAAGAAGGAAGGCCACCTCTGGGTTCCGATGGACCAAGCCCAAGTCTGGCAACCGAAGGGATTTACCGAATACGGTCTTGCCTACACGGAAGACGGCGGCAAGTCCTGGAACCGTTGCGAAGGCGCAAGCACTGCAATTTCCGTCGGTATCGGCAAAGCCAAAGAAGGCTCTGATTACGAAACGATTTTCATCTGGGGTGCAGCAAAATCTGGCGACCCGATCGGCATCTACCGCAGTACAGACAAGTGCAAGACGTTTGAACGCGTGAACGACGACGCTCACCAGTACGGCGGTCCGGGTAACGGCAACTTCGTGCAAGGCGACATGAACAACTTCGGCGTTGTCTATATGAGTACGGTAGGCCGCGGTCTCGTCGTAGGCGCACCGGAAGGCACCAAATTCGTCGATGTCGTCATCCCGAACGATCCCACCACCACAATCAACACGATCGCAACGCGTCCGGGCAAAGCAACGCTCACGCAGCAGAACAAGACTTTGCAAGTGAACGTCCCGAGTGAAGGCAAGTTCGCCCTCATCGCGATGAACGGCAAAACGTTCCTCACCGCAGACGTGAACGGCAACAGAAGCATAAGCCTCAAAAAAGTCCCGAACGGCAAATACATTGCAAAGATCGTTGACGCAAACGGCAAATTGCTCTTGAGAAAAGCTATTGCCATTAAATAAAGCGCATTAAAGGAGATGCCCGCCAAACATTAGAAATGAAAAATAATGGATCCCCTCTGTTCCCCTACGCTTCGCTCCGAGGATGACAAGGTCGAGGATGACGGGCGGGCATGGCAACAACAAAAGTTTTAATAATCATCAATCCCCACACTAAAAAGGCTAGAGTCCAAAGCGAACGCTTTAACTCTAGCCTTTCAATTTACATCGGAAACAGCGGATAATGTTCCTTAGTGTATGCACGCGTGAAAGCGTTGAAATGCCACCATTCGCTAGGGAGCATCACCCAGCCGGCTCGTTTCATGATTTTGCGGAGCAAGTTGCGGTTATCAATCTGTTGTTGCGTGAGGCGACCGGATTTTAAAGCATCCGCCTCACCCACGATTCCCGCACAACGTTCAAAAGAATCAAAATCAGCACCCATGTCCAGCAAATTGCCCGTGCTGTCAGCAAGCCCTAAATCAAGAGCCAAGCCGTAATTGTGAAGTCCGCCCGTTTTCCCCGACGAAACAAAATGGCTATAAGGAGTTCCAGCGACAGATTGCTTGAGAACCGCCTGAGCATACATCGGGCGTGCAGCATCAAAAATCACAAGCGAATAACCAGGCAGCTCTTTCGCAATTATCGAAAGCACCCGTTTCAGCTTGGGCAAGCCGTCTTTATGGATAAACGCACGCTGGATGCCGCAGTACATATCATGGCCCGTTACGTTGTTAAACGTTGCATAACGCAAATCCATGCGGATGCCTTCCATATCCGTTATTTCAACGAGCTTTGGATTGTGCGTGGCGTATTCAATCCACTTTTCAGCCGCTTCGCAATATCGCAACGGCTTCTCGGGCCTCGGCGGCACAAAAAGAGAGTCCGTCTTATGGGCAAACGAGAAAACCGCGAAAAACGCAACTGCTAAAAGAATAGATTGCTTTGTCACTTCGTTCCTCGCAATGACAATTCGCACCACTTCCTACTGTCTACTTCCTACCGCCTACTAATCAAATTCCCAACTGCACTTCGACGCCGAACTGGAAGTAGAGTCCCATGCCCTTCGCGATAAACGGCACCAGGTCATATCCGTTATTCGTATTCTTGTCTTTATCACGTGCGACCCAAGAGCGTTCGCGTCCATTTTCAGAGCCGAGGAACTTGAGAGCGCCCACATCGAGTTTCGAGAAGATGTTGTCGAGTTCCAGATAGAATCTAGCGTGCCTAAAGAAGAACTTCGACTTCGTCAAATCCAAATTCACACGCAAGTCCGTTCTGTACAAATCCGTAAATTCATTGTAATCCCTGAGGCGGCGGGTTCCGCTCTTGCCATCCGACGCAGGCTTAATCGCATAGTAGTACAGCGGTCTGTGCCATGCGGCATGGTGCGTCAAGATGACCGACACAATCGAATCCTTTCGCGGATAATAACGGAGGTGCGTCACGATATCCAAGCGGGAGTTCGCTTCCCACGGCAAGGACTTTCCGCCCTCCAGTTCGTATTCACCATAAACAGAACTTGCATTCATCGCCAAAGAGAAATGATGCGAAGTTTTCCATTCCAGCGAGCCTGTCGCACCGGTCACCCAAGCGTAATCCACCGGAGTCACGTCGTTGTAATGGGCAAACGCTTTCGGTAACGGCAGGAGCGGATCAAAGTAGTAACGCCCAAAGCCAGCCACTTGTGCAGCGAGGTACTTGGAGCGATAACCCACGCCCACCTTGAGCGAAGCTCCAGTTTCCAAGCGGCCTGTCAAGTCGCCATCATCAAAGAAATGTTTCCAGTCCGCACGGTAAGCGGCATTCGTAAAGAGTCTCCAGTACGCCGTATCCGTCTTGGACAAATTGCGTTCCATGTCGAACGAAACCGTCGGGCGAGCATTGTGGTCTGCACCGTCGGCAACAGCCCCCACAGAAAGCATGTGCTCCGAGAATTCGTTTTTCCAATCGAGCGTTGCAGCACCCGACAAAATTCCCGTCTGGTAATCACTGCTTTCTTTACCGCCAGGAATCGGATAACTGCGTTCAACAAAGTGGTGTTCATAAAGAATCGCGCCACGCAAGTCCGCTCCAAAAATATCCGCATTAAAGTTCTTGTCGGCACCAGCACTCAATGTCGTGTGCGTCTGCTTGTAACCGTCAATGAACGTCCTTGCAGTTTCATCAGAAAACTTGCCCGTGCGGAATCCTGTCGTATCGCGAATTGTATCGCTCAAACTCTCGCGGACAAGACCTGCATGGAAACTCGCCCCGAACTTGGATGCATATTCGCCGCCAATCACCAAATAACTTTGGCTTCCTTCGATAATATCAATGGAATTGATACTGCCGTATGTCGTCGAAGTATCCTGACTTATCTTGTATTCATCGGAGCTGTACAACGTACGCAAAGCCCACGTCGTATTACCCAGAGAATCAGAACCGTTCAACTGGGCATAGATGTCAAACGCCGTGAGATCAAACGGATCCGAAGACTTCACCTTGCAGTCGTCAGAGCAGTCGTCATCACGCTTGCGAAATTCTGTATAAAACTTTTCACCCAAATTCTTAAGCATTTCGCCATCGAGACGGCGGAACGCAAAACGGAAACTGTCCCAGATAAAGAACGGAGCGTCAAGCACCACTTCTTGAAGCGTAAGCCCTGCAGAACCTTTCAAGCCCCATTCGCCGCTCGTCTGTTCGGGAATGTACTGGATAGAAGTCGCAAGCCCCTGCCCCAGAGGCCCTTGTCCGTAATGGTCGTGAACTTCGATTCCGCTCAACGTGTGCGGGTTCACAACAGAAAGGTTTCCGGGGAAACCGACATCCAAATGACGCATGTTCGGAATGCGGAGACGGCCCAAATGATACGCCACGTCACCAGCACGCGAACCATCGTAGTACAAAGCGCTGCTAAAGTCCTTCTGGCCCGAGATGCCCGGCATCTGGCTCAAGTGCTCCGTCAAATCGAAACGCATGCCAGCCGCATCTTCAAGTTTGTCGAGCTGGACCGCACGATCGACAACCCACTTCACAGGTTCGCCATCGCCGATAATCGTGCTCGCACCCAAATCCGTAACATTTGTGCTGAGCGTGATCACCATGTCCATCAAGTCGGGATAATCCTGCAAATCCACAAAGACGCTATCGAACCCCTCTTTCTTGAAAACAAGCGAAGCACTATTCGACTCGACCGAAAGTTCAAAGCGACCGCGTGAATCCGTCTCTCCAATCTTTTTGCCGGACTTATAAGAGACGACAACATCCTTGACGGGCAAATCCGACTGTGCTTCAAGAACGACACCAATAACCATAGTTGGCGAAGCGGCGAGAACCCCGACCACAAGAAACAAGACAAAACTGAAAAATAAGCGAAAATTCATAGCCACAAAATAGATAATTTATGCAAGGAAAATTTCAGAAGCTTTTCAACATCTTATATTATACGCATGCTTAAAGTTTATTTAATCCAAATGGATAGTGCCAAGGGAAGCAAGTCCGAGAATATTGCAAGAGCAAAGAAGATGATTCTCGATGCACGCCCCGACGCAGGGAGCCTTATCCTGCTGCCCGAAATGTTTGCGACAGGCTACGTGCCAGCCGATTTAGACGCAGCCGCCGGAGATTTCCATTCAAGCATTGCCGGCGAGACCGCGCGTATGCTATCCGAAGTGGCGACAGCAACAGGCTGCACCATCATGGGAGCAGGCATCACAAAAGCCGATTCAACCGGAGAAAACAAGTTTTTCAATCACGTAAGCGTCTATGAGCCAGGAAATACGCAAGAAGCCGCATGCTACGACAAGATGAATTTGTTCTTCCCTGAAAAAGAATGCTTCAAAGCAGGCAGAAAAATTAATTTATTTAATATTAAGGAGATCCCCGATGGTTCGACAAGCTCACCAACCTTAGTCGGGGATGACAATACGACAGTAAACTGGCGAATCGCATCGTTTATCTGCTACGATTTGCGTTTCCCAGAACTGTTCCGCGAAGCAACCAAGCAAGGAGCGAATCTCATTACCGTCCAAGCGGCTTGGCCCGCCAAGCGGCGTGCCCACTGGGAAACGCTCCTCAAGGCGCGAGCCATCGAAAACCAAGTCTATATAGCAGCCGTCAACGCCGTAAGCGAAAACCATGACCCCCAAGTTTGCAAAGTGCCGCTCGCAGGCACATCCCTCATCATCTCGCCGAACGGCGACGTCCTTGCCGAAGGCTCCTTAAACAAAGAAGAAATTCTCACAGCAATACTTGATTTGCAAGCTGAAAAAGATTTACGCAAAACCTTCCCCGTACTTGAAGGAATCGTAGAGATCTAAAAAGTTGGATGTAGGGAGTTTCGCCATTTCCCCAAAAAACAGTTTATATTTCTATTATGCACGTCACACGATTCCTCCCCTGCTGTTTTTCGTTTGCGCTCCTGTTGAGCGGGTTTTCAATGCATGCGGAGGCGGCGAATTTTGACGGGGTTTTCGACGCAGGCTGGACTACAGCTTACCAATCCGCAGATTCCATCAACCACATGCACGAGCGATTGCACGCACTCGGCATGGAACAGGTCGTATTGCAATATGCAGCTGTTGAAAAGACGCATTTGTATTACCCCTCGCAGCTGAACTTTTTGCAGAACACGCAATACAAGAATAACCAGCTTTTCCCCAAAAGCATCGATGCAGCAAAGGCTGCCGGGAACAAGCTATGGATCGGACTTTATTACGACGGCGAAAATTGGTACACTCCGCCGACCGTTTCGCAATTAGACACCTTAGCATCGCGAAATTTGAAAGTACTCGACGAACTTTACGCTCTTTACGGGAAAGAAACCGTAATTGAAGGGGTTTACATTCCGCAAGAGATTGCACGTTATTACTGGGACGGACTTAGAGAAGACGCAACAGCGGCTGCACTTGCAACTCACTTTTTGAATCCAGTCACGCAGGCAGCGCAAGCTAAAGGCTGGAAGGTCATGGCAGCACCTTTTTACAACCAGAACTTGGAAACGCCCGAAAAGCTGCAAACCTTTTTCAAACAACTTTTCGCAGCGAGATTCAAGCCGGATGTCATCGCAGTGCAAGATGGAGTCGGTGCAAGCGACGCAGGCAAGCCGCATGCCAGCACAGCAACCGCTGGGAATTACGAGCGGGTGATTGCGAAAACTTGTACGCAATACGGGATTGAATTTTGGGTGGATATGGAACTGTTCCGCACCGACGATTCGCACGCACTTGCCGATAGCGCAAGGCTTTCATCGCAATTGGATACGGCACGAGCGGCAGGGGCGTCAAAGGTTATTGCTTACGACTTAGCCGTTCTCGGAAATGCAGGGCTAGATTCGCTTGAGAAATGGTTTCCGCGAGACACTTCGCAAACAACGTCTATTAGAAATCACCGCAGTTCAAGCAAGTCGCCAAAAAATGGAAAATTACACCATAAAGAAATGCGCTATTACAAGCTAAACGGCGCAAGAGTAAAAACTATCCGCGGATACGCGCTGACGAAGGATAGGGATTAGGATTTTTTCGTTAATTTTCCACCAGCGATGAGCACTAAAAAAGCGGCACCGCCAACGCCCACAATCTTCTTGATATCGCTCCAAAATTCGCGACGTTTTTCTTTGCAAGAATCGCAAAGTTTTTCAGAGTTTACGGTTTTATTGCATCCGCATTTTTTACATGTATTCCACAATTTCTGAAGCATAGTCAAACTCCTTAATCTTTTAGGACTGTGAAGTCTTTTTAAAATACCAAATTTCATTAGAAATGATAGTAGCGTGAATCACAGTTTTTTAACAACGCTACATCTATAGTTGGCAAAATGAACGATTTTGCAAGCAGTTGGTTGCAAAATTTGCAAAGTTTTGCTTTTTTGAAATTCGCCATTATAGATTTGAACCTCTAAGCTTAATGGAGGGGCAATTATGACTCAAAAATTTTCGCACGACTCTTACGTTCGCTCAGTGCTGAAGGATCCCGTTCGTACAGCGGAACTCCTTCGCCTTGCGTCTCGGAAAAACAGCAATCTCGCACAATTCCTTGCGACGGTGAATCTCGACACATTGCAAGAGATTTCCGAAGCATTCAGCGATACGGCAACACACGGCGCTGGAGACTTGGCTTTTACCGTAAAAATAGCAAGCGACGAACCCAAGCAAGCCGAACTTCTTGTCGGCATCATCGAAGAACACAAAAGCTATCCAGAAGCGGGTATCATTCCGCAGCTTGTCAAGTACTGGTTCCAGATTATGTTTCGCAACCAGAAGAACATCCCGACAGTAGCTATCGTTTTGTACAACGGAAAAGATCCTTATCGCATCGAAAAAGAAGTGATGTACCCGAATTATCCCGAATATTATCACAAGATCGGGCTACCGTTCCTATTGGAAATCGTTGATGTAAGTGACATTTTCGAGGATGAAGAAATTCCCCAAATTTCACCCAAAATCGCACTCGCACTGGTCGCATTAAAGTATGTTTTTAACGGAGAAAAACTAAAGAAATATCTGAAACCGGCTATGGCGGGACTCACATCGCTCCCCCGCGAAGAAGCGGAAGACTTTCTTACTCAAACTTTTATATATTTGACGCCGATGGCGTCCGCGGCGGCGGCTCGGTAATATATACGAAACTTAGAACTTCAGTTCTCTAGTTGAGTTATCCTCTATGAGGAAAAATATGCAAGCATATTTTTGCAACGCTCGCCTTGCACGCTTTTGCGTAAATGGTTTAAAGGCGAAGCCAAGGAGCAGTTCAAAATGGATTTCAAGAAATGCAGCGAAGTTTATGGATACAAGTCCATCGCCGAAGTTGAAGAAGAAGAACTCGCGGAAAAGATAGCTCATCACGATGAAAGCATTGCAAAGACAATGTTTAAAGCCGGGAAAATCACCCAAGATGATGCTATTTCTTATTTCAATATTCCTGAAGAAGTCGCTCATTCCTGGAAACGTTGACTGATTACCATTTTTTGCGAAGCCAGGGAGCAGTTCAAAATGGATTACAAGAAGTGCAGCGAAGTTTATGGCTATAAGTCTATCGCCGAAGTCGAAGAAGAAGAACTTGAAGCCAAGATTAAAGATACCAAGCTCGAAATGGTCGATGCCATGCTCGCCAACAATAAATTGACAGACGAAGAAATCGCCATTATTTCAGGCTTCTCGTTAGACGAAATCCAAAAACGTAGAGCACAACACTAAACAATCTATTTGAATAGTCCACGGTGTTAGAGCCGTGGATTTTTTCAACTTTTTTAGCCTGTTCCATTCCGCCAAACTCAAACCATTTTTGTCAAAAAATCAAGAAATTAGACAAAAGCAAACAAAGCTCGCTAAATTTACGAAAAATCGGTTAAAATGCACTATTTTTGACAAATAGTTAAATTGACTATTATAAAACAATATCAGTCTCTAAAGTTGTCAAATTTGACCACTTTATAATTAATATTTTTTCCTAAAAATCAAAATTTTTGGCAGAAATATTATAACAAATGCTCTGTGTAAAATCACAGGTTTAAAACAGCACTCCATCTATAGTTGACAAAATGAACGATTTTGCAAGCGGTTGGTTGTAGAAGGGGATAATTATGAATCGCAACGAATCGTCATCACTCAAAACCCGTACGCAATCGGCATTACCTTTATGACAAGCGTTAAAGAGCCTACTTGACAAGGATTTCATCAAAGATGTATCTTTAACAGGGTACACCGATGAAATTCTTTTGAATGAGGTTGACGGTATGACAGACTTGCTTTACGAGAGACAAGGGGCTTATGCTCAGGGAAAAGACGATGCCCATAAAGAAGATGCTCAACTAATGGTTGATGCCGGAATATTGACCCCAGAGAAAGCTGCTGAATTTTTTAAGGTTCCAAAAAGGGAAATCTTACCAAGAAATCGGTGACTGAAGGAGCAGTTAAAAATGGATTTCAAGAAATGCAGCGAAGTTTACGGTTATAAGTCCATCGCCGAAATCGAAGAAGAAGAACTCGCGGAAAAGATTGCTCAACGTGATCGCGATTGGATTGAGGCTATGTTTGCCAATCCCAAATTTACGGATGAAGACATCTCTAGCATTTCTGGCGTTCCGCTAAACGAAATCCAAAAACGTAGAGCACAACGTTAAGAATTCCATTTAAAAATCCACAGAGTCAAATCCGTGGATTTTTTTCAACTTATTT
Source organism: Fibrobacter sp. (assembly GCF_017545445.1). Classification (GTDB taxonomy): domain Bacteria; phylum Fibrobacterota; class Fibrobacteria; order Fibrobacterales; family Fibrobacteraceae; genus Fibrobacter. The sequence continues at coordinate 37,695 of NZ_JAFWOM010000117.1, forward strand.
AGCTGTCTTTTTATCGCCATTTTTCAAATTTATCGCCGTTTTTTGTCGCCACTTTTGGTATTTTGTCGCCATTTTATCGCCGATTTAAGCAATTATCGCCACTTTTATCGCCGTTTTTCATATTTATCACCGATTTATCACCGATTTCTAATTTTCGTCGGCGATAAAATTTGACATTTTGGATTTGAAAAGAAAAAACGTTTACCCTTCAATATACACGAATGACTGCGGAGCGGCTGTTATGCCATATTCTGCAAGCGTCTTGGGCGTATCAAATTTTTGCAATTCGCCAAGCTGATATGCGTATGCCACTGGGTAACGTATATTTTCTTTCGCAAATTCCTTTAAGGGAATAAAAAAATAGGATGTTCCAATTTTTAGATTTGAAATAACCACAAATCAACCTAAAAAAGAGCATCCTATGGATAACAATATAATCAAAATTGACGAGGAAAATCTCAAGAACGACCTGAAAGGAGTCATTAGAAAGACCATCGAGGAAACCCTCAACACGATGCTGGACGAAGAAGCCGCTGAGCTGTGCAACGCGGAAAGGCATGAACGGACCGACGAACGCAGGAACTACCGCAGCGGCCATTACCACCGCAAGCTGCTGACATCCGCCGGGGAGGTCGACCTGTCCGTGCCCAAGCTGCGTCTGGCTCCATTCGAGACCGCCATCATCGAACGTTACAGACGCAGGGAGTCGTCGGTGGAGGAATCGCTTATTGAAATGTATCTGGCAGGAGTATCTGTCCGCCGCGTGGAAGACGTCACGGAACTCCTGTGGGGATCGCGGGTAAGCGCATCGACCGTCAGCAGCCTGAATCAGAAGGTCTACGGGAAAATCGAGGACTGGAGAAACAGGCCCATAGGCGGCGAATATCCCTATGTCTTCGTTGACGGCATATACCTGAAGCGCAGCTGGGGCGGCGAAATGACCAGCGTCTCGGTACTTGTCGCGATCGGGGTATCCGAAGACGGCTACCGGGAAATACTCGGCGCATGCGAGGGCGCAAGCGAAAGCAAGGAGTGCTGGCGGAGCTTCCTCGTGAACCTCAGGGAACGTGGCATGAAGGGAGTTCGTCTGTTCACTTCGGACAAGCACCTGGGCTTCCTTGAATCGGCCTCGGAAGTGTTCCCGGATGCGAAATGGCAACGCTGCACGGTGCATTTTTTCAGGAACCTGATGACAAAGATCCCACGCAACAAGCTTGCTTCGGCCATGCCCCTGCTGAAGGCTACATACGCCCAGGAAGACAAGGAAGCAACGCTGAAAAAAGCCTCCGATGTGGAGCAGAAACTGCGTGATATGGGCCTGAAGTCTGCCGCCGACCTTTACCACAAGGGCGTAGCCGAGACGCTGACCTATCTCGACTTCCCTCACGAGCACTGGCGCAGCATAAGGACGAACAACATCCTTGAACGCCTGAACCGGGAAATACGCAGAAGAACACGGGTTGTGGGCTGTTTTCCGGATGGAGAGTCGGCACTGATGCTTGTTTGTGCCAGGCTGAGATACGTTGCGACGAAAGAATGGGGCACCAAGAGGTAC
>NZ_JAFWOM010000118.1 GCF_017545445.1 Fibrobacter sp.
AATGCGAATGTCGGCCTCGGAACAAACGCAAGTGCGAGAAATAATGGACCCTATCGGCCTACGGCCTCCAGGGTGACATGTCATCTGGAGACTTGAAGAGGCGATAGAATCAAAAAGAAGAAATGCCCCGCGGAAAACAGCGGGGTTTCTTTTATCGATGCGAGGAGCAAGGCACTGGAAGATAAATGCAGGCCCCGGCACAAAGGCCGGGGTGACAGCATGAGTGATTCAAAAAGAAACCGTCGGTATTGCTACCGGCGGTTCTTTGGTTATGGAGTGGAGTGGTCAATAGTTTTGTTTCTGTAGTTTTTCGTTCTCGACCTTTCCATAGGTTTTCAAGTAGCGGTAAACCGCAGGATGGCCTGAAATGCTGTCGATGGAAAGGAATCGGGAGGATTCAGATACGGCATCGCCAGAAGCCTCTGACTGTCCCGTAAAAAGGGTGTTGATGTATCCCATATTTCTCTCCTATATATTGAGGTTTTTCAAGTAATTCGTGATTTCCATGTTCGCGGAATAATCCACCGGGCATTCGATAATGCTTGGAACTTTCTGACGGAACGCCTCCCTCAATGTGCTCGGCAAATCTTCGGTGCGTTCAATGCGGTAGCCTTTCAAGTGCATGGACTCTGCATACTTCACGAAATCCGGATTGGTGAACCGGACTGCGAAATCATCACCGTAGCGTTCTTCCTGTTTCCACTTGATGAGGCCGTAGCAGCCATCAGTAAAAATCAACGTCACAAACGGGATTCCTTCGCGGTAAGCCGTTTCGAGTTCCTGACTATTCATCATAAAGCCACCGTCGCCTGTGACCGCCAAGACTTTTTTCTTGGGGTTCAAAAGCTTTGCAGCAATCGCGCCGGGCACAGCAATTCCCATGGTCGCAAAGCCGTTAGAAATAATGCAAGTGTTCGGATGGTCGCAATTGTATTGCCGCGCAATCCACATTTTGTGAGCGCCCACGTCCGATATCAAGATGTCATCGTCATCCAAGACAAGCCGGATGTCGTGCAGCACTTTCTGCGGCGTTGGCGGAAATGTCGTATCGTGATCGTAGCGAGAATGGTCAGCAACCATCAATTCACGAATTTGCAAAGCCCATTCAGGTTCCCAAGTGTTGGGACAAACGCTGCCCAACGCATCCAGGGACGCAGAAATATCGCCAATGATTTCTTCTTCGGGCTGGTAAAATTTATTCACATGGTTCGGAGTTTCGTCGATGTGGATAATCATCTTATCGCCATTCGGGTTCCACTTGGCAGGCGCATATTCCACGACGTCATAGCCCACAGCAATTACAAGATCCGCCTGCTCCATGACGATGTTCGGATAATCCCTTTGCGGCATGCCGATACACCCCATGAAATATTTTTCACAAGAAGGAATCACGCCTTTCGCCATCATGGTGCAGACCACGGGTATTTTAGACGAAGATACGAACAACCTCAACGCCTCGGACGCATGATTTCGCACGGCAGAATGCCCCACGAGAACGACAGGACGCTTGGCCTTCGCAAAGACACTACCCGCCGCAAGAATCGCATCTGTACTTGCATACACAGTGTTTTCACGATGGTGCTTTAGCGGAGTCTGCGCCACCTCGCCCACCACTTCCATGGCGGCAATGTTGCACGGCAAGTCGATATGGCATGCACCGGGCTTTTCCATTTCGGCATACTTGAACGCGATACGCACAATCTCGTTCACCGTATCCGGACGGACAACCTGCTTACTGCGCTTGGTAATCGGCGTAAACATGTTCACCAAGTCCAAATATTGATGGCTCGTCAAATGCATACGTTCTGTGCCCACCTGTCCTGTAAGGGCTATGAGCGGAGCGCCGTCGGAGTTTGCATCAGCAACACCCGTGACAAGATTTGTAGCGCCAGGCCCAAGCGTCGAAAGGCACACACCCGCCTTCCCCGTCAAACGTCCATAGACATCGGCCATGAAAGCTGCCCCCTGTTCGTGACGCACAGTAATGAACTTGATGGACGACTTTTTAATCGCTTCCATCAGTTCCAAGGTTTCTTCACCGGGGATTCCAAAAATGTACTTGACCCCCTCACTTTCGAGGGATTTGATTAAAACTTCAGCAGTATTCATAATTTTAAAAGTCTCCGCGATGTTTTTTGCAAAAATCGTGCCAAAATATCTGAACGAAGAAAAACCACTCTTTTTTATGCATTTTACAGCATAGCAAGGCTGAAAAACCATATAAAACAATAAATAACAGCTCCTTATTACAATCAAAATTTGTAAAAAGAACAAAAATTGTAACAAAAGTGTTCTAAAAACACGTATAAACGCCAACACTCATTATTGGCACACTTATTGCTTTTTCAAAAATGTATGGAACATGTAGAGACAAAAGATTTTTTTATCAAGTCCATTTCGTCTATGTCGAATGTGGAATTTGAACACCGCTGTAGGCGTTTGCACAACGTCCTCGACGAGAATGACCTTTCGTCGAGCATGAGCTTTAGCCACAAAGGAACCGACCCGCTCCCGTTGGTGATTTCGACTGATGATTGGAAGATTATTGAAGCAGGGGTTGCCCAAAGGGCTAAACTTTTCAATGCGTTGGCAAGCGATATTTATGGCGAACAACGTCTTTGGAAAGAAGGCAAATTGCCCGCTGCACTCTTGTTTGCAAATCCAGATTTTTTGCAAGTGGTGTGGAAGGCTCGACCGGTCGGCGGCATTTTCGTAAACTTGGCTTCAACCGACGTGGCTAGGCTCGAAGACGGATCGTTCGTGGCGATTGCAGACCACTTTCAAGTTCCCGAAGGTTTAGGCCGTGCGCTCGAAAACCGCATTGGCGTAAGCCGTGCGTTCCCGGAACTTTTCCGCAGCATGCGCACGGAACGGCTGGCTGGATTTTTCAAAAAAATGCGAGACGGCCTTGACGCAATGCACAAAAAAATAGGAGGTGAAGGCGAGACTGGCAAAGTGGTACTTTTGGCATCGAGTCCAGACAACCCACGACGTGCCGAAGATGCCGTGATTGCGCGCTACTTGGGAATACCGCTTGTCGAAAACGACGACCTCGCAATCCGCAATATGCAAGTTTATATGAAAGCGCTCATGGGTCTCAAAAAAATCGGAACCATTTTCCGCAGAGTAGAAGACGGCATGTGCGATCCGTTGGAATTGCGTATCGACAGCGGCGAAGGGGCCGTGGGCTTGATCAGTGCAGTTCGTGCAGGCAACATCGCCATCGCAAACTTCTTGGGGACTGGAGTTTTGGAAACGCCGATGTTCAAGCCGTTCTTGCCGGAGATTTGCCGTGAGCTTTTGGGCGAAGAGCTGCTGTTGCGTGATATGGAAACGCTTTGGCTCGGGAATGCAACCGATGCAGAGCGCGTGTTTGCCGAACCTGAAAAATGGATTTTCAGAAAGGCATTTCGCGATGCAGAATGCTTTAAAGAAACTGAACCCAAAGCTTATGCGTCCATGACCACGACTGCACAACTCGCGCTGTTGCAAGCTGTAGAAGAATCGCCAGAACAATGGGTGGCCGAAAAAGCAATGAATCTCGCCACGGTTTATGCCTACCGCGGGGAATTCACTCCAGCGATTGCGCTGATGCGGTTCTTTGCGGTCAACACAGCAAAGGAAACATCGGTGATGCCGGGCGGACTTGGAATTTTGGACAATGGACTTGGAGAAAAAGATATTTGGGTACTTTCTGAAAAAACTGTAGCAAACTTTTCGCTTCTCGCACCAGCGGGGCAGTCTATCACGCCGTCGAGAGCTGGGGGCGACTTGCCGAGCCGTGCGGCTGAGAATCTGTTCCGTCTGGGGCGAGACTTGTCCGCGTCGAACATGATGGCACGTATTGCAAGAGGCATTGCAGTAAGGCTTTCGGACGAGTCTTGGATGGACATGCCGGAACTGCCGTGGATACTGAAAGCAGGACTTACAGACGAATCGCAGCCAAGACTTATGCAAGACCCCGAAAACGCACTCCGTTACTTTATCTTGCGCAAAGACAACAAGAACGGCATGCAATGTGTGCTGACAGAGATTCGTGAACTTGGCATGCAGTTGCGGGACCGAATTTCGGAGGATTTATGGCTTTACCTGAACGGCTTTGGAATTGCAGAAATACCGGCAGGTACTGGAGCTGCAGCGCTATTGCCTTACTTAAAGGAGGTGCTTTCGGATAACGCAGCAGTGGCCGGGCTTGCGGCAGACTCCATGACGCGAGGCCACGAATGGCGTTTTTTGGAACTCGGTCGCGAAATCGAGTGTGCGATTCGCACTTTGCAGCTGATCAAGGATTTGCTCTCGATTGCACCCGAAGACGAAATGACTCATTTGCGTTTGCTGCAAGCAGTGCTTGAAATCGGCGACGGACTCATGACGTACCACCGCCGCTACGGAGGCCGTCTGCAAATCGTGCCGATTATCGACTTGCTTTTGTCGGATGAATCCAACCCGCGCAGCGTCGCCTACCAAGTGGCAAAACTACGGAAAGCGACAAAGCACTTGCCCGGAAACGACTTGAGCGAAGCCACGTTTTCGCCATTGGACCGCGAACTGATGCGAACCCTCGCCGAGCTTCGCCTTGCAAATATTGAACAACTTGCAGAAACTACGAACAACAAAAGGGAGAACCTCATTAAACTGCTAGAAACACAGATAAATTCTATTGAACGGATTTCCGAGATCATAAGCAGACTCTACTTAAGCCACGCTCCACGTGCAGGCGTTTTTCACGCCACTACTACAGATGTGTCGGAGGTTTAAAATGCCTATTTACCAAATTAATCACGAGACCACCTATGATTACCGCCAACCCGTTCTTTACAGCCACCACCTCGCCCACATGCTTCCGCGAACGGTCTGCCGACAGAATTGGATTAGCCACAACATCGAAGTGGAACCGAATCCGACGATACAGCAAGAACGGCTCGACATTTACGGAAACAAAGTTTTGGCGTTCAGCATTGAGCAGGAGCACTCTCACTTTAGATTCAAAACGACAGGGATTGTAGAAGTACAGGCCGAAGAACCGCCCAACCCCAGCGATACCATGCCTTGGGAACAAGTAGCAGAGCTTTTGAAACGCCCAACAAGCGACGAAACGCTAGATGCAGCAATGTACGCCTACGCCTCTCCTTTCGCAAAGTTCGAAGAATCCATCCGCAACTACGCACTGGAAAGTTTCGAGCCGAACCGCCCGATTTTCGACGCCGCATACGAACTAATGACGAGAATTTATACGGACTGCAAATACACGCCGGGAGCAACGAGAATCGGAGCTCAGCCGCAAGAAATTTTGCGAGGCCGAAAAGGAGTTTGTCAGGATTTTGCACACTTGATGATTGGTTGTTTGCGATCGCTGCACCTCCCCTGCCGTTACGTGAGCGGATATCTGCGAACGCACCCACCTGAAGGTCAACCGAAACTCGTTGGAGCCGACGCGACACACGCTTGGGTCAGCACCTACGTGCCCGGCCATGGCTGGGTGGAACTAGACCCTACGAACAACGTACTAGGAGGGGGCGAGCATATCATACTTGCGTGGGGTCGAGATTTTGGAGATGTAAGTCCGTTAAAGGGTGTCATCACCGGAGGTGGCGAACATACCTTGAAAGTGTTCGTAAACGTGGATGTGAAGGAATAGGCGACCCCAGCAGGGAAAGGCGATCCCGGCATACTTCGACTGCGCTCAGCACAGGCTCCGGCCGGGATGACAGTAAGAGAACGTTTAACTTAAAAGCATAAGGAAACATAACATGAAATTTGGAAACTACGATACCGAAGGCTTTTACGATGAGCTTTGCTTACCGGATGGGACTCCCCGCCCGGCTGCAGAGCCGTTGTTTACAAAAATCAACGAACTCCCCGAAGGAGAACTGCAACGCCGCCAGAAAATTGCCGAAACCGCATTTTACGATAACGGCATCACATTTGCGGTCTATGGCAACAAGGACGGCAAGGACAAAATAATCCCCTTTGATGTAATTCCTCGCATTGTAAGCGCCGCCGACTGGAAGCACCTCGAAGCAGGCCTCAAACAGCGTACAGAAGCGCTGAACTGCTTTTTGACTGACATCTACAACGATCGCAAGATTTTGCGTGACAAGGTCGTTCCCGAAAGCCTCATCAACACCTGCACCGCTTACCGAGCGCAGATGGAAGGCTTTGTGCCACCCAAGGGAATCTGGGCGCACATCACCGGCACTGACCTTGTGCGCGATACCGATGGCACATTCTATGTGCTTGAAGACAACATGCGTTGCCCGAGTGGAGTCTCGTACGTGTTGCAGAACCGCCAGATTCTCAAGAGGACATTCCCGCAGGTTTTCTCCAACTGCTCCATTCGCCCTGTTGACGAATACTGCACACGCTTACGCCACGCATTGGAATACTTGGCTGATTCAACAGCATCGCCTAAGGTCGTGGTGTTGACTCCCGGCATCTACAATTCGGCGTACTACGAACATTCCTATTTGGCACAGCAGATGGGCGTGGACCTCGTGACCGGCGACGACCTCGTCGTGCAAGACAAGAAGGTCTATGCCCGCACGACGCGCGGCCTCAAGCAGGTTCACGTGATTTACCGTCGTGTCGATGACGAATTCCTGGATCCGAAGGTTTTCCGCCCGGATTCTTGCCTCGGCGTGCCTGGACTGATTGAAGCCTACAAGGCGGGGAACGTAGCGCTTGCGAAAGCGCCCGGTTGCGGCGTCGCTGACGACAAGGCAATTTACACCTATGTGCCGCAGATTATCAAGTACTATCTCGGCGAAGAGGCAATCATCCCGAATGTGCCGACATTCGTTTGCGAGAACCCAAAGCACATGCAGCATGTTTTGGACCACATTGAAAATATGGTCGTTAAAGCCGCCAGCGAATCCGGTGGCTACGGCATGCTCGTCGGTCCAAAATCGACAAAGGAGGAATGCGAAGCATTCAAGAGCAAGATTATCGCGAACCCACGTAACTACATTGCGCAGCCCATGATTTCGCTCAGCCGCGTGCCTTGCATTGTCGATGGCGGTTTTGAAGGTCGCCATGTGGACTTGCGCCCCTACATCGTGCAAGGGCGAGAGACCTACATTCTCCCCGGCGGTCTTACCCGCGTAGCGCTCCGCAAGGGTTCTATCGTGGTGAACAGTTCGCAGGGCGGCGGATGCAAGGACACTTGGGTCATCGCCGAAAACGAAAAGGCTCCGGAACTCGGACAAGCCAAACTCTGGATGGAACAACAACAGCAACAACAATAGGAATTTAAAAGTAGGAAGTAGATTATGTTAAGTAGAGTCGCAAATTCCATTTATTGGCTCGCCCGCTATATTGAACGCGCCGAAAACGTTGCGCGAAGCATCGATGTGAACCTTCAGCTGCAACTGGATTTGCCCGGCGAAGAACGCCCTTGGGAACCGGTAATTCAGATTGCAGGCAACGCCGATGACTTCTTCAAAAAATATGCGCACGTTTCCATCGAAAACGCGCTCATGTTCTTGACATTCGATAAAGATAATCCGAACAGCATCATTTCGTGCGTCGGGGCCGCCCGTGAAAACGCCCGCTGCGTCCGCGAAAGAATTTCTTCGGAACTGTGGATTGCCATCAACCAGTTTTACTTGAAACTAAACGATCCTGAAATGCCTAAAGAAGCATTGGCTGGTCCACACGCTTTTTACAATAGCGTCAAGGAATTCAGCCAGCTCACCGCAGGCATCATCCAGGGCACGATGAACCACGATGTCGCCTGGAACTTCACGCATCTCGGCACATTGCTCGAACGCGCCGACCAGACTTCGCGTATTCTGGATGTCAAGTACTACATCTTGCTTCCGGATGTGAGCATGGTGGGCATGGCGCTCGATACCGTGCAGTGGAACGCCGTTCTCAAGAGCGTCGGTGCATACGAAATGTTCCACCGTCGCAATTCGAATGTGACACCGCATAACGTCGCGGAATTTCTTCTGCTCTCCGAAGATTTTCCGCGTTCCTTGCGCTATTGCCTCGAAAAAGCGGAACAATGCCTAAAAAACATTGCCTACCCCATAAAAAGCAAGGCAGAATCCATCCGCCTCTTGGGAAAGTTGCGTTCTGACATTGCGTTTACCACCATCGAAGAAATCATCGACCAGGGGCTTCACGAGCAAATTGAAAAAGTCCAGCTCCGCCTAAGCGAACTCGGCAACCAGATCTGGAAAGATTTCTTCTGCTAAAAATTTCCATTACACTCAAATAACAATGGCGGGTTTCGGCCCGCCATTTTTCTTCTGCTAAAAGAATTGGTCTTTTTTTCGTATTTTGGGGTAAAAAGTTACAACGTTCTCAATAATATTCTCATTTTTCACAACAAAAAACTGTAAAAAAATCAAAAAATAATCTCTTATATTCGAAAAACCAGCATATATTATGAATGGTGTGAGGATGTACCTTAAATATAAGGGAGTTTTATGCAGAGAAAAACTCTACATTTAGCTTTGGCATTATTTGGAATGATTTTTTACGGTTGCACCGATGACAACGGGACCGATATTGATTTTTTTGCAGAAAACGAAGAAATATCCAGCGACAGCGCTATAACTCCTGATTCCGACAGTTCCGGAGATACTAATAGTCCGTCCCAACTCGGCACACAATCTTCTAATTCAAAATCTTCTACATCCCGCAAAAAATCCAGTTCGTCGAGCGTTTCAAGCTCAGCCGACACGACAAGCGAAAAGGTATTGAGCAGTTCAAGCAAAGTCGCGCCAAAAGATTCGACGGATGTCGAAGCAAACAGTTCAAGTGCAACGGTTCCAAGCGATTCGACAGTCAGTGCAAGCTGTTCCAGCGCCATTAGCACCGCAAGTTCAGGTGCAGTAGCAGGTTCATCCGCGGCCCTTCCCCTCTCTAGCTCTACAATTCCGGCCAGCAGTTCCGCCAAAGCCCCTTCAAGTTCTGTCGCAGCCCCTTCGAGTTCCGCCACGGTACTTTCGAGTTCCGCGAAGGTCAATTCTAGTGCGGCAACACCGGCTAGCAGTGCAGCAGCACCTGTTAGCAGCGCAACAGTTCTCCCTTCATCCAACGCGTCCGTTCCTTCAAGCTCCTCTTTGCAAGAATCTTCATCGAGCGGCCTCAAGGAATACAACGACAACCACAAGCCCAAGGCAAGTGCACTCCCTGCCGCAGGGTTCTATTCTAGCCTCACCATTGAACCACTAGCCCCGCAAAAAGGCGGCGAAATCCGCTGCACCTTCGACGGTTCCTTCCCCACTGTCAAATCAGAACAAATTGCAGAGGATTTGCACATTACCGAAAACACGGTTGTACGCTGTTCGGAATTCGTGAACGGAGAGGCGATGGATACCACGACGCAGACGTACTTCATCAACGAAAGCGTTTCGATGCCGGTCGTCGCCATTACGGTAAATCACCACGACATGTTCGATTCCACTGACGGACTTTACGCCACAGGAAACATCAGCAAAGCAGGCGGCGGATTCGGAGGCGGATTTGGAGGCGGCATGTGGGGCGGCATGGGTGGAGGCAATAACGTGTCCGACGACAACAACCCCAAATGCACCGAACCCTGCAAAGAGGCGAACTTCTGGAGCGACAAGGAACTCCCGGCCCACGTTGAATTTTTCGAAAACGGCAGCTCGTCCAAGACCAAGAACTGGGAAATCGATGCGGGCATTTCCATCATCGGAAACTGGAGCCGCTACAAGCCCAAAAAGAGCGTCGCCATCAAGATGGACAATGACCTCTACGGCGACAAGATTCTGAAATATTCTTTGTTCAAAACGCGTCCCGAAGCGAAGAAAATCAAGGCATTCAACTTGCGCAACAACGGAAACCGCTTTTGGACGGACTACATCGGCGACGCCATGATGACATCCCTTTTGGAAGGCACAGACGTGGATTACCAGCGCAGCCGCCAAGTGGTGGTGTTCTACAACGGCGAATACTTCGGCATTCACGACATGCGCGAACGCTTGAACAGGCACTTTGTCGAAACGAATTACGGCATAGACGCCAAGTCCATCAACATGATCAACATCAAGGGCACGGAACTCGAAGCCAGCGGCACGAATGGTTCCTCGGTCACAGAATACCAGCAGCTTTACAGCGAAATCACCAGCACAAAATACGCAGGCGAGAACAACGAAAACTACGAAAAGTTAAAATCAAAACTCAATGTCAACAGCTTCGCCCAGTACATGTTCGCTGAAATGTATTTCCACAACGGCGACTGGCCTACAAACAACGTACGCGCCTGGGGCGGCGGTGGATACCCGTTCAAGTTCGTTGCATTCGATACGGACCACGGTTTCGGTTTCTCGCCGGGCATTAGCGGCTTTGACGTCGATAATCAAAACATGTTCACTTGGGTGCTCGGAAGCAGCGGCTCTGGCGGCATGTGGGGCGGCATGGGCGGCGGAGCAACGGCAGGTCCTGGCACAATGCTCAAAAAACTCCTCGACAATCCTGATTTCAAACGGATGTTCATCAACAACGCATGCATTTTGCTCAACAGCTACTTGACTTACGAAAAGGTGCAAAAGACGGTGCAATCCATGATGGCGACCATCCCCTCTTCGGAACAATCACGCGACGAGCAGAGATGGCCGAGAACGCAGGCAAACTTCAAGTGGAATCCGAGCGGAAACGACTTAATCGCCTATGCTAAGGACCGCAGCGAAACCATCAAGAAAGAAATGGCGGACTATTTCGATCTCGAAGATGAAGTCTCCGTGACCATCGCGGCAAGCGGGAGCGGTTCAGTACAAGTTGACGGAATGAAGCTTCCGAGCAAGAATTATCAAAGCAAGTTCTTCAGCAATAACAAAATACTCTTGACTGCAATTACTGAAAGCGGTGCCGTCTTTACGGGCTGGTCCGATGGCAACACAGAAAATCCACGAATAGTGGATCTAGCATCTGAATCGGAGAACAAATTTACAGCCGTATTCAAGTAAAGCGATTCCAATATAAAATCACTTTAAGTTTATCCACAATATTTTTTGTCCGCCTCCGAGCGGACTTTTTTTGGCAACACTAGTAACGTAGGCTTTCAACTTTGCGTTATTTGTTATATTGTCTGCATGCCGTTCACTCAAGAATATCTCAAAGATTACGAAGAAAAGATTCGTAAACTCCCATTGGAGGAATTGTACGATATTCTTAGCCTCATCCGAGATGATCCATTCAAAGCGGACGACTCGCCAGAACGGGTGAAAATTGTTGAAAATAGAATTCGAGAACTCGACTTGATTCCAACCGAAGAATTAAACAATAAATTAGAAGAAGAATTTCAAAAGAAGCCACACCCAAAATCATCGGCCCTTGCTGCAATTGGATTAATCCTAGCCTTGTTTGGATTTATTTTATTAGCTTCAAGAACGGAAAAGGGACTACAGTGCGCCATGCTTTTTTGGAGTCTAGCTTTTTTCTGTTATGCAGGCTCCAGTTTAATGGATAAGCGTGTTACGCTGCAATATGGTAGTTTCGCCCACAAAAGGGCTCATCCCGTATTATTTTGGGTTGTTGTAATATCGGAAATCGCAATCGGAATTTGGGGAATTATAGACACAATCGTCAAATTATGAAAACTATTGTGGAATAGAAGAAAATACAATCAATACAGTTATATCATTTAGTGAAGAAAAAGTTCATTTTCAAAAATAATGAATAACTATATTAGAAGCATATCCCCCAAACAACAAAAATCTACGTAGCTGTTGGCTGCGTAGATTTTTTTATATGCATTGGAAATGCTTGGGGTAGCCAGATTGGCTGCGCCGGCTTCGGTTTCGCTTCGCTCACTTCCCGGCTTGCCCTTCGGGCAGCACGCAAGCGTGCAGCTCAAAATCCACCATTCATTTTCTCTCCGTTCAAACATTGGTGAATTTTTGAGCCCTGCGCTGGCTTCGGTTGAATATCGGGGTAGCCAGATTGCCAAAACACTCATTTCATTTCGTGTTTTGCCCTTCGGGCTTGCTTGAGCTTCGCTCAAGTCAAGGCTTAAAACCGGCTTGTTCGCTTCGCTCTCGCCGGTTTTAATCGAACTGACTTCGTCAGTTCTCACTTGGCTACATACATATACACAAAGAGCCTCCCCTACGGGGCGGCTCTTTGTGTATCGGGGTAGCCAGATTCGAACTGACGACATTCTGCTCCCAAAGCAGACGCTCTACCAGGCTGAGCTACACCCCGAAGTGCATGCAAATATAGCAAAGATTATCCAAAAATTGAGCTTTTGAATAAAAAAATTCACTACCTTAAATAAATTTTTCAAAAAAAACTCACTTTTGTGCAGTGAAAATATTGACATTTGCCCAATTGTGCATTATATTTTATACAGCATAATTCCGGAATCCTTTATGACGAGAGGCTCAAAATGGAAAAATTCAATGAAACCCGCAAAGACATGACGGCCAGACAAGAAGAAATTTACGAATACATCAAGAAGTATTCCAAAGAAAACCATATGCCACCAACAGTCCGCGAAATCGGCAACCACTTCGAAATATCTTCAACAAACGGAGTCCGTTCCATTCTCGCCGCTCTTATCAAAAAAGGCTATATCAATCGCTCTCCTCGACTCAGCCGTGGTATCGAAATCGTTGACCATTCCAAAAATTCTAGCAAAGATACACCAAGCAACACCATCGAGATTCCTATCGTCGGTCGCGTTGCCGCCGGTACGCCGATTCTCGCCGTCCAGAACCTCGAAGGTACAGTCACCATCGACAGAGACTTCCTCGCCTGCCGTAGCGACGTCTTTGCACTGCGCGTCAAGGGAGATTCCATGATCAATGCCGGCATTTTTGACGGAGACTTGATTTTTGCACGTCAGCAAAAAACTGCCGACCGTGGAGAAATCGTCGTTGCACAAATCGATAACGAAGCAACCGTCAAGTACTATCATCCAACGTCCGACCATGTTGAACTTCGTCCGGCAAACCCAAAGTACAAGCCGATTATCGTGAATGACAAAAAAGATTTTTCGATTGCAGGCCGCGTCATCGGTGTGATGAGAAGAGTTAATTAGCCATTCATAAAGTCAGTCTCCAACAGAGCAAAATCCCCAAAAATTCTGCATATGGGCTTTTTGGGGGTATGATTCCTTAGAACTGCATGTTTTCTCACACATCCAGTTTTTATTTATTGTTTCGAAAAATTTTTTATCTTTTCGGCAATTATGATTTTACTCGTCGCCGAAAAACCTTCCGTTGCCAATCAGCATTACAAACCTATGCTGGAACGCATTGAAGGTGAAAAGTTTACACAAGGCGACGGGTGCCTAATCGGCAAGAACCATTGCATTACATGGTGCGTGGGTCACTTGATTACCCTTGCGCCACTGGACGCCTACCCTGGTTTCGAGGGCGGTTGGCGACTTTCGAACTTGCCGCTTTTGCCCGAAAAATTCAAGTTGATGGAAATCGAGAGCACGCGAAAGCAGCTCGCGGTTGTGCGCGATATGATGGCAAGGGCGGATGTTCTTGTGAACGGCGCGGATGCTGGCCGTGAAGGTAATTTGATTTTCGACTTGATTCTCGACTACACGCCAGACTTTCGCAAAAAGCAAATCAAGCGTTTGTGGGTGAACAGCTATGTGGCGAAGGATTTGGACAAGGCGTGGAAAAATCTGGAAGATGCGACCGAGCGTTTGAATTTGAGCTATGCGGCAAGGCTCCGCCAGCGTGCCGACTGGATGGTCGGGCTGAATGCGACTCGTGCTTACACGCTCACTGCCGGGCGCGGAAAGATGATTTCCGTGGGTCGCGTACAGACGCCGACACTGAACCTAGTCGTGGAACGCGATGCGATCGTCGAGCAGTTCAAGGAACTGTTTTATTACAGCGTTGTGGGAACGTGGAAAGGATTCCAGGCGCAATTATTAGACGAAAGACGTGGTTCGGCAGGCTCACCAACCTTGACGAAAGACGAAAGAAGTGATAAAGGAAAAGGTAAAGAAGAAAAGCAATCCTCCCAAGACGTCATTCTGAGCGAAGCGAAGAATCCAGAAAATTCATCGAATAATGCAAACGATAAAGCCGATGCAGGAACAGAGTCCGGCATAACAGCAACGGCGAAGGTCGCGACAGAACAATTACGTTCTAGCATGACAGAGCAAGAGATAGCTTCGGAGGACTCGCCCCTTCGCAATGACAAATCTGCTCCATTGGACAAAGCAAAACAAAATGTCATTGCGAGTGAGCAAAGCGAGCGAAGCAATCTCAAAGTTGCGATTTTCGAGAAAGAAGAACCGGCTCAGGCTGTTATAGACAAATGTTCGCCGCCGGAAGAAGCGACGATTGCAAAAATCGACATCCAGCAGAAAAAGCAGTTCCCGCAAAAACCGTTTGACTTGACGGAACTGCAAAAAGAGGGCAACAAGCGTTTTAAATACAGCGCCCAACAAGTTCTCGACTGCGCACAAAACTTGTACGAAAAGAAGTTGCTTACCTACCCGCGCACAGACTCGCAATACTTGCCGGACACGATGCAGCAAGAGGCATACGCACTTGCACAAAGGCTAGCCACACCGCAAGAAAAATCCGTCATGCGTGGCGGCAACGAAAACTTTGTCTTCATCAACTCCAGCAAAGTCACAGACCACTTTGCCATCATCCCCACGGGAGAAGAACCGCAGAATCTCCCTGAGATGGAAGAAAACATCTACAAGCTCGCGAAAGAACGCTTTGTGCAGGCTTGGCTCAAGCCGTATGTCTGGAGCGAAATGGAAGTTCTGCTAGAGGTTGGCAAAAATAGCGATGCCGGCCCTTCGGCAAGCTCAGGGACCTGGACGGGCGCAGGGACCTCGGAGCTGTTCCGGTTGAAGCTCAAGCGGAATGAAGATTTAGGTTTCCGTGCACTTGTCAAGGAAGAGAAGAAGAAATCGTCGAAGAAGAAAAAGGGCGATACCGGAACAGAGTCCGGCATGACAAGCGATGCGAAAGGCGCAGATGCCGAAGGCAAGGGCGATGGCGACGATATTACGAACATCGTCGAGACATTCCCGAAATGGAATGTCGGCGACCATGCGCCTTTCGACAGCCTGGAACTGCAAAAGAAAAAGAAAAGCAAACCTAAGTACTTCACCGAAGCGACGCTCCTTGCCGCGATGAAAACGGCAGGCAAGCAAATCGAAAACGAAGAACTTGCCGAAGCCATGAAAGAACGCGGTCTCGGCACGCCAGCCACGCAGGCAGGCATCATCGAAACGCTCAAAAAACGCGGATTCATCGAAGCGCAAAAAAATTATCTTGTCAGCACCCAGCGCGGACGCGAAGTCATCGCGCTCATGGACGAGAAAGTCAAATCGCCCGAAATGACCGGCGAATGGGAATTCAAGCTTTCTCAAGTCGAGAAAGGCAAACTCACGCCAATAGAATTCCGCGATGGCATCGTGAATTACGTCAAGGAACTCTTCGAACACCTGCGTCAAAAATACGGCAGCCAGTTCGAACGCGAAACCGTCACCGACGCCATCCCTTGCCCGAAATGTTCCAGCCCGCTCGAAATTGCGCCGTGGGGTTACGTCTGCAAGAATGCGGAATGCGGATTCAAAGCGGGTCACACCATTGCTGGCCGCACACTGAGCCACGCCGAAATGGCGACACTCCTCAAAACAGGCAAATCCGATTTGCTCAGCGGATTCAAGAGCAAAAAAGGAACGACATTCAGCGCCACGCTCACATTAGGCGATGACGGCAACATCGGCTTTGAATTCTCCGACGACGCACGCGCCAAAACGCCGACCAATTACAAGTGCCCGAAATGCGGCAAAACGCTGCTCGATTCCGGCAACCGCCTGATTTGCGAAGGGAGCGACGTCAC
The DNA here is from genome assembly GCF_017545445.1 of Fibrobacter sp. Classification (GTDB taxonomy): domain Bacteria; phylum Fibrobacterota; class Fibrobacteria; order Fibrobacterales; family Fibrobacteraceae; genus Fibrobacter. The sequence continues at coordinate 15,811 of NZ_JAFWOM010000118.1, forward strand.
GACTTCGAATAACGAAAACGGCGACCCGACGCTCACGCCAGATACCGCCCCGACTTGCGATTTCGTCTTTTACAAGACCATCGCAGGGCATGTCATGAGCGACGAAGAAATCGCGGAACTTTTCAACAACGGCACGACAGAAATCATCAGCGGATTCTTGACCAAGAAAGGCACGACCTTCAACGCCAAAGTCGTCTGGGACAAGGATTTCAAGACGACATTCGCATTCGAGAACGACGGTCATTTCCACGGCACCGAAACCAAGTTCAACTGCCCGCTCTGCAAAAAGAAACTCGAAGAAAACAAGAACGCCATTTTCTGCCCCGCCTGCAACTTTACCTTGTTCAAATCTGTTGCAGGCAAAAAGCTCCGCGTGGCAGACATCAAGGCGCTCCTTACCGACGGTAAGACCGAACTTTTGACCGGCTTCAAGAGCAAGAAGGGAACTGAATTCGATGCCTATGTGAAACTCGGCACAGACGGTCGCACAAGCTTTGAATTCGTACACCGCGACCTCCCCTGCCCTTGTTGCGGCGACCAGCTCCGCTTTAGAAGCGGCATCACCACGCAAGGCGCCAATGGCGAAACCACCAAGACGCTCGCCGCCTATGTTTGCATGAACCCCGCCTGCAATTACGGCATTCCCAAGACATTCTTCCAGCGCGACTTTACCGACGAAGAGGTCGAAACGCTCCTCAAGAACAAATCCACGCCGATCCTTGAACCGTTCAAGAAAAACGACACGACGTTCAGGGCAGCGTTAGAACTGCGCGAAGGCGGCAAAATTGCGTTCAACAAGCTCACCGTAGAAGTGATTAAGAAGGGGTAACCGCAGCAGCTTTTGGGCAATCCATGTCTGAGATCCTATGGTGACTGTTTTGTACGACAGAACTACGCACTCAAATCCATCAGGTCATAATACATGAGTCGTGTATGCGGATCATTATCCTCTGCGTTCATAAATTGAAATTCATTTTTCACGTAAAAGGGAACCGCCTCCAAATACGCATCAACCGTCAAAAAGCGACAACCCGCTTTATTATCTAAAGCAAACATCGACTTGACATAATCGATAATTGCAGTCCCGATTTGCTTTTTTCTGAAGGAAATATCAACCCCCAGCCTACACAGCTTTACCGCCGGGTAGCTTTTCAGACGTTTTGCATTCGGGAATCCACGTTCTCGACGAAAACGGTTAAACTCCGTTTTATCCTTGAAATCACCCATGGCTACTTTATCGTAAGCAAGACTGCAATAGGCGTAAACCTTGCTTGCGTCTTCAACATCAACACAAGCGTAATTTACAGCAATTTTATGCTTTTGAAATGCAGCAGATTGATTAAGAATAAAATCATTCAAATCCTTATCACCACAATCAAAGTTTTTGACGGAATCTATTGGATTTAAGCGTATAAATTTAATATATGGTTTTTCTATACTTTTTTGAAGCACGGATCGATACCTCCATTAGCAGCTTCTCGGGCACGTTTTTCACGCATACCCTCTTCGTAAGCCCTTTTCATAAGTTCGTAGTTTCGCAAGCGGCGGGCACGAACTTCTAGAGATTCCGGATGACGTTCTTGCATTCTAGCTAAAAAACGACGAGCATCTTCGCCAAAGAGTATCGGGGTTTCTCTGATGGGTCTGGCCATAACACGTCCTTTGTTTATTTTATATATGATGATTTAGCAAACGATATATTAAAACTTGGGGCAGGCAAAGCCATTTTTTGAACCCGGCAACACACCATCGAGGGTGGTAATTCTTAATATAGTATGTCCGAAAAAGAAAAACAAGGGGGCGCTTTGCTGGCCGTTCATTTAGCAAACAAAAGGCGACAAATAGGAAAAAGTTAAGCTTATTTCCGCGACTTCCGGTTTGCTAGTCTTTTACGCAACGAACAGAAAACCCGTAGTCCTTGTTGATGTTGTCCCGGTACGCACCGTCGTCGTTGTAGTCCAAGTACATGATGTACGCGAGGTAGCTATTGTTCTTTTTCAAGATTCCCCAATTTTCGAAGTTACACATGATGTACTCGAGGTAGCTATCGTACTCTGTAGAACTCCAGAAGTACGCGTAGTCGCCCTCGCCGTGGTAATCCCCATTGCCGTACCCGCCGCCGGCAGGCAACGCCGAGAACGAGTAATTATCAGTGCCGCTTACGCTGTTGTCGCTACTGTTCCAGCCACTTGTCGATTTGAGTTTTGTCCCCGCTGTACTGGAACCACCAACTGCGGTAAACAACGTCCACCATTCCGTTTGCGTAGGCAGGTGCCAACCTGTTGGGCAAACACCACGCACCGGGTACGTCGGAGAGCATGTCTTATTGTAGCCGCAGCCCTTGCCATTTGAGCTCCATGTGCCAGCACCGTCCATCGCGGCAGCCCATGTGTAAAGACGACCATATTGGGTGCATTTGCCCACATTGTCGCTGTAACAGTAGCTATTCGCCGTTTCGTAGTTCAGGTTCTGTGCCATCCACGTTTGCGTACCGATTGTTACTGTCTTGTAGGTCCGGCCATCGCGAGAATCTGTTAAAGAACCAGCAATCACCGTTGACGGGTCAACTGCATTTTGTTCTATTAATCCGTCACCGCAAGCGATAATAAAACATAACGCACATAAAAATCCACAAAAAGTAAATTTATTCATATTACAAAATATAATAAACGATATGCAAATAAAAAACTCCTGCAAAAACGCAAGAGTTTTCCAAAAAATAGGGAGATTCCCGGTCGGAGCCGGGAATGACAAACAAGACGAATGCCGCATCAGACAGCTCGCTGACTGACATAGCTGAGTCGCCGAGTCATGCACGAAGTGCAATGACAAGAAGGCGACCCCGGAACAGTGTCCGGGGTGACAAGCACTCAAAAAACAAAGCACTGGATTCTTCTTCGTGGCTATTCGCCACTCAGAATGACGTGCAAGGAAATCAAGCGAGAGGCCACTCGTGGACTCGCATTTGAGTTCCGCAGTAGTCATGCTCGAAGAGCAATGACAAGAAGGTGATCCCAGAACAGTGTCCGGGATGACAAAGGCAATAAGTTCTGTCACTGGATCCTTCACGCTTCGCGTTCAGGATGACGCGCAAGGATGGCGACCCCGGAACAAGTCCGGGGTGAGAAGTGGCGGGCATGACAGACCAAGGTAACAAGGACAAATCTCAAACCTACCACATCTATAGGTTAAACCAGAATTGGGGACATTTCCTTTGGAATCGCTCCCACATTTTACTATCTTTACACCCGATTTTAACGGGTATAAGATGAGCGAAAATTACAAATACGGATTTGTCACTGATATTGAAAACGAAGCCTTCGAAAAAGGTCTTAACGAGGATATCATCCGCAGGGCGTCAGCGCTCCGTGGCGAACCGCAGTTCATGCTCGATTTTCGCTTGAGAGCTTACGAAAAGCTCAAGACGATGGAACAGCCCAACTGGGGCGAGCTCCATTTCAATCCTGTCGATTTGCAGGACATCGTCTATTATTCCGCATCGAAGACCAAGAAGAGCCACGAAAAAATCGAAGATGTCGATCCGGAACTCTTGGCGACATTTGAAAAGCTCGGCATCCCGCTCGACGAACAGAAGCGACTCGCGAACGTCGCCGTCGATGCCATATTCGACTCCGTCAGCATTTACACGAGCCACAAGAAGAAACTCATGGAAATGGGCATCATCTTCTGCTCCATCAGCGACGCCATCAAGGAATACCCGGAACTCATTGAAGAGTATCTCGGGAGCGTGGTCCCCGCTGGCGACAACTACTTTGCGGCCCTCAACAGCGCCGTCTTTGGCGACGGAAGCTTCGTCTATATTCCCCCTGGAGTCAAGTGCCCCATGGACCTTTCCACCTATTTCCGCATCAACAACAAGGAAGCAGGCCAGTTCGAACGCACGCTGATTATCGCCGATGACGACGCGAGCGTGAGCTACCTCGAAGGCTGCACCGCGCCTGAGTTTAGCAGCAAGCAGCTCCACAGCGCCATCGTGGAACTCGTGGCCAAAGAAAACGCCAAAATCAAATATTCTACCGTGCAGAACTGGTACGCGGGCGACCGCGAGACGGGAGCCGGCGGTGTCTATAACTTTGTTACAAAGCGCGGCAAGTGTGCCGGCAAAAACAGCCGCATCAGCTGGACCCAAGTCGAAACGGGGTCTGCCATCACGTGGAAGTACCCGAGCTGCATCTTGCAGGGCGACAATTCTGTGGGCGAATTTTACAGCGTAGCCCTCACGAACGGCCACATGCAGGCCGACACCGGCACGAAGATGATCCACATTGGCAAGAACACCAAGAGCACAATCATTTCGAAGGGCATCAGCGCTGACTGCTCCAGCAACGCCTACCGTGGCGAGGTGAGCATCCGCAAATCCGCTACAGGCGCCCGCAACTACACCCAGTGCGATAGCATGCTCGTCGGCACCAAGAGTGCTGCTCACACATTCCCCTACATCACCGTCGCAAACGCAAGCGCCCAGACCGAGCACGAAGCAACCACCAGTCGCATTAGCGAAGACCAGCTGTTCTACTTCGAAAGTCGTGGCATCAAACGCGAAGATGCCATACAAGCGATGGTCGGCGGTTTCTGCAAAGACGTGTTCAAAGAACTGCCCGGCGAGTTCGCCACCGAAGCCCGCCAACTGTTGACTTTAAAACTCGAACACAGCGTAGGATAGCGCAGGACTCAGTAGGAATTAGGCGGTAGGAAGTAGGAAGTAAAAAAGCAGTTAGAACTGTATGGATCCCCTCCCAATTGCATTACAAGAAATAATGGTTCCCCTACGCTTCACTTCGAGGATGACAAGGCCGAGGATGACAGCTTCAAGAATAATCTAGTTGGTGAGCCTGTCGAACCATGGGCTATGGGCAAAAGCAACAAAAAACGTATCTGCAAAGAGATCCGCATAAGAAGATCCCGGAACACTTCGACAGGCTCACTTCGATTGAACTCAGTGCAGGCAGTGCATCGCTAGTCCGGGACAACAACGCCCACGCCCCTTAAATTTCTAACCTCTTAGCAATTGCTTACCGGATCTATGACTGAATCCTTCGAAGACACCCTAAGGATGACGTTCCTCCCCCCCCCTAAAACCTATACCCCCCTAACTAACTGTGGACATTTAATTCTAAAACGGAAAGGGCCGGAAATTTTAGTTTCCGACCCTTATTGGTGTATATGGAGTACCTTATATATAGCATTTTTCAGCCTTCAAAGCGTAATAAAAATGCTTTTTTTCAAAAAAAATGTTCCTCACAAACTTACATTGTTCTCACATACAAGTATTCCCAAAATTAATAAACAAATTAAGAACAATCTATAAAAAAAGGAGTATTGAAAAGTAATGAAAAAACGCCCAGTAATGTAAAAAAATATTTTCTCTAATTAAAAAATAACCCCGGCAAAACCGAGGTAATAAAAACAATTTAAAAAACAATCGTTTAGCGAGCGACAATTTGATTTTTTATTTTATTTGCAAGTTCCACACCGCCAATAGTAGCAATGCACTTCAATGCAAATTCTTCAGCAGTACCCGGTCCACGGCTAGTGATGACATTTCCATCGACAACGACTCGATCTTCGGAAAATTCGCGGCATACAAGTTCGACTTCACATCCTGGGTAGCAAGTAGCCTTTCTATCGACGAGAACATGAGCTTTGCTGAGTACCGTCGGGGCGGCACAAATGGCAAGCACCCACTTGTTATCGTCATTGAGGCAACAAACCGTATTTTCGACTGCAGCGCTCGCCTTGAGGTTCTGCACGCCAACACCGCCACCCGGCAAGAATACGCCATCGAAATCGGTGGGTTCGAGTTTGTTCAAGGCGACATCGGCTTGCACTTTAAGCCCATGAAGGCCCTCCACAATATCTTCCCCCGAAACAGAAGCGATAGTCACCTTAAATCCGGCTCGGCGCCACAAATCTACAGGAACGACGAATTCAGTTTCTTCAAAACCATCAGCAAGCAAAACAAGAATCTGCATAAAGCCTCCAAATCTAGACCTAACTGTTTGCATAGTTATTATAGCTTTTTTCACATCAAAATACCATTTTTTTATTGAAAATATTCCTTAAATTCTATATTTACACTATGAACTTCAAAGACAGGATAATCCGTGCGACAGGCCAAAAAACGCCTTTCCGCCTTATCGTGGTCGATTTGACCGCAACCATGAACGAAATTGGACGGCACCACAACGCCAAGGGCTTTGCTCTCAAGTTGCTGGCCGAAAATTCCATCGCAAGCATTTTTTTGAGCGCAGGCCTCAAATTTGCAGGAACCGTTTCTTACACCACGACGTATGGTGGCGAAATCACAAAAATCCAGACCGACTCCACGCCGATGGGCCTCGTCCGCGCGATGATTCCGCAAGACGAACTCCAGGCCATTGGAGCAAACGAACCCGCTCTTGTCCCTCAACATGTGCGAGTCGTCAAGCTGAACGAACTCGGCAAGCGCGTTCACGAAAGCATCATTGAATCGCCATCCGTTTCGATGGGCCAGAACCTTGCCACATACCTCTTGCAGTCCGAACAAATCCGTTCTGCCGTGGGTATCGAAGCAAGCTTCAACGCACAAGACCCGAGCGTACTCGACTACGCCGCCGGATTCTACATCGAAGCGTTTCCAGACCTTGAAGACAAAGATATTAACCTCATCGAAGTGATTGTACAGAACCTTCCGAAGTTCTGCGACATGTACAAAGCAGGCAAGGGATTCGACCTCGACGAGCTTTTAGACCAGCTCCGCGGCCCCTACGATATCGAAATTGTGCGCGAAATCGACCCGAAGCCGTTCTGTCCATGCAGCAAAGACCGCATGCTAGCCACGCTTGCCACGCTCCCGCTCAAAGACTTGCAGGAGCTGAGTAGCGAGAACAAGGACTTAAATGTTGTCTGTGACTTCTGCCGTACAAATTATACGATTACACCGGCGGATTTGCAGGAGATTATAAACGAAAGACGAAAGACGAAAGACGAGAGAAATGGGCATTGAGCTATGGGGACGCTTGCTACGCAAGCTTTGAGCTATGGGCAAAAGCAAAAAGAAACGTATCTGCAAAGAGATCCGCGTAAGAAGATCCCGGAACAAGTCCGGGATGACAACGTAAGCACCCATTCCCCAAAGCGAAGCGTGCTCACAGCGCTTTAGCGCGACCCCAAACCTCATACCTTATCACTAACCACAAACCACTAATCACTATGTTTACTAAGCAATGTGTTGTCACTCTTGACCTGGAAGGCGTTCTTGCGCCAGAAATCTGGATTGCCGTCGCCGAAAAGACAGGCATCAAAGACCTCCGCCTCACCACCCGCGACATTCCCGACTACGACGTCCTCATGAAGGGACGCATCAAGATTCTCGAACGCGAAAACATCAAACTCTCGGATATCCAGAACGTCATTGCGAACCTCGGACTCCTCGATGGCGCTCGCGACTTTATGGACACGCTCCGCGACGAAGCCCAAGTAATTATTCTCTCGGACACGTTCCAAGAATTTGCCTACCCCATTATGAAGAACCTCGGCTTCCCGACGATTTTCTGTCACAACCTCGTAGTCGAAAACGACATGATCAAGGGCTATCACTTGCGCATGAGCGACCAAAAGACGAAAGTCGTAAAGCACCTGCAGGAACTAAACTTCAAGGTATTCGCTTCGGGCGATTCTTTCAACGATACAGGTATGCTCAAGCAGGCAGACAAGGGCTGCTTCTTCTGCGCCCCGGATTCTATTGTTGCCCAGTTCCCGCAACTCGAAGCGACAAAAACTTACGCAGAGCTTTTAGACAAGTTCCACAAGTTCCAAGATAGCTTGTAAGGTCAAACGGGGGGAATACGACTATCAGCCTCCAACCGATATTTTTCTATTTCCCTATTGACCTTTTTCAAAAAAACAAATATCTTTACAGAAAAGAATCAAGGAGAACCTTATGAAAACGATTAAATACATTGTATTCGCCGCCATCTGCATCATCTCTGCATTCGGCATTTACAGTCTCATCAAGACCGCAAAGACCGACGAAAACACGCTCGAATAAATCTATTCGACAACAAATTCGTTTAAGGGCGAACAATTTAACAAACCGCAGTGGGTACCTGTTGCGGTATTTTTATATTTCCTTATATGAACTTTTTAAATAAGAAGCCTGCTTTTTTTGTGGCCATGTCCGCAATTTTCTTCGCGATTTTGCTGATTGTCTTCCGCAATTTCGCATTCGATTCCAGCCAACTCATGCTCAACAGCGACCAGCTGAACGGCATCGGCAGCCGCATTTTGCGCACCTTTAACGTGATTCTCACGGAATGGGACGACAGCCGCCTGGGAGGAATCCCGACCATCGACGCGCTATTCGCCGACGCTTACCATCCGCTCGTGTGGACACAGTTCATCATGGATCCGGCACGTGCCGTCGGTTTCAAGTTCATCTTGACCGTGTGGGTCGCCTTCATGAGCGCGATGCTCCTCGCTTGGAACTTGACCGGCAACAAGTGGTGGGGTTCACTTCTTGGATTCCTCTACGCGTTCTCGCCGGAATACTTCACCTACATTTACGGCGGCCACGACGGAAAGATGATGGTTTTCGCCATCGCACCTTTGGCACTTCTCGCCATCCGTAAGATTGTCCGCGACGGGAGCCTCCCCTACTTCATCGTCTTCGCATTAAGCATCGTTTGGATGATTCTCGGAAGCCACTTGCAACTCACGTACCTGTTCTTGTGGGGCGCAGGTTTTTACACTCTTTACGAAGCCGCGTTCCATTGCGATACGCTTGTCACACGCGGTAAGCGCATCGGGCTTGCAGCCGCCGCACTCGCCTTCGGGCTTGCCATCAGTTGCTTCCAGATTATTCCGCCGTACCTCTACACTACGACGCAGTCCGTCCGTGGCGAAGGCGACCACACCAACTACGGTCACGCGGTCAGCTGGTCGTTCCATCAAGAAGAAATGGCCCAGATGCTCATTCCGGGATTCATCGGTGTCGATGTCTATGAACAGGACGAAAAGACGAACTCCTTCAAGGGCAGTTCCTTTGTCGATGTGACAATGGACGAATACCGCAAGATGGCCGAAGCCGGCAGCCAAGGCAGCCCGTTCTACTGGGGCCACAACAGCTTCAAGCTCGACCACAACAACGCAGGTGCACTCCTCACGTTCCTCGGATTCCTCTGTTTGTTCCTCCCCGGCAAACGTCGCTGGGCATGCTTCTGGGGACTAGGGGCCGTGGTTGCACTCAGCTACGGCATGGGCGACCATTCTCCGCTGTTCAAGCTTTGGTACAACATTCTCCCCGGCGTCAAGAATTTCCGCGCCCCGGGCATGGCTCTCTTCTGGCTTCCACTCTTGCTCGTGATGATGGCCGGCCCCGTGCTTCGTGCTGTCAGCGACCCGAACGAAGATTCCGTCAAGAACCGCCGCGCGTTGTTACACGGAACTGTTATGTTTGTGGTTTTACTTTTGCTCGTCGTCATCGCACGCTTCAACTGGACGCTCTTTATCAGCCCGTTCGGCTTTATCGTCTGCCTCGCTTACGCAGCTGCATGCCTCGGCGTGATGAGCCTCGACGACCAGGGCAAAGAAATCAACGTCAAGAATTTTGTCGATGCGTTCAAAGCAAAGCTTCCGGGAACATCGAGAGGCGTGCAAGCCGCAGTCGTGATCGGTTTTGCCATCATCGGCATGTTCCTCATGAGTGGTCAAAAACTCTTGAACGATCCTATCACCGCCCCGTACTTCAAGCCGCTGAACGAAGTCGTGATGAGCATGACGGCCTCCAAAATCATCCCGAGTTTCATTTTGATTCTCGTTGTTATCGCCGCCACCCTCGCCGTGTTCAAGTGGAAAGGGAGCACGCCCGCTAAAGTCGGTATCCTCGCACTTGTCGCAGGCATCGAACTCATGACCATCAATGGTGCGTTTATCCAGAACGTCGCCGCCAACGAATATTTGCAACCGAAAAATGGAGTAGTCGCAGCCATCAAGGCACCATTCCAAGCAGATTCCATCAACACGCCACGCGTGCTTTCGCTCTCTCGTAGCAAAGCACTCAGCGGAAACATTTTCCCGCAATACCATTTGCGTAACGCCGACGGTTTCCACGACAACGAACTTGCAAGCTACCGCGAATTCCGCGGCGGACAAGGCAACGCGAACTACCTCTTGAACATCAACAACCCAGAAGCCGCACACCCGTTCCTCGACTTGATGAACATCGGCGCAATCATATTCGACACGCAACGCGGCACCACCTACATGCCTATTTCGACCGCCATGGGCGAAGCCTACATCTACGGCGAATCGACCACGATGGATGACGCAAAAGCCATTGACGCCCTCAAGAACGGCTTTGCCTACCGCGAAAAAGTCATCCTCTCCGAAGAACCGCAGAACAAGGGAGAAGGCGGCGTGGCTCAAGGCAAGGCAAAGCTTGTCGCAAGCCCCAAGATGGATACGCAGGTATTCCAAGTCGAAAGCGACCGCGCAGGCTTCATGGTCGTCGCAGGCAACTACCATCCCTACTGGAAAGCGACCGTCAACGGCAACGAAGCCAAAGTCTATAAGGCATTCGGAGACCTCCGTGCTGTCGAAATTCCAAAGGGCAAATCCGAAGTCCGCATGGAATACCGCTCTAAGCCGTTCCACGCCTGCATCAAGGTGAGCATTCTCGCTTTCTTGCTGCTAATCGCTTTCGGTGCGTTTTTATTCGTGCGAACAAAGAAAGCTCAAGTAAAATAACGACACAAGGGTAACATGCAAAATGACGTAGCCACACCCGATAGATTTTTGTCCATCAACGACTCTATCGCGATGAAAGCTATCGCCATTTTGTTCATGCTCATACATCACCTTTGGACGTTTCCCGACCGCATTGCAGGCGGTCCGCTCGAAAGCATTCTCCATTTTTCGAACCTTCCCCTGTCAGTTCATATCGGTGTTTTTGGGAAGATTTGCGTTTCCATATTTTTCTTTTTAGGCGGTTACGGCTTATACAAGAAATATTTCGGAAAGCGATACAACCTTTTTGAACGGCTGAAAAAACTGTATTTCGCATATTGGAAAGTTTTTCTCATTTTCGTACCCATCGGATTCATCTTTTTCTCGAACCAAGCCGCATACTGCCAAGATGCCGAAGTCTATTCCGCATTTTCGCAATTTTCGATAAAAGAATTCCTTTTAAACTTTACGGGAATTGAATCGACGTACAACAGGGAATGGTGGTTCTTGATAAACTATGCAGCACTTCTAGTTTTATTCCCGCTTATTAGATTTTTCGTTCATCGACTTTCTGCACTCGACAATATTTTCATCATCATCGTTTTAAACATCGCATTAACAAAATTCCACTACGCAATTCCCCACGCCACATGTTTCTGGATGGGAGCAGTCGTTGCCAGGAACGGTCTATTTGACAAATTAAACGATTTTTTGAATCGAAAAAAATTTTGAATCCTATTTTCGACGCATTCATTTGGGTTGCGGTTATCTTTCTCCGGCGATACAGCAACGGAATTTATTTTGACATTTTCTTCGTTCCGTTTTTAACGCTCGTAAGCATCGACATCGTAGGCAGATTGAGCTTTTTCAAAAGATGCTTGTCCGCCCTCGGAAAGCAAAGCACGAACATGTGGCTCACCCATACCTTTTTCTGCTATTATTTCGGCGTGACCGCAAAAATCGTCGCCGCCCCAAGATACGCAATCCCGGCGTTTTTTATACTCCTTGCAATGAGCTACGCCGCATCCGTTCTTGTCGATAAAATTTGGAAAAAAGCAAGTTTTACTTCTTAACGTAAACTTTGTTCACAAAACGGCCCTGTAGTTTTTGGCGAACAATATAACGACCACGTGCGAGAACTTTTGCGTTCATCCCCATATAGACACCGTTCATGTCAAAAAATCTCATTGAAGCAGCATCCGCACGCAGACGCATCGAACGCACGAGACGCTTGGAAACACGAGCCGTAACATTCCCCGAAGAATCCTTCTTAGCCGTATCACCTACAGCATACAACGGAGCCAAAGCCTCAGCCCACAAGTGATGCATTGCTTGTCCACCGCCCTCTGCATTTGGATGGATGCCATCGCTCCCTAGCAATTCGGGATGTTCTAAAAAGTAATTATAGAAGTCAGGCCCCTTAGGCAATTTGTTATCTTCAACAAGTTTATCTACAGCATCCAAAAACGCCTGATTGATTTGCCACCCTGATTTTTCGGGATTCGTCGCGATGATGCGAGCGATAATCGGCGTTATGTTATGCGCTTTTGCAGAATCAATAATTGTCTGCATGTTCTTGACATAAGCATCGAGATCCCAGTCGCCGCCGCCCCAAGCATCGTTCGTGCCCATTTCAATCGCCCAATACTTGACATTACCAGCGTATTTCAAATATTCATCCAAATGGGCGACAACTTCGGTACTGTTGATGCAACCGATTCCGCCACGAAGCATCGCTGGCGTGTAATCAGGGAATCGAGCATGAATCAATTGCGCCGTCGTAGAATCGGTATCTTGCTGTTTCAGCCCCATCTGACTGATGCTCGTGCCCATAAAAAACCACGTATCGGTTCCGTTTTCAGTCATGTCGAAAGCTTCGATTTCAAGAAGCTTGCCCACATCGCCTTCGCTCACGAACTTGAACCACGATTTTCCATCAAAGTCGATTTCCACGCCGCGTGCCATCACCGGATTATTCGCAACGCTTGCGGCCTCAGTCCATTCGCCGTCCGTACCGTCAGTTGAATTCGCTGACGTGAGAATCTTGAAGTTCGAAAGCGCGACACCGCTATGTCCGCAATTCGATGTAAAATTGGTAGCCCAGGCACAATCGCCGTAAGATTCCCAAGTGATTAAAAGTTTCTTGGGGCCTGCACCAACATTCAAAGCAATTTCTTTTTCGCTGCTACTTTTCCAGTTCGTCAAATAACCATCCGTCAAATAGTCGGTCGTCGTCGAACCTGTATAAGCCTTGAGCCCACCCGTAATCAACTTATTGGGGGTTATCGCAAACGCAGGGATTCCTGCAAACATCACCATGCTAAACGCTACAGATAATAAAGCCGCAGCACGCTTCACCCTTTTGGGGGTTTCCATAAATTCTCCACACACACTTTCTGACAATCGCGTTTAAATATACATTCTAAACAATACCACCAAACATATTTTTTTCGCATTTTTGGCAATTTAGAATTACAGTCTTTGATTACGTTACCAAGCGTCTTTCATTTCAACTTTTAAATCATATAAGGTCTTTAAGAGACGATTCACCATGTAATTATCATATTTACCGACTTCAATACCAATAAAATTTATACAGAACATATCTGCATATTCCACGATAAAAGCATCACCGTCAAATCGAAAATCAAAAAAATTTTCAAAAAATATTTTCGCATGATTCACTTTTCGAACACTGGGAATCGCACAAATTTCAGAAGAACGCTCTTTTAAATAGCTGTCTAGAATTTTATTAGGGCCTTTCCGCGTAACGCAATGAGGAACATAGCCATCCAACGGATCTCTTGCACATAAAGTCATTTCGCTATTTAATGAATCCTGCAAATCTTGACGGTACGAATAAAGATTTACCCGTTCTACAGTCCCGTCTATAAAACGAATGAATCGTTCTTTTTGTACTTGCTCGTTCTCCCATTCTTCATCGGTCGCTGTTGAATCGAGCCATTTGAAATTCCGTACGCGATGTAAAGAAGGCAATCCATACGAAGTGCCAAGTTCTACGGAATGCGGAGATTTGACATAATAAAAATCAAATTCATTAAAATGGTACAGCAACAATGCTATACTCAAAATAAAGCCGCAAAGAAAAATCTTGTTATGCACAAAATCAATATAAAAAAAGACCCCGCTTGTGCAGGGTCTTCCCTATAAAGTTAATGCAAAATTTATCGTATATTCACAACTTTCTGCTGCGTACCGATGCGGAGCACAAATGTTCCGCTTCGAACCAAGTTCATCGTAAAGTTTGCGGCATCGGCTTTACCGCTATACACCACACGGCCTTGCAAATCCAGCAAATTCACTTGAGAACCGACCTTTGCGCCAGAAACCTGAAGTTGACGGCCATTCACAACAGCAGAGAACTTCGCTGCGCGAGCAATCATCGGCAAACCATTCGGGTCAAATTTTGTCCACTTTTTATCCTTGCAGATGAAAAGTTTCTTGAGATCCGAAACGTAATATGTTACGCCTTCACGCTTTTCGGTGCAGTTTGGCAAATCTTCTTCAGTTTTGACAGATTCAACAACCGATTCGACAGAACTAGAAGACTTAGCCTTAGAGCTAGACGAAGCTTCGCTCTTACCGCTCGAAGACTTGGCCTTTGCACTGCTAGAAGCTGGCTTAGCGGCAGAACTCGATTCAGCCTTCACGCTACTAGAAGCAGGCTTGGCAGCGGAACTAGACTCGACCTTCGTGCTGCTGGAAGCAGGCTTTGCAGAAGAGCTGGATTCCACCTTCGCACTGCTAGAAGTGGGTTTGGAAGCAGAACTGGATTCCACAGTCGAGCTGCTGGAGGCAACATCAAGTTCATACGTGACTTTTACATAGACTTGATGGTCCGGCATCAAGAAGCGCATTCCAAGTTTTCCGGTCGTACGTTCTTTTTGCTCTTCGGGCGTATCGCCATATTCATCATAAAGTGTAAAGCTCTTGTATTTTTTACCTTCAGGAACAATCGGAGATATTTCCGGCCAATCCCCCTGCTTTGCTTCCGTTACAGCAGAACCATTCAAAACCAGAGTGAATGACTGGTTTTCTTCGCTACCGACTTTAGTTATCTTGTAGTATTTAGTTTGCGTGGCAGAAGAAGAACTAGATTCAGTCTTCGAGCTGCTGGAGACAGGCTTTTCGGAAGAGCTGGAAGTCGTTTCGCTGCTTGAAGCAGGAATCTCACTGGAGCTAGATTTTTCCTTTGCACTGCTAGAGGCAGGTGTTTCGCTAGAACTGGAGGCCACATCAGAACTGCTAGAAGCCTGCTTTTCAGAGGAACTGGACTGCGTTGCACTGGACGATTCAACAACAACTTCGCTAGAGCTAGACTCTACGACAGAGCTGCTTGAAGAAGCTTTTTCGCTTGAGCTCGACGCGATACTAGAACTCGATGTTACACTTGAACTCGATGCTACGCTGCTAGAGCTTGGCAAAATGCTCGTATCCGAAATCCACACAACCCCGTTGCAGACGGAATCCTGATTTGCCTTGTTGCTGTGAATCAAGGCGCACCTTATATTCGACGAGCAAACCGGCGATTTCGCGTCGCCTTCGATGGCAATTGCAGTCTGTTCCATGCAAGTACCCGCTGCGGTCCAGATAGCATAAAGCGTCGTATCGGAGCAAAGCGTTCCATCGAGACGATCCAAAGCATAATAAGTATTGGAAAGTTTGTTTTCAAACGACCATCCAACAAAATCAAAGCCCTCTTTCGTCGGAGTCGGGAGCTTTGCGATTTCGGAACAAGCAAAAGATTTTGCCGCATCTTTCGGAAGCTTACCACCGTCCAATTTATACGTTAACTTAAATTTAGAGTCCTTCAAATCCACTATAGGCAAATCAACGCTATCCGCAACAAATTTCGCCGTGATATCGACATCGAAATAGGGCATTTCAAAGACACAGCTGCCATCACTTGCGCCAGGAGTCGCCCCCGGCCCAGCCGGCGCAGCTTCAGTTTTTGCGCAAGTCACCGTCGTCGCAGCATCAAGGTATCTGCTGACCTTGATAGATGCCAGCTTATAGCCTTCATCGGCCCTCGGAGTCACCGTCACCTTGAAAGTAGGCTTGGTGCGATCCCTAATGTCCATTCGGTCGCTAAATGAATACGAAACACTCCCGTGCTCAGTCTTGATGGCGTTAATATAATAGCGCAAGGATTCGTACGATGCCTTTACATAAACCTCATGGTCTGGCATAAGGAATTGCAATTCTTTCTTTTCTGTCGTTGATACAACTTGATCTTCGGATTTGTCACCATATTTGTCATAGAGCGTATAGCCCTTGAACATTTTTCCGTCGGGAACGATTGGGGAAACATACAGCCAATCCCCTTTTTTCGCTTCAGTTACAGTCTCGTTATTCAGAAGAATGTTGAAAGACTGATGTTCTTCACTACCGACCTTGGTTACCTTGTAGTATGTATCTTGAGCATGAGCCACTGCCGCAAAAGCGAGTGCCATTCCTAAACCACAACAGATATTTTTTTTCATACTCATCCTTTAGAGGCGTTGCAAATTATAATCCGACACAAATATATCCAACATTAAATTTGCGCCCAAAACCTTTTCGAAAAAGGCCATAGCATCCACATTTTAAATGTAAATCAATTCATTACAAAATGCAAGTCGCACCGGAGTAAATAACCCTAAAATAAGCAACTTAGAACATTAATTTTTTGATATATTTTTAACGCTCCGTTACATAAGGAACGTCCATTCAAAGTAATGGAACATTTAATGCCGTTTATTTTTTAGGAATATGGAAGAACGAAAAAAAGGTATCAAGCCAGTCGAAAACAAGAAAGATCGGGAACGTTGCATTCTAGTAGGCATTGCGACTCCTAAAGTCCGTCCATGGCTTGCTGGCGAACAACTCGCCGAACTGGGGCGACTCGCCGAGACCGCAGGGGCGCTTGTCACGCGTAGTTTTTTGCAGCGGGTGCAAAATTTTAGCCCGGCAACGCTCATTGGCGAAGGCAAGGTGAACGAAGTCAAGCGCGCCCTAGAAGAAGACAACGCGAAGATGGTCGTCTTTGACGATGACCTTTCCGGTTCGCAGGTGCGCAACCTCGAAGAACGCATGCCCGGAATCAAGGTTCTCGACCGCACAGGGCTTATCCTCGACATTTTCGCAAAGCATGCGGTTACCGCCGAAAGCCGCCTAATGGTCGAAGTCGCACAGTTGCAGTACATGATGCCGCGCCTCACCGGTGCGTGGACGCACCTTTGCCGCCAGCACAATGGCGGCATCGGCACCAAGGGGCCGGGCGAGACGCAGCTCGAAACGGACCGCCGCATGATCCGCAAGCGCATCCAGGAACTCAAGAAAAAGCTGGAGAAAATCGAAGACGCCCGCGAGCAACAGGCCGACAAGCGAAACGACATTTTCCAAGTCGGCATCGTCGGCTACACGAACGCCGGAAAATCGACACTCACGAATCGCTTGACAGGCGCTGACGTTTACGTTGAAGACAAACTCTTTGCAACGCTCGATAGCACCACGCGAAAGCTTTACCTCGACGGCGAGAACATCATCTTGAGCGATACCGTCGGATTCATCCGCAAGCTCCCCCACAACTTGATTGAAACGTTCAAGAGCACGCTCGGCGTGGCAGCCCACGCGGACTGCATCCTAGAAGTCGTTGACGGATCTGCTCCCGACTACCGCGACCATCTGGAAGTCACGCACAAGACGCTCGAAAGCATCATCGACAAAGACACGCCGCGCCTCCGCGTGTTCAACAAGGTCGAAGTTGCCGATTAAGCACGCCGCACGGAACTTTTACAGAACTATCCCGACGCCATCCAGATTAGCGCCAAGGAGAACATCGGCATGGAACGATTACGCGCGGCCTTCAAGGAACAGCTCGAACGCTGGCACGAGAAACGCACAGCCGCCGAAGAAAAAGAAAAGGAACTCGCCGAAGCACCGTGGCCGGAGGTAGGGGTATGAGGTGTGAGGTCGGCACGTTGTGCCTCTGGGGTATGGGCAATTGTAATAAGAAGAGCTCAATGCCTTGCAAAGCAAGGCAGCCTCAAAGCGAAGCGACCTCATAGGAGCTTTAGCTCCGTGCCCATAGCCCACGAGCCCATAGCCCATACCCCATAGTCTAACTCCTAATCCCTAAAACCTAACACCTAATACCTAACAATGAATCGAGAAGAACTTAAAGAAAAATATGGCAAGAAGCGCGTTCCGCACGAATGGCGTGGCACGGACAAGCTGACAGCACTCATCGTAACATTTTTCGGTTCGGGAATGAGCCCGAAAGCACCCGGCACCATGGGAAGCCTTGCCGCAGCAATTGTCGCCTACCCCATGGCAGTTCTAGCAGACCATATATTCAACGGAAAGGAAAGTCTATCTCTACCTCTGCATATAGGCCAAACGCAAGGTGAACTACCAATTAATTTATTCTTTATTGCAGCCGCCCTATTCGTATTTTTTGCAGCCATTCCCTTCGTGAAAAAAGCGATGAAAGATACCGGCACCGAAGATCCCGGCTGGATTGTCATTGACGAAGTGTGCGGGATTTTCATGGCACTCGCATTCTTTCCGACAAATTTAATAGTCCTTCATCCATGGTTCCTAGCAATTGCATTCGGGCTGTTTCGCTTCTTCGACATCCTGAAACCACTCGGCATTCATCGATTTGAAAAATTTCCGGGAGCCTGGGGCGTGATGGCGGACGACTTGCTCGGTGGAATCTACGCCGGAATCCTGCTCTGGCTCAGTGCTGTCGGAATCTACGCTTTTATATTTTCGTGATACATAATTAAAACGGATTAAACGTCACGCCAACCTTGACCGATTTTCTTATATCCATTTTTGTATTTTGTGGCTGAGGATCAACACTTTATTCGCTGAGTATTGGAATGAAAATAAAATTGTTGTTTTCCGGGCTAGTTTGCATTGCATTCTTGTTTTCGTGCGCAAGCAACAAAGTCAATGCACCGGACATTGAAAAAAACAACATCATCAGCCAAACTAACGTTACTGACACAACGAATGAGAATTCGACTATTCAAACCGACAGTTCGGCAAGTGCACTCGAACTCATAAACAGTTCTCTAAATAATACATTCCTCGAGCAAACAATACACAAACCTTTAACACTATATCGAGCTCTTAATTATAACAAAGATACGACAGTTTGGGATACGTCAGACTGTAAGATTGGTAAATCGACTTTTTCCTGCAATCATGTTGACCGGTATGACTACTCATATGGTGTATGGGATGGTTTTTATGATGATGATGAAATGGTTTGGGATTCCAGTCGCAAAAAAATCATTTACGATACAACTTATATAGATATAAATTTTGGAAAAAATGCGCTAGTCCACTACACTCCTGTTACTGAAATCCCTAAACTCGATAGAGAAGCCGTTGCAAAAGCACTTTCCAAGCTCTCTGGTGAAGCTTGTGCTCAAATATTTAAATTTAGATCCAATTACAATCTTGAGGTTATTGGTCTTCCAGGTTTTTCATGGGAAGATCAAGATGCAATGATGTTTGGGTATGATGCATACATTGATAGGGATGATTCCGGTCAAAAGAAGTGCTCTGTTCAAGGAGCTCGTGTTGAGTACACCGAGAATTCCCATTATTCTATTGTCTATAGTAGATCTCTTCCCGAACAACTTGACGACAAGAGACTCCAATTTTTCAATGGCACTCTTAAATCATTCCAAGATACGACTATTTCTTGGAAGTTAGTGTACACAGACCAATACCACCGTGCGGATACTTTGAACATAACCACTAAATTTGAATACGATGACTCCGATTCTTTATCTAGTTTTCGCAATAGAGCCTGCTATGATGCCATCGATCCATCTAATTGTAAATAACATTTACACACAAGACATACTCAAACCGCTCCGCCACTGATTTAAAAATCTTGTGATATAATTAAAACGGATTAAACGTCACGCCAGCCTTGATAGCAGCCGAAGACCAATGGGCCAAACCATCTGCAAAGCGTTCGTTATACTTGTGATAGAACTTTGCGTCCCAAAGCAGGTCTAAATAGATTCGTTCATTGACGCGGAAGCCCACGCCCAAAAGCATACTAAATTCCATGGACGAGTCCAGTTCCTTATCGCGTGCACCATCTAACTCCAGCTTATCAAAAAGCGGTATGGAAATCTGAGGGCCAAACTCGAACGATACAAAACTAGAGCGAGGCTTCACAGCAAAAAGAATCGGGAACGCAATCCGCCCCTGCGACAAGCCTCCATCAGTAACACGCTTGTATCCCCCATCACCGTCTTCAATGTATAACGGCTTCGATAAAAATAGCGGTGCGTATTCAAACAGTACGCCAAGCCTTACCGCCAAATGATATTGCAGCAGAGGCCATTGAACAGACGCTCCCACCTGAAAAAAAGCTCCTTCAAAAAAGACGACCCGTTCCACCTTTTCGTAACGGCTCAGCTGCTTTTCGTTATTTATAACTTTAAAGCCCACATTCAACGTCATCCCGACCAAGAAATCGAAAGGGACCGAATTTTTCTGAATCATTTCCGCATTCCTGACGCTATCGCGGTGCGCCTTCGCTTGCATCCAGCGGTCATAATCACTAACGCTTTCGTCTTGAGCGAAAACAAAAACAGCAAGCAACAGAACAAATCCAAAAACGCGAAACATTTTACAGTCCTAGAAAAAAGCAATTCAACAACGAATCGTCTTTAATCTATACAAAACTTTGTATAAAACACGAAATAATTATAAACATCCCGACAAAAAGCAATAAGACCGGATAGGCGGTAAAAGCGATGCAAGAGGAGTCGTGTATGCAAATTCGGTCACTACCAAATGCCGTTAGGCATTTTAAATCCGTGTGGCAAAAAAAATAAAAGATTATATCTAAGGTTAGAAGAAAGCGAAGAGGAAACGTAGCCGCGAAGAGTTCCGTGTAAGCAGGCCCCGGAACACTTCGACGTTGCCCAGTGCATCGCGAAGTCCGGGGTGACAAATGAGTACAGTATGAATCCTTGCAATCTTTATTCAAAAATCTTGTTGTACAAACTCGGAGCGAACTTTTGCAAGTAACCCAACACGAAAATCACGGAAATGATAATCGGCAGGACCCATTTGAAATAGAGGCGAAGCACCGCGTATTTCGGAAACTTCAAGCCCTTGCCTGCATCCGCTTCGGCAAAGAAATTATCCTGCCCCCAACCGTAACGGGAATTGCAGAACAGCACGAACACAAGCGAACCGAGCGGCAAAAGCGTATTCGAAACGAGAAAGTCCTCAAGGTCAAGTACGCAGCTGCCAGGACCAAACGGTTCAAAGCCGGAGAGCACGTTAAAGCCGAGTGCACACGGGAGCGACAGCAACGCAATCGCAACAAAGTTCCACTTCACCGCCTTCTTGCGTTCCACATTGCGAGCATCCATCCAATAAGCGACAATGTTTTCGAACACGGCCACAAGCGTCGAAAGAGCCGCAAAAGACATGAAGAGGAAGAACGCGGCACCGCAAATCCGGCCTGCCGGCATCTGCGCAAAAACGTTCGGCAGCGTTGCAAAAATAAGGCCTGGACCAGCATTCGGTTCAAGTCCAAACGCAAAGCAAGCAGGAATGATGATCAGCCCTGCAATCAAGGCAACGCCTGTGTCGAGCACGCAAATGTGGGCAGCTTCCGTCAAAAGCGAATGTTTCTTGTCGATATAGCTACCGAAAATGCTCATGGAGCCAATGCCGATGCTCAGCGTAAAGAACGACTGGCCAAGCGCCGCAAACACGACTTCGCCGATTCCCGCTTCCTTAAGTTTTGCGAAATCCGGTAACAAATAGAACTTGAGGCCTTCGCCCGCCCCCGGGAGCGTGAGCACGCGAATCATCAAAATGAACATGATAATCAAGAGCGCAGACATCATCATTTTCGTCACACGTTCCACGCCGCGTTGCAGCCCGAGCGCCACAATAGAAAGCCCCGCAAAAGTCGCCACCACCATCCAGAACAAAAGAAGCGGACCGTTTCCGAGCATCTTGCCGAACTCCTCCCCGACTTCTGCAGGCGACAAATTCATAAGGTCGCCCATTGTCACCATGCGGTAGAAGTAATAGAGCATCCACCCCGTCACCGTCGTGTAGAACATCATGAGGAGGTAATTGCCAGCAATCATCGGGATGCCCGCCACATGCCACTTGTACCCCGGCTTTTCGAGAGCATTGAACGAACAACCGACACCACGTCTAGATGCTCGCCCCACAGCAAATTCCATCACGAGAATTGGGAAACCAAAAATCAAGAGGAAAAAGAGGTAAATCAGCACAAATGCCGCACCGCCATACTGTCCCGTGATAAACGGGAAACGCCACACGTTGCCAAGCCCGATAGCGCAGCCAGCCGCAATCAGGATAAAGCCTAAACGGGATTTAAAGTTTTCTCTTTCTGCCATAACTTACCTCAAGTTCAAATTAGAATTTGATAGGATAGAGCAAATACCAATGGAATTCCGGATACACTTGAATCGTCGGAGCCGGGAGCTTGAAATAATTCAAAGCTTTGACAATCGTACGAGCCAAGCGGCTCTGCGGACGGAACGCTTCCAAGTCGTAATCGAGAGCCAAATAAACTTCGCGATGCGGATTTTTAGCCCCCGTAAACACCCCGTCGTCAATGCTGAGTCCCACTGCGATGGCAAGCCAGCTCGGATAATACTTGCGAGCCGCTTCCGGCAACAATCTGTAGGGCTTCACCGAAAGCCAATACGTGTGGTTCACGTAATCATCCGTAAATATGCCGTCTGACGCTTGATGATTTTGGTTGTAATAGGCGTTGGAATTAATCCAGTAACTCCATTTGAGGTCGATGTACTTGAACAAAGGCACGTAGCGTTCCGCCATCGGCAAAAATCCGCCGAGACCGCCCGACAGCACGTCAAAAATGCTAAAACCCCATGACGGGGCAAAGCCATCCTTGATATCTATCGCGATATGCGTTGAAAGCGCGGTGAGTCCAGCAAACAAGTACGATTGGAATTCACTTGCGCCAGCCCAGCGGTAACCTTCGTAAAAAATTTCGCCAATGGCGACACCGGCGGCAAAATGCCCAAGTTTGTCAAGGTTCAAAGCGTAATCAAAATCGGTTTCGAAATGGAAATCACTCCCCTTGTCTCCCCACCAGCCCTTTTTCAAGACAAACCCGTAAGCAGCACCGTAGGCGACCAGCGTAAACGAGGCCACACCGGCAAGCCGCCAAGGCTTGATTTCAGGCTGAATATCGACAGAATCTTCACTGCGGTAATCCCAGGTGGAATCGCGCCACGTGAGCGGATCCCCCGGAGACGACAAAGCTGCCGCCGGGAATACCAGCGACAGCATAAGCAAAAACGCACAAATTTTAGCGTCTAATTTACGAGAAGCGAAAAAGCCAATAGCAGAACTGTTGGCCTTACGCATTAATTCCTCGCAAAAATGATAACTCCATTTTGGCCTCCAAAGCCAAAGCCGTTGCTCATAGCGTAGTCAATCTTCTGGTTCACTGCACCATTTGCGCAAACGTCAAGGTGAATAGCCGGATCCTGCTCGAACACGTTGAGAGTCCCATGAACCTTCTGTTCCATCACAGACATGATCGTCACAACGGATTCAAGCGCACCTGCGGCACCCAAGCAGTGTCCAATCATCGACTTGGACGAATTGACCTTAAGGTTTTCGAGAGCCGATGCAGAGTTCTGCTTGAAGAGCGTTTCGATGGCAGAGCATTCAGCAATGTCACCGAGCGGTGTCGAAGTTCCGTGCGTATTAATATAGCTAATATCCTTGGGTTCAATACCGGCTTCCTTCATGGCGTTGGTCATCGCAAGCATCACGCCCTTGCCGTCCGGACGCGGAGCGGAAATGTGGTAAGCGTCGGAGCTTGCACCGACACCGGCGATACGGGCGAGAATCTTTGCACCGCGGGCCTTGGCATGAGATTCGCTTTCGAGAACGAGAACAGCGGCACCTTCACCGATTACGAAACCGTCGCGGTCCTTGTCGAACGGACGGGAAGCGGTTTCCGGGGAATCGTTGCGCTTGCTCACAGCCTTCATGCTGGTAAAGCCAGCGAGGCTGAGCGGGTTCACCGTTTCGTCGGCACCACCGGCGAGCATCACGTCGCAGCGGCCAAGACGGATCAAGTCGTAAGCGTTCGCGATGGAATGGTTCGAAGTTGCACAAGCGGAAGTCACCGTGTAAGACGGACCCATCCACCCGATGCGGTTGCAAACTTCGCCCGCCGGCATATTCACGATAGCCATCGGAATATAGAACGGAGAAACGCGGGACGGGCCACGAGTGCTGAGAGCCACAGCAGCTTCATAGCAGTGCAGAAGACCACCGATACTGCTACCGATGATAGCGCCACAACGTTCGGGATTTTCGTTTTCCGGAGCAATGCCTGCCTGACGCAATGCCTGCAAAGACGAATAGACTGCATACTGGATGCAGCGCGAGAACCTGGACTGGTCTCTCGGGCTGTAAATACCCGTAGCGTCGAACTCGCGAATTTCACTTGCAATGCGAGATGTGTAGGCCGAAGCGTCGAAACGCTGGATGGTAGCGATGCCAGACTTGCCCTGGAGCAAGTTCTGCCACAATAATTCGGGGGAGTTTCCTAAAGAGGAAACGCAGCCCATACCTGTAATAACAACATTTTCCATAGTGCGGCAAATATAGCAAAAAAAGTTGTAACATTTTCGTAAGAGACGAAAGAAAAAGACAATTTGTAATAAAAATATGTTATTTAAGAAATATTTATGTAATAAAACAGATTCGGAAGCATATATATAGACGAAAGACGAGAGGTTAGTGGTTAGTGGTTAGTGGTTAGTGGTTAGTAGACAGTAGGCGGTAAGAAGTGACGCGAACGCGTCATCCTCGACCGTCAGGGAGGGGATCCAGTGACTGTTTATGGTTTGTAGGAAGTAGGAGGTAGAAAGTAGGAAGTGGAACGTCAGTAGCGTCATCCTGACGACCGAAGGGAGGAAGGATCCAGTCAATTTTTCAATTTTGCATTACAAGAATTCACAGGTTCCTTCACAGTCGTTCAGAATGACGTTCCTACCCCCTAACCCCTATAACCTAAAACCTAATCCCTACCACCAAAAATCAACCAACAACAGACATCTAATGACCATAGACTCCCTACTAAAAAACTATCTTTCGCCCGTATGCCAAAAAGTTCACGAAATTTAGTCTGGATGGACCTGGAAATGTCCGGTCTCGATCCCGAAAAAGATGTCATTCTCGAAATAGCGACCATTGTTACCGACCTCAACTTGAATATTCTCGCCGAAGGTCCAGTCATCGCCATCCACCAGCCCGAAAACGTTTTCGAAAGCATGGACGAATGGAACACAAAACACCACAACCAAAGCGGTCTCGTGGATAGGTGCCGCCGTTCGCAGTATTCCCTCAAGGACGCCGAACTTGAAACGCTCCGGTTCATCAAGCCTTTTACAGAAAAAGGCAAGAACGTCCTTTGCGGAAACTCCATCACGCAAGACCGTCGTTTTTTATACAAGTACATGCCCGTTATTTCCGAATGGCTTTGTTACCGAAACGTTGACGTGAGTTCCATCAAGGAATTGACATTCCGCTGGTATCCACAATTCGAAGAGTTCCAGAAAGAAAAAAGACACGAGGCCTTGAACGATATTCGCGAAAGCATCGCCGAACTCGCCTATTACAGAAAGACATTCTTCAAGTAATTCTATGCAAAGACTCCCCTACGCTCAAAGAATGCGTAACCGCTGCATCGCGATTACCGTTCTTGTCACTCTAATCGTTGCTATCGTCCACTGTTCCACAACAGAAGATATCCAAGATTCCGCCGAAGCGCTTATCCAAACGCAAATTCAGGATTCCACGACAATAGAGGATTCAACATCGATTGCAAGCAGCGATACATCCATTTTCGATGACACCACCGTCATTGCAAATCCAAACGGGCTTGCCCGACTTACAGGAATCGAAGACGAAAATTTCGCATCAGACAGCTCGTACAAAGATACCGATGTGAAAGGACGCGACACCACGCATATCAAGTCGCAAAAAAATGCCTATCTCGCCGACAAAATCGACATACTCCTCCGCCGCTACCATCCTGACTTAGGCATCATCCTCGTCGTCGATACCAAGACAAACGAAATTATAGCTTGGGGAGAACGCCGCGATGGAAAAGTTCAAAACAAGCCTGACTGGATTGGGCGCGCCACCTTCCCCGCAGCATCGCTCGCAAAGTTCGTGACGATTTCAGCCGCCATGGAAAGCAACCGCTATTCGCTCAACACACCCATACCGATGATTGGCCGCCACCACACGCTTTATTTGCGACAGCTGAAAGTCCCTGAAAAGTACAACGGCCCCACGATGGAACTTTCCGAAGCGTTCGCCCGCTCCGCAAATCCGCCCATGGCCATTGTCGGAAAAAGTCTCGGTGCTAAACGCCTCTCCACGGCAGCCGCAAAACTGGGCTACAACAGACGATTCCCGGGGAACGTTCCCAACACCTCCAACTACACGGCCCCCGACACAGGATACGGCCTTGCCGAAGTTTCTTGCGGATTCACGACTTCGACAACGCTTACGCCGCTCCTCGCCGCAGCACAGGTTCGAGCCATCCTCGCCAAAAAGCCGCTCGAAATTCCCTGGGCACGCGACATGGTTCCATTTGCACCGCAAAAACGAGTCGCTCTAGACATCGGAAAATTCAGCGAAAATACGTACTACGGACTGCGAGAAGCGATGCTCCGCTCCGTGACGCAAGGCACCGCCAGCAAGCACATGTCCATGAAGAATATGGCCCGCAAGAACTTCGAAGCACTCCGCCTTGGCGGCAAGACAGGTTCGCTCGACGGCAACGACCCCGCCGGACGCTACGACTGGTTCATGGGATTTGCAGAAGCAAAGAACGATCCAAGCAAGTCCATTGTCGTCATCGTGATGCAGATGCACAAAGAATTTCGTTCGCAACCGGCAACGCAGGTCGCAGCAATGGTCATCAATTATTGGGCGCACCAGAACCTCGAAAAAAAATAATTTAGATTTGAACACAAAAGAAGAAGGCATTTTATGGAATTATCTTGGTGGAACTTAATACCGACTTATTTTGACGGAACAGCATTCAATTTGGGCAGTTTTCCTGTACGCTGGTACGGCATCATGTACATTTTTGCATTCGTGACCGCATACCTCACCATGTGGAAAATCAGCCAAAAAGAAAAGTTAGGCTACACCAAGGAACAGCTAGACAACCTCTTTACTTGGATTATCGCAGGAATCTTGATCGGGGCACGTCTCGGCTACGTATTCTTCTACAAAGCCAGTTACTACCTCTCGAATCCGATGGAAATCATCTTCCCGATGGCACACGACGATTTGGGCTACCACTTTGTCGGTATTTCGGGAATGTCTTACCACGGCGGTCTCATTCTTTCCATTGTTTTCTGCTACATCGGCGCTAAAAGAAACAAGCTCGATGTATGGAAAACGTTCAACCTCGCCATGCTTGCAGCCCCGCTTGCCTATACCTGGGGGCGCTGGGGCAACTTCATCAACGGTGAACTCTTTGGCGAAGTGACGACAAGTTCTATCGGCATGTTCTTCCCGCTCGCTCACGACAGTACGCTTGCCAATCCAGTGCTCCACCACCCGAGCCAGTTGTACGAAATGTTATTCGAAGGAATTATCTTGTTCATCGTTCTTTACAACCTCCGTAAAATTCCAAAGCTCCACGACAAGATGCCTTGTCTCTACTTGATGGGCTACGGTCTGTTCCGCTTTTTCATCGAATTTTTCCGCAAGCCGGATGCACACCTCGGACGAGTCGATCTTTTCGGCATGAGCCGCGGACAAACGCTCTGCACGCTGATGTTCGTTGCAGGCCTTGCCTGGATGGTGTATTTATTTTATAAAGAAAAAAAAAGAAATAAAGCAAGAGATTTAAGGTTAGAACCGTCATCCTGAACGATAGTGAAGGATCCAGTAAAAATTAAACAGAGATTAGGTTTTATAAGGCGGTTACGCCGCAACTATCCCCCTAACCTACAACCTAACACCTATTTCCTAATACCCTTTGAACAAGTTTTCCCAAAGATTCTTTTCTTCTTCGAATTTTTGAGCAAACTGCTTGCTCACGTGCTTATAAACGGTCTTGATATTTTCTGCAAGTTCGTCTGTCACATATTTTTCGACATGATGCGTCTCGGTGTCCGTGCCTTCGTTCATGAGCTTGGACCATTGGCTTTCCTGGTTTTTGCTACCAAGCGTCGATGAAAGCGTTGAATCTTCGTAGCATTTGTTGTTCACGTAAATTCGCCAAACCGATTGCGGAACTTTTTCGAGAATGTTTTTCAAGAACGGCTCTGCGTTTGTCGAATATCCGTAAGAGTTTCCGATCAAGCAAATAAGCGGCACGTTGATAATGCGCTCCACATTCACGCGGCTCCACGATTCTTCGGTCATGTCAAATGTGGCGTTGTACAAATCTTCCGCAGGCTTCGGCTCGTTGTAGAAGTTGTCAATGCCGAGATGGGCATCCCACAGACGGTCAAGAGCATCCGCCAAAATGGAGGTCGCATCACTGAGAACAACATTTTCTGTAGCCGCAGTTTCTGGAATTGCGGCAAACGAAGACGTTTTTCTACTAGACGGTTCGTTATTAGAATTATCCGCCTTGCCAATAGAATCCCCAACATCATCGTCCTTGTCCATAACCGTTGAATCAAACGACGAAGAAACACGGAACTTGTAGTAAAAACGGATATTCCCTTCCTGAGACTGGAAGTAAAGAGCCTTATAGAGTTCGTTGTCTTTGAACAAATTCGCAAGAGCTCTATACGCACGATGTCTAGCACCGCCAGACGTAAACTTACCACGGTGAATGGCGACAAAACAATGGAACGCACGCACACATCCGTTGGTATCAATCACGGTAATGCCATCGTAATTGAGCATCGACATAAACATCTTGCGGATAAAGTTTTGTTCGTACAAATCGCGGTACGACTGCACATCGAGCATGGAATCAGGCTTTATCTGCATTTCCTTGAAATCGTCAAAGACAATCTTTCCGCCGTCAAAGTTTTCATCCGCATTGCCATCCCATGCAGGATCGACAAAAAGGCAAATCGTGCCATGAACTTCCCTCTTGATTTGCGAGAAAAGCCCCGCCCAAAATCCCTTCGGGTACGACTCCAAATTGTTATCCGTCAGGTCATCTGCAAATTCGTTTTCGTCAAGGTCAAAACGAATAAGCAAATGGTCGCTCACTCCGGCAGGCGTATGCGAGTTGATACAAATTTTGGAACGGTTCACGCATTCAATCAGCAAAAAACCTTTTTCCAAAAGAGCACGTTCAGTCTCCCCCGCATTGCCAATATCCGACTGGAACACCCCCACCAGAATGCAAGGTTCCGATTTTTCACGGGCAGGCATCTGCTGGATAATCAAATCACAACCGCTTTTGCAGAAATGAATAACGTCTTTTAAGCACGCCTTGACGCGTTCCTTGAACAAGTTTTCCAGAGCATCCCCCGAGAACTTGTAGATGCGGCGGTTCCAGCCCATCGGTGTGTTCCCGGAACCCATAATAATTCTAAACGTAAAGTGATCATTTTCTTCTTGATAGTGCGGAACGCTAGGCAGCATTTCTATAATGGCATCAATGACAGCCTCCTTCATTTCAGGAAGCTTCCGTAAAAAGAAATCCTTAATTTTCTTTCTATCAAGCCCAATCACATTGGGTTCATTTTGCAAATTATCACTCATGAAATATCCACTCACTTAATAATCAATAACTTATCAACCATCAATATACATATTTTTTTCTTAATTTCTACAGCACGTTTTCTAAGAGACAAAAAAATTTATCTTTTACGCAAACTTTAACAGGAGCATACCTATGGCAGGCATTACTTACGAAGTTGACGACAAGAACGTTGTCGAAAAAATCAAGTCAGACGCCGCCAACGCTGCAGCAGAACTCGTCGATGCGGCTCACCTCAAGAAAGGCGACATTGTCGTCATCGGTTGCAGCACCAGCGAAACATTGGGCAACCAAGTCGGCAGCCACTCCGTTCCCGAAGTCGGGAAAGCGATTTACGAAGGCCTCCAAAGCATTTTCGGAGCAAAAGGCATCTACATCGCAGCACAATGCTGTGAACATTTGAACAGGGCTATCATCATCGAGCACGAAGCCGTCCCGAATGCAGAAATCGTGAACGTCGTGCCGCAGCCCAAAGCAGGCGGATCTTTTGCGACGGCCTGTTACGCCGCCTTTAAAGCCCCCGTCGCCCTCGAGCACATCAAGGCAAACGCAGGCATTGATATCGGAGGCACGCTCATCGGCATGCACCTCCGCGAAGTCGCCGTCCCCGTTCGCCTGAAGCAAAACCGCATTGGCATGGCCATCGTCATTGCGGCACGTACCCGTCCCAAGTTCATCGGAGGCGAACGCGCCCACTACGACGAATCGCTGAAAGAAGGGTATGTCTGAGACAAAAGAACGGCCCTGCGGGCCTACAGACGAAAGACGAGAGATGGGGTGTGGGGTCGGAGCTTACGCCCCTTTGGAGGATGAGGCTTGGGCGTAATGCAATAAGAAATGCTAGTGGTTGGTGGTTAGTGATTGGAAGTGGGAAAGAAGCGTCATCCTGGAGGGAGCTTCGCGACCGATAGGATCCAGTTACAATTCATCTTTGACCTTAGATTTCTAACCTCTACATTTAATTGTAAAACTCTAAATGTGGACATTTTTTCAATTGAAAAAAAATCTATTGCATAATTTTTCGATTTATTTTTCTTACATTTGTAAAAGTATGTCAAAATGTTCCTTTTTATCGCTTGTTTTTATGGGTATCCTGGTCGCCTGTTTTTGCGGCTGCAAAGAACAATCCAAGGAACCATTGACTTCCGTTTTTCAGGCAAACTCGCCCCGATACACTATTGGCGTTGAAGATTTTTCCACTGTAGGGAAATCCGTAGCTAGGGTTCTTCCCAAAGCACAAATCAAGAAATATCCCGATCTAGTCGCAGCCTATTTTGCACTTCAAATGGGCGATATCGACGCCATTGCCTACAACGAAAACATCCTTTCGCATACGTTTGACAGTACAAGCGGGCTTCAAGTTATACATGAAGATGCAGGAATCTCCGAAGAACTAGTCATCGGCATGAACCGTCATAGCCCGATTCCCAACCTCAAGGGCATTATCAATGCTATTATCGACAGTTTGAATGCTGCAGGAACATTACTAGAACTCCATCAGCATTGGAGCGAAAAAAAGAACCCGCTCATCGAAGATAATGAGATTGAATCGGCGAACATATTGAGAATAGCCACATCTGCCGACGTACCTCCATTTTCGTTTATAGAAAACAATAAAATTATCGGACTTGACATTGACTTGGTCAGACTTCTGAAAAAACGGCTGAACATTAAAACGGAAATCGTTCGGACAGAACGAGACAAGCTAATCGAGGCCCTCAAGAGCAACAAAGCCGATCTCATTATTTCGGCGTTTGGCAAAACAGACTGCATCGAAAACGATATAGATTTTTCAAAACCTTACCACATCGGGAAAATAGCATTCGCCGTACGCCAGAACAACTCTAGTGCAAACCATAAAAAAAACATTTCCCAAACAAACAAATTTGAACAACAAAAACAGCAAGACATATATTCATTGAACGATTTGTCCGGGAAATACATTGGCGTTCAAACAGGAACCACGCTTGACGAACAAGTGCATCAAATCATTAAACTTCCACGAGTTCAGTATTTTTCGAACATCGTCGAAATGACCAAATCTTTGGAACAAAGAAAAATTGACGCCGCAGCCATGGACTTGACCGTAGCAGAAACAATTCTTATGCACCACTCCGATTTCAGCATTTTGGAAGAACGACTGAACAAGGACGAATTCGGCATCGCCATGAGAAAGAGAAGTCCGCTCAAACCCATCATTGATTCTTGTATCACTATTTTACAGATAAACGGCGAAATTCAAAAAATTAAGGAAAAATGGTTAAAAAGCAAAGTCGTCGTCAAAGCGATACCGCAGGATTGGGAAGCGACCGACACACTCATCGTTGGCACTGAAGCACTTTACGCACCCTACGAATTTTATCAAGGCGGTGAATTGGCGGGCATTGACGTCGATATCATGCTTTCTATAGCCAAGATGCTGAACAAGCACATCAAATTCGCTGACATGAACTTCGATGTTCTGATTCCGTCCCTCGTGAACGAAAAGACCGACCTCTGCATTGCGGCAATGAGCATTACTGAAGAACGCAACAACTTGATTGATTTTTCCACGCCCTACGATAGAAACGAATCGGTCGTCGTTGTTCGAACTCCGAAAAGTCCAACACCTGGGAAAATCAAGGACACCATCAATTTTTTCTCTAAACTTTTCCAGAACATCCGCAATTGGTTTAATTGAGATTAGTGGTTGGTGGTTAGTGGTTAGTGGTTAGTAATTAGGGTTGTCATCCTGAGGCAAAGCCGAAGGATCTAGTTACAGTTCTAGTAAACAGAAGTCAGAGATTAATGGCTAGAGGTTAGTTTTCCTAACACCTAAATGTCCTTATGATGCCGCATGGCGCGGATATTTCGCGGCAACACTTCTTTATGCCACTTGATCCATTCATCGTAGTAGATGTAGCGTCTTTCACGCTGGCGGAACTCTCGACCATGAACGACTCGACGTCCGTCGTGAACTTCAACCGGAATCACGATATGCAGGCATTCATGATAAACAACCCCGGCAACAGCATACAAAGGACAATTTGCTGCATCGTAGCCGCGACTAATGCTAATCAAGTGAAAATTTTCGCCCGTTACCGGATCTTTGCGGATTGAATGGAAACTGAGGCCTCCTACGCGATTGCTCCACGTAATTCGGCAAGTGAGAGTCCCGCCAAAATACGTATCATTGATAGCCGCGAGCACATCCGTTAAGTTATGATGCACACCTCGAGGCCGGATCGGAGGCAAGCGCCCCTTGCTTGCGAGCGGAGTTTCACCTTTGTCTGTAAAAATTTGGTCAACGGTCTGCCAAAAACGGTTCACCAAGTCCTTTACTATAGCCTTGTTCTTTTGAGTTTTGCGACGGATCGCATGTTCAGCCCATTCCGCAGCAAGCTCTCGGGCGTTAGCAAATTCAGGAGCTTTCATGTACGCAGGCAACAGCACTTCCGGATGCCCGAACAAGACGCCCCCTTTGCAGCGGATGCTCTTTTTCATCAATGGGCTGTACTTGAAATGAACAAGACCGTTGGCAGAACAATCCGGCGAGGGCATTTTAACTTCAGGAACATTCTCTTTCTGTATAAAACCGAACAAGTCCATCTGCCCATCGGGTGGTATCGGTTGAACCTCGTTTACATCAAACAGATTCATTCCCCAAGCACTCCTTCATAGCCGTTCAAGGCCAACAGACCGCCAAAAAAGCTTTCAGGCAAATCAAGTGCGGAATAATGCTCCGAAATTCCATAAACCGCATCTTCAACAACATCTGGCATATAAACGATATAGCTATCGTTCATTTCAGTCTGTAGCATCTCCGGAGTGCAGAATTTCGGATCAGTCTCGCTAAAGTACATGCGGCACGATACCGTCCGCAACGGATAGATTGTACAATCGCCTACGGCATTCGAGAACGGGCACGAATGCCACCACGAGAAGTAATCGTGAAGAGCCCCGTCTTCGGCTTCATCCTCGGATAGTCCAACAGCTTTACGTGCTTCAAAAAATGATTCAAACTTGTCCGAACGCATCTGGCATGCTTCCATCAAGGACAAGAGGTCGTCCCTTTTGCGAAGTTCGCTATACATGGAAATCAGTTCGAACGGCTCGACAGACATCGGGTAATGGTGACAGCAATTTCCGCAGGCAGGTCTGCACTGGATGGGGTGCGGTTGTTGCACAAGCACCGCTTTTAAGTACTGATCGTACGCCGCATGATAAGACTTCGTAAACGCGAGTATTTGGGGCAATTGTTCCCGCAGATTGTCCGATGCAATGGCAAAATCTCGACCTAAATCAGCTGCAATTCGGTCAAGACGATCCCTTTCGTTCCTGAGCAAAGAAGAAAGGCGCATCTCTGCTATGCGGTAAGATTTAGTCGGAAAATACTCTTTATACGCTTCCATTGAGCGCAAATATATTTTTTTAACAGAAAAACGTAAAAAAAGACACCAAAAAAAGATAAAATATGCATTTTAAAGGTAAAATATGCAATTTTAAAGGATAAAAGTGCACTATTTGTAATAATGATATTATTTTTTTATACTGAGTATTCGTTTTCAGGACTAGTAAAATGAGTAAAAAAACATATCGCAAATGGATGTGGTCTCTCGCAATGGCATTGTCCTTAAGCATTGCCGGTTGCAACCTGTTCCACCCGACAGACAGCCGCGACGCCGAAAGCGATGACCCAGACGCTCTCACGCTCGATGGTTATCTTGAAATTCAAAATTCGAATTTCGATTCTGCACGCCGCTTTTTCAACAGGGCTCTTGAAGCTGACTCGGGACATTCCGAAGCATGGATCGGGCTTGCCAAATGCGTTCTGAGTACACGTGAAGGGCTGAATGCGTTTGAGCTCGTTTCCTACACCCAGACCAAAGAAGACGAAAACGGCAAAAACACGAACGAACTCCTCAGTATGTCAGACGAGAAAGCGGCAATCATTTCTGATGGAATCGATTCGGTCATGCATTACTTGGATATGTTCATTGTCCGAGATACAACGGACAGAACAGACAAAAAAATCCGCTTTAACGACATCGCCGACAGCTACACCATTTTACAGCTTACCAAAGCCGCCCTCCGCATCCGATCCGTACAGACCCAACTGGCTTCTGTTGTTTCTACGGACAATTCCGGCATGATGATGAACCTCACTACGTTGACCGATCTCGGTGATAGCCTCAAACCATTCCTAAAGGAATTGGCATCTGCAGCCGAAGCAATCAAGGCATCGCCGGAAGCCACATCAGAAATCATCAAGGCAGTACTGCCAGACTCCACACGTCAGTATATCAATGAAGATGACTACGCTAATGTCACAGTCGGACTGGCAAACACGGTCATCCAGCTGAACGATAGAGCTCAAACAACTTCTAATGACCGCTATGACGTATTCTTCAAATTCGCAAACATCATGGACGATGATGGAGACGGATGTGTCGATGAAGAAATTCTCGATAACTACGATAATGACGGCGATGGAGAAATAGATGAAGACGTGCGTGACAACCGCGTTATCGTTCTTGTAAAGAATACCCCAGTGATTAAGGATGACGAAAACAAGAGCGTCAAATTCAACGAAAGCGATAACAAAATATACGATCTTTCTAAATCGCAAGTGGATTCGCTCAATATCATCGAAAAATACGAAAACATCGATATAGACTTGAACGGCAAGTCCGGGAGCGAAGATCCCGATGAATGGCAATATGTCATTCGTGACCCTGATGATCGTGACAGCGAGGACAACCACCGGCTCAAGTTCGCTCAAGAAATCAAATTCAAATACGCCGTTGATTTTAAATACAACGGAAATGACCTCAATAAATTAATTGAAGCCAAGGAAAAAATCCGCAAAGATACCGATATCAACAACATCAAGTACAATCTGAAAAAACGCCAAGAAATGGTTGGCGGCTGCTGGAACAATTACACCGAAGAAGATTTCAAGCAATGGTTTCAATGGAGGAATGCAGAATGAATAAATTAACTCTACTCACAGTTCTTGCATTATCCGTAGGCTTTGTTTTTGCAAAATCCCCACGCCACGTTTCGCTCCGTGCGGAATCCATGGGTGGTGCACATGTCGCCGTCGTCGATGACAAAGAAGCTTTACATTTCAACTACGCCGGTTTAAGCCAAATCAACAGGCTCGGTAATTACGATTACCGCCCAGAACAGGGCTACTATCCTCGAAACTGGATAGGCGATATGCGCCTTACGATTGGTGGAGCCGGAGAATTCAGCAAATTTCTTTCGGCATACAGCGACGTGAACGACGTGCAGGACATGTTCAAGAAAGCGCAAGAAGATGCAGATATCGCACAAACTAGCAGAACAAGCGCTATACTTGATTCACTTGTCAAGAATCCTAAATACATCAAGATTCTCAATTCGCATGACCACAAGACTTTGGAGATGAGATTGAAAATCGATGCAGAAATGGCGTTCCACAATTTTGGAGCAGCGTTCTGGATGAACGGAAGTGTAGCCCCTTATATAGATGGAGGCTTGATCCTCCCCTATTTCGTTGTCGATACGTTCTACATTGATGCAATGGCTCAAATCGGTGGCGCATACGAAATCATGCAAAACAAGCTCTCCGTAGGCCTTGGTGCAAAAATCGTAAAGCGTCACAAAACCGAAATGATTACGCTTGGTATTGCAAATTACAAGACGATTGTCGATTCTTTGGAACAGCAAGTCGATAACGCAACGGACGATTTCTTTGATTCCAAGACATTCTCATTCGGCTTGGATTTGGGCGTTCTTTACCAGTACAACCGCGAAATTCGTTTCGGCGCATCGCTTCGGGATATTTACTTCAAATCACTTGCAGGCGAAACACTTATTCCGAACTTTACAATTGGTGCAAACTATAGTCCGAAATTCATGAACAGCAACACGGGATTTGGGCGCAAATTCAACGTAGCTGTAGATTTTGCGGACATGTTCAATGCGGATAGGAACTACAAGTTCATGAGCCATCTCAACTTTGGTTTCGAAATTGAACAGACGCTTTTTGCTATTCCTGGACTCAACAACGAAATCCGCTTTATTTCACTACGACTTGCAGGTGGTTTCAGAGGCGGCTACCCCTCCGCAGGTATCGGCGTTGAAGTGCTTCGTTTCTTCTCGTTCGAAGCTGCTACGTGGGGTGAAGAACGCGGCTACTACACCGGCCAAGACGAGAACAGAATCTACATGGTGCAAGCCAGCATAGGATTCTAGTGGTCGCGGCAAAGCCGCAGTAGGCAGTAGGACAAATGCGTAAGCCGAGCGTCGCGGCCAAGCTTGCTTGGACATGACCGAGGCTAGCATTTAACGCCTTTGGCGTTCGTGGCTGCGGTTATGCCATATCTGAATACAAATATTCAGCTGCGTCATAACCTTGCACACTTTTGGCACATGAACGAAGTGAAAGTGCAAGTAGGAAGGAAGTCCGTCATCCTGAGGGGTTTCCCCGAAGGATCCAATTACGGTTCTAAAGATTAGAGGCTAGAGGATAATAATAGAAGCTGTTTCAGCGAGGTGTAATGCCCTCAAGACACTCATCCTGGAGGGAGCGAAAGCGACTGACGGGATCCAGTAATTTTTTAAAAGTCCCGACTTCTGTCGGGACATTTTACTTTTTCTTATAACATAAAACCTATTTTTTCACTTTCACAACATGCGCTTGCGGGTTCTGCTTGCCAAGCAAATCGTACGTGCGAGAGGTACGCAAGTTGCGGGACTGCGCCGGGCGATCGTGCTTGAAAATGGAAATCGTACCATCGTCGGTCTTGAAATTGTCAACATGCGTAATGCCGTTGTTCACGTAATCGTCAAGGCCGTACGCATGACGCATGATGTTCAGGACGTCCTTGTCAAACACGGAACCGTCAGGTTCTGTCTGGCGACGGATAATAGTCATGTTGTTTTCGCCTTCGTGACCCGTATCCCAAGCGATAGGCACCACCTTGTTTTGTTTTGCAAGTTTCATCACGGCATCGTAATAAGCGAGGCGGCCCTTGCGGTGTTTCGCATAATTGTCGCCGGTCAACACCCCCACGCGGTCATTCGCACCGAACTCGCCGATAATCACAGGCACACCCTTATCGACAAAGTTCGTTTTCATCTTGCCGAACTGGTCCTGAATCTGGGAACTCGTGCACTTGTCGCCCATGGCACCTGCCCAAGCGTTGTAGCCGCAGTTATGCACGATATCCGCACCTGTCGCAAGGTCGTCGCCCCAGTAGTACTGCGGGTAAACCTGCGCTCCCCAATCGACCACATCGTTCAAGAGTGTGTATGTATAAGGGTCATAGAAATGTACTTCGACCATCAAGCGATTCGCAATTACGTCCTTCGGGAGCTTGCTTACCGGCATCACTTCGGAGCTGCGGTCAATGCTTGTCGATGGCCCCTGAATCACGAGCGTACGGCTTGCGTTATTGCCACCCGTCGCACGCACGGCATCCACGAACGTCTGGTGATACGTCATCAGGATTTCAGTTTCGTGCTTGTAATTTGCGTCAGTTGTGGCAGGCTCGTTAGCGCTTGCGAAAAGCAAATTTTCATTATAGTCCTTAAAATGCGTCGCGATTTGCGTCCAGAAATCCTTCTGGCGGGCGTTCACCTTGTCCTTTTCCTGGTCGTTCAGGTTGCCTTCGAGCCAACCGTTATCCCAATGGATGTTCAGAATCGTTACAAGCCCTGCACGCATGCAGTAATCCACGACCGTCTGCACCGAATCCATCCAGCTTGAAGCAATCTCGTTCGGGCCACCGCCCGGAACAATATCCGCCCTGCTAGAATCACGCGACAAAGCGTTTGAATGGCTGTACCACGCGCACGGAATGCGGATCGTGCTAAAGCCCGCCGCCTTGACCGAATCAATGTACGCTTCGGTCGGGAACTTGTTGCCCCACCACGTCGGATTCTGGGGAACTTCCATCGTGTTCCCGATATTTATGCCAAAGCCCATCTTGGCAAACATTTCGTTCGCCGTCGGCAAATCTGCCGCGAAGGAATTTGACGCCAATGCAAAAGAGAACGCGCTGCAAAGAGCAGCAACGCGAATGTGCTGTTTCATAGTTAATCCTTTGGTTCTAAGCCATTCGCGTTTATTCCCCAAACAACGAAAGCCCATAACACCGAATTTAAATATATATCAATACACGGCAATCGCAAAAATCACGCCAATAAAAACGTTGACGAATTGTCAAACGAAGTATGGGCTATGGGGTCGCAACCTTCGGTTGCTTTGGGGCTTGAGCTATGGGGCAAAGCAAGGCGGGACTTTGAGGGTTACGACTTGACTTAAAGAAAGGTCTTCTTTGACGTACATGGCATGATATCTGTCAAACAGTACAACAGATTTTGCAGGTTTTACCGGCTTTTTAGGGAACTGAGGATCACTTTTTGTCACCCCTTTTACGCATCGCAAATAATTAATTCCACCCGTAGCCAAGTCTTTCGTAAAATGAATCTTATCGCAATGTTCTTTGATGACGTCAGAATAGCCGACAATCTCAATGGAATCTTTTTCACTTTCCTCGCCATTACATTCTTGGAAATATTCTCTAGAAAAC
Source organism: Fibrobacter sp. (assembly GCF_017545445.1). Classification (GTDB taxonomy): domain Bacteria; phylum Fibrobacterota; class Fibrobacteria; order Fibrobacterales; family Fibrobacteraceae; genus Fibrobacter. The sequence continues at coordinate 54,883 of NZ_JAFWOM010000118.1, forward strand.
GAAAGATGGACCTTTTCTGACTTGACAATTTCTTGTGCTGCGATCTTGCCAAAAATACGCCGAGAACGCAATTCAGGAGGAAGGTATTCGGTAAATATAGGATGCGTTTGACGAACAACAAGCTGCGTTCGCACTTCTGGCGGCATCCATGCATAATATAGAATGGATTTGACTTCTTCCAAGAAATCTTTATACTCAGGATGATCAGTATCCATTGAAACATTCGTAACACGGCCACTATCGCCAAATGTAATCGTAGCATCAACAGAAAGATTAAAGCCCTCTTTATAATATCGTTTGAAAGTTCTGTCAAGAAGCCAACGACAAGGCCTTTTCACACTATTAACAAGTCCCGTTTCAAATTCGCGTGGTGGCATCGTATCACTAAGAAATTTTCCTTCTTTTAATTCAAATGTATCAACATATATATTCACTTTCAATGCTGGTAGATTCGGACGTGTTTTGAATTCCGCAGTTTTACCCTCTGTAGAAATTTTTCGTTCCTTGAAAAACGCATAAATAGGATCCATTTTTTTCATTCTGCCGTAGCCTTGCAACGAATATACAATTCCTTCAAATAAAGTATCCCAAGAAGAACGATTTTCATAGAAGAACAAATAATCAATCAGCGTTCCTTTTTGGAATAAGCTAACAGACAAATTCACTTTATCTAAGAAATCATCTTTAAGAATTCTTTCAAATTCAACAGTTTCTTCATCAAGCACCGCGGCCTTGGCAAATTTTTTGATTTCCTTCAAGCTATTCGTTGTGTAGGCCAAGCCCTGTGCATTATATACGACCATAGAATCTGCAAGCGCTAAAGATTCTTGCATAGGTCGCGGTTTTCCAAGAATAAAATCTACAGAAACATTATCACGTTCCTGTTCGCAAGAGAGCAAAACGCATGCGGCGAGGAGGAGGAGAAGGAATTTAGAAACGGAAATCTTCATTGTAATTTTCTTCTTCATTGATTTTTTCTTCTACAAAGCACGGCGGAATTTTGAGAGTCACGACATCCGAAATCGAGATACGGCCATCATGCACTTCGTCAGATCGAACGAAAATATCATTTCTGAAAACAGGAATGATTTCATTTCGCCCAAGTTCATTAAGAATGATTTCGATTTCATTTTGCTCAAGTTTCTTGTTGAACTCATTACATTCATAATGATTTACACTTCCTGTAACAAGGTCTTTCGTAAAGATTATTTCACTGCAAAGAGACTTTTTTGCATCTAGATCGACCACAATTTCAACCGTATCTTTCGCGGGTTGCCCATTCTGCTTACAGACCATACGGTACTTTCTCGAAAAAGATAAATGCAACTTCGCTGACTTTATAATAAAATCATTGACTTCATCATCTATTTTTGGAGCATCCCAGGCATAATAAAGAGCATCTTTAACATCTTCTAAAAACGCTTTGTACTTAGGGTGTTCTGTATTCATAATAACATTTGCAACTTGCCCATCTTCGCCATACTCAAGTTTAGCGTCAACAGATAATTTAAAATCATTTTTATAATGTTTATAGAAAGCCTTTTTTAATCGCCAAGCGAAAAACTCTTTAAAATTTTCCTTTTTATAATTGTAGAAAAAAACGTCTTCAAAATCTTTGCCTTCTTTAGGTTCAAGAGAATCAACAAAAACATCTACGTCTAATTCTGGGATACTTTTATCATTTGTAAATCCATTAAACTCACCATCAAAAGAAATATGGCGTTCCTTGAAAAAAGCCTCTAATGAAAGAGGATCGTTAAGAGTCCCAATCTCTTGCGTAAGAACAACATATTTTTTCCAGATCTGTTTATAAAGGCTTAAATGTTCTATAACTTTTCCACCTTTATATAAGTTAACTACACAGAACGGTTCAACATTAGAAATTTTTTCATCAATTTCATAAGGATAAGATTCATGATGATATTCATCGGTTTCATTTTTGAGCGATGATGCTGCGGCAAAGTTTTCAATTTCCTTCGGATCACTTGTTGCATAAGCAATACCCTGTGCATTATAGATTTCAATCGAATCCGAAATGGCCAAAGATTCCTGCAAGCGGAGAGGCTTTCCTGGAATATACTTAAGCTTATTTGCAATAGAATCCATATCGCACCAGCCGCAATAAGACATGAGCGCATATCCGCGAGATGCTTTCAGCATATTTCTAGTCGTATCGGCCTGAAATCCGACAAAGCCCGTATAAATTTTCAGAGGAATTTTCTTGCCGTCATAAATCCAATTGACGTCAACGTCCGTCAATCCCTTCGGAATATCATTTACATCACCAATTGCAACATTCCAATTCTTTCGACGTTCTGGTTTATCACGGCCTATATAAGGATAAAATTTGGTTATCCATCCATCAACCGGATGCTTCCCACATTCACTTCCAGGATCTTTAAAGATGCTTCTCCAATGATTTAAATCGATTTTTCCATCAAAAATATTGACAAATTCATCAAGAATGGGATTTAACTCTTTCGCCCACCATTCCAAATCCAATCGTGACGCAAGCTTGTTAAAAGAATCCTTAAGCAAGCTCCAGTCCAATTTCGTTCCGTTCACCTTGATTTTGGGGATTCCACAAGCTGCAATCAATGTATAAGTATAATATTCTGAGGCGACCGCCATCACCATGGAACGAGATATGTTGTAATCAATCGGGCTTGTCGTCGAGAATTTAACATTCAACGGTTCTCCAGTTTCTACAGGCATTTTCTCTTGCAGAGAATCGAATAAATCCGCGAGAACACTATGCCATTTTTCATACGTTGTATTCCACGAAAGCGAATCATTCCGAATTTCGATGGTTGTATTAGCCCCCTGAGACACAAAGCGGTCTTTCAGTGAATCACGATTGTTTTTCACATGGAGCCGAATGCCGTCCAAAATTGTAAGCCATATATCGTCTGGATTTATTTCTATGGAATTATGACAAGCATACGCGTGCTCCACCAGATTTATAAAGGACATTCTCGGAGAAGACGATTCTCTAATAAAAGGACTTATGGAATCAGAATACGCATAAAATATCTTTTTCGCATTCGTTCCTTCTTGCGATTTGCCTTTAAAATATTCCGTAAAGCCACCTTGATTTACAGGAATCAATTCGCCATTGATGGCACTGTCGTGAACGGCTGTATCTACAACCATCACGTACGCACTCGTATCACGGACAAAGCCGTAAATCTTGTGCGAAGAATCCGGTGAAACGTCAATGGGATTATTCACTTGCTTGCGCTCGCAAGAGAGCAGAACGCATGCGGCAAGGAGGAAGAAAAGGTATTTAGAAACGGAAATCTTCATTGTATTTTTCATCCTCTTCTTTATTGAGTTTTTCTTCGACAAAGCAAGGTGGAATTTTGAGTTTTACGACTTGCGAAATCGTGAGGCCGCCATCATACACAGCGTCATGTTTGTTAAAGCGGACATTCGTATATCTTGGTTCAATTTCTTCAGGACGTTCCCCGAACTTCACTTTTTTATTGTATTCTACACATTTATAACGGACAACGCCGCCAGTCGCAAGGTCTTTCGAGAACGTAATCTCGTTACAAAGATCTTTCTTTGCATCCGGTGCTCCGAAGATATCGACAGAATCTTTCGCATCTCGCCCATTCTCCTTGCAAACCATGCGATAATCTCTTGTAAAAGCGAGATGCATCTTCACGAAATCGACAACTTCCTGAGCTATTTCATCATTACCAATATCCGTATGAACATTCAGCGGCATATAGCCGTAATACAAAATATCTTTCAATTCCATTTTGAATTTTCTGTTGGTGTCTGGATACAAGGACAAAGAAAGATAATCATCTACACGGCCATTTTCTTTATAGCCCATCGCCGTAACTGCGGATAAATTAAAATCTTCTTTATAATAGCGATACAACAATCTCTTAAGTCGCCACCCTATAGAATTATTCATCGCCCGGGTTATCCCGGTCTTAAAAGACCCCATTCCTAGACCATCTCGAAGAGATTTTCCTTCTTTAAGGACAACCGTATCCACAAAAATTTCTACATTCAATTTCGGAAGAAAATTTTCAATTACAAATTCATTGACAGACCCGTTTATAGGAATATTGCGTTCCTTGAAAAATTTCTTGATTGCAGCGGGCTTTTTCCATCGTCCAACGCCCTGCAACGAGAGCATTGTTCCATCGTAATCCGAAGTTAAAAAATCGAGCACACGTTCCGTGAATGTTTCCATTCGAGGTTTCGCATAATAAAGCAAATGATCCACCAGTTTGCCTTTTCGGTACAAATTGATTGACAGGTTAGGTTTACCAACCCCGACCATTTCTCTACGCCACGATTCCGCTTCAGGATATTCTTCATCAAAGGCAGACACATCCGCAAATTTTTCTATTTCGTCTGCATTATTGGTCGCATAGACCAAGCCGTTTTTCCCATAAACATTCATGGAATCGGAAAAGGCCAAAGATTCTACCAAGTGATACGCTTTTCCAGGAATATACGTTGTATTCCGAGCAACATTTTTTAACTTTTGCATACCATAAGAGACAAGAGCGTAACCTCTAGATGCTTTCAACATATTATTCGTGGCATCTACCTGCATACCGATAAAACCGGTGTAGAGTTTCAGCGGAATCACCTCTTCTATGAATTTCCATTGTATATCTATAAAAGTAATTCCTCTGGGAACTTGTTCAAAATCCAGTTTTTCATTCCAATCTGTGCGTTTGATAAATTTTTCAGTTTCTGAACTTGGCACTTTTGTATAGGGAAGAAATCTTGAAATCCAGCCATTAAAATAATCGTTACCGCACATTTCTGGACTGTAATACTTGTAAATATTTTTCCAGTGTTTTAAATTTATTTTGCCATCAAAAATATTGATAAACTCGTCAAGAATAGGATTAAGACCTATAGCCCACCATTTCATATCCAACTGTGAAGCCAGTCTGTTAAAGGAATCTTTGAGTAAAATCCAGTCCTCTTTTGTACCATTCACTTTGATTTTCGGAATTCCGCAAAGCGAATAAACTTCATACGAATAATATTCCGAAGCTACAGCCATGGTCATCGTGCGAGAAACATTTTGATCCACGGGGCTTGTCGTCGAGAACTTGATTCTCAAGGGTTCGCCTGTTTCTGGAGGCAACTTCGCCTGCAAAGAATCAAACAATTCCGAGAGCGTCCAGAACCATTCCTTGTGCGTAGATTCTAGAGTCAACGAATTATCCATAACGGAAACAACAGTATCAGCACCCGGTGCAACAAACCGGTCCTTGAGGGCTTCGCGATTGCTCTTGACGTGTAGCCGGACGCCGTCCAAAATCAAAAGCCAGATATCGTCTGGATTAATTTCCATAGCATAATGCTTGGCGTATGCAAGTGCAACAAAATCAATGAATGTAGGCCTTTCGGAAGAACCTTTAACAAACGGACTCACGGAATCGGAATACGCATAGAAAATTTTTTGTCCGTTCGTCCCCTCATCCTCAGCTTGTTTTGCAAAATATTCTACGAAGCCGCCTCTTTTTACATGAACGATTTTTTCATTGAACGCACTATCGTGAACAGTCGTATCGACAACCAGCGCATAAGCACTTGTATCGCGAGCAAAGCCTTCAAAACTCTCGGTCGGTTTCGAAGAAATTTCAATCACCGGCTCATCACGTTTCTGTTCGCAAGAAGAGAGAACACATGCGGCAAGGAAGAGGAAAAGGAATTTGTAAAGGCTATGCATAATCTATCATTCTTCCACGAAACAAGCTGGAATTTTAAGCTTTACGACTTGCGATATCGGGAGGTTATAACGAGTATCATATACGTCGTTACGCTTGTTAAAATACGCATTTGTATAAGTGGAACGAATTCTTTCACGAGGTTCCCCATACAAAGCGTTGAACCTAGCCATAAGAGAGTCTGCAAGTGTAGAATCTTTAGAGTTCAACATCTTTTCTCGTTTCTTAGGCACTATTATTTTATTGTGTTCTATACATTCATAGCGGACAACGCCGCCTGTTGCAAGGTCTTTAGAGAACTTAATTTCACTGCAAAGGCTCTTTTTTGTAGCCGGTGCTCCAATGATATCGACAGAATCTTTGGCATCTTGCCCATTCTGCTTGCAAACCATATGGTATTCCCTTGTAAAAGCAAGATGAATTTTAACGAAATCAACAATTTCTTGTGCGATTTCATCATTGCCAACATCCGTATGAACTTCTGGAGGCATATAACCGTAATGTAACACCTCCCTCAATTCCTCTTTGAATTCTTTATTGGAATCAGGCTCCAAGGATAAGGATACATGCTCATCTACACGGCCTTTTTCTTTATAGCCCATCGCTGCTACTGCGGATAAATTAAAATCATCATTATAATAGCGATACAACAATCTCTTGAGGCGCCAGCCCATTGAGTTTTTAAAGGCTTGGATTATCCCTGTTTTAAATTCACCCATTTCAAGATTTTCTCTAAGAGATTTTCCCTCTTTTAAGACAACCGTATCCACAAGAATATCGATATTCAATTTCGGGAGGGTTTTCTCATTTTCAAATTCCTTAACCACGCCATCAATAGCGACATTTCGTTCCTTAAAGAAGGATTCAATACGTTCCTTGTCATTTATTGCAACCACGCCCTGAAGGGTAAGAATCCCGCCAGCACTCTCTTCAGGCACAACGAAATATTGCAAGTGATCTAAGAGTTTTCCATCTTTGAACAGGTTGACCGACAAAATCGATTTATACTTTTTTTCTATTCTAGAGCGTATAGATGGTTCCATATATTCGTCTTTGTAGTTCGAAGCCTTTATAAAATTCTCAATTTCTTTGCGGTCGTGTGTCGCAAAAGAGAGGCCGTTTTTGTCATAGATATTCATTGAATCCGAGATGGCTAACATCTCTAGCATACGATGCGGTTTCCCAGGAATATAAGTCAATGTATCCGCAACATTCTTTATATCGCACCAGCCACATTGCGAACGCAAAGCGTACCCTCTTGCCGCTTTCAACATTTTCGAAGTCGCATCCACCTGAACTCCGATAAATCCTGTATAAAGTTTCAAAGGAATTTCTTGACCCAAATAGTTCCATTTAACATCAACAGACGTAAGAGCATTCGGCAGGGTTTCGAAATCGACATCATGTTCCCAATCTGTACGTTTTACAAACTCCATTTTATCAGAATATCCCATCAAGTACGGATAGAACTTGGAGAACCAGCCATTGAATTTAGGATTTCCACATCCTTTGGGGTTGTATAGCTTATATATATTTTTCCAAAAAGCGATAGAACTATTTCCATCGAAAGCTTTAACAAATTCATCAAGAATCGGATTTAACTGTTGTGACCACCATTCCATATCAAGGCGAGTTGCAAGCTTATTAAAAGAATCCTTCAACAAGCTCCAATCCTCTTTTGTGCCATTAATCCTTATTTGGGGAATACCGCATAAAGTATAGGTAAAATATGTATAATATTCAGACGCTATGGCCATAACCATGGAACGTGAAATATTGTAATCGACCGGGCTTGTGGTCGAAAATTTCGTCCGCAACGGAGCACCCGTTTCTGGCGGCAACTTTTCTTGAAGATTATCGAAAAAATCTGCAATGACGCCAAACCATTCTTCGTGCGTAGATTCCATAGTCAGGTGATTCGCAAAGACCTTAATGTCCGTATCGACATCCGGGCCAACAAAACGGTCTTTCAAAGAATCACTATTGCTCTTTACATGTAATCGAAATCCATCTAAAATCAACAGCCAAATATCGTCTGGACTTATTTCCATGGCATAGTGTCTAGCATAAGCCAAAGCGACCAAATCTATAAAAGCCGATTTTTGGGAACGCCCCTTTACAAACGGACTTATAGAATCCGAATAGGCATAGAAGATTTTGGTTTCAGGGGAACCCTTTTGGTGAGAACTTGAAAAATACTCCGCAAAGCCCCCTTTCTCTACAGGGACAGTTTCTTCGCGGAAAGCGCTATCGTGAACGGACGTATCGACGACCATCGCGTAAGCACTCGTATCACGGACAAAGCCGTAAATCTTGTGTGAAGAATCCGGCGAAACATCAATAGGCTTATTCACTTGCTTGCGTTCGCAAGAGAGCAGAACGCTTGTAGCAAGGAGGAGGTAAAAGAATTTGTAAAAGCTATGCATACTAACAATATAAAAACATAGCTTTGCAGAAATTTTATAATAAAAAGTAAAATAATGTATATACGAGAAATTATGGATCCTTCGCGTTGCTCAGGATGACGGGACTGCAACGGGATTACTTACCGCTCATAATGGTGGCGAGGTCGGCACCACTCAAATTCGTTTTTTCGCTTAAGGCGGCGACGATTGCGGTGAGCGACTTTTGGCAAGCCATCATGAGGTTATAAACTTGTTCGACAACGTTTGTTTCGGCAAGTTGGTAATAATAGCAGGCCGCCTGGAAGCTCTGGTAATCCGGATCGCTCCTGTAAAGTTCCATCGGGAGTTCTTTCATGACAGTGTCGAGGTCGCAAGCGAAATTTTTGCGGATTAAAAAGTCCGACATGTGGCCCGCAATAGCGATGTGAGCGGCACCATCGAGCGAGCTTCCAGGCATACGCGTAGCACTTGGCTTTTCCTTGGAATTGTTGATTCTGACGTAATCAATCTGGCGCTTGAACAGGAATGCGATTAAAGCGTGGCCCGCCTCGTGGCGGCAGAGTTTTTCATATTCTTGTTCGCCGAAGAATTCAATTAAGGTTTCGCGAGTTAATGTTTGTTCTGACATTTTTCAATCCACCTGTCTAAAAAATCCATCTGTTCGTCAGTATGGAACCAATGTTCACCGCCTTGCATAATCGAGAGCGATGCACCCACTTTTTGAGCAAAGTCTTGCATCGTTTCGAGGTCGGTCAAATTGTCATTGGAGCCGTACAAAATATGCGTCGGGATATTCCATTTGATGGGATTTTCTCGCACGTAGCAAAGGTATTTCCAAGAAAGCGTCTCGCCAAAGTTCGTCGCAATTTCACCTTTTTCGCGGAGTTCATCTTCGGAGACGTTCGCCCACAGCATCATATTGCAAATGAGCTTTTCCAAGTTCACCATCGGCGAAATGAAGAGCGCCTGCTTGATGCGTTTTTCGCCCAAAGCGTTCATCGAGAAGAACGCGCCAATGCTATTTGCGATAAGCACGACTTCGTTGTAGTTTGCGGCAACCGAGTCAAAATAAGCTGAGAATTCCTGTTTGGCCTCCCACGGAGTTTCTGCCTTGTAATCAAAACCGATGACATCAAAATCCGGGAAAAGGGACTTGTAATGATTGGCCTCGTCGGCGTTACCACCTTTCCCGTGAATGTAAATAACGAGCTTTTTCATTTTTTTCGCTTTTTTCGCATAGAAAATACAAAAATCTACACCAATCGGCTAGAGATAGGGACTTACAAAAAATCCGCCCCTGCGGTGAAGCTGGAAGCGGATTTTTCAAGCGTATATGGCGATCCCGGCACAAGGCCGGGATGACACTCAGCAGGCCCTTCGGCAGGCTCAGGGACCTTACCCTACGAAGATACGGCCGTTGCGGAACAGCTGCATCCACGGGCCATCTTCACCCCATTCTGCCGGGTGCCAAGAGTATTGGCAGGTGCGGAACACGCGTTCCGGGTGCGGCATCATCACGAGTGCACGACCATCTTCAGAGCAGAGGCCGTTGATGCCAAACGGAGAACCGTTCGGGTTGAGCGGGTAGCGTTCGGTGTATTCGTGCTTGCCATCCACGTAGCGGAGAGCCACGAGACCTGTCTTGAGGCAGGCTTCGGCAGCTTCGCGGCTAGCGAATTCGGCACGACCTTCACCGTGAGCAACAGCGATCGGGAGCACAGAACCAGCCATTCCCTTGAGGAGCACAGCCGGAGTATCCTCGACCTTCAAAGAGCAGAAGCGGGCTTCGAAGCGTTCGGAGATGTTCTGCACAAAGCGCGGCCAGTGCTTGGCACCTGGGATCAAATCCTTGAGGTTAGAGACCATCTGGCAGCCATTGCAGACGCCGAGCGTGAAGGTATCCTTGCGGTTGAAGTAAGCTTCGAATTCGGCGCGGGCCTTCGGGTTGAAGAGAATGCTCTTGGCCCAACCTTCACCGGCACCGAGAACGTCACCGTAGCTGAAGCCACCGCAAGCGACGAGACCGTTGAAGTCCTTGAGGCTTACGCGACCGGAGAGGATGTCCGTCATGTGAACGTCGATAGATTCGAAGCCAGCCTTTGCAAATGCAGCAGCCATTTCGAGTTCGCCGTTGACGCCCTGTTCACGGAGGATTGCCATCTTCGGGCGGCTTGCGTAATCCTTGATGACCTTGGCGCTAGCAGCGAGATCGAACGTGACCTTCGGCGTGATACCCGGATCGTCCTGTTCGAGCTTGAGCTTGTATTCGCTTTCGGCACATTCCGGATTGTCACGGAGAGCGGCAATGCGGCGAGTCGTATCACTCCAGATGGCGCGGAGGTCAGAGAGGCCTTCGGCATAGTCGCCAATCACAATGTTGTACGTATCGTTGAGCTTACCGATTTCAGAAACGGTATCGCCGAGACCGACAGCTTCAAATGCGGCCTTCACAGCAGCGAGGTCTGCGTTTGCGACCTGGAGAACGGCACCGAGTTCTTCGTTGAAAAGGGCGTCGATGAGGTTACCCTTGAGGGCGGCAGCATCGAGCGTCACGCCCACGTGGCCAGCAAATGCCATTTCGACAACCGTCGTGAAGAGGCCGCCATCGCTCTTGTCGTGGTAAGCGAGAATCTTTCCGTCGGCGTTGAGCTTCTGAATGGTTTCGAAGAAGGCGCGGAGTTCCTTTGCAGAATCGACATCCGGAGCCTTGTCGCCGAGGAGGTTGTAAACCTGGGCAGCAATAGAGGCGCCCATGCGGTTCTTGCCACGAGCGAGGTCCACGAGCACGAGCGTCGTGTCCTTCTTCTGCAAAAGCTGCGGAGTGAGCGTCTTGCGAACGTCAGCGCACGGAGCAAAGGCACTAATCACAAGAGAAATCGGAGCGGTCACGCGGTGGCTACCCTTTTCGTCCTGCCACACGGTGCTCATGCTCATGGAGTCCTTACCGACCGGAATCGTAATGCCAAGTTCCGGGCAGAGTTCCATACCGATAGACTTCACGGCTTCGTACAAGTCAGCGCCATCGCCTTCGTAGTTCGGCGTCGCCATCCAGTTAGCAGACAAGTTTACGCGGCCCATATCCGGGACGCAAGCGGCAGCCATGTTCGTGAGAGATTCAGCGACCGTCATGCGGGCAGCGGCAGCCGGAGAAATAAGAGCGATTGGAGCGCGTTCGCCCATGCTCATGACTTCACCTTCGTACGTGTCGAGCGTTGCACTCGTCACGGCGCAGTCAGCCACCGGAACCTGCCACGGGCCAACCATTTGGTCACGGCAAATCATACCCGTCACGGAACGGTCACCGATAGAAATGAGGAACGTCTTATCTGCAACGGTCGGGTTTGCGAGCACGCGGTGTGCCACATCCTTGATCGTCACACCAGCCGGCACCACCTGAGAAGAGAGCGGGCGCTTCTGAGACTTTTCATTGCGGATCATGCGCGGCGGCTTACCGAGGAGCACGCCGAGCGGCATGTCAATCGGAGTCGTACCGAAGTGCTTGTCCGTAAGGGTCAAGTGCTTTTCAGGGATAGCCTCGCCCACAACGGCGTACGGGCAGCGTTCACGCTTACAGATAGCGTCGAACACATCGAGCTTGTCACCAGCAATGGCGATAACATAACGTTCCTGGGATTCGTTACTCCAGATTTCGAACGGGCTCATGCCCGGTTCGTCGTTCGGCACATTGCGGAGTTCAAACTTACCGCCGAGACCGCCATCGTTCACGAGTTCCGGGAAGGCGTTAGAAAGTCCACCTGCACCCACGTCATGAATAAACGTAATCGGGTTTTCTTCGTTCATCGCCCAGCAGCGGTCGATGACTTCCTGGCAGCGGCGTTCCATTTCGGGGTTCTCGCGCTGCACAGACGCAAAGTCCAAAGACTCATTACCGGCACCGTTAGCCACAGAGCTTGCGGCACCGCCACCGAGACCGATGAGCATCGCCGGACCACCGAGAACGATCAAGTGGTCACCCGGATCGATGTGGCCCTTTTCGATGTGCTGGTGCTTGATGTTGCCGAGACCGCCAGCCAGCATAATCGGCTTGTGGTAACCGCGGACTTCCTTGCCGTTCTGGGCATCGACTTCCTGTTCGAAAGTACGGAAGTAACCCAGGATGTTCGGACGGCCATATTCGTTGTTGAACGCGGCACCGCCGAGTGGGCCTTCAATCATAATGTCAAGAGCAGATGCAATGCGGGACGGGCTACCAAAGTCCTTTTCCCACGGCTGAACTGCACCCGGAAGCTTGAGGTTCGAAACGCTGAAGCCCGTAAGGCCAGCCTTCGGCTTGGAACCCTTACCCGTTGCACCTTCGTCACGGATTTCACCACCACTACCCGTAGCGGCACCCGGGAACGGAGAAATTGCCGTCGGATGGTTGTGGGTTTCAACCTTCATCAAGATGTCGACTTCTTCGTTGTGGAAGTCGTACTTGTTCGTGCGCGGGTCGGCATAGAAGCGGCCAGCAACGGCACCCTTCATCACGGCAGCGTTATCCTTGTAAGCGCTGAAAATGTTGGAGTTGTGGAGCTGGTAGGTGTTCTTGATCATCTGGAAAAGCGACTTGTCCTGCTTTTCGCCATCGATGGTCCATTCAGCACCGAACACCTTGTGACGGCAATGTTCCGAGTTGGCCTGAGCGAACATGTAAAGTTCAACGTCGGTCGGGTTGCGCTTGAGTTCAGTGAAGTTCTTGACGAGATAATCGATTTCGTCGGCGGAGAGGGCAAGACCCATTTCCTTGTCTGCCTTCACGAGAGCGTCGCGACCTTCGGTAAGCACCGGAATCACGTTGAGCGGACGCGGTTCTTCCTTGCTGAAGAGCACTTCGAGAGATGCAGTATCGGCAAACACGGCCTGAGTCATGCGGTCGTGGATCTTGGCAGAAATCTTTTCGCGAGCGCCAGCAGGAGCAGCACCTTCAAACTTCACGTAGTAAGCAATGGCGCGTTCGATACGCTTGATTGCCGGGAGGCCGCAAATGTGAGCGATATCGGTTGCCTTCGAGCTCCACGGGCTAATCGTACCCGGACGCGGGCAGACCACAAAGAGTTCACCTTCGAGAGCCTTGACTTCGCGCATCGGGCCGTAATGAAGGACCTTTTCGAGCGTTTCCTTTTCGGAAGCGGTCAGGTCGGCGGACAGATCCACCACATGGAGGAATTCGGCATACACAGATTCAACCGGAATCCCAGCGGCCTTAAAATCAGATGAAAGCTTTTGCAGACGGAAATCCGACAGAGCCGGAGTACCACGAAGAATGAGCATTTTGACCTCTTTTAGCCTAAATATTTTACGCCGCAAATATAGCAATTTAGAGGAGAGATTAAAGAGCGGTTCGTTGGCAGTAGAAAGAAGGATGACGAGAAAACGCAGCAAAGAGCTACGAGCCATAGAACATGTTTTGAACCGTCGAAAAGTCGTTTTTCGCGATTTTTTGATACCAAATCAATCATTTTCGGCATTTTGGTATCACTTTTTTTACTTTATTCAACAAAAAACGAGCCAATCGTGCAAAACGAATGTTACCAAACATGGCATTTTTTGTATTTTGGTATCATTTTTCAGAAAAAAAAGCCCAAACTCGTGCAAAAACGCTTAATTTATATAAAGAAAATGATACCAAACTGGAGATTTAGTCTCATTTGGTATCATTTTTTCGCATTTTCGGCCCATTCAGCGAGCGAAAATGCAGCGAAAACGGTGTCGTTTACTGTTTCGGAAACAGCCCTCGGCGAATAGTCTCGACTTTACGCCCCAGCAAATCGAAGAAACGGTCCGAGACAGACGTGTTCGCCTTGTTCACCACTTTGCGTGAAGGCTTCAACAGCGTCTTATCCGACTTGCCTGTGTCGGCAACAGCTTCCTCTCGCAACTGCCAAATGAAATCGTCTGAATTTTTTTTCGGATTCTGCACCACCGTAGTGCCTACCGCTTGCAAGTAATGGCCACTCTTGAAATTCTTGAGGTATAACGCATTCGGCGTATTCACCGGAGCCCCTTCGAACACGTACCGCTGATGAGCTCCACCGTTGTAGCCGTAAGTCGCTGCACGCACACCCGCCGCCGTCGATTCGTTCGGAATATCGATGACTCGCGTTCCAAGCTCAATGCGGTAAGTAACCGGATTGTCGCCCACCGAGAAAATCCTCACAAAAGTTGCAGAATCGGCGCAATCCATCAGTTCCAGAGCATTGTCCGCAGTTATCCCCATGCACTTGGAATTGCCAAGAGACTTGATTCGCCCCTGCTTGTAAAATGCTTCCTTGAAAATGTCCTGGTACATGGCCTCGACAATCCGTGCATGGTTAATGAGGTCCTGCTCGGACTTGACTTCGCTTGCGTAATTTAGACCGTACGGCCAAAAATGCTGGCTGTCGCCGTGGAGTTCGGCGTTCGGGCCGTCAATTTCCTTGAGGAGAGCCTGAGCCTTTTTCCCCTTGAACACGCCCCCATCTATCATCGCCTTGTATTCAGAAGTCGTGCCCATGCCCATCGTATGCGCCATTTCGTGCATGGCAGTCCCTACGAACATGTAGCTGCGTTCTTTGCCAAAACGCAAATCGCCGTTGCTGCTCGCCTCAGCGGTTGGAACACCTGGAGAATAATAAACATTGATGTACTTGGAGAGATTCGTGTATTTATTATAAATATAGACAGCGGAATCCATGACCGTCGTGATTCGCTTGTAAGCATCCAGTTCGTCATCGGTCGGGTTCGCGGACTTGTGGAGCGTATAAGAAACACGGCCCTCGGCAAAGCTATAGGCCAATGGCATCAAGACCAGAATCGACATCAAAAACAGGCTGTGAAAATTCATAAGACCCCCATAAATCCAACACCCGCTCCTAAAAATATTCTCTAAGAGCCAAATATGCAAGTAAAAATTTTGCCGTAGCACTCAACTTTTACTAAATTTAGGCCCGTAACTTTTAACCGGCGGCGCAAGTCGCCAATCAAATCAAGAGGTAAAACAAATGGCAGTTTCTTACAAGGAACTCGGCCTGGTGAACACCAGGGAAATGTTTGCAAAGGCTGTTAAGGGTGGCTACGCTATCCCGGCTTTCAACTTCAACACCATGGAACAGATGCAGGCTATCGTGCAGGCTGCTGTCAAGCAGAAGTCTCCGGTGATCATGCAGGTCTCTAAGGGTGCCCGTAACTACGCCAACGGCACCATCCTCCGCTACATGGCTCAGGGTGCTGTTGAATACGCCAAGGAACTCGGCTGCGCCAATCCGCAGATCGTGCTCCACCTCGATCACGGTGACTCTTTCGAACTCTGCAAGGACTGCATCGACAACGGTTTCTCTTCCGTGATGATCGACGGTTCTGCTCTTCCGTACGAAGACAACATTGCCCTCACCAAGAAGGTTGTTGAATATGCCCACGCTCACGACGTGACCGTCGAAGCAGAACTCGGCGTGCTCGCCGGTGTGGAAGACGAAGTCCAGGCTGAAGAATCCCACTACACCAAGCCGGAAGAAGTGATCGACTTCGCTACCCGTACGGGCTGCGACTCCCTCGCTATCTCCATCGGTACCAGCCACGGTGCTTACAAGTTCAAGCCGGAACAGTGCACTCGCGACCCGAAGACTGGCAAGCTCGTTCCGCCTCCCCTGGCATTCGACGTGCTCCACGCCATCGAAAAGAAGCTCCCGGGCTTCCCGATCGTGCTCCACGGTTCTTCTTCTGTTCCGCAGGACGAAGTCGATACCATCAACGCCCACGGTGGCAAGCTCCCGGATGCCGTCGGTATTCCGGAAGAACAGCTCCGCGAAGCTTCCAAGTCTGCTGTTTGCAAGATCAACATCGACTCTGACAGCCGTCTCGCCATGACTGCCGCTATCCGTAAGTATTTCGACGAACATCCGGAACACTTCGACCCGCGCCAGTACCTCAAGCCGGCTCGCGAAAACATGCAGAAGATGTACGAACACAAGATCGTTGACGTTCTTGGTTCTAACAACAAGCTGTAATTTTTACGGCCCTTCGGCAAGCTCACTTCGGCCACGCTCAGTGCAGGCAGGGACCTTCAAGGTCGGTGAGCCTGTCGAACCGAAAAGCTTTGAAAGACACCTCGGAACATTCCGGGGTGTTTTTATATATTTAAAGTAACTTAATGGAAAAAAATTATGGAATTACTTGGAAAAAGCAAAACGTTTTTCTTGACCATCATAACAATTCTTGCCTTGAGTGCTTTTGCTATTGCAAATACATGCACAGAAGCATATTTCAATACTCAAGCACACGCAATTTTTGATCAAGAAAGCAATTTACGCTTAGACTCCATTTTTTACAGCCAATCACCAGCCGGATGGAAAGGGAAAAAATATTTTTATAACGAATCGCTAATTGAAAAGGTGATGGTTGACTTTAAGCAAAACCCGACGCATCGCGCTTATTGGTTCTTTTATAGAGATACAAATGAAACCGTTATAAACCAAAAAGACTTTTACGAATATATTGACTCCACCTACAAAAAACAGGATACATTGTTTCACCATCTAAAAGAATACTATAGAACAAAATACACATGTACGTTGATTATTAAGATAACTACAGATTATTACAGCCACAAATATACTTTAGATGAAGAAACAGATTTATCAGAATTAATTTTTAAGCAGGACACGATTATAGAAACAAATCATTCCAACTATAATACAGATTCTTCTTCAGTAGAAAAAACATTTTACGTCGCAGACATCAATGATGACAATAAATGCTATGGATACGACGAGCAACAAAATCTCTTACACACATTTACATACAGCCCCACTGAGAACGGATTTTCCTTAAAACAAGATGATGGCGAGAATTACATCGAAATATTCGTCATCAACGAACACAAAAATACATCCTCCCTCCGCAAAACAGTAAAGCCCGCCAAAATCGCACCCAAAGCCCGATATTTCGACTTGCTCGGTCGCTACAAGTTCACAAAATAATCCCTCATTCCGTCTCATAACATTTGGGATTATCTTTAAACACAGTAAACCATTCTTCTTCTGGCATGCGGGTATCAGGCATGTGTATATGAATACGTCTGGCAATACCACCATAGAAACTATTCAAGCACAATTCCTGCTCACCATTCCAAAACGCTCTAATTGAAACGATATCCATATCCTTTTCGGTATATTCGATACTCAAAGTTTGATAAGGAACGCCTTTATTGTACCATACAATCTCATTCGCAGGAAATTTTTCATCAATATAAACAGAATAAGATAAAATGGGATTATCCAAATCAAGCTCAATTCCCCTTTTTTTCCACTTATATTTTTCAAAAAAATTGGATTCATAAGGAACGACTTTTCTGACTGGAGTTGTTTGATATGCAACAACTTGGAAATCCTCGAAAGACAGTCCTTCCGGAAGACTCCCATGAATAGAAAAAAAAGGTTCAATGTCTATTCTTGGAGGAACATTGTCTGAATATTTTTCAACAACAAACAAGCCACCACAAGAGGTAACGAACAACAACAATAACAAAAGAAGGTATTTCATTTTACTTCAACCACCCATCCATCCTGTGTTTTAAGAACAGGAATTTCTTTATCTTTATTTATTCCATCATAAAGAAGAACGACTTTAAAATCCTGCGACTTGTCATCACAATAACCCTTTATGGCTCGGTATGGTTCGCCAGCATTATACCAAAGCACATAGTAAACGTTATGGGGTGATTTCCAAAATATTCCTTCAGGATTACAAGTAGCCCTTGGCCCCAACCGATGAAATTCTATTTGACGAATGTCCTCATTAACAGTTACGCCCCAATCATTCATTTTGACGTTCTTATCATTTAAAGAGCAATCTCCTTGAGGACAATGTTGATAATAAACTACGACAGATTCTTTTTCAATGGACGCATTCTTGGGCAGAGATTCATTAATACGAATCACATGAGTGGGAGGCACACAGGCTGACAAAAGCAAAACAACAAAAAGAAAATACGCGAACTTCATGTTTAACAATATAAGTAAATTAGTTGTTGGTTGTTAGTTATTAGTGAAAATTATTTTACGGATGTGGAGCATTTACTTTTTGTAGATTCATTCACATGACTAAACTTCAAAAATACAACCGAATCGCTTTCGCCGTCATTTCCGTCCCGGTATTCCTCTTAGCATGCCTCGCCGTATTCTTCATGATATGCGAGCTGCGCCCCAGAAGTTATCCGGAATACGACCAAAACAAGGGTGTCATATCAAAAGCCGAAGCATCAAAGAATGCAGAGAAACAAGAGTACTCCCAGTACATTTCGTACAACAGCATGTTCGTGCTCAACCCCGAACAGCAAGAATTCGTTGTACCCGTCATCGCAAGGACTATGGAAAAGCCAGAGCACTGGACGGAACGATTTAGATTTTCGGAACAAACTGTTAATGAAGTCGTTTTTGACGAAGCCGAATCGGCAACATTATCCACATCAATAAGCAGCGATGGCTCTAGCCAAAACAAACCCGTCAAGCCGATTAGACCAAAAAAAATGCCGGATACGACAACGCTCAAACGTCTTTTCACCGAACAATTCGTGAACCTCGTTTACGAAAACGGAGCCAACAAAATTCACAGGAGCGTTATAGACGAACGCTTTACGGGATGGGACTTGAACTACATCCGCAACGGGAAAAAACGTTATTTGGCATTTTTGGGAACCAAGGTCGATAGCAACAACGACGGCTACTTGAACAACGACGACCAAGGCGATTTCTACCTGTACGACATCGATTCGAAAACAACTCAAATCGTCAAGATTCCCGATATGGAAATTGAAGATTACTTCTTGATGAAAAACAATCCCATATTAATTTTCGAAGTCAAGAATAAAAACCGTCC
This sequence comes from Fibrobacter sp., assembly GCF_017545445.1. GTDB lineage: Bacteria > Fibrobacterota > Fibrobacteria > Fibrobacterales > Fibrobacteraceae > Fibrobacter. The sequence continues at coordinate 73,853 of NZ_JAFWOM010000118.1, forward strand.
CAAGTCGCACAGAAACGAATCCTTCATATACCGCTACAACATCAACACCGGCAAGCTAGAAGACATCATCCCCGAAGAAGAAAAGCAACAGCACTTAAAACTTATAATACAATAGAAAAGCCTCCCAAAGCAAGTCTATTTCATTTTATTATCTACCAAGGCTGATTCTAAAGGCATGCCCATCTGCGTTTCGGGTCACATAGGCTCCAGCGCGGAAACCGGCGTTTTTGAGTCCATTTTTAAGGTCCTTGACTGTCGCACCGCCGTTCAGAGGGAACGTTCCGAGCATATTTCCCATCAAGTCAAACACTTTGATTTCTCCAGCGGTTTTCGTAACCACACCAGCCATTGCAAATTTTGACTTTATGCCCATATTCGGGCAACGCGCTTCTGTTGCGCCTTTTTCGCTTGCGCCAAAAGCAATCCAATCAAGGTTGACGTAATCGCTTGTAATTAAGACTTTGAACACGTGCTCGCCTTTGGAAAGTTCCTTTGTTTTTCCCTTGAAGGTCGTGTAAGAGTCAAAATCTCCGGTGCCGTCCAAAGTCAATGTGTCGGTGATGGGTTCGTTGTCCATGAAGAATCGCACGCCTGAACTTTCTGAGCCCGTAGCGTAAGAGAGCGTAAAAGGAAGAGCTCCGCTTGCCAGCACGTTCACAGTGTATTCTAGCCATTCGCCTTTTTGGGTGTAGCCTACGGCATAGCCATCACCGCATTTGTCTTTCAAGGCGACGATGTCCACGCGGTCTTCACGGTATTCTTTGCCTTGGTTTTCTGTGTCCATGTCATAGTAGGCCTTGCCAGCACCGCCCACATCGTAATTTTCAAAGTCGATGAAGTTTGCAGGACCTTCGATGGTTGCGCCCACGACAGGCGTTTCGCATTTCGCATCAGCGTCGGTGAGTTTAGCCTTGCAGAAGGGGCTTTGCGGAATGGCGGTCTTGCTATCTTCAAATTCCCAGTAGTCGGCTTCAAAGTCGCCCGTGAACACGAAGAACACGTCGTGCTTGCCGACAGCACCTGTGAGCGGCACGGTCACGAGACCTTCTGCGGTGAATTCAGCCTTGCCGATGACTTCACCATTGACTTTATCGAGACGGAGCGTGATGCTGGAGGCTTTTTTGACGCTTAGCACAGCTGCAGAGAAGGATTCCGCGCCTGCATCACCGAATTCTACGCCGCTAATTTTAGTGTAGTCGCCATCATTGATTTTGGTGAGAATCATGTTGCCGGTCTCTTTGCCCTTGCGGGTCTTGAGGCCCTCGCTCCACGACATGGTTTCGGCTTCGACACGCTTGTACGGGTCGAAATCCTCGACCTGTGCTACGCCATTTTCGGGCCAGAAGTCAATTTTCTGGATAGTTCCGTCGGCGTTGTAGTGCATTTCAGCAACAGAAACGGAGCGGCGTTCCGCGTGCTTGTAAGCTTGCCCGATTTTAGCTTGGTATTCCGCCCAAAGCAGGTAATTGAGGCCAAAAACGTATGATTTTCCCTTGTAATCGATGATTCCCGGATGGTTGCCGCGGCTTTTCGGGGAGTGCGGCATGATGTCGCCCTTGTAAGTCCAGGGGCCTGTCGGCGAATCGCTCATGGCATATCCAATACCTTCGGAGCAACAAGTGGAGGCAAACGCCATATAATAATACTTGCCATGTTTGTAGAACCAAGGGCCTTCCTGATAATCCTTGATTTTGGGATAAGTCACAATCGAGCCTTCCGTATGGATCATGTCTTTTTTCAGCTTGATCATGTAGAGTTCCGGGTTGCCCCAGTACATGTAAGCTTGACCGTCGTCGTCAATCCAAACGGTCGGATCGATATCGTTCCAATGTTGACGCTGCCAGACGAGCTGGCCGTTGAGCGGATCCGTGAAAGGTCCGTAGGGATTGTCCGCGACAAGAACGGAAATTCCGTGTCCGTGAATCGGGCAGTACATGAACCACTTGCCATCGCGCTCGATGACCTGTTCCGCCCAAGCGCCGTTGTCGGAATTGTACCACTTGAAATCGCCAAGCGAAGCCACCGCACCATGGTCCGTCCAATTCACCATGTCGGTAGAAGTATAAAGGAGCCAGTCGTACATCATGAACCCATCGGCATTGTCGTTGTCGTGGGTGGTGTAGAGATACACTGTGTCTCCGTGCACGTAGGGAGCCGGGTCGGCTGTGTAGTTTGTGGTGATTATGGGGTGCTGCGCAAAGGCGGCACATGCCAAAACAGTAGAAATTGATAAGATTTTTCTGAACATATTAGTTCTCCAAACATCGTTTAACCCAAAATAAAGATATACCTAGCGAGAACTAAAAAAAGCCTTAGAAAAAATTTTCCATTGAAGAAATTGCAAAAGGATTTCGCAAATACAAAAGAATCGTTTAACGGAAAAAACGGTACCGGAACGATAGAAAAACACCTGACGCACGCATTTGCGTATAAAAATTTATATCTTTAAGTCGTGCGTGTTCCCGCTTGTCGGCAATTGTGCTGGAGCGGGGCAAAACCGCGAAGGAGCGCCGTATGTCTGAATGGTTTTTCAAATCATGTATAAAGTTTTCGATTTGCAGCATCGTGCTGTTTTTCTTCTACCATCTTTTCATCACGCAGAAGCTCGATGAAGAAGTTTCCACTCACTCCAAGGAACAGGAGTAGTTTATGGAACAGAATAAAGATATCGCCGACATCCAGGCAGCCGAAGCCACGTTCCAAAAGAAAAAGAAGTTTATTCTTTGCTACCACAGCTTTAGCGTGAACAACTTCAAAAAAGCATCCGTCCAGATTAGGAAACTTGCAGAAGCCGCAGGGGCTCCCATCAGCATCGCAGTGATTCCTGCATTTGGAGCCGCACCTGAATCCGAAGCCGAACAGTTCCGCGAAGAGCTTGAAAAGTTCGTGCAAGAAGGCTATGAAATTATGCTTCACGGCGCTCGCCACCGTGCAGACCTTTCGCTGAAACGCAGTATTTCGGGCAAGCTCGCACTTTTGGTTTCAAACAACGAAGCGGAGTTCGCGGGCATCGACGAACGATTCACGCAAGCACTCCTCAAACGCAGCCTCGCCTTGTGGAAGGCCCACGGCACAGGCAAGCCCTCCGGATTCATCCCGCCGATTTGGTTCGGCAACAAGTACCTCAAAGAACAGGCCCTTTCGATTTTCGACTATTATGAAGATTTCCACGGCATCTACCAGAAAGTGAAAGGGAACATCAAGAAGACGCGTTCGAGCACGTTAAGTTTTTCGATTTTACCGACCGCATTCCTTGGAATCGCACAGACTTACGCTTGTCTCAAGATGTTCTTGCCAGGCGGAGTCCATCGACTGGTGTTCCATGACAAGGATTTCAGGACAATTGGCGAAAAACGCATTTTGAACATGGTGCGTTACATTTCGACCATGCGTGAAAAAATCATGTACAAAGACCTGTAATATTTTCGGGAACTAATATTTCGGGAACTTGACTCAAATGCTTTTAAACAAATTCATATCAAGAATCGATTACGACTCTTACGAAGACTTATACAAAAATTTCAAAATTTCGATTCCAGAGGACTTTAATTTTGCATACGACGTTGTCGATGAATATGCAAAAACAGAACCCAAGCGCGAAGCCCTCGTTTGGTGCGACGACAACGACGAAGCTCATATTTTCACATTCAAGGACTTGTCGCTAGCCTCCCAGCGCACTGCGAATTTCCTCGTAGAACAGGGAATCAAAAAAGGCGACCGCGTGATGCTCATTCTCCGCCGCCGCTACGAATTCTGGTTCTTTTTGCTCGCGCTGCACCGCATTGGCGCAATCGCCATCCCCGCAACGAACATGCTCGCCGCCGAAGATTTGGAATACCGCTTCAACGCCGCCGAAATCAAGATGGTCGTAACGTACGAAGACCCGGCACTGCAAAAGGAAGTCGATAAGGCAAAATCCAAATGCGAATCGGTCGAAAAACTCGTGACCGTCGGCCAGACCGCTCGCCAGAACTGGATCAGCTTCTACGACGACTATGAACTTTTCCCATCGACATTCGAACGCCCCACAGGCGATGATGCAACGCACAACGACGACATCATGATTGTCTATTTCACGAGTGGCACGAGTTCAAACCCAAAGATGGTGGCACACACTTATACGTACCCACTCGGACACATTGTAACCGCCAAGTACTGGCAACATGTCGTTGATGGAGGCCGCCATTTAACCGTAGCCGAAACCGGCTGGGCCAAGGCTCTCTGGGGCAAGATTTACGGGCAGTGGATTGCAGGAAGTGCCGTATTCACTTACGACATGACCACGTTCATCCCGGGCAAGCTCCTCGAAAAGATGGCCGAATACAAGGTAACGACGTTCTGTGCGCCGCCAACTGTATATCGCTATATTTTACAGCATGGTCTCAGCAAGTACGACCTTTCGAGTTTGCAGTACTGCACCACCGCCGGCGAATCTTTGAACTTGGACATTTACAACAAGTTCTTCGAGCAGACGGGAATCCGCATGCAAGAAGGCTACGGACAAACCGAACTCACGCTGACCACAGGCAACTTTGGCTTTAGCGAACCGCACCCAGGTTCTATCGGCAAACCCTCTCCGGGCTATCAGATGGAAATCATCAATGCCGAAGGCAAGCCGTGCGAGGCTGAAGAGGTCGGTGAACTTATCATCAAGATTGACCAAGGTAAGCCTTTTGGCATGTTCGGCGGTTACTATCGCGATGCAGAACGCACCGAGAAAGTCTTTGAAGGCGGAGTGTATCACACTGGCGATACGGCATACCGCGACAAGGACGGATTCTTCTGGTTTGTGGGACGCACCGACGACTTGATCAAGAGTTCCGGTTACCGCATCAGCCCCTTCGAAGTGGAAGAAGTGCTGCACAAGCACCCCGCCGTTTTGGAAGTCGCAGTCACCGGCGTCGAAGACAAGTCTCGCGGCCAAGCAGTCAAGGCGACAGTCGTTTTGCAGAAGGGCTACGAAGCCTCCAAAGATCTTGCGAAGGAAATCCAGCTTTTTGCAAAAAACATTGCCGCAAGCTACAAAAGCCCACGCATCATTGACTTTGTGACGGAACTGCCAAAGACGATTAGCGGAAAGATTCGCCGTGCGACCATCCGCGACAAAGATGCCGCCGACGCTTCGACCAGTCCAGCTGCTTCGACTAGCACAGCAACCGATGCTCAGCCAGCCGAGGCGAATCCCGCAACCGCTGCGGAAAGCACTAATAGCACAACAGCCACAGCAAACATCGCAGAAGAAAAATAAATGAAAATTGATGTTCCCGTCAAAAGGACATTTTAAGATTCAAAAAATCCGGCTTCGAATGAAGTCGGATTTTTAGCATTCATTTTTATAAACCTTACTCGTTTTCAGCACAATATTTTTTGGCCATGTCAAGCAGTTCGTCCTTCCCCACCTTGACATCAACATTTCTTGATTCAAGAAAACTTAAAGCACCACCATAAGTTATCGAGTAACCATTTTCAGTCTGCGTAAAGGTGACTGAACCGCCCTTCGTCGATGCGGTTGCGGAATTTTCCGTACTAGACACATCGCAATCGCTGGCTCCAGCAACAATATCTTTTGCCGATGATGCAGCAGAACATGCAGAAAGAACAGCCACAACTCCAATTGCAACAAGAACCATAATTTTTTTCATTGCATACTCCTTTTAGAATTTATAATAATAAATATACATCATAATTCAAACGAAAGAAAACTACAAAACATCATCACACAAAAGCCTGAATGACACTAATCAAAAAAAAGCACCATTTCCATCGGGAAACGGTGCTTTTTAAAGAAATAATCCTATAAAAAATTATTCCGCAGAATTCATTGCTTTGCAGACCGATTCAGCCATTTCCTTCAAATCAGCCACAGTAAAGTTACCATCATAATCCGTAGCCGGCATCTGATCAGCACCATAACCACCATAGGTCAGTCTAAAACCTGTATCGGTAAGAGTATAAGTGCTGGTACTTGTATAGCCACTAAAGGTTGTCGATGCAGTTGCAGAGTTGTCAGTTGTAGTAACGACGCAACCATCTGCAGCAGCAGATGTAGAGGAAGAATCGTCATCACCGCAAGCCGTAAGAATTGCAGCAAAACCAAGAGCAACGATAAGTGCGAATTTTTTCATTCCATTCTCCTTGTGAAAATAACAAAATGATAATTTAATATACATTATTACAGCTTAATTATCCAATAACAAATTATAATTTTTTTTTACATTATAAAAATCAAAACAAAAAAGAACCTCCATAGAGGTTCTTTTACATTTACCAACAGACTTGCTTTTACATTTTTTTGAACACACGTCTTGCGGCTTCAATGGTGCGGCCGATTTCGTCTTCGGTGTGAGCGGCACTCACGAAAATCGCTTCGAACTGGCTCGGCGCAAAGTAAAATCCTTCGTCGAGCATTCCAAGGAAGTAACGGCGGAACAGTTCCAAATCGGACTTCTGCACATCGGCAAAGCACGTGACCGGCCCTTCAGTAAAGAAGATACAGCCCATGGAACCCACTTGGTTTGTCGCAAGCGGAATCCCAGCCTCAGTTGCAGCATCCTTGAGTCCCGCAATCAAGCGTTTCGTCATGGCTTCGGCGTGCACATAATGTTCTGGATGCGTTGAAAGTTCACGCATCGTTGCAAGGCCAGCCGCCATCGCGACCGGATTACCCGATAGCGTACCTGCTTGGTAAATTCCGCCGAGTGGAGCAATCTGCTGCATGACATCCAAACGACCGCCGTATGCGCCCACCGGCATGCCACCGCCGATAATCTTGCCAAACGTCGTGAGGTCCGGCTTGATGCCATAAAGACCTTGTGCACAATGGATGCCCACGCGGAAACCGGTCATGACTTCATCGACAATGAGCAAAGCACCATGCTTTTTAGTTTCATCAGAAAGCGTCTGCAAGAACTCGGGCTTCGCCGGCACCACGCCCATGTTGCCCGCCACCGGTTCTACAATCACGCCAGCGATTTCGTCACCAATCTTGTCGAAAAGTTCCTTAACCCCAGCCACATCGTTATACTGGAGCGTAATCGTGTATTTCGCCAAATCCGCAGGCACGCCCTTGCTGCTCGGCTTGCCTGTCGTAAGCATACCCGAGCCAGCCTTGATGAGCAAGCTATCGCTATGGCCATGGTAGCAACCTTCGAATTTCACGATTTTATCGCGGCCCGTGAAACCTCGAGCCGCACGAATCGCACTCATCGTCGCTTCGGTTCCGCTGTTCACCATGCGGATCATCTCGACACTCGGCACAAGCGACATCACAAGCTTCGCGAGTTCCGATTCCAAGCCGCACGGAGCGCCAAAGCTAAGACCGTTCTGAGCCGTATCGGCAACAGCCTTGATTACAGAATCGTGCGCATGGCCCAAGAGCATCGGCCCCCAGCTGCCCACGTAATCAATGTAATCGTTTCCATCTACATCGTAAATATGGCTGCCCTTCGCGCGCTTGATAAACGGAGGCGTCGCCCCCACATTGCTAAACGCACGAACAGGGCTATTCACGCCGCCCGGCATAAGCGTCTTTGCTTCTGCAAACAACTTTTCGCTTAACTGATGATTCATAAAATTACCTTAAATAACGATCCCATTCTAATAGCCAAAATATTCTTACTTGTCATTCTGGAGGCCAAAGGCCGATAGAATCCATCATTTCTTGCACAAGATCCTTCCCTGAGCTAGCCGAAGGGCCTGGATGACACGTTCCCACTAATCACTGTTTACTAACCACAAACCACTTCCTACTTCCTACTGTCTACTTCCTACTGTCTACTTCCTACTAACCTTTCGTCTAAACCACTATTCTTTTACGATATGTACCACGCGCTGCGGGAACGGGATGGAAATACCGACTTCGTCAAAACGTTCCTTGACTTGCTTCATATACTTGCAACGCATATCCCAATAATCACACGTCTTGACCCAAATTCTCATATTCACGCAAACAGCGCTATCATCCAACGAAGAAACGTAAAACGACGGAGCCGGGTCCTTCAATACCGCCGAGTCATTTTCAACAAGCTGCTTCATCTCGGCCATGGCCTTTTCCGCCGAATCCGCATAATCAATGCCGAACGACAAATCCAAACGACGCTTCGGATTGCGGCTGTAATTTATAATGGGAGCGCCCCACAACATGCTGTTCGGAGCAAAAACATAAAGACCATCCAGCGAAATCAGAATCGTATTGAAAAGCCCCACGCCCACAATTTTTCCCTTCAAGGAACCGCATTCGATGTAGTCCGATGCACGGAACGGCTTGAGGAACAGCAATAAAATTCCCGACGCGATATTCCCCAACGTGTCCTTCAACGCAAGGCCAATCGCAAGAGAAGCGGCACCAATCACAGTCACAATTCCCGCCGTATTCACGCCAAGAATGTGCAGAATCATGAGCAAACCGACAATGTAAATCGCATACGAGAACAGCGAATAAAGCAACGGTTTCACAGATTCATCGGCACCTTTCTTAATGGCAAAATTTAGAATAAACCTAATAATTGCCAAAATGATAACAATTGCAATTAGAACAACTGCAATTTCAACAACATTCTGTAAAATCGGATTCACAATTCCGATATCTTTTAAAAATTTGGTCACTTCTTTCATTTTTTAAACCCCTTAATTGTCATTCCCGCCTCCGAGCGGAATTTTTCTAGAAAAATAGAAAAAAACAAAAAAAAGCCAAACTTTGAATATCCGTACCCCCTCTTTTTTTTTATAATTTTATACCATGACTCACAAGCAAATTAAATCGTTTCTTTTTACTGGAACTGTAATTTTTTTTCTAAGCAGCTGCGGTACAGATCGCATTTACGATATCACGCCACTGCCCGAAGAAGTTTCCAGCGTAAAAACACTCCCCAACTGCAATTATTCATACGATGGGGACTCAATCTATGTAAAAGAAATCGACAAAGTTCTTGTTTGCAACGCGGGTTCATGGAAAGATTCATCTCCCGTAAAATCAAGTTCTTCCAGAAAAAATTCCAGTAAATCTTCATCAAGTTCTTATTCGTCCAGTTCTCGTATATCAAGAGAATACGTTCTCGACAAAAGCTGGCCATACAAGGACCAATACGTCGATGGAGGAACATTAACAGACAAACGCGACAATCAAAAATACCCGACAGTCATCATTAACAACAGACGCTGGATGGCAGCAAACCTGCGTTTTACGTCCGAATACTTGGAAACGAAAACAGCATGCTACAAGAACAAGAGTGAAAATTGTAAAACAATGGGTCCCATGTACCATTATAGCGTCAAGGGCATCCCAACAATCACTAAAGAATGGTATTGGGAAGACTACTATATTTTTAGAGAGCCCATATTCCCGCCTAGAGAAAACATTTGCCCCGAAGGGTGGAGATTACCTAATTCAGATGATTGGAAAAGCCTTGAAAAAGCAGCAATATCATTGAAATTGGAAGAATTCGAAAATTACGAGATGTCTGCACTGCTTGACAGTTCATGGAATCTTTATAAAGACACTCTTATCGTTGCAGGAACAAACCGTCTCGGTTTTAACATTATCGGCAATCCTGTAGTTTTCAGAGATACAATTAAATATGCCATCAAAGTGGATTCTATTCCCTATTGGTACACCATTCATGCACCATACACAACAGACGTATCTAAGACAACACCTGTATCACACATATTCATTCTTCCTTGGGCCATGTATTTTAAATATAGTGGCGACGATGCACCCGATTACGCATTTATCCGTTGCATAGAAAAAGACGAAAGCGATATATATGAAATAAAACAAGACACCATGATAGATAACCGTTATGGAGATGTTTATAAAATAATAAAGGCCGGTCCGCAATGGTGGTTTGCCGAAGATTTGCATTTCAAGGAAAATCCTGATGCATGCCACCCATACGAGGCATGGGAAGAGAGCAGGAACAAATGCCAATACACTTATTACGATGCAATGGAGTACCCCAAACCCAATTACAATTGCCCCGAAGGATGGACGTTACCCACCAAGTATGATTGGTTTAATTTATTCTATTACATTGATATGAGCAACGGCAACGAAGATTTAATATCAAGCGTTCTTGTCAAAGAAGATTCTACAGGCACAAAACCTTCTCCCTCCGGATTAGATTTAGTTGATGGAGGATCATACTTTACCATAAGTACTGGTAGTGAATCCATCGCATTGAGCAACATTCCACTGCAATATCTTGTGGACACTCAAAAAAGTGGTTTTTTTTACGGTCAATCATTTCTTCACAACAAATACGCGTCAAGAATCCGTTGTATAAAAATTCAAGTCGAGGAATAACGTGAAAAGGCTTAAGTGTCAAAATGAGACCTGAACAAGGCCTCATTTTCATTTAAGTGTCATTTGGAGACCCGATTTCATGTTTACCCCTTGTTCTATAAGGCCTGTGGGCGATTAATAGTCCTGAAATCAGTACTTTTCGACGTTCT
>NZ_JAFWOM010000119.1 GCF_017545445.1 Fibrobacter sp.
AACAATAACGTCAGAAAGGTCACCACCATCGAGCGGCACTGCAGATACACCATCAGCCCACACGACCTTGGATTTACCCTTATCGTTACTATCATCGTAGCCGAACCAGTAACCAGAAGTTTCAGAACCGTTATCAAGGCCCGTTACAACCTGCGGAGCACCTTGGGCGCCGTCCCACACATCAAAGGCGAAAGCCGAAGAAGCAGCAAGAAGAGCCGCCGCAATTGTGAGTTTCTTATTCATAATTCTCTCTCTTTTTTTAATTGTTTAGCCCATTTTGGGTAGTTCGCTCAACAATATATTTTTTTTTTGCAAAAAATGCCATACCAAAAAGGCCTTGAAAAAAAAATTTACACAATCATGCCAAAACTATAGTTTTGGCTTAATTCGAGGATTCGAGAGCGTTTTCATACCATACAAACTAAAATTGAACAACTTACTGTGCTCTACATCACAATTAAAAGAGACACACCCCATTTATTACATTCAGGTATTTTCTTTTAACTCGCAGAAAACTACATTACTAATAATACCCCCGTGTTCAACGGTAAACAAAAAATTAAGCTAAATAGTTTACTATCTTGATTTTAATTAGATAATTTTTGTCAAAAAAACAAAAGGAAAAATACTCATGAAGTTGACAAAGCTACTGACAAGCCTTCTGGCAGGCGCGGCAATATCCGCCTTCGCTGCCGATGCCCCGATTGCAGTTCCGAAAAAAGCCGGTCCCGTATCTTATTACGGTGCCCTCCACACCAACGGAAACAAGATAGTCGGCGCAAAGAACAACCTGCAAGTCATGCTCCGCGGCGTAAGCCTTTTCTGGTCAGACGCAACCGGTGCGGCATACTACGACCCGACAGTCATTTCATGGGCTGTAGATAACCTTAAGATCGACGTGTTCCGCTACGCCATGGCCATCGAATATTACGATTCCGATGGAAGCACCAAGAACAAAGTGGACGCAGGGAACTCTTACAAGGGCGATCCGAGTGGCCAAATGAAAATGATTGACAAGATGGTCAAAGCAGCCATCGAAAACGATGTCTATATCATCATTGACTGGCATAGCCACAGAGCCCATCTCGAAACAAGCATCGCCAAGGACTTCTTCAAGACCGTTTCCGAGAAATACAAAGACGTCCCTAACGTCATTTACGAAATCTACAACGAACCGGTAAGCGGCAGCGGCGGTGACTGGGGAAACGTCAAAAGCTACGCCAACACGATTTGTCCCCTCATCCGCGCCAACACGGATAACTTGATTATCGTGGGTACGCCGAACTGGTCACAGCACCCAGAACAGGGCGCAAGAGACCCCATCAACGCGAAAAACATTGCATACGTATTGCACTTCTACGCCGCAACACACTCCAAGGGTAGCTATGGCGGAAACGTTTCGAGCGCACTCAGCGCCGGCTATCCGGTATTTATCAGCGAATGGGGAACAACCAACGCAGACGGTAACGGAGACCCGAACACCAGCGCCTCCAGCGAATGGACCAGTTTCATGGACCAGAACAACATTCCGAACTGCAACTGGAGCTTGCGCCAGCAAACCTCCGATGTAGATAAGAAGAGCGAAAAGTCCGCCATATTCGCAGGGGACAAATCCCTCCACACGATAGCGGAACTCGATGCAGCAACTTACACCTCTTCGGGCAACTTCATCAAGAGCTATCTCACCAAGAACGCCCGTTCCTGGGCAGACACCCTCGTCAAGGGCAAGAACAGCGGCAGTTGCGCTTTCAAGGCGACAACAGCTAAACAATCCGCTGAAAAGATTTCCGGTGTGCTCAAGTCCGGCTGTACATACACATCTAGTAACGAAAAAGTGGCATCGGCTTCGGGTAGCGACATAATCATCGGAGACTACGGTTTAGCCATCTTCACGGGCAACGACGGCTCCCAGTCTGTCGTCACAATCACACAAATTGCAGGCCAAACGATCACGAACCTTGAAAATGCAACCTGTTTCTATTCGGGATCTTGCAATACAGCAACAAAGACCAGCAGAACGCTCGACTTTGACGGTGACGGAACCAAAGACTTCCTCTTGACAATGGATAGCAAAACGGATCAAGGCTCCAATTTTACACTTACGGCTCTTGACCCGACCGTCGTTACCGTCAGCAAGTCCAAGTGCACCAACAGCAACTGTTCCGGCACCCAAAAGAACGAACAGGTATGGATGTTGCACTTCAAGAGCTACGGCACAGGAAGAATCGTCGCATCGGCGGCAGCAATAACTGGTTTCCGCGCCATGCAAGATACCTTCGAAATCACTTACAAAAAAGGTGTCGATAAAATGACGAATAAATTCAAGGATCAGAAACTTGCGTTGGGAGCATCTGTCGCAGAAGGTTTCCCTGCAAAATCCTTGAATGGTCAATCACCGGTCACTTACACCTTTAACGGCAAGCCGACGACTTCTTACTTGACTTTGCAGAGTCCTGGTCTTGCGGCTGGCAACCAAAACGCGATTGTCGCTATTACAGCTACGGCACCGGAATCGGAAAACTTTTCTTCATTGGAACAAACAATCACGGTTATCATTGGCGATAGCGCTGCCGCAGTGAACATGCAGGAATACCAAGAATTCCTCAATCCGCTCATCAGCATCAAGCCGGTCCGCAAGATTGCAAACAAGCTTCAGGCTAGCATGAACGGCACGACGCTCCACTTCACGACCAAGAATACCGGTCTTGTGAACATCGACATCTATGATGTTCTCGGCGCAAGCGTGATGCAGAAGTCTGACATCTACAGTGCCGGAAGCCATGCCGTTGACTTGAAGAACCTTCCCAACGGTTCCTACACGCTGGTTGTCCGTCAGGGCAGCCACAAGGCAGCCATCCGCTGGACGAACAAGTAAGCGTTCATACAAGCGGGCTAGCCCGCTTCTTGACAAGATTTAAAAAGCTCCAGCCTCAGGCTGGAGTTTTTTTCGTTAGAAAAACTGATCCCGGCATCCCGGAATAAATCCGGGACAGGCTCAGGCCGGGATGACAATGCTAATGCGAGGATGGGATAATCAGAATAACGGAACTACGCCATTTGCACGGTAGCGTTTTTCGCCGTTGCGAATGATAATGTTGTTGCGGTTTCTTTGTACGAAGGGAGCATTTATTTTCGGAGCTGTTTTCGAAAGAGAATGAGGAATAGATGTCCGATCGCAATTTCCCATGACGAAGTTTCCGATATAAGCTTTATCGCTTTCTAAACAAGCATCATCATCTACAATATATCCTTTCTTGTAGCAATTTTTGTTGGCAAACCAAATGCAATCCTCAGGATTCGTTTCACTACAAACTTTTAATTCAACATCCAAATGCACACCAGACCAATCCGAGTGACAGCCTACGTTCGCCTCGATAGAAATTTCGTTGTTACCGTCAAACGTCATCACCGTATCGGCGCCCTTGATTTCAATCTTTCGACTAAGCACCTTCATAAAATCAATGGAATCTGGAAGCGGAACATCGTAAGAAAGCACCCCTACTGTATCCAAGTTGCCGAAATTACCCATGCCTGAAACATGAAGCGAAGCCTTCATCTTTCGCGTCAAGTTGCCAAAGCCCACATTCTGGATGCGGAGTTTCGCACGTAAAATGCCTTCGCCATAAATGACATCGTTCATCCATGATTCACGCAGCACATAACGGTAGCCCAAGTGGTCATTGATGTACTTGAAACCCGTCAGAGAATCGACACGAGCCGGGTCGTAATCAAAATCTTTTTGTTTGAACAAAGTCTTTTTCCAACTGTTAATTAAGTTGTTATTCCATTGGATGTTCAAGTAACTTGTATGCGTACGGAAGCCCTCGTAAGCAAGGAATTCCGGCGTGTTGATAACCTGATAGCCGCTCGCCGTTGTCAAAGCCTCGCCGCCGTACGGCGTGTTGATGCCGTACTTTTCGAGCCACGCGACACCTTCTTCGCGACAGATGGATGTTTTGCAATCAGCCCCCCAAGTACCGTAATCGTATTGCGTTCCCAAGTAGCCGTCGTTGAACATGCCCACGCGGTACATCGTATCGCCTTTGGCTTTCGCAATTTCTGCGAACTTTTCACCGTCAATGTGGAAATCTACGCCCCAGTTGTCAAAGCCGAGCACCTTCGCCGAATAATTGCCCGTGCGCGTGAGAATTTTGAGTTCGGGCGGAGTGTTGCGGAGCATCAAGTTCGTCGCTTCGGCAACGCGGTCGTAAGTGATGCTCGTGTCGGAATGCATTTCGCCGTACGCACCATGCATACCCATTTCTAGTGCGACAATCACGTCTGTATTTTTCGAGAGCACTGGAGCGAGCTGTTCCACATGGCGTAACACCCACTTGTGCTCCGGAGTCACGTTGCTGCGGCCATTGTACCACGGGTCATAACAAATTCGCACAATCACAAAGCCTTTGTTCTTGCGGATGTTATCAAACGTCGTCTGCAATACGTTGAGAGCGTCTTCGGTCAGGTCCTGGCTCACGCCGCGCACCGTATCGCGTTTTCCGCCTGTCGTATCAATCGAAAGCCAGGCACGGCTGCTGAATTCCGAAATTTCGGCACGGAGGTGCAACAGCTTGCCATACGGTTTTTCAATCGGCTTAGAGCCCGAGGGCTTGAGGTGCAGCACCTGCGGCGTATAGAACCCCCGGTCGTAATTGGGGAGCGTTTGCATCGCATCGGTCGTGTCGATGTCCTGCTTTACAAGGCCAGCGGCAAATGCAGAAACAGGAGCAAGCAGAATCGCTAAAGCGAGGGCAAATAATGCGGTCTGTGTAAAACGTGAAAAATGCACGGTACCCCTCCAATGAGAAAAGCATCTGAGAACGAATCATATCCGTAATATATAATAAAAGACTAAAAACGAAGGATGAAAAACGAAAACCCTTCCGTTTCCGGAAGGGTCTTACTGAATCAGGGGTCTCGTAATTTTTAGCTCTCGTAATTAGAACTGTGTAATGAATTCCCAACCGATGTCGGATGCCCACATTTTGCCGTTTTCACGCATATCCCACTGGTGGCCGCCATTAAACGTGCACCACTTCACAGGGAAACGCGGATCGACCGTCTTGTAGTCATAGCACACATGGTTGCCTCCGGTGTACTCGGTCGCCTTTTCGCTTGTGCAGTCCGTATGGCCTTCAGGACCGTTGTTCCTCAAAATCCTGTCGCGGGCGCTACGTCCCATGCTCGGCGGGCACGTGCCATCGCTCAGGCCCACAGTTCCCATCCAAGCGATAGGCTTACCGGAGTTCTTCGGAATGTAGATGACCTGGTCAGCAGTCGCGAACACCACTACGCCACGCAAACGATGCTGGAACGTTTGAGCAAGCGAGTTCGAGTACATGGCGCCAAAGCTAAAGCCGGAGGAGAACACGCGCGACGTATCGACGCAGAGGTTCTCGTTCAGGTAAGTGAGGATTTCGTCAAAGAAGAGGTGGTCCTTGTTGTCACCGCAGCGCCATGGCATCTGGTCCGTGTAACCATGCGGGGCCACGAAAATCGTATTCTTTTTATCCTTGTCGCGATAGCCGTAATAATGTTCGTTCTTTGCGACGTTCTGAGCGGAACCGCCCATGCAGTGCATGCCGAACACCAAACGGTAAGGCTTGTTCTTGTCGTAATTTTCAGGGAGGTCAAGATAAACTTCGTGCTCGATTCCACCGCCCTTGAACTTGAAGTAATTCTTGAGCGTGTTGTCCTTGCCGCAGCCCTTGCTCGGCGTAGGTTCGTTCTTCAGCGGATAGCCAAATGCGTAAGTCTGTTCCGTGGCAATTTTCGTGAGCTTCACATCGACAGTCGTATCGAGCGTGCCCAGCGGAACGGTGAGCGTGTCATAGCCTTCTGCAACAAAGCGGAGCGCTTCGCCCTTCTCGGCTTCCTTCATGAGGGCGTTTCCGCTTGCCCGCGAGCCGATGGAACTGCTGAAGCCCCTGTCCGTCGTGAACTTGAAGTTCTGCTTGGCATTGCCTACAGAAACTTGAGCAAAATACGTGCCACGAGCTTCGATGCCCTTGCTCAAATCATACGTCCCCGATCCCTGCAAAAACTTTTTGAAAACCTGGTTTCCGAGAGAGTTGTAAATTTTCACCTGCACTGGCGAAGTACTGCTCTGGGAATAAGACAGAATACCGTTGTTAATGCTGATGTACCCGACGGAATTTCTGAAAGCAGGATGAATAGCGACACCCGGCGAATCCGCAGGCGGTGTTGTTATCTCGTCTTCGTGAATTGTGAACTTGCCCTGACGATCCGTCGTGGCATTCTTGCCTTCCTTGAGGAGGCTCACCGCGACACCCTTGAGGGCCTTGCCCTGGTCGTCGGAAACGGTTCCCGTTATGGTGTAAGCTGATGCTGAGCCGCAGAATGCTAGAAGACAAGCGGCGCCCAACAGTTTTGGTGTTTTGGTAATCATTCGTACTCCTTATTACCAAACACCTCAGCACCAGACTACTCAATACAAATTAAAATAATTTCGACCGTGAGAAAAAAACACACGCACCGCTTCGTAGTCATGGATAAATTGTCCATAAAAAGATTTTTACATTTACATATTTCTAAAAAAGTACATCTAGGTTACACAAACAAAAAACCGCAGCGGAATTGCTGCGGCTTTTCTAATAGTTGCGGGACCTGTTATAAACAACTGATCCCGACACAAGGCCGGGATGACAGTTCGCATAGGATGACACAATTGGCGATGCCGGAACAAGTCCGGCATGACAAATTGTGTTACTTCTTGCTACGATGGCTGTTCTTGATCCATTCGGTCTTGTGGACTTCCGGGATGTCGTCGAGCAAGCGGAGCGTATGCGGTTCGTTCGTGTTGTCGAGCACTTCAGCAGGAGTACCCTGGTTCACGATCTTACCGTCGTGCATAATGAAGATACGGTCAGAAACGTAGTTTGCAAGACCGATATCGTGAGTCACGAACACCACGGTCATCTTCAGCTCGTCTTTCAACTTGCGGAGGTAATCGAGGATGTTTGCACGCAC
>NZ_JAFWOM010000120.1 GCF_017545445.1 Fibrobacter sp.
AACAAACGAAGAATTGCTCATCGCCCTCGACACTGAAGAACTGGTGAAGTGACGCTCGTAAAACGAGCGTCATCCTGACGCCAAAGGCGGAAGGATCCAGTAACTCTTGTAATAAAAGAGGCTCCGCATTGCGGAGCCCTTCTTTTGTTTTAAAGGGCGATGCCGGAACGAAGTCCGGCATGACATTCTCTCGTCTTTCGTCTATAGGGCCGTCAGGCCCGTTCTTTCGTCTATTTAATCGTCCACGTCTGGTTGTTCACGCGGAGAATCTTGCGGCCCTGCACCTGAGCGGAGGCGTTCACCACTTCAGCCGGGTTCACCGGAAGCTTGGCACTCCACACATTGCGACCCTGCATATCCATGATAGAAACGCTTCCGCGCTTTGCCATCACAGCGTTCTGCCAATTCATCTTCGGCTGAGCAAGCTGCGGCTTGATACCGACCGTTCCTATGGCTATGTACAAAGGAATCGTCACATTAGCCTTGCTAGGATCAGAAGCCTTGACACCAAGAGCATACTTCTTGCCTTCGGTGTACTTAAGTCCGTCAATGGCCTTTACCGTGAGCACGGAACCCTTCAAGGTAATCGTCATGTACTTCGCCAAAGCACTCGTTTCGTTCGGAGTGTATTCCAACTTGTCCCCATCGACATCCTTGACAAGCGTATCGAGATTCCATGACACCGTCCAGCCTGCTGTCGGCACATAAGCAGTATCGCCATGCAACAATATCGGTTTGTCGTTTACCGCAGTAATCGTCACACAGAACTCAAAGCTCTTGGAACCGGACTTTTTATCGGTCGCAGTCACGACAACATAAGCTTTACCCGTCGAATCCGGAGCAGACTTGATCTCCAGAACGCCTGCAGATGTAATTTCGACTTTAAGTTTTCCATCCTTACTCTTGGCTGCGAACGTCAGCGAATCGCCTTCGGGATCCTTGAACCAAGAAGCCACTACAGACTTCGTATATTTCAGAGATTTCGTATCTGGGAAGTCTTCGGTAACAGTCGTATCGAGCGTTGCCGTTTTTACGATTACAGCCGGGAGCTGGTTACGCTTTTCGACAGAGATGGTCACAATCGCCGCCTTGGACTTTGTTCCATTGATAACATCGAAATAGCCAAAGTAATCAACGCCTACGAAACCTTCATTCGCCTTGTACGTAAAGCTCCCATCCTTGTTGAGCGTAAGCGTACCATGAGCAGGTTTCTGGGCAATTTCAGCGGTCATTCCTGTAGTCATGCCTTCCGGATAAATGTCATTGGCAAGAACACCCTTCTTGGCATCCACCACAAGTACCGTATCGTTATATGCGGTGTATTCATCCTTTTCGGCATGAGCAAGATCCTTCGGAGAGACTAGCTTTACAGGAATATTCACACCAGCAGAATCCGCTCCGTCCCAAGCATAGAGGAAGATTGTCGCAGCACCGCTAGCATTAGTTACCGGCTTTACAGAAATAAAGTAATAGGTAGCATTCACGCTATCGACTACAGCTTCGATGTTCGTCCCCTGGGCTCTGTAAGTAAGCTTTTGCGTACCTTCGGTAACTTCGAGATCGCTAAAGACAAGAGACTTTGTCGGAATCTTAATTGCCGGAACAGTATCTTCGTCGAAGTCCATGTCCAGCGAAATCGTATCCTTGAGGAACGCACTATCAGCAACGACAAACGTCGGAGCGTCGTTGACCGGCAGCACATGGATAATCACCATGGCCTTAGCGCTCATCATCTTATGGTTTGCAGTTTCAACGACCACGTAAGTAAGCGTATCGTCACCATGGAAATTCAGTTCCGGCTTATAGGTAAACGAACCCATCTGAGAAAATCCGGTCACTACGCCATGCTTGGTCGAATCCACCATAACGACAAGGAAATCGTCACCATCCAAATCGCTCGCGCCCTTTACCGCAATACCGGTTGCAGTCGGAACGATAAGAGCCAAATCTTCGTTCGCATCGTATTCTACGGTCTTTGCAACTGGCGGAGTATTCGAATCCTTGATTCTAACAACAAACACAACCTTGACCAAATCAGACTTTCCATCCGTTGCAGAAACGGTAACCGTCAAGGACGTATCCGCCTTCACTCCCGACGGGACAATAACAAGCGAATCCTTCAAAGAAACCTTATCCAAAGCCGTCAAGTTTTTCATCAACGGAACTGACATTTCAACAGCAAAAGTCAGCTTATCATTATCTTCGTCTGCAAACAACGTACCAAGGGCTATCCTCAACGTATCCGTTTCCGGCATGGTATCGAGAACAACCGGTTTTCCATCATCGTATGGTGGCAAAAGCTTCGTGGGGTGGTTCTCTGGAGGAGGATTATCCGGGCAGCGAGGATCACCCGGGCAAATCGGGCCTTCCGCTTCGTCCGTAATAGTTACATCAATTTGCGCAATTGCAGACTTAGAACCATCCGAAGCGATAAAGATGAGAGACAACGTGGTATCCTTGTCGATGCCCGAAGGAACATAGAATACTTCGTCCTTGATTGTCGGTACACCTGCAGGCTTGACCTGGTTCAACACGGCTCTTGTCATGGTCGGCGTAACCGTGACACCTTCGGCATTACTTGCAGCAAAGACTTTCTTGAGATCAATCTTTAACGTATCCGTTTCCTTGATTGTCACCTGCTGAGCTTTGTTGTAAGGAGCAAGAACGACAAGAGAGTCTTCGACAACAGGTTCATCGCAATCGCCAAGAGAAACTGCAGATACCGTAATGACGTTCTTAAGCCTGTTTGCATCGCTTTCTTCAAGGCTTGTGGCAATGCCCTCTTTATAGTTAATTTGGACTCCCTGTTGCCGAGTCAAATCCAAAGCAACCTTTTCCCCCCAACCACCTTCCTGTTCCAAATTCGCGAAATCGATGAACTTGGCGACAAAAGTATCTTGTGCCGGGAGAACCACGCCATGGAAATTGTAGTCTGTGATACTAGACTGCTTAAAATCGACGCGGAACGGACGGTCAGCCTTGTACGTTAAGCAAAGACCGGAATAACTCGAAAGATCTGCGTATTCGGTGTTGCTTCTTTTCCAAACAATCGAAAAACCAGCACTGCTGTATTTACCCGAAACGAGAACCAGTTCTGTAGAGAACACGTAGCCTTCATCGGTAAGCTTGAGCTCTCCCTTCGCCTGTCCTTCAGGATTGGCATAGACATCACCCCATCTAGCGGGTTGCACGTCGTTGCCCGTTTTCTTATCGACACTCCAAACCGATGTACCGGCGATACTCGTTACCGCTCCGGCTAAAATCATCGCAATAGACAAAGATAGCGATTTCATATTCAATTCCTCCATCATATTCAAATATCAAAAACCCATCATTGTAAATCTACAATAAACATATGATAATGTCACACTCGTTATAAAAAAATTAGCTTAAATTGTCCAATATTTCGAACCGTTCGTACGCCTGTTCGAGCAAAGTCTCGTCATCCGATATCTTTTTCTGAAGTTCCACAATGAGTGCGGCGTTCGTATAGACTTCGGGTTTCGAAAGTTCCTGCTGGAAATCGGCGATTTCCTTTTCCAGTTTTTCGATTTTCCCCATCAAAGCGTTGTATTCGCGTTCCTCGTTAAAACTGCGCTTTTTCTTTTTCGTGGAAAGCGAGGGCGCCGCTGTCGCACCCGACGGATTTGAGCGAGCCAACTTTTCCGCCTCTTTTTCAGCAGCGATGCGGGTGGCATTGGCGGCTTCCTTATCGCGGATTTTCTTGTTCGCCTCGTAATCGGAGTAACCGCCGACCGCTTCAAAAATTTGGCCGTTCTCTTCGATGGCAAATATTCCCGTCGCCACAGAATCGAGGAAAGCGCGATCATGACTGACTGTCAAGACGGTGCCGTTATAGTCGGCCAAAAGCTCTGCCAAAAGGTCAAGCGTTTCCATGTCCAAATCGTTCGTCGGTTCGTCAAGCACCAAGACGTTGCTCGGGTGGCTAAAGAGACACGCGAGCAAAAGACGGTTGCGTTCACCGCCGCTTAACGCGCTAATGGGGCCGCGAGCTCTATCCGCCGAGAACAAGAAATCTTGCAAATAACTTAACACATGACGGCGAACGCCGTTCAAAGTAATGTAGGCTTGCCCGTCGCCGATGTTTTCAACGAGCGACTTGTCTTCGCGAAGGCGAGTACGCATTTGGTCGAAGTAAGCAATGTGGAGGTTGCTGCCCAAGCGGACTTCGCCCGATTCCGGCTGGAGTTCGCCAAGAATCAAGCGCAAGAGCGTCGTCTTCCCAGAACCGTTCGGCCCTACGATGCCGATACGGTCGCCACGGCTGATCTCAGTCGAAAAGTCGTTAATGAGCGGACTGCCGTCGTACGAATAGCTCACGTTCTTGAGGCGAGCGACAAGGCGCCCGGAGCGGTCGGCTTCCGTAATCTGCATATTCACGTTGCCTGTACGGTTGCGGCGTGCAGCACGTTCTTCACGCATCTTGATA
The DNA here is from genome assembly GCF_017545445.1 of Fibrobacter sp. Classification (GTDB taxonomy): domain Bacteria; phylum Fibrobacterota; class Fibrobacteria; order Fibrobacterales; family Fibrobacteraceae; genus Fibrobacter. Next base: position 4,451 of record NZ_JAFWOM010000120.1, read on the forward strand.
AGAGCTCGGACACGGCCTTCGTTGCGGGTACGGCGGGCCTGGATGCCCTTGCGGATCCACACTTCTTCTTCGGCCAAGCGTTTATCGAAAAGCTGGTTCGCCTTTTCTTCTTCGGCCAAAGCCTGGTCGCGGAACTGCACGAACTTGTCGTATGGGAAATCCCAACTGCGAACGCGGCCACGGTCAAGTTCGAAAATGCGAGTCGCAATACGGCGGACAAACGCACGGTCATGACTCACGAACATCACCGCGCAATTCAAACGCGAAACAATCCCTTCCAGCCACTGTATTGCAGGGATGTCCAGATGGTTCGTCGGCTCGTCGAGCAAAAGCAAATCCGGGTCTTCGGCCACGGCACGCGCAAAAAGCACACGGCGTTTCTGGCCACCGCTCAAGCTGTCGTAAGGAGCATCCGTATCAATGCCCGTCTTGCCAAGAATCGCCTCGGCAGTCGCATTGTGGGCGCCATCATCCAAAATCTTTTTCGAAATAACGGAACCGCCGCTCACGACAGAGACGCGCCCCATCACGATATCGCGAACCGTCCCGTCGAGATGCGCCGGAATTTCCTGAATCATGCGGCTCACGCGGAGTCCCGACTTCTTCACGATCTCGCCGGAATTGGTGTCCATCTCGCCAGTCAGTACTTTCAACAGCGTACTCTTGCCCTCGCCATTACGCCCGACAAGGCAAATGCGGTCGCCCGCCTCGATATCGAACGAGACATTGTCCAAAAGTGGCGGACCGCCAAAACGCATCAATATATTCTGAACCGACAATATGGGCATAAACAAACCCCCTTCTTTTTCCATAAAAATAGAAATCTTGCCATGCCCCCTTTAGAAGCCCCCACTAATTATTTAAATTTGGGCGAAATGCGTTTCTCTTCAAAAAAGCTACTGGTACTAGCCACCCTTTTTACCCCCGTCCTATTCATGCCTGTAAAAGCCGGGGCAGAAACCACTACAGCGAGCGCTTCCGCAAGCCCCGCGCAGTCCGAGGTTTCTAGCGATTCCACAATCCCCCCCGCAAAAGACGACTTCCAGCACATTTCTGTAGTCCCAATCGTCGGCTATACCGAAGAAACGCAATACCAATTCGGCGCCATGGCCATCCTTTTCTTCAAGCCCTCCTTCGAAGGCGGAACCATCTCCGAACTAGACCTCTCGTGCTACGGAACTTCGCGAAAGCAGTTGACAGCCTCCATCTCTCCAAAGTTTTACTTTTTAAGAGACCAGATTTCAACAGATATCGACCTCCATTACGAAAACTGGGTCGGCAATTACTTCGGGGCAGGAAACAATCCCAATTACGACGACTTCCGCAAATTCGACAGACAAACGTTCTATCTCCAGTCACTCGTCGAAACGAACTTCGGCACCAAGCAGTGGCTTCCCGATTTTAAGTACGGCCCTTACGTCGAAATAAATTACACAAGCATTGATTTCAATCCTTACACCTACCACGGAAAAATCGAAAAGCCCGAAAACACGGACGGCTGGCGTAACGGCATCGGGTACCATTTAACGCTGGACACTCGCGACAACACCAACTGGGCTAGACACGGCTATCTAGTCCAATGGGGACATTACTTTTACAACAAAGTTTTAGGGGATTACAGTTACACCCAGCAAGAGCTTGACATCCGCGGCTATTCTGAATTTATCTGGAATACATCCATGGCCGTAGGTCTGCTCTGGCAACGCACCAACGGTCACCTCCCCTTCGACAAGCTCGCGGGTTCCGATGGACTCAAGCGGTTCCGTGGAGTCGAGAAGAACTACTTTTACGGGAACCAGGCTTTGTTCTTGCAAACGGAATTCCGCAAGAAACTGTTCTGGCGAATCGCAGGCGACATCTTCTTCGAAGGCGGAAAAGCAGGCGATGACTTCGGAAAGCTCATGAAGAACAAATGGCATAGGAGCCTTGGCTTCGGGGGGCGGTTCGCCCTCAACAAGAAGGAAAACTTGTACGCCCGCTGCGAATTTTCATGGGTCGATTTCAAGAACTTCGGCATGACGATGTACGTCCGCGACGCGTTCTAGTTATTAGTCATTGGTCATTAGTCATTGGTTGTAAGAATTTGGTTCTTGGAACGTCATCCAGAGGACCGAAGGGACGAAGGATCCAGTCACAATTCTAGTAAGCAATAACTGGGGACAAAAAAAGCGGATGCAAACCCGAAAGCCTGCATCCGCCATTTTGAGATAGAATAAACTGCTATATAAGGATTAATCCTTGACGCTATTCCAGTCCAGAACACCCTTCTTCAAGAGGTAGATGTAACCCGATTCGAGAATGAGAAGGAATCCGAGAAGGATGAACAAGAGTTCCCAACCGCCAGCGAGGAACTGGATTGTCCAAGGATAGATAAAGGCGACTTCGAGGTCAAACACCAAGAAAAGCATGGCGACCATGTAATATTTGACCGGATAACGTTCGTTGGCCGTACCGGAAACGTGAGCTAGGCCACATTCGTAGGCGGAGCCTTTAATAATAGTATGCTTGATCTTGCCCGGATGCAAGAACCAGTTGGCAACGAGCAAGGCCGCAGGAATGCAGAGAGCCATGATAACAAGGATAGTCATGGCGAACGTGGTGTCGAAGATTTCAACATTACTCATAGTGATTCCAAAGATAGTAAAAAAGTTTTTGCTACACCAATGCAATTTTGTAAACTATATTTGGTATATCATGAAGAAGAAAACACTTTCAATCGCATTTTTAGGATTTACCGCCCTTTTCTTTGGGTGTTCCGGAGACGATGCGCCTAGTCCAGTCGGACCGACTCCAATAGCCGAAGTATCGTCATCCTCCATTCAGGGAGCGTCTCCGACCTCCAGTTCTCCCCAGCAGAACCAGAACTCTGCGACCTCCGTTCAAATCGGAGTAAAAGACACAGTCGAAGGTCATAAAACAATCAATACCGAAGCCCCGAAAATCGAGTACCCTGACAAGTACACAGAACCCGACGAAACATTCTGCTGGGAAGCGGGATGCAAAGCAAATGTCAAGCCGCGTTCATCTTCTTCCAAGGCTGCTCCGAAGTCTTCTTCATCCGCGAATGCTATCACCATCGACGAACCGGTAAATAAGGCTCCGACCGTCAACGGCATGTCGATGACCGACATGCGCGACAACAAGACATACCAGCTCAAGCAGATTGGCGGCAAGCTCTGGATGGCCCAGGACATTAACTATTCTGTAGCCAACAGCGAATGCTACAACGAACAGGAAGCCAACTGCAACACGAACGGCAGACTCTACACGTATAACGCCGCTCAGAAGGCATGCCCGCTCGGTTGGCACATCCCCACCAGAGAAGAAGCACAGGCAGCACTCAACGACGAATCCGTTCCTTGGAGCTACAGCGGACGTTGCAAGGATGGCGACTGCAACTTCCTCGGCGACATGGGCTTCCACTGGACATCTAGCGAGCCAAAGAGCGACGACAAGAAGTATAATGACAATGGCGGCAGCAGCGGTGCTCTCATCATCGTGGAAAAGTCTCCCGATTATGTTAAGGAAGGCGACGAACGTTTGTTCTTCCAGGTCGATCAGAAGACCAAGCGCTTCAGTGTCCGTTGCGTCCAAGATTAAATCACAAGAATTTCCTCCTTACACTAAAGACCTTGCGGAAACGCAAGGTCTTTTCCTTTTTCTAGGGCAAGCCTGAGGGAGCGCCCTCTTCAACTTTTCTAAATTCGCTCTCATGCTACGTTCAAAGTACCAAACGCTCACGGATTCTTTTTCCGAGAACGTCTTTAAAGCAAGAACTCAATCGAACCCCATTATGCTAGTGGTGCTGGGCTATCTATTGCTCATCGCTATCGGCACTGCGCTCTTAAGCCTGCCGCAATCCACTACGCGCCCTATTGATTTTATCGAAGCTTTCTTTACCGCTATGTCCGCCGTCTGCGTCACAGGGCTTTCCGTTGTCGATATCGCCTCCACATTTACGCACACCGGACTGTGGATTCTCGTCACGCTCATGCAATTAGGCGGACTCGGCATCATGACCGCATCCACGACGATTATCTTGCTTGCCGGTATGCATCCGGGATTCAGCCATCAGTCTGTATTCTTCTCCGAATTCACGCAAGAAGGTAACATTGACGCAGGCCGCATCCTCAAGGCCGTAATTCCGTTTACGTTTGTCCTGGAACTGATTGGCGGCATCGTCTATTTTACGCAGTTTGAATCCATGGAAACCTACGACCGCGTCTTTTGTTCGATATTCCAAGCAGTGAGTTCGTTCTGCGGCGTTGGATTTACGTTGTTCCCCGACTCGCTTGAAAGTTTCCAGTACAATCCCGTCATGAACATCACCACCTGCATTCTCGTGCTGGCAGGCGGTTTCGGCTTTTTGGCCATCGCGGAGCTGCGCTACATCTTTGACTTTACGCATAAAGAAATCCGCCGCGTTTCGCTGCACACCCGCATCGCAACTTACGGCACCATCATCGTCATCGTCGCAAGCATCATCGTTTTCTCGTTCACCGAATGGAACAACCTCTTTAGCGGTCACTCCTTTAGCGAAAACACGCAGTCCGTATTGTTCATGGCGTTCACGAGCCGCACTGCAGGGCTCAATTCCGTCAACATTCCCGACCTCTCGCAAGCCTCGCTCTTTTTCTTTATCATCATCATGTTCATCGGCGCAAACCCCGGTAGCTGCGGCGGGGGCATCAAGATTACAACTGCAGCGGTCATCGGGTTGCTCGGCATCAACAGACTCCTCGGCAGGGAAAAGACCCAAGTCCTCGGACGCACCATCCCGAACAACACCATTGATAAAGCGATTCGAATTTTCGTCGTCGCCATTGTCGTCATCGCGACGGCAACGCTAATTTTACTTTGTACAGAAATTCCCTCCGGCGCGCATTACGCCGACAACGGGCCGTTCCTCAAGATCCTATTCGAAGTTGTCAGCGCCTATGCCACATGTGGACTTTCCATGGGACTCACAAGCGAGCTCTCCCTTGTCGGGAAATACGTCATCTGCGTGGTCATGTTCATCGGACGCATGGGCCCCTTGTTCCTCATTTCCGCAGTCGCCGCCAAATTGCAAGATACCGCCTGGTTCGCCGAAGAAGACATAATGGTCGGCTGATTAGACGAAAGAACGCTCGCGTTGCTCGCTATAGACGAAAGACGAAAGGCGTCATCCTGGAGGAAGTGCAACGTACCGATAGGATCCAATGCAGTGAGCAGTGGTTAGTGGTTAGTGATTAGAAAAAATGCAATAGATTCCGTATCTGCTCCTTGAACTGTATGGATCCCCTACGCTCCGCTTCGAGGATGACAGTGGCCGCGACCCCATACCTGCACTCACTGCCTACTTCCTACTGTTTACTAACCACTAAAAAGAAACGCGGCTTCGCCACCTCTCGTCTAAATCCAAATAAGGTTTTAGGTCTTAGGTTGTAGGGATTAGGAACGCAAAAGATTCCGTATCCGCTCTCAGAACTGTATGGATCCCCTCCCTTCGGTCGAGGATGACAGCTCCAAGATACCATCCTTCCTACTGCCTACTTCCTACTTCCTACTAACCACTAATACTATATTTACCGCATGGCTTCTAGACAATTCGTTATTATCGGTCTTGGGAATTCGGCAAACTATCTTGCCCGTCATTTGACGTCGTTGGGTCATGACATCATGGTCATCGACTCGCATCCCGAAAAAGTCCAGGACTTCGCCAGCATGGTCTCTCAAGCTGTTGTCGCTGACAGTACCCGCAAAAAGCAGCTCGCCTCCATCCCGTCTTTGACCAAGGCAGATAGCGTTATCGTCTGCATCGGCAGCAACCTAGAAGCATCCCTCCTCACCATCCTGAACCTGAAAGAACTCGGGGTCAAGCACATCATCGCAAAGTCGAGCAGTGCCGAACATACGAGCATTCTGGAAAAGCTCGGCGTCACGGACATTTTCCATCCAGAACGCGATGCCGCCATAAGCTTAGCCGAACGTTTGAACCGCCCGAACATGGTCGATTTCCTCCCGTTCATGGAAGGCTACTCCATCGTCGAGATCGTCTGCCCCAAGAGTTTTGTCGGAAAGACTTTGAAAGTGCTGTCGCTTACGCACAAGTACGGCGTACAAGTTATCGCCATCCGCGACCCGCAAGAGCCCACGCCCAAGATCGGTAACATCGCCGATGTCATCTTGCAAGAAGACGACGTGCTGTTCCTCATCGGCCCGAACGAGGCCCTTGATAAACTAAAAGACTAAACTCCGTTTGGAAAGCTGTCATCCCGGCCTTAGTGCCGGGATCAGTTATTTGTAGAACATTTGTCGCACAGCCCGAACATATAAAGGAACGTCCCCGTCAAGGTGAATCCTGCGGGAATCATTTGCGTGCAATCCGGCGGCGGGAGCATCACGTCAAAAACTTTGCCGCACCCCTTGCACTTGAAATGGCTATGCGGCGTGCAATCCGCATCGTAGCGCAAAAAGCCGTCGCCAAAATCTAGCGAAATCGCCAAGTCGTTCGCCAGCAGCAGCTCCAATGTATTATAAACGGTCGTGCGCGAAAGCGACGGATACTCCGGCAAAAGAGCCGAATAAATTTCATCGACCGTCGGGTGCGTCTTGACGTTACGCAAATAGCGATAAACGCAGACCCTCTGCAATGAAGGCCTAACGCCATGCTGCTTGAGTATGCTTGCCGTTTCTTGCATAGACACCCTCTTAAAAACTCCCTTAAACACCTTATAAAAAAAGCGGCTCTCTTTCGAGAACCGCCCTTACACCTCAAAATTACTTGAAGTAACGGCCCAGCAAGCCCTGGAATGCAGAGCCGTGGCGAGCTTCATCCTTGCACATTTCATGAACTGTGTCATGGATGGCATCGTAGCCGAGTTCCTTCGCACGCTTGGCCAAAGCGAGCTTGCCTTCAGTTGCACCCGCTTCGGCGGCCACGCGGAGTTCCAAGTTCTTCTTGGTGTCCGCATAGACGACTTCACCCAAGAGTTCTGCAAACTTGGCCGCGTGTTCCGCTTCTTCGAAAGCAATGCGCTTGTAAGCTTCGGCCACTTCCGGGAAACCTTCGCGGTCCGCTTGGCGGCTCATCGCAAGGTACATGCCCACTTCGGTACACTCGCCCGCAAAATTCTCGCGGAGGCCCTGTACCACCTCGGCATCCAAGCCCTGAGCGACACCGATCTTGTGTTCGTCCGCCCAGACAATCTTGCCACCGGCCGGCTGTTCGACCTTTTCGAAGAACTTGCTCTTCGGAGCATGGCACTGCGGGCATTCATCCGGTGCTTCCGGACCCATGTGAACGTAACCGCAAACTTTGCAAACCCAGACTTTCATATTTTCTCCTTCTCCGCATCGCGGAAATTGATAAAGAAATTTGTAATTAATTTTGTAATTATTACAAATATAAAATTATTTCAAACTTTGTCAAGCTCAAAACAACCTTATTCCATAAATATTCATTAAAATTTTGAAAAAAGATGCGATTCGATAAAAAAAACAGCCCTTACGAGCTGTTAAAACTTTTGCAAATTTCGTGGTTCGATTCGCGATTTAGAACGCAGCCGCTTCAGCAGGTTTTTCACGACCAGCACGCTTGTCCGCTTCTGTCGCAAGTTGACGATGCGTCACAGAACCGATAGCAAAGTAGCGGCTACCCTTCTGCACTACGGCCGTATAAGCGTTCAACGCCTTCACCGAGAACCATTCCTGATAGAAGTTATGAACGTTTTCCTTGAGGCTGGAAAGTTCGCTAATGGCAGGAGCCGCCGAAGCCTTGCCGTACTTGAGCGTAAACTGATCGGACATGTAGGCGACCGCTTCAAAAGTCTTGTTCAAGCGAGCGCGTTCTACCCGACCCGTACGGATTTCAAAAGCATAGAACTTGTCATTCTTGTTGAATATAAAATCGACCTGCACAGGCAGTTCACCGAACATATACACAGGAATGACCACGCGTTCACCGACACCACTCTGACCGTAAGGCTCGTAACCTTTCTTCATCATTTCTTCGATAACGGTTTCGCGGGAAGAACCAAAAGGGATGCCTGCAAAATTATTCTGAGACTGCGCTTGCGCTCCTAGCGAAAGCACGAGAATCAAGAAGGTAATAATAACTCCGAATTTAGACACGATTGGCACCTCTATTGTAAAAGATAGTAAACTTTTTTCCAGTAAGCAAAAATTTCAGTTAAAAAAAAGTTTTTTTAGACCAGTATCTATATTTGAGCACATGTCAAGCACATTTGGAAAGATTTTTGCAGTCACGACATGGGGCGAATCCCATGGTCCAGCGGTCGGAGCAGTCCTCGACGGTTGCCCAGCCGGTCTCCCCATCACCGAAGAGATGATCCAGGCGGAACTGAACCGCAGGCGGCCAGGCCAAGGCAAAGTAACAACAGCCCGCAATGAAAAAGACCAGGTCAAAATTCTTTCCGGCGTTTTCGAAGGCAAATCGACAGGCACGCCGATTTCTTTCGTCGTTTTTAACGAAGATCAGCACAGCAACGACTATTCCGAAATTGCCAAATGGTACAGACCGGGGCATGCAGACCTCTGCTACGACCTCAAGTACGGGTTCCGCGATTACCGTGGCGGCGGCAGAAGTTCCGCCCGCGAAACCATCGGTCGCGTTGCCGCAGGCGCTGTCGCAAAAGCGCTTTTGAAAACGGTCGCAAACACGGAATTCCTTTCGTGGGTTGCCTCCGTTGGCGACGTCGATTGCCCAGCCTTGGACATGAACGCCCTCACGCTTGAGCAGATCGAAGCATCCCCCGTCCGCTGCCCAGATGAAGACGCCAGCCAAAAGATGGAAGCCGCCATCCTCGATGCGAAGTCAAACGGCGATAGCATTGGCGGAACAGTTTCGCTCTTCGTCAAGAATCCGCCGATCGCTCTCGGCGAACCTGTATTCGACAGGCTTGACGCTTTGCTTGCGCAGGCGATGCTCTCCATCCCGGCATGCAAGGGCTTTGAAATCGGAAGTGGCTTTGCAGCGGCTCGTATGCACGGCAGCGAACACAACGACGAAATCTATTGCGAAGGCGACATCTACCGCACCCGCACGAACAACGCAGGCGGAAGCCTTGGCGGTATTTCGAACGGCGAACCCATTTACTGCCGCATGGCATTCAAGCCGACCGCCACGATTTCCCAATTGCAGAAAACCGCCGGACGCGGTCACGAAAACGGAGAGCTTGCCGCCAGAGGCAGGCACGATCCTTGCGTCGCCGTCCGCGCTCCTGTGATTGTAGAAAGCATGGCGGCCCTCGTTCTTGCCGACTTGTATCTACAACAAAAACGCAATTGCCTTGATTAAGTGAAAGCTTCTACAATCAATTTGTCACCCCGGATTCATTCCGGGGTCTGTAATGAAAAAGAAAACCGATCCCGGCACTGTGGCCGGGAAGACACCAAAGAATTAGATCAAAAAAATAATACAGCAAACGGCTTATCATTACTGCGACTTGTAGCCACCGCATTCTACCGAGTTGCGTACAAATTACACCATAAAATCTTTTTGCGACCACAGCCGCCGCTCCATGCATGCGTCATCATCGTCGGGAGCTATTTGGCAGGCGGTGCCGGCAAAACGCCTTTTACCATTTGGCTCGCAAAGCGACTTATCGAACAAGGTAAAAACGTAGCTGTACTTTGCCACCGTGCCGCATGGGACGAGTTCATCTTATTGCAAAAAGAACTCGAAAGCAACCCGGCACAAGTCTCGCAACTCCAGCAAAACGGATCAACATCAACACAGCCCGAAGTAAAAGTTTTCGCGACAAAAAACCGCTACAAAACCGCGAAAGAGATTCAAGACAAATTCAACATCATTCTCTGCGACGACGGATTCGAAGACACTCGCTTTACTGGAACCACAAGAATTTGCCTCGACTGGCAAGAGCCACCGCAAACAGTATCAAGCCTTTGGCCCGCAGGCATTTTCCGCAGTTTAAAGCAAGATCACGACGAAAACGAAATTATCCATCTCGATTGCTATGGAAAAAAATGCAAAGACGACGCGCCTCCATTATTCCCTGACATACAATTCTCCATCGAGTCCCTAACAAACTATAAACACGGACAGTCTCTCGCGGCAACAGTCATTTGCGGTCTCGGTTCTCCGCAGCGATTTATCAATGATATTCGAGCATTCGGAGTTGCAATCGAAAAAAGTATCATCCGCCCAGACCACGACAAGCATTTTGTGCAAATCGTCGAAGCGGAAATAGCGAAAGGCAAAGACATAGTCCTTTCACAAAAAGACGCATGCCGCTTGCCGCAATCGCTCCTCGCCCACCCGAAACTTCATATCGCCATTCAAAAAATCAACGTGTTGAGAAGCCCATTTTAATAAATCACAAAACTACGCGTAACATTCCTTTGTGCCACACCTATTTTATACCTATAAAACAGGAAATAATGAAGTTTTACAGGTACAGGAAACTTCGTTTTATAAATTCGAACCTATAAAATCTGAAAAATACAGTTTTTATAGGTACAATTTCTTAATTTCACACACAAATTAGTCCCAAAATTACCTATAAAACATGAATTTAACGTTATTTATAAGTACAAGCTCAATAGAATTCGCCCTACAGAATGGGAAACAGTCTGTTTTTGTACCTATGAAAATGCACAAAATAAAATTTTATAGGTACGCTTCTCGTTTTTTGGAGTTAAAAGTAATTTTTTCATTTCCTTTTTTGTATTTTATTCTTTATGAATAAGAATACTATCGGCAAATTTTGGTTAAATGGGATGTTTGCCGTTATTTCGGCAAGCATGTTTTCAGCATGCGATTCATCTAGTTCAAGCGTTTCCGATCCAGGAGACGGCATCACCGTCAGCCCCTTGGAAGTCGAAATGGACTCGATTACTGATAAACGCGACGGCAAAACATACGCAACCGTCACTATCGGCGAGCAGACATGGATGGCCGAAAATCTTAGGTTCAATTACAGCGGCTCCGACGCAAGCAGCTATTGCTATAAAAACAACGATAGTGACTGCGACAAGTACGGCAGATTGTACACTTGGTCCGAAGACATGGCTCGCAACATCTGCCCTTCGGGCTGGCACCTCCCCGACAACGAAGATTGGAAAACCTTAATCAACTCCACAGGCGGAGTTGATTACGCAGGTCGCAAACTCAAAGCGAAATCCACATGGAATAGCGACGGCAAAGGTTCCGACGTTTACAGCTTTACAGCACTCGCTGCAGGCATCCGCGATACTTCCAAAAATTACAATAAACAAGGTTCCTACGCCTCGTTCTGGTCCGCAACGCGGTACAATGACACCGACGTACTTTACTGGAGCCTTAACGCCGACAACAGCCTCGTCATCCGTGATGCCGGCAATCGCAACAACGCGTTTTCTGTTCGATGCATCAAAGGCAGCAAGACATTCTATTACAGTTCCATGCGCTCTAGCAGTTCCAGCGCGAAAAGTAGCTCTAGTGTCAGGAGTAGTTCGAGCGCAAAAAGCAGCTCCAGCGCAAGAAGCAGTTCCAGTGTCCGAAGCAGTTCGAGCGCAAAAAGCAGTAGTTCTAGCACACCAAGTAGTTCCAGTGCAATCAGTAGCTCTAGCGTTCAAAGCAGTAGTTCTAGCGAAATCAGCAGCTCTAGCATTCAAAGCAGTTCAAGTGTAATTTCAAACAACTCCGATTACAAATACGACCCCGCCAAAGTCATCCACGGGACCCTAACGGATTCGCGAGACGGTCAAGAATACAAGATCGTCACCATCGGCAATCAGACTTGGATGGCGGAAAATTTAAGATATGAGATCCCTAGGGATACCGCAGATACCGTTGATGTTTTTTGTCCTCAAGATCCTGACACTCTCGCACTCGTAGGCTGTTATTACACTTGGAGAGCCGCAATAAAAGCCTGTCCTGACGGTTGGGTATTACCAAGTCAAAGCAATTGGAAAACATTGATCAATCAAATTTCTTGGACTGCTCCATGGGGCATCCTCGAAACTATATGCAACACCGAATCCTTGATATACAATTCGATTCAAGGGAATGATGTGTACGGCCTCAACATCACACCGTCTGGATCATGCAATCCCAATACAAAAAAAATCAGTATTAACGGAACTGCCAAATACTGGACATCATCATTCCTAGATGAATTTTTCTGTGGGGACGCTGTACTTTCATTTATAAATGACAACTTAAAAACAGATATATTCACCAATCATTCGGCCTTCCAATCCGTTCGTTGCCTAAAGAGGTAAAAAGATGAAACAGATTTTATGGACTCTTTCCCTTGGCCTAGCCACCTCCTTTATCGCATGTTCAGAATCTGCAACATCTGTAGAGAACAACAACGAGCATGAATCACTAGAGTCGTTTACCGATTCCCGTGACAACCGAGAATACAAGAAAGTAACCATCGGCGAACAAACTTGGATGGCCGAAAACCTTTATTTTGAAAAATATTTCTACACCTGGGAAGAAGCAAAAAAAGCATGTCCCGAAGGTTGGCACCTCCCCAATGACGACGAATGGAAAATCCTATTTGTCGAAGTCGGCGGCGTAGAACAAGCCGGTCTCCAGTTGAAATCAACTTCGGGCTGGGAAACTGGCGAAAACGGGAAAGACAAGTATGGCTTTGAAGCATCCCCGATGGGGTACCGCGATGCTCTCGACGAGCGTCAAAAGAAAGGCTATAGGGCATTATTCTGGTCCGCTACAGAACTAGATAGTAAAAACGCCTACAACTGGAGATTCGACGGCGTAAGCGATTACGTATTCCATGAAGACTATCCAAAGAATTTCAAGCTTTCCGTCCGTTGCATAGAAAATAACATCAGCGAGGAATCTTCCAGTTCATCGGATGAAAAATTGAGTTCTTCAAACAAAGTTCAATCCAGCTCTTCTTCCAAAAATCAATCAAGTTCTTCGATAACAAAACAATCCAGTTCCAGCATTCATTCATCTAGCTCGGCAAAGTCTTCAAGCTCGGAATCTAGCAGTTCTGTGAACTCGCCTTCCTCCAGCAGCACCACATCGTCATCTTCGGCTCCGATCGAAAATCTATCAAGCAGCTCTTCAAGCATAGTTTCCAGTTCTAGCGAACCCCCTCGCCAAACCGTCTATGACCCCATCAAAAAGACGTTGACGGACGGTCGTGACGGACATGTTTATAGAACCACAACCATCAACAATCGCGTATGGATGGCAGAGAACTTGGATTACGCATACTACTTCAAATCGGCAAGAAGTTTCTGCTACCAAAATGATACTGCCTACTGCACAAAGTACGGACGACTTTACACTTGGAGCGCCGCCATGGACTCGGCAGGAGCGTTTTCAAACGACTCCAAGCTATGCGGCTTGAAATCAAATTGCAAGCCAGCTGAAGTTGTTCGTGGAATGTGCCCAGAAGGGTGGCATTTGCCAAATCGAGCGGAATGGAATGAATTATTCTATTATATAGGCGGTTACAACACCCAAAAGCTAAAGGCAAAACAAAATTGGGATGGATACGAAGGATCCGACGATTTTGGATTTTCTATCTTGTCCGCTGGAGTGCGAACAGCAAAAGCTGAATTTGCGAACGAAAAAAAGAATGCCTATTTCTGGACATCCGACAAAGAGGATGCCAACGTCGTTGTTTTTGACCAAACACAAACATACAACCTCGGGATGATTACGGATGATAACGCGTATTCTATCCGTTGCTTAATGAACTACGAGGATAAAAACATTCCCAAGCCCGACCATGAAATACTCTATGGAACACTTGAAGATTCCAGAGACGGCAACGTTTACAAGACCGTGGAAATTGGGGAACAGACATGGATGGCCGAAAATCTGAGATTTGAGTATCACGAAGGATCCGCCGAAAGTTCTTGTCCAAAGGACAATCCAGAATATTGCAAAACCTTTGGCAGATTATATACATGGTCGGCAGCTATAGATTCTGCAGGAATTTATTCTAACGATGGCATCGGATGTGGCTATTATAAGATATGTAATCCCACGACATTCGCCGATGGAATTTGTCCAGAAGGATACCGCCTCCCAAACGAAGACGATTTCCTAAAGCTCCGGGAAGCAGCAGGAGGCGAAACTCTCGCAGGGCAGAACCTGAAAGGACTTGAAGGCTGGCCAAGAAATGGAAATGGCTATAATTTATACGGATTCAACGCAACCCCGATTAGCGAAACAGATGCCGTATATTATTGGAGTTCATCGGAAAAAGACAACAAATATGATGCCATAATTTTCGGCATAAAACTTGCAACAATGAATTTCACCTCCTATTCTTCATTTAAAAGTGCCCCAAAACCGATTCGCTGCATCAAGAGATCCGAATCTGAAAAAACATCTGCTAGTTTGTATATAAAAGATGAAAGTTCGTACGACGCAAGCACAAATACACTGACAGATTATCGAGACAACAAAATCTATAAGACCGTCAAAATCGGAGATCAAATCTGGATGGCCGAGAATTTAGATTTCGATTACAACTGGGGAAAAGCGACCAGCCAATGTGCAGCATACAGTAACGACAGCAACTGCCAAGTGTATGGGCGTCTTTACAATCTGGGTGCAGCCATAGATTCATCAAAAATTTTCTCAGACGATGCCAAGGGGTGCGGAATAATTTATTGCGAAAAAGCAGATACCGTTCGAGGAGCATGCCCACGCGGGTGGCACCTGCCGAGTGTCCCAGAATGGGAAATCCTTATAAAAATGGCTGGCGATAGTACTACAGCCGGATACGCATTAAGATCGACATCAGAACTTTGGGGCGAACATTCTGGTTCAGACAGCCTCGGATTTGCCGCACTGCCTGCCGGATTCGCATCAGATAAAACGGGAACAGTAAGCAGACAAGGAGAAATAACCATTTTCCATACATCAACATGGGAGAATCAAGCAAGGAAGTTGATAAAGTTTGATTACCTAACAACTAAAATATCAACAACTAGCATAACAGCAAATACTTCCACCTCGCGATATTCAATCCGCTGCATCAAAGACGCTGATTAGAAAATACTGCAAAGCTACGGCTAATTGCCGCGACTTTTTTTACACATTTCCCATTTTTATTGTATTTTTATATACAGAAATAGGGAGAAAAAATATGAGCTTGCGCCAAAGATTTTCCGAAATTCTCAAAGTTATCACACAGAACATTCCCGAAAGAGAATACTATGTACAGTTAGGGTTCCTCACGGCACTCGTCCACGAACCGTTCTACCTTTACGGGCGTCCCGGCTGCGGAAGTTCGCTTATGATTCGCCGAATCGCAAGCGCGTTCAAGGATGCAAAAATTCTAAAAATCGACAAAAAGCAAAAACAGCTCCCAGAAAACATCAACGATTTCAACCTGATTATTTTCGACAACTTTACTCCGGGTGATGAACAGAGCAAGAACAGTCTCCAAATAGCCATCCACGATAAGGCGAACACGTCCATCATCATCACGGGCGACCAAAAACCGGAATCCGTGCTGAGCCGTTCCGAAGTGAGCGATCAAGTGACGCTCACCATCATGTTGCCCGAAAACATCTCGTCAGACGCACTCTGCAAGCTCATCCAGACTCACACTGGCAATAGCAGCGTGAACGTTCCGCCAGAGATTGCCATCAGCACAGAAGAACAAGCCAAATGGCTCAAAGACATCAGCAAAGTGACGCTCTCCCCCAATACGCTTGATGTTATCGGCAAAGTCGCAGAAATTTGTGCAAAGAACGGCGTATATGTTTCTATCCGCAGGTGGCTCGCTCTTTCAAACATGGTCAAGGCAATCGCGTACCTCAACGGCAGAGCGGAGACGAAACTCATCGACACCTTCTTCCTCGGCACATCCATCTGGGGCCGTAGCGCATCCAACACAGCCATTTCAGGGAGCTACCGCGACATCCTCATGATGCAGTTGTACAAAGACACTCCCAGCCTCCTCGACGCCCCGTATGACGCAGACGATTTGCTAATGCGCGTCGATCATCTAGTCCACAGCTCGAACAACTTGTACGAAACCAAGCCGTTCAACGGCGAGAAATGCCTTGCATACCGCATCACGGTTGCAGGCGAATCCGCGCCGCTTTACGCACCGCTCAAGTATATTGAAACCGACAAAGACTTCCACCCGTATAACGAACTCCGTCAAGTCGAAAAGCGCGTGCTCTGCAATTACCACGGTACCTCCAACTGTACCATCACCATCGACCCGCAAATTCGCACTAGCGGGTTGCGCTGCGCAGTCAATCAGGCGAACATCACTCCGACAAACAAGTTCGAAGATTACGCATCGCTCCCGACATACATCTTGATGGAAAACGCGCCAGAAGTTATCGACCAAAAGAAAATCGATCGCGATATCCTGAACGACGAAATCAAGAAATCCATGGACCGCGAAACAGCGAACTTGGTCGCACTCCGCAACATTTACAAACAATTTAACGAATCCAAGGATGACTTGTTCTGTTTCACGCAAATGTTCAATGATGTTCAAACGGCCATCAAGACACAATTTGACCGCACGGCAGAAACCATCAAGACCATCAAGCAGGCGAACGACATCATTTCCACGTTCACGAACATGTTGAAAACGCCGAATCTGCTCGGGAAAAAGCAACAACAAAATCAACAGCAAGCAAAACAGCAGCCCGCACAACCCCAAGGCGCAGCAGCACAGGCAGCGCAGCCGCCCAAGCAACCGCAAGCCGCACCAGCTCAGCAAGCGCCGAAGCCCGCTCAAGCCGCGCCAAGGCCAGCTGCACCGGCATCGAAACCCGCCGCAACCGAAGAAAAGAAATCCTAAATTTTGCTGTACCCCTGGAACCTCTCGTAGAGATGATACAGTCTATTGTCTTTTGAAGACTATCGCTCCCGTCACCCTGGAGTCGCTAGACGATAGGGGCCATGACAACAGCATTTTTCGTCAAGCCCGGCTCCGACCGGGCTTCTTCTTTACATTCGCCAAGCCAGAGCTCCGGCCGGGAATATTCTTTTTTTATTAAATTTGTCTTAATATTTTTTCGTTATAAAAACAATAACAGGTTGGTTGCTTTGAACAAAATTTGCTCCTTCGCAGTAACTCTTTTATTACTGCTCCCCTGCTTACTATCTGCAAAATACATGGCGGTTCTAGAAACGCTTGCTCCGAAAGACTTGCTGACAATGCAAGAACGGCTCTACCTGACAGACATCTTAAGGGCGCAAGCCGTCTATATACTCCCTGCTGAGCAAAACTGGACCATCATGACTCGCGAAAATATCAACGTCATGTTGCCGCCGGGAAAAGCCATCGAAGATTGCGAAGGCAGCTGCCTCGCCGAGACCGGCAAAAACATCGCAGCCGATTACGTCGCCCAAGCACGCATTTCGCAATTCGGTAAAGCGTTGGCAATCACCGCCGAAGTTTACGAAACCGCAAGCAGCAAGCTCGTCGCAAGTTTCGTCGGCAAAGGCGAAAACGTCGAAGACGTCGAAAAGATTATCAAGGAACAAGCGCCAACGTTCTTCAAGAAAGTCCGCAACAACGCACTGAACGGCATTGGATACGTCAGCACGAACAACTCATTCTCGTTCCAAGGAACTAAGAAGTTTATTGTAGAAATCCAGACAACACCTTCAGGAGCCATCCCGACATTTGACGGCAAGGCGTTCCCCCAATGCACGAACACACCCTGCAAAATCCAACTCGAAGCCGGTGAACACAGACTTGTTATTTCAAAAGAACGTTTTGAAGATTTAGACACGCTAATAAACGTCAACCAAAACGAGCAAAAAATAATGCTCAACCTCATTCCCAACATAGGCTACATAAATATCTCTCCCAAAATTCCAAATAATCTCAAAAATCAAGGTTCCGCAACAGCAACCATCAACGGACAGAAATCCCGTTGGGGCGCGAACGAAGTTTCTCCAGGATTGTATTCGGTACTCATCACCCACTCTTGCTTTAACCCTCTCGAACTCAACGTCATGATTCAAAAGGGCGAAAGAACAACCATATCGGATTCGTTAGTACGTGGCATTGGCGGCCTTGAACTAGATGTGGTAAAGAACGGCACACCGCAAGCCGTTCCAGTATTCATCGACGGCAACAATGTCGGCACAACACCGTTCGCAGGCGAAGTTCCGCTCTGCTCTAAAATCGAAATCGAGAACGCGGGCAAACGCGAACAAATCCCCGTCGAAATCAAGTACCATGAAGTCGTAAAGAAAACATACGAATTAACAGAGAAGCCGGCCGCCACAAAAGCAGACGAGACTCGTCAAAAAGCAGAAGTCGCTTACGCCGAACTCGACGGTAAAAAGGTTACAGCCAAGCCAACCGAAGATTCGAGCGCACAGAAAGCGGCAGAAGAAGCCACCGAAAACAAGGCCAAGAGTTTCTGGGGCGGCATCGTCGCAGGAGTCATATACAACGACTTCTACAGTTCCCACTTCGGCCTGAACAACATCAAGAACGAAACCGGTTACAAGCACACAGTCGATAGCGACGAAGACCTTTTAAGCAACTTCTGGGGCATCGGATTCAAAGCGGGCTTTGGCGGACTGTTTATCGCCTCGCCTTATTTCGGCTTGCATGGAGAACTCGGGCTCGCCTTTAGGCAGGGCACCGGAAAGACAAACCTCACCGTTACGTTAACCGGCAAAGACAAAACAGACAAGAAATCTGATTTGGAAGTCGAATATACAGCATCGCAATTGAACATCGACATTCCTTTGCTCGCACGCGCCACAATTCCAAACGCATTCTACATTGAAGCAGGGCCGATGATTTCGTTCAATGTCTATGCAAAAAGCAAATCCAAAATTACGAACATTCTCGGCACAGAAACATACGAAGTCAATGGCGGATTAAACGCGTTTGAATTCGACATCGCCACAGGCCTCGGCATTACACGCAACATCGGCAAGTCTATTCTCGACTTCAATTTGCGAATGGTGTTCGGCATGACCCGCATAAGTGACAGCAAAGATTCCCCCAAGACATGGCAAGGACAGTTGAACATTTCCTATTGGTTCTTGTAAGATGGGGAAAATATGCAGTGTAACAAATTAAGCATTAAAACTTTTGCCTTAGTTTTAATCGGTGCTGCAACGGCGATAGCTGGCGAGTACAGCTTTCTCATAAAAAACGAGACCTCACAGAATAGCAGAACAAGTCTTTACGTTCAGGTCCAGACAACAATTGCGGGACGTACGCAAACTAGCAGATGTTCCGCACTTAGCAGTTATGGAGACGGAACCTTTTACCTGAAAGCGGCGATGGAAGCGGACCAAAGCCCCAAATTGACTTTTTACACGGCCAGTACTTGTCGAGCCAATACTTCCGTAGGTTCAATTTCACCTTTTGAGGAAACTGATTCAATTTCCAGCAATATCATCATTACGATTGCCGATGACGAGGTGACTCTAGCCAACAGCCCAGATCCCATCACAGCTCCGACTACAACTTCAAATGGTGGAGATCGTCCGGGTGGTCCTGGAACAACACCTACACCGACAAACAGAAAAGTCATCCGTTTCTTTGCTCCGTGGACGAATACGTCTGCTATCGTCTATGTCGCTGCTGGCGATTCCGCGAAGATGACGACGGTCAAGAATTATTGCGGATGGTTCGAAGCCCGCATTACTCCGCCTGAAGGTTCATTCCAAGTCTATTTCAAGCAGACCTTCGGCAGCACTTACGTAGGCGACAACGTCTATAACAAGATCAATCCCTCGACACAATCGATTTGGCTCTCTTTGGATGATGTCGCAAAAGCTGACACAATTTGGGTCAAGGCGAACAAGGCCGGTGCACCGAATGTTACTGCGAACTATCCGGGAATTTTGGGCGATTGCCCGACCAAAACACTCCCCGTGATGATGTTTGACTGGCTGCACGGCACCAAGGGCGACGGTGACGTGAAAACGACAATCAATCGATCAGATTCCACCGAAACGATATCTTACGGCAATGGAGCAAAAGACCAAGACCCGGATTTTGGCCCCATTTACGCAACCAGCAACGACTTCGGCTCCAGCGGATGTGGAAACTCTAACGCCAGGGATTCCAAAAACAGAGGATATACGGCAGGAATGGTCGAACCGACTTTAGGAGCCAACGGGGTTCCCGTCCGTGCTACGAACTTCCCCGAAAACTGTAAAATTACAGAGCATTTGAATCAATGGTTTTTGCCTCAAGTAGTCGCCACAAAAAATGGAAAAGAATATTCTAACGTCACATGCCGTTCCATTGAACTCACTCTGGATAGCAACGGTCTTTGGCTTGGGCAGAAAGACAACAGAAGCACCGAAGGAGGCCTTTTCTTGCTCGATGACTTCCAATATCTTGATGACGAAAATACGATAGCAAATCCGTTTTACGACAATATTTCATCTGGCAACAAGAGGCACAACTATGGCTTTACGATGAAAATCCAAGCCTCGTTCGAATATATCCCCGGTCAGTATTTTGAATTCTTTGGCGACGATGACGTGTGGGTATTCATCAACAACAAACTTGCCGTGGACCTCGGCGGCCAACATGCTCAAGTTTTTGGATCCGTCGATTTGGATACGCTCGGCCTTACGGAAGGAGCCAACTACCCGTTCCACATTTTTTATGCCGAACGCCATACTTCCGAATCAAATTTCATGATGAGAACATCCATCGACTTGGAGATTCCATCCAACATAACAATCAAGAATCTCTCTACGGATTCAACGATCATCAAGAAAGAAGTTTGGCAGAAAATCCATGAAAACGCACTCTCTTGTGATTTCTCGGCAAACTCCGCAAACAAGCAGGAACGCGGCCCATCGACGTTTACCTTGTTCGGTGATAACCTTCCGACAACCGGCGTACAACTCGACAAACTCGATACCGCCTACTATAGCGGCATCACGATTTCTAACAATTTCACAACGCTCACGATTAACACAAAATCCATTTCGCAAGCGCTCCCCGCAGGGAGCTACTACATTCGTACGACACTCAAGAGCATCCCCAACGAGCATGAAGATGTTCATTTCTCTATTTCGGCATATCAGGCCACTTCAAACAGCTCTACAAATGCCAAATCAAGTTCCTCGAATGCGAAAATAAGCTCTAGTTCCAACAAACCTACGTCGAGCTATTCTGCAAGCGGAAAATCCAGTTCCAGCAAGAATAACGCGAAATCCAGTTCAAGCTCCGGCAAAGCAGTATCTAGCTGTTCCAAGACTAGCAACGAACGCCCTGATTTCTACGTAAAAATGACGGGCCCGTTCGAATTTGAAATTGTCATGGACGAGACCGCACCGAGCCTTGCAAAAAAATACGCCGTCATGGACATGAATGGGCAAGTGCTTTCCGTCGGCGAATTGAGCGAAAAGAACGCACTCGTAAAAGTTCCGAATCGCGGAGCATACATCGTCAAGCTAGGGCTTAGCTACCAACGAGTCAACATCAGATAAAATCAACACGAGTAAAAAGCATGAAATTCAACAAATTAATTTCCAAAACATTTGCCTTGGTTTTATTTAGCATCGCAACATCGATGTCGGCGACTAGCATAGCTCCGTTCACATTCGGCAACACAAATACGGATAAAGATAATTGGCATTATCTGATGAAATTCAAGCTTTGGGGAAGCGCTGGAATTAGCCTCGGGAATAGAGATGAATTTTATGACACTAGACTATATGATCGTACCATAAACGGAAATGACTATAGCTCCTATAATTATATAGATCCAGATACACTAGGTTGGGTCGGTACTGCTAAGGGTAATTTAGCTGTTGTTGGTAATGAAGGATGGATTGATGGACCTATCATTGTGGGCGGCTCTATTACAGGTAGTAGCAGTATGTCCCTTATTACGGGACCAATTCGTACTTCTACCGGAAATATCGCATGTACATACACAGGCACTGCATGTACGGGAACAGATCAGTCTGAATCTTGTAGTTATGATAGAGTTCCTGAAATTCGTTCGAATTTGAAAGTCCCGAATTTGACCGGGGTGAATTTGAGTAGCCAAAGTTCTCTCAATGTTAGTGGACGAAAAGTCATCAAAGTCGATTCGGCATGTACTGGAACTGGAATCTGTGATTTATTCTACAACACTATCGATTTTGGAAATGATTCCCGTTTGGTTGTTCAGATGCCCGAAGGGGGGCGTCCTACCCGTATTTTCACAAACAAGCTTAATTTTGGAACACACCCTGAGATTATTGTCAGTTACGGCAATGGCAATTTAAAACAAAATGAATACGAAGGCAATTTGCTGATATACGTCAATTCCGATATTACATTTATGAATATTGACAATGTGTCCATTATGGGAACATTTATAAGTACCGGAAAAATATCTTTGACATGTAATATAGTTTTCGCCGGTCAATTGATTGCAAATACGCTTGAAATTGGTAATGGAATCGCTGCTAAAAACTTTGTCTTTAAAAAGTTTGATCCACACATAGAACTTTCTATTTTGGATGAAAAATCGAAATATATACCAGAAAGCAGTACTTGGGAGACTATTCAGGTTGGCTTAAGTGAAGCTTCTAAAGCCGATGTAACATTTAGCTATTGCTTTGATTTCTATTCTGCATCCGGTGTTTCTGGTATTTATGCTGGATATGCAGATTTCGGTGTAGCCGACGCCAGCCACAAATTCCCTATATGCAATAAGGGAGAATCTGAAAAGGTAACGATAAAAGCCGGCGATACCAAAGCTGCGGGAATCTACATCAAGCCCATGATTGATGGCATCGTTGAAAGAGATGAATCTCTCTGGCTCCAAATTTCAAACCTTACAGGTGCTACTTTAACATCTGATTATGAAAGTGAAAAGGGTTATAAAATTTTCATTGTAAGTAACGATAAATTGCCAACTGTTTCAAGTGAACTTACGGTCAATGTAAACGAAGATGAAAAGCATACGTTTACCGCTGCCGAATTCAAATTCCAGCATGAAACTCAGAACTTTGCTGCTGTTATCATAACGAGTATTCCTGCAAGTGGAACTCTGGCTCTCAATGGTACTGCCGTTAAGTCGGGCGATGAAATTGCCGTCTCTAATTTTGCCAAGTTCACCTACACGCCTGCTGAAAATGAATATGCCTCTCCTTATACGACTTTCAGGTACAAGGTTGTTGGTGATGGGGCTGTTGATAACACGTCTCTTGAATACACGGCTACAGTAAATGTCATTCCTGTTAATGACAAACCGGCCGCATCTGATGTTGTGTTCACCGTGAATGAATTGGATCACGCGATTGCGGGTGGCCCAATTAAAGTGACGGATGTCTTTAACGAAAGAGGCGTAGATGGTTACTCCTACGAATTGGTGAATGTGACTGGCAGTGATTACACTGCGTTCAGTGATGCTTTCGAAATTGTCAAGTTGACCGATGGTAATGCAACGATTAAAGTGAAGACCGGTGCAGTATTGGATTATAGCCAAAAGAAGGAATATGTCGTCTATGCGACGGTCTCTGATAATGCTGCTACAGAAAAGACAGTGGTGGAAGGTCCGCTCACTTCTGAACAGTTCAAGATTACGGTCAAGGTCAAAAACGAAAATGATGCCCCGGTTATTGCTCCTCAGGAATTCTTTATTGCAGAAAAACAAGCTGATGGTAGTGATTGGCCGAGTGGTAAGACTGTAGGCAAAGTCGTTGCTACAGACCCGGATGATGATCCTCTCTCCTTTACGGTTGATGCTTCTGAAAATGTTCCGTTTAAGTTCTTGAACAGCACGAACGAACTTGTCATAACCGATGGAAGCAAGCTCGATTACGAATCAAAGACAAGCTGGACATTTAAAGTTGTCGTTTCTGACGGTCAGGCAGGATCTGCTACAGCAAACGTTACTGTCAACCTCACTGACGTGAACGAAAAGCCGGAACCCGAAAACGTGAAGTCGCAATACTCTGTTGCAGAAAATACCACGAAAGGAACCGTTGTTGGTTCATTTGATGTCTTTGACAACGACAAAAATTCCGGCTCGTATGAAACACTGACCTATTCATTAAGCGGATCTTTAACAGGTGCAGTCAATACAACTGCAAAGAAATTGAGTGAAATTTTCGAAGTCAAGGAAAAAAGCAATGTTGGCGGAGCAAGAACGGTTCAGATTCTCGTAAAAGACCAGTCCTTGCTCGATTACGAAGCACTTTACAATAGCAGCACTAAAAACGCAACTTATCCTGCGACCATTACTATCACAGATGCAGCTAGCAATTCCGTTACATTAACGACGAAGATTGCTGTTACCGATGTCAATGAAAAGCACTCGGCAACGGGAAATACATTCTATTTGCTGGAACATTCCGCAAGTGGTGAAAATGTATGCGCTACAATGCATGATGATGAGGGAAACTGTGCTGGTTACGGTCAGGTTACATTCGATGATCCTGACTTGAGCAATACATTGAAGTTCAAGATGTCCTCAGCCAATACAAGTTCAGATGCAGATGCCTTTATCGTAGATTATCAAGGTTATATAAAAACTTCCGGTAATGTTGAATTTGAATATGATGGTATTGGAGCAACGCATACGTACACGTTCTTGGTAACAGTCTACGATAGCGATTTCTCTGAAGATGTCGAAGTCGCTGTGAATATCGAAAACATTGAAGAACCCACAATTCAATTGACAACAGAAGGCAAAGGCTCCATCAAGGAAAACGCTCCGATCAACTTTGTTGCTGACAAATTCTCAAAGGATTCATTGATTAAAGATAATCCCTCCTTGGAGGCGGAATTTGACAAGATTGGTGATATCTATGAATACGAAGTTGGTACAGTAAACGGGACTCATGGTTCTGATATCTTTACTGTTGATCAGGATAAAGGAAATATTATCGTTAAAGACAATACATACCTGAATTTTGAGGAACTGTATCCGAATAATTCTTATGAGGTGCAAATTGTAGTTAAGGGTGAATTGAACGACATCGTCATCAATAGAACTGTTGTTGTCATGGATGTTAACGAAAAGCCTGTAAGTAGGGATACGACGTTCTCTGTCAAGGAAACGATTGCTAGCGGAGCCTCTATCGGGAAACTTTGGGCTACAGATCCGGATTCCTGCTCTACTGTTGCCGCAAAAGCTTGCAAAAATGGATTGCATACCTATGGTTTCAATAAGTTAGCCTATTCTATAGTTGACGAAGATGACGATTTACCGTTTGAAATCAACCAAAGCACGGGTGAAATAACACTCAAACAGGGGGAAAAACTGAGCTATACAAATAAGAGCCAGTATGAATTTAAAGTGAAGATTTCGGACCGCTCTTTGGATCCTGATAATCCGCCTCTCTCGACAACGGCTACGGTTACTATAAATGTGGTCGATGTCAATCGTCCGTCCGAATTCAAGGTGTTCTCAGAACTTTATGAAACCGAAGAGAACGTTAAGATTGGCACGGTCTTGACAGGCGACAAGATTGTCGTTTATGATGAAGATGCTGCTGATGTCAGCAAGTTGAAAATTACCATGACGGATAAAGATGCTACAACATCTCGTGATGCGGCAAAGCTTTTCGAAGTTGTTCAGGTGGGTTCAACAGATGCAGATCTTTTAAGCACGTTTGTCATCAAGACGAAGAGCGACATTAATTACGAAGAACTCTACAAGGCTGCTGATAAGAACGCCATCTTTAACGTTGTCTTGACGATAACGGATGAGGAAGGAAATAAGACTTCCAAGGATACAAAGATTCGCGTGATTGATGTGAACGAAGAACCAAGTGTCGTGACGCCGGATCCGTTTACAATTGCTGAAAATACCACGAAGGCTACTTCGCTCGGTGTTATAAAGGCTACTGATCCAGACATCTATAATGCTAATTTCGGAACGCTGTATTTCTCTCTGAAGGGCGACGAAGCCGCCCAATTCGATATTGACGCTAGCACGGGTGAACTTTCTACTATCAATAATGCTAAATTCGATTACGAAACCAAGTCTTCTTACAAGTTTAAGGCCGTCGTTACGGACAAGAAATACACAAAGGAAGTCTATGTCGTAGTCAATGTTTTGGACACGCCTGAAGTTCCGAAATTCTCGGATAACCCGCCGGCACTTGCTGTCGATGAAAATACCTTGAAGGGGACGAAGGTTGGTGTCGTCGAAGCTACGGATGACGATTGTAAGAATACGCATATTGCAACTTGCAAGCAGCCGACTTACTCGCTTACCGCAACCGACATTGCAGCAAACGACTACAAGTCCTTTACAATTGATAAAAACGGAACCATCACGGTGGCTAAAGACAGCGTCTTGAACTTTGAAGTCAAGAAAGAATACTCTGTTCGTGTCGTGGCAACTGATGGAAGTGATCCGACGCTCTCTAGCTACATTGACGCAACCATCAATATTAACGATGTCAACGATGCTCCGACTTACGAATATAAAGAATACGCATTCGAAATACATGAAAATGCTCCGAAGGGTGAATTTGTCGGCTCTGTTGTTGCCGATGACGAAGATTCTTGGAGTAAGCTTACTTATACAATCTCGGATTATGTGGCAAATTCCAAAGATTCAGAAGTCTTTAAGATTGATGCTGCAACAGGAAAGATTTACTTGAACGCTTCCATAGATTACGAAACAAAGAACACATATAAAGTTTTTGCAAAAGTAGCTGACAATGGTGAGGATAAAGGCTTTAAGAACTACTCCGCAACAGCGCTTGTGACTATCAACGTTATTGATGCCCCTGATCCGCCAGAGATTGTCGATGATGGCAAGAAGAGTTATGATGTTGCAGAAAATACACCTACATGGACCGTCATTGCCTGCTATAAAGTCAAAGATGAAGATGAAAAATTCCTAGTAAACGCAAATATCGTAGTGAAAAATGCAAGTAATTTGAAAAGATCAAGTTTCTTCGGTACCGGCCTAACAAAAAAAGACTCTATTTATGAGCTATGCCTAATTAAAAGTGCAACAGCACTAGATTACGAAACCATGGAACATTCTCATGAAATAATTATCTCTGTAACCAATGAATCAAATCTAACTACCGAAATTTCTAAAACAATTAACATTTTGGACGTTAATGAAAAACCGGTCATTTCAGGAAACACCGAATTTTCATTCTACGAACATACCGGCAAAAACAAAATCATAGGCAAACTAAACTCTAACGATCTAGACACTGCAGCCATTTTTACAAATAATATTTTCAAGATTGTAAGTGGAGATACATCTTCATTCACAATTACAGAGGATGGCAAAATATTTACCAAACGTGATTTCAACTATGAAGAAGATCGTCATTCGTTCGAATTCAAAATTGCCTTATCCGACAAAGATCTCGCCACATATCCAGACCTTATTACAACAGAGAACATCACCATCACGCTTAAAGATATGCCGGAAGTTCCAGAAATCACGAGCAAAGAATTCAGCGTCAAAGAAAATTCAAAAGCAGGAGAACTTATCGGAATTATAGAAGCCACCGACCCGGATATCGACGATACGCTCAAAATTTTTCTTGATGACGAGAGTCCATACGTAACAGTTTCCTCAAATGGTGAAATACGAGTCCGCGAAGGAGCAAACATCGACTACGAAAAAATGCAGAAGTTCACGATTACTGTGATTGCCAAGGATAAAGACGGCCTGCAATCGCTTCCCGAAGAAATCGTCATCAAGGTTATTGATATCGATGAGCCATCTTCCAGCAGCACCATTGCAAAATCTAGTTCCTCCAGCAAGGAGATTGCCGCGAACTCTTCGAGTTCTCGCAATGACAAAACTTCTTCGTCGTCCTACAATAACGCAAAATCCAGCAGCAGTTCCATTGCGAAATCCAGTTCCTCCAGCAAGGGGATTGCCACGAACTCTTCGAGTTCTCGAAATGACAAAAAATCTTCTTCAAGTTCCAAAATCTCCGATGACGAAATCCCGGACTTCTACGTCAGAATGACCGGAGCGTTCGAATTCGAAATCGTCCTAGACGAATCCGCGCCAAGCATCGCCAAAAAATACGCCGTCATGGACATAAAGGGCCAAGTACTTTCCGTCGGCGAGCTGAACGACAAGAATGCCTACGTAAAAGTACCAACACGCGGAGCCTATGTCGTCAAGCTAGGGCTTAGATACAGACGAATTAACATCCAGTAAAATCATCACGAGTAAAGAGCATGAACTTCAACAAATTAATTACAAAAACATTTGCCTTGATTTTATTCGGCATCGCAACGACGATGGCGGCGACTAGCATTGCTCCGTTCACGTTCGGCGACACCGATACGGATGAAGACAACTGGCATTATCTGATGAAATTCAAGCTCTGGGGAACCGAGGGAATTAGCTTCGGGAATAGAGACGGAATCTATGATCCCAGATATTACAATAAATCAACCGCAAATTATAATGGTGTAAATATTTTAGACTCCCTCGGTTGGGTAGGAACAGCAAAAGGCCATTTGATGTCCAATGGTGACGGAGGATATATTGATGGTCCGATTATTGTGGGCGGAAGCATAACCAATAGCGGTCAACAGATGAAAATCCTAACAGGTCCCATCCGCCATACAGGAACTTCCATCCAAGCCACCTACTCTGGAACAGTATGCTCAGGGACCAGCCAGTCAGGCAATTGCAGTTATGACAAAGTTCCAGAAATCCGCCCAAACTTAGAAATACCTCAATTATTGGAAGGAACAACTTTATCGGGTTCATTTAATGTCAATGGCCGAACTATCCTTAATGTGAATTCCAGATGTCCAGGAACCGGCGTTTGTGATATTTTCTTCAACTCTATCGATTTTGCTAATGATTCCCGATTGGTGGTTCAAATGCCCGAAGGAGGGCAACCAACCCGTATTTTCACAAACGCGCTTAATTTTGGAACCCATCCTGAAATCGTTGTCAGTTACGGTAGCGGTGATTTAAAACAAAATGAATACGAAGGCAATTTGTTAATATACGTTAATTCTGATATTACTTTTGCAAATAATGACAATATGAACATTATGGGTTCCATTGTGAGTACTGGCACAATAAGACTGGTGTGTAATATTGTTTTTGCAGGCCAACTCATTGCAAATGAGCTTGAAGTTGGTAATGAAATCCTAGCAGAAAACTTTATCTTCAAGTCCTTTATTTACCCTTCGCCCATTTCAGATGCCCCTTCCACGCTTTCCATCACAGGAAGTAACGCAAACAAATTCACCGAAAGCGATACTTGGAATCAAATTAATTTAGTCCTGAACAAGCCTACTGAAACAGATGTTTCATTCGAATATTGCATTGATTTCTATTCTGCTAGCGGAGTCCAAGGAGTTTATGCCGGTTATCAAGATGTCGGTGCAGCCGACACCAACCACAAGTTTCCGATATGCAATAAGAGTGAATCTAAAAAAGTTACAATTAAAGCCGGCGACACCAAAGCAGCGGGTGTCTATATCAAGCCCTTGGTGGACGGCTATGTCGAAGAGAACGAAGCTCTTTGGCTCCAAATTTCAAACCTTGAAGGAGCCCAACTCGCATCTAATTACGAAGATGATAAAGGGTACAAAATTTTTGTTGTCAGTAACGATGCATTGCCAACAGTTTCCAGCGCACTCGTCGTCAACGTCTATGAAGATGTCAAACATGCATTCACCGCAAGCGAATTCAATTTCAAACACTCAACACAGACGTTTGCTTCTGTTATCATCACAAGTCTCCCAAATAAAGGGTCATTGCTTTACGACGGCAAGGCCGTTACAAAAAATCAAACGATAGCCAAGGCAAATCTTAGCAAGCTGACGTATCAGGCGGCAGCAAATGATTTCGGCAACAAGTACACTACATTTAAGTACAAAGTTGTCGGTTCTGGAACGGGAGATAACACTTCTAATGAATATACGGCAACCGTTAACGTTTTTCCGGTAAACGATAAACCCACCGCCACTGATGTCGTTTTCATAGTAAACAGACAAGATAATACTGTAGGAGGAGGAGCAATTGAAGTAATCGATGTCGCAAACGAAAGGAATGTAGATACATACACCTATTCGATAGTGATGGTTGACGGCACTGATTACATGAAGTTCGCAAGTGTGTTCGAAATCGTCAAATTGAGCAACCAAAACGCAACAATCAAAGTAAAATCCGACGCGGTATTGGATAAAACAAAAAAGCAATATGTTGTTTACGGAGCCGTCAAGGACAACGCCGCTACAGAAAAGGATTCCATAGCAGGTCAAACAAAAGCCCTTACCGGCCCATTGATGTCCAACCAGTTCAAGATAACAGTAAAAATAAACGATTCAACTAGTGATTCTTCTAACACAACTTTCGTCAAGACGGATCCGTTGCATTTTTATGTTAACGATACCGCAATTACAGACGAAACCGAAAATCAACGTCTTTGGAACGAGCTTATGAAGTATAAGCTCTGGGGAACCGATTCTGTTGTTCTCAATAAAGAAGGTTTTAGAATTACAGATACAATTGGCTACACGGGAACAGCTAAGAATAGTATTATTATCAACAATGGAAGACATACTCTAGGAGGCCCGATTATTTCAGGTAAAGATTTGCAAATTGGTTATCCCGGTATGGGGGCTGATTACGACAGTTTAAAAGGCCCAGTTCGTGCAAATGAACTTTTTCTTGGTAGTTGGTATAATACGAACTACACGAGTTACGAAGGAACTTATTGCTTTGAAGGACCAGTTTACCTAGCCAATGGCAGAACCACAGAAATTGTAAGTCGCTTCATTGCAAACGTTCATAAAGCTGGTGGTAAAATTTATGCAGACTGGGATAAAGATTATACAGATTCAAATTTAGGAGAACTTCCTGGCTTGCCAAACTTAGATCTTGATGGTTCTTACAGTGACTGCCCCGATTACGTGCCTCAACCAGACAGGAATCTTTCTGTCCCTGTTTTAGATGAAACCGGAATTGCATGGGAACCTGCAGTGGAGCTAAATTCGAACTATTATGGAGAAACTAAATATATCCATGTTCCGCCGATTTCAAAAGAAGATGTTGATGACGACCATACTTGGTACGATAAATTTGTAGAGAATATTTATTTTTCCAGAAACTACGGCAAGAAGCTCTACATTTTAATGCCCTCTAGCAAAAAGAATGCCAACGGCAAGACGGGCCGTTTGACGCGTATTTTTTCAAAAGATGGTATCGATATTCAAAACTCGGCTAACGATTCCAAAATTCAAGTAGCCTACGTTAATGATGAGGCTACATGGAACGGAAGCTCTTGGGAAAACATAGATACTTTGACAATGATGATTGTTGCCGATTCTAATTATGCAGGCAACTTGATGTTCTATACGAATGCGGATATCAATTGGATGCCGATGAACGGAAACAAGGAAGCAAATTTCCAAGGAACTTATATTACAAGCGGTCGTTTCAATATTTACGACCATATTAATGTTACAGGCCAGTTGATTGCAGGCAAAACGCTTTGGTTCGAATCCGATTTTGACGGTGAATTCCACTATGTCCCATTCAACGCTCCAGAAACCCAAACCGACACAACATCTACAAATCCTAAATCCAGCTCTAGCAAAGCAGTGTCAAGCAGTTCAAACAAACTCAGTTCAAGTTCTGCGAACATAAAATCTAGTTCATCACCAGCGATTAATTTCCAAAGCATGAAAATTTCGGCCTTACTTTTAGACTGGGCTGGAGAATCTTATCACGATAGCATTGACATAGATTTTGGAAATGTTTATGGAGGAAACAAATATACGAAGGTTGGCAACGACAGCACATGCCAATACGGAATCATAAAGCAAATGGTACGCGATACACTCGTAAACGGGCAGCTCGTTCGTGTAGATTCTCTCGTCTATCCTTGGGACAAGTGTGCTGCTGGCCATGAAATCGATAAGTGGTTTGTTCCCCAAGTGGTTGCAAAGGATGCCGCAGGCAACAAATACACAAACTCTGCGCACAAGGATATAGAATTCTCGCTAGATAACGAAGGTTTCTGGAATGTGAATTACACAAATGAATCAGGAAACTGCAATGACCCTGTAAGCCCAGGATTCTTCCCACTAGATGATTTTGATTACCTTGATTCGGCAAAGACGATTAAGAACCCGAAATTTGACTGGAATGTTCCAGGCTGGGTCAATTCAGGTTCTGGTTTTCACTTGGATACGTGTATGCATAACTACAGCTTTGCGATGAAAATTTCAACTCAATTCAAGTATGCAAAGGGACAAACTTTTGAAATCATTGGCGATGATGATTTTTGGATATTTATCAATAATAAACTTGCTCTAGATTATGGGGGAATTCATGACAAAATAGAAGGTGCAATAAACCTAGACACACTCGGACTAAAAGAAGGCAATGTATATCCATTCCATATTTTCTATGCAGAACGCAATATAACTGGATCAAATTTAAAGATTCGCACTTCAATTACATTTATCAATTCAAGTTCGAGCTCCCAGAATGACAAGTCGTCATCCTCAACTAAGGCCACTTCGTCATCCTCGACCCCGATCAAAGATCTATCTAGCAGTTCCACGAGCGGAAAATCAAGTTCCGCAAACGCGAAATCAAGCTCTAGTTCTGCAAAAACCTTGAGCAGTTCAGGCAAAACAACATCCAGCAGTTCGTCTCGTCATTCCGGGCAAGACCCGGAATCTTCAAGCACCCAGAATAAAAAATCTAGCTCTAGCAAGCTCTCGTCTAGCAGTTCTGCGAGCGGAAAATCAAGTTCCTCAAATGCGAAATCAAGCTCAAGTTCGAGCAAGATTGACTCAAAATCTAGTTCAAGTACAGCCAAGTCAAGCTCCAGCAAGCCTTCATCTAGCAGTTCCACGAATGCAAAAACGAGCTCAAGTTCCAGCAAAGCAGTTTCGTCTAGCAGCGCCAAGACTTCTAACGGCGAAATTCCGGACTTCTACGTCAAAATGATTGGCCCGTTCGAATTCGAAATCGTCATGGACGAATCCTTGCCGAGCCTCGCCAAAAAATACGCCGTCATGGACATGAAGGGCCAAGTGCTCACCGTCGGCGAGCTGAACGACAAGAATGCATACGTAAAAGTTCCAACACGCGGAGCGTACATTGTCAAAGTCGGACTCGGCTACAGACGAATTAACGTCCGATAAGGAATCGCAATGAATTTAATTCTTCTCTGGACGGCACTTGCGATAGTATGGTTTATCGGCATCTGCATGACCCAAAAAGGTCGTGCAGTCATTCGCATCCTCTGGAGAAGCCTTAAAGTCAAGCTCATTCTCATCGCATGGGTTCTCGGAATCGCAGCCATCGCGATAGCATACGCGATACACCCCGCCGAAGAAAAACCCGCCCCCATCGACGAACAAAGTCAATACCAGCAATACACGACATCCGCGATTCAAAAACTTTGCGACCAAGGCGAGCTCATCATCGACATGAACTGCAATCTCGACAGTGCCGCTCCGGAACTAGCCTACATTCTCCCTACAATTCTAAGCAATTACAACCTCATCGTCACGCACCCCACAACGCCGATTCTCGAATCCATCAAGGGCACGTTACAGATAAAGATGGTAGGCTACAAACAATTCAAAAATCGCGGCATCCGTCTGATAAAAGCGCTACAGCGCGACCTCGGCCCCCGTTACGAATCCGTCATCGAATCCAACGATACGGACCACATTCTAAAAATCACCTACACCGGAAAGCCCTGGGATAACGAACACCTTTGCAACCTCCCGGTCATCGAAGCATGCCTCCGCGAACGCACAGACCCTGCCGTTCTCATGTCCATCATCCGCCACACCTCGGATTTCCAGATGAACTACCAAGGCAAAAACAACACGTCCGGTTTGCTCGCTCTCGATTCAGGCAAGGGATTAGAACAAATTGCTATCGGCGCCCACCGTCTAAAAACAGTTCTCACTACATCGCCCACGCTCGCCGACGCTGTCGCACAATTCTACCCCGACGCCGAACACCGCAACAAGTTCGAAAACTGGCGCAAAGACCCGCAAAAGCACTATTGGGTTGGCCAAGTGCTCACCGACATTCAATACTACCGCAGCAACGGCATGACGCTCGCGCCGCGTAAAAGAGCGGAATAGATTATTTTTTGAATACGGTCGTCATCGCTAGAGAATCCCTGCGACCATATTGATCAACGTAAATCAACGTCCAATTGACCGTTGTATCAGAAACGAACGGTTCTGTTCGAGTGTTCACAAGAGTATAGTACCCACTCATCAAAACATCTTTGGTCATTTTCAAGTAACCATCGACTGTTCCAACATCTTCTTCGATTCCTGTTTTTTTATCAATCTTTGTATAACATACCTTAGGTGTATTCTCTTTCACAGATGCAGTATATACAACCGGCATTTTACATGAACTTCTCGCTTCACATTTTGCAAACAACTTTATAGAATCAGGCGGAAACCGCTCCACCGAGCATCTATCCGCACGAATTAAAGCCACGCTATTCTCCGACGAAGCGTTTATCGAATCCATTGCATGTTTTGAAATCCAATCAAAGCCTTCAATTTTTTCACTCATCAAAGATATGTTTTCAGGCAAGCCTTTCGCCTCGAACGAGTAATTCGAAAAGACGGAATCCTTCAACACAGCACATGGAGGC
The DNA here is from genome assembly GCF_017545445.1 of Fibrobacter sp. Classification (GTDB taxonomy): domain Bacteria; phylum Fibrobacterota; class Fibrobacteria; order Fibrobacterales; family Fibrobacteraceae; genus Fibrobacter. The sequence continues at coordinate 38,982 of NZ_JAFWOM010000120.1, forward strand.
AAACGAAGCTCTGCAAAAAATTTTCGCAATGCGACCATATCAATTTTAGGAACTTCAACTTCGAACGAAAAATTCGATACCCGATTTTCACCATAGTTCAAACGAACCGTATCCGCATCGACAGGAAATTTTTCATTGCGCTTTTCATGACAAAAATCAATATACTGACATTCAAAATTTGAGTCTTGAATATCGCAATTGAAATATCTCGACGCAATCGTAAACGTATCAACAGCATAAGGCCCGCTATTATAATTTTTCACCTTCACGTAGGAATACACTATATTGGATTTATCCGCATCGTTCACCACACTGCTTGACGGATTTGACTTTCCGCTGTCCGAACAAGCAACACAAAGAAAGCATCCTAACACAGCCATCATTTTTTCAAATTTCATTTTGCTCCTCCTTTTTAATCGTCTATTTACAAATAAAACAGGCGTTTTATCCATACTCCTTAATACAGCATTTGTACTCAATATATATAAATTTAAGGAAAATATAGATACATCAAATAAAAAGTTCTGTCATGTCCGCCGCAGTCGCCCTCTTACAATTGCAAACAACAAACTTAACTAGATTGCCGCGTCCCCTTACGGGTCCTCGCAATGATGAAGAAGCCAAGCGATGCAGAAACATGCAAGCATGTTTCTATATCCGAGGCAAACAAGTCATGCACTTGTGCAATGACATAAAAGGCTAACATCACGACAGTCATGACAGCGTCATACCCGACTCGATCCGCCATCTGTCCGCCATGACGCAGCCCCTCCTACGATTGCAAACAATAAACTTAACTAGATCCTTCGGCTTCGCTCAGGATGACACGCCTAAGACCACGCACCTGTCATGCCCGACTTGATCGGGCATCTCCCTTCATAACTAATGACTAACGACTACTGACTAATAACCACCAACTAATCTAACTTGTACTTGTCTTTCGCGGCTTCGAGTTCGGCACTTGCCTTTTCCCAAGCGGCGTAAAGTTCTTCAGTCAGCTTTTTGTTATCATCCATATCTTTCGCGATGGCGGTAATGGCGTTGCCATCGCCCGATTCCGAGGCGGTAACGAGTTTCGCTTCGAGTTCGCCGCCGATGGCTTCGGCCTTTGCAATTTCCGCTTCGAGGCGTGCAACTTCTTTTTCAAGCGGTTTGATGACCTTGCTGCGTTCAGCGATGTAGTCAGCACGCGCCCTGCGGTCTTCCTTTGTTCGCGGTGTAGAACTGACAGGCTTATCGTCCGTCACATCGATATTCGAGACCTTGATGTTCGCAGAGTTCGCACCACCCGGTTTCTTTTCCGAAGCCCAACCGACCTTTTCAAGGAAGTCAGCGTAGCTGCCTTCGAACACGCGGCACTTGCCGCCATCAAATACAATCAAGCGGTTCGCAAAAGCATGCAAAAGTTCTTCGTCATGCGTCACGACAAGAGCCGTACCTTCGTAATCTTCCAGAGCGTCAATCAAACTCTCGATGCTTTCCATGTCAAGGTGGTTCGTCGGTTCATCAAGCAAAAGCATGTTGCTTTCGTTCGCCAAAATCTTGCCGAGCAGCACGCGGCTGCGTTCGCCACCCGAAAGCACCTTGACCTTCTTCATCGCGTTATCGCCGCTGAACATCATGAGGCCTGCAAGGCTGCGGGCGCGACTCTTCTGCGAGACATCCGCAATCGCCGTTGCAATTTCTTCTTCGACCGTATTGTCGAGATTCAGGCGATTGATGTTTGTCTGTCCAAAATAATTTATCTTGAGGTTCGGGTTGTAATTGATTGTACCTTGAGTCGGCTCGAATTCTTTTGCAATCAAGTTCAAGAGCGTCGTTTTACCGCGACCGTTCGGACCGATAATCGCGATGCGGTCTCCCTTGAACACTTCCATTTCCAAATCGGTAATCAACTCCGGACCGTAACCGTCTTCGTTCTTGTATGCAAAATGCAGCCCATGAATCTGGAGCATGCGCTTGCCCGGGAATTCCGCTTCCTTAAAACTAAAATCCAAATTGCGCTCGTGCGTGAGGCGTTCACCCGTCGCAAGCTTTGCAGCCGCCTTGATTTTCGACTGCACCATGGCAGCCTTCGCGGCTTTGTAGCGGAAACGTTCAATGACTCGTTCGAGCTGTTCCTTTTTGCGCTGCTCGTTTTCCTGAGTGCGCATCGCCACTTCTTCTTCTTCGGCAATCGTTTCGCGGAGCTTTTCGACCGTCCCCTTGACCTTGCGCATCTTGTGGCGGTGAATACCTACCGTATGCGTGCAGACCTCGTCCATAAAGTGGTGGTCATGCGTAATCAAAAGCACTTCGCCCTTCCACGTGCGCAAAAAACGGCTGAGCCAACGCATGGAGACAATGTCCAAATAGTTCGTCGGTTCGTCCAGCAAAAGCATGTCCGGCTCGCTCGCCAAGACCTTTGCCAAATTCAAGCGGATCTGGAAACCGCCCGACAAAAGCATCGGGCTCTTGTGCATCGATTCTTCGTCAAAACCGAGACCGAACAAAATCGCCTCGACCTTGTGCTCTTCGAGCCAGCCGTCCTCATTCACCTTGAGCACGCTGCACGCTTCTTCATGCACCGTCGCATGCGTAAAGTTGATGTGCTGCTGCAAATAGCCAATCGTATAGCCCTTCGGGATGTCGATGTTACCGCCATCAATGCATTCCTGCCCGAGAATCATCTTGAAAAGGGTCGATTTACCGCAACCGTTGCGACCAACAAGGCCGACGCGCTCATGGTCAGCCACAAGCATGCTCGCACCATCCAAAAGGACCTGCATGCCAAAAGACTTGGAAACGTTCTGAATTTGAATCACGGCACAAAGATAGATTTTTAGTGGCCAGTGGTCAGTAGTTAGTGGTTAGTGGTTAGTAAACAGTGGTCAGTAAACAGTGGTCAGTAATCAGTGGATAGTGGTTAGTAGTCAGTAATTAGGGAATTTCTTTACACAAAAAATGTAAATAGATTCTGCATAAAAAAGCAGAATCTATTCATAACTATCCTTCACTCAACAACTTAGCTTTAAAAACTTGCAAAAATAAATTGTTGATAGAATGTTTACTGTTTTTCGTTGCGACGAACTCCCAAAGTAAACGTCTCTTCATCCTTACCGACAACGTCCTTGTCCGAAATAATCTTGAACTTGAGTTTCGCGATATACACGCCAGTTCCAACCCAACGGCCCTTATTCGTGTGAGCATCCCACATCAAGAACACGTTGCCCGGATTTTCCACGCAGTCCGTGCCGAACACATCCTTGTCATTACATGCAACGACGCCCTTCAGCGAATTGACAAATTGCCCAAGGCTAGAGAAGTAATCCACTTCCCACTTGATTTGCACCTTCGAAAGAGCAACTTCCCTGCTTTCCGTCGTATTCAAGAGCAACGACTTCCCAACTTCGCTCAAGTCAAACTTAATCAGTTCGCCGGGGAGTCCCTTTTCAGCAATGATGTCTTCAATCTTCTTCGAAACATCGACGCGGACAGGAGCAACATCGTCCTTATAAGGCCACATTTCCGGAGTCCACTTCGCAGGATCAACCGCTACAACACCCGGAGTTTCCAAATCCACACGTTGCTCGCCTTCAATACGGAGCCACGGGTTATTCTCATGCGGCACATTCCCGTTCAAATCCGGCAACACACCCGGCACAAGGCGCACATAAAAGCCCACATCCGGCAAAACCGTATTTTCATTCTTACGGAACAACACATCGTAATAATTACTGTTCTTCGTCGGCGTCACAGAAGCAACTGACAAAAGAGACGGATTCACAAGTTCGCCCGCCTTGTCCTTGAATTCAAGGAACTGCACGCCATTCAACAGACCCACCTGAGTCGCTTCGCTGATATACACCGTAAGCTTATTTACATTATCAGAAACCGGTTTCACAATAGGCTTATCGACAAGGATTGCACCTATGCGGTCTTCAATCGCAAGCCCATCCAAACTGAGTTCCGTCATTTGGGCGGTTTGCTTGTCCATATAGGTGTAATGATACCTGAACGACCCCTGATAAAGCTCCTTTGCACCGCCTGTAAATACTTTATCCAACAAGCTATCTGCGCTAATCGATAAATTCTGTCCATTATCCACCAACTGCGAAACAGTTTCAACAGAAGCAATCGTATGCCAGTCATCGCTGCCAAAACTCCATGCCACCGTATCCGGAATCGTTTCGTCAAACGGCTTGTTGAATACAACCGCAATACTGTCAAGCACGCCATCGCCATTGCGGTCAAAGGCTTCGCCCGAATTTGCAAACGGCACAGGCGGCTCCTTGAAGTGGATATTTCCCCACGAAATCGAGTTCGATACCGAGCCTCCAGAAATCACAAAGCTTGCGTTTACCGCCGACGAGTCTCCGACAACATAGAATTTAGCCGTTCCCGTAGAATCCGTAATTAACTTATTCACACGTTGCTTTTTTTCATCCAAGAACGAGAGCGGGAACGAAGTTTTCAAATCAAGGACCGCAAAACAGTCCTTGCATAGGCTCGCTATGTAGAACACGCCCACCTGCAAAGGCACCGTATCAGGGTACGCCACATGCGTAAGGAGCGTATCGTTTGCACTGCCGTCAAACGGGAGTCCGCGCAAGCTAATGCCCGTCGGATCTAGCACCTTAACAGAATCTGTTCTGTTAAACACGTCAATAAACGCAATGTCCGGGAGCGGGTAAGCCGGCACCGTGAAATAGACCTCGCTAGACTGCGTTATGTCGCTAGCCAGCACAAACTGCAACATGTAGGACCCCGGCGCCAAAGAGCGGTTACGCACAATCGCCACCGTATCAATTACAAAGCCCGCCATGTTTTCGTCAATGTGGATTCCAGCAATCGTCCCCGGCATAAGTTCCAAGCCTTCCGGCGGAATACGCTCGTCATCGCCAAACAGCACAAACAAAGACTGCGCGGGCATCGTGTCAATCTTCGACGTGCTGGAAACATCGCAACTGATGGATTCATCCATCAAGAGCTGCAAAATGGAGAACTTGATCGTTCCGTCAGTCGTCACCTCTTCCACCGGGTAATATGTCTTTTGCGTCTGCAAGTTGATGGACGTGCGCATCTTGAAATTCGAACCCGTCGCATTGCGTTCCGAGAAGAAAATGTGGAACGGATACTCGCGGCCTTCAATAAGCTTTAACGAAGGATCGTTCTGCCCAATGGTATCCAAGTTCACGGCACCTTCCTCAGGATTGTGGCATCCGCCGATATCCACGACAAGACGGTTGTTGATATACACCCACACGTCATCGTCTCCACGGAACTCGAAATACTGCCCCTTCACGTACTTGAACTGAGCCGAAACCTTCATGGCAAAGCTATAGTTGTGGCGGCAGCCGCTTATGTTCCAGTCAAACTTCGGGTTCGGAATCGTTCCCGCAGAATCCAGATACTTGAAATCGTCAATCGGATAGAATCCCGGATTGATAGAATCATTGCAATCGCTCAATTCATTCGTAAAGTCTGCCTGCCAGAAACCTTCATCGTCCAAGGACAAGCTGATATCACGGCAGACACCATTCTTGTACTCGCGGCCAGCAGCATCAGTCGCCACCACCTGCGGAATAAACCACTTCTCGATTTCATGAGCCGCAGTACACAAGTACCACGGATATTCCGAAGAATCCTTGCGGGCAGGGACTCCGTTCACAAGCGTATCCTGCACCATGCCTTCGACACGCCCCGAACACTGTTTCAGAGAATCCATTTTTCCGTTCTGGTTAAGTCCATACATCGACGTATAAGGGTTGCCATAGACAATGTTGCCAAAATCAACGTCAATGCTGTCGTGATAGCTTTCGCCCGCCCAGTCCACGACAAGTGCCGAAATCTTAAGCGAGGGGCAAATACCGAGAATGCCCGGATACTCCGTCGTGTCGTTCGGATAATAGCTGTTTTTCGGGTTCGGATAAACCCACACCGTATCGTGAGAAGATATCAAGGAATCCAACGAAATCAAGGAATCAAGCGTACCGTATTCATCGACCGTTCCCTTGCCACCGTAGCGTTCCATGCCAAAGCTTTGCTTAAAATAAACCTTCCAGTCATCCGTATGCTTATAGACCGTTCCGGTGTACCAGCCGCACGTATCCGTCAATGGGCCCATCTTGATGATATCGCCAGTCGATTCCACCACCATAGAAGGCGACATGTTTTCCCACGGGCTCTTCAAACGCACCACCTTCGGTTCCGGCGGATAGAACACGATATCGAACGTCCCCAGCGAAGTCGATGTATAGAGCCACGCTTCGTAAACGCCAGTCGGGAACAAGTCGCTCGCATGCGGGCGGGAGCGTTCAGAGAAATAGTTACGCGGAGGCCAGTCGTTCTTGCCGCGTGTAATCTGCACATACGTCATTGCAGAATTCCACTGGGCAGAACCCACGGTAGAATCCGCAAAATCGATGTGCCGCCAATACTGGTATTCGCCTTCGGCACTGAGTCCCGTCGGCTCGTTCAAAATGTTGTTATCAATCTTGATATAGAACGTGCTGTCACGGTAAGTCGAATTTGTACGCCACGGATGGTAAACATGCAGGCGGCGGGTCGCATCAAAGCATTCGCCCGGAGTCCCGATATCAGTGGAAACCGCAGGATTATCAACCGTTCCATCCACAAAAAGCGTATCCTGCGTATTGAAGATACTCGAGAAATCCACCAACGAATCCTTGTCCGCAGGCACGGCATACCACGGCGCTTGGTAACGCACAAAATAAGCAGTCAAAAGCGGATTGGACTGCACCATCGCAGGCGTAACCGCTCCATAGAACCAACCGCACTTGCTCTTGTCGCCCTGATTAAAACGCATCAGCACGGAATCCGCGCCAAAAATCATCTGCGGAAGCACCTTGTTGCCCCACGGGCTCTTGAACCACACAATCTTTGAACCCGGAGCCATGAACGACTTTTTGTACGACTTGTCCTTCGTGTCCGTATAAAGCCAAATTTCCGTTTCCGTACCGAAGAACGACGTAATCCGCGTCTTTCCGCCCTGCGTCCACGAAACGCAATTGTTGAAATTGTAGTTGTTGTCGTCAGTATTGGGGCAAGCCTTGAACTCAAAATCCTGCCAATCCTGAAAATCCGCAATGCTCCTGCCCGTCCAAGTATAAACGTACCAGTCATCGCCTTCGCTTGTCATCATCGTCTTGGACATAGCACCGAAACCCGGATTGTAATCCGTCACACCGCCCACAATATGCGGAGTATAGCCCGATGCAGTCGCATCGTCACGAAACGGCGACTGGAGGTGGATTGTCAAATCCGCCCAAGCAGAAACAGCAACCAACAACGGAAAAAGAAAACCCAAACAACAGAGTTTCATTCAGTACCCTCTTTTTGCCCCACACTTTTAACTTAAAGATATATTCAAGTGGTAAAAATTAAAATATCATAATGAAAAAAAAAGCAAAAAGACCTGCCCATCGGGCAGGCCAAAAGTCTATACACTAATATTTTTACTTTATCTTCTTCGTTACGGTTTCGTAAGTTTCGTCACGGCGAATACCGAACGTGAACGTTTCTTCGCCCTTCGCCATGACTTCCGATTCCGAGAATATCCTGAACTTGAATTTCGCGATATACACGCCCGTCCCTACTGTACGGCCTTCTTCGCTCAACGCATTCCATTCAAAGAACATGTTGCCAGCATCGCGAATGCAGTCCGTTTTGTAAATCGATGTATCGTTACAAGCAAACTCGCTACTTCTAATCCAGTTCACATAATGACCAAGGCTCGTGAAGAATTCAATATCCCACTTCACCTTGACCTTGCTCAAGATTTCATTGTATTCAGGAGTACCCGGTTTAGGATTACCGGCAGCGTAAAGCTGTGTCGTCGCGTAGTCATTAAGCTGGAACTTGACCAACACACCCGGCAAGCCCTTTTCTTCGATGATTTCCTTGAGAGTGAGGTCTTCATCGACGCGGATAGGAGCAACGTCATTATCGCCGCCAATCCATGGATTATCATCAAACATGCCTGGCCTAATCGTCACGACATTCGGACGTTCCGTCTCCAAGGGCTGTTCGCCTTCGATTCGACGCCACGGGTTGTTTTCATGCGGCGTATTGCCATTCAAATCCGGCAACACCCCCGGAAGCAAACGTATCTTGAAACCAACTTCAGGAGCAATGTATTCCGGACTCTTTCTAAAGAGCAATTCATAGTACTCACTCTCGCCCGACGGATTGATAGATTCCAACCTGTAAAGTGACGGATCAACAAGATTGTCGTTCTTGTCCTTCAATTCAATGAAACGAATAGACTGCAAGTTAGTCGCATTGCAGGTTTCCGAAAGCTCAATTGTCACCTTGACCAAATTCTCCGAAACAATCTTGAGCATCGGCTTGTCGAGCATGATAGCCCCGATCTTTTCCTGAATCTTCGTAAACAGCATATCAGATTCCTGAGTCGATCCGCTCGCTTCGTCCAAATAAATGTAGTGATAACGGAAATTCCCTTCGACAATAGCCTTCGTCGCACCCGTTAGCACGGAATCCAAAAGACTGTCAGCCGTAATGACAACCGTTGAATCGTTTTTCAGCATCGTCGCAATATCTTCCAACGAACTGAACACATGCCAATCTATACTGCCAAAGCTCCAAGCAATCGTATCCAAGTCGTGTTCGACAAAAGCATTGTATTCGAACGGAACATAGATACTATCAGGAACGCCGTCACCGTTGCGGTCATAAATGGTGCCAGTTTTAGCAAGCGGCACAGCCGGATCCTTGAAGCTAATCTTGTCCCACGTAAGCTGGTTTTTGACACCGCTAATGCCCACGACCGCAAACGACGCGCCCTTAATAGCACCTTCGCCAACCACGTAGAATCGGGCACGCCCCGTTTCGTCCGTCTGGACCGTATTGACTTGCTGGTCCATTTCGTTATAGAACGTCAAACGAGCATCGGACGGCCTCAAATCCAAGAAGACATTGCAGTCCGTGCAAATTTCGCCCGCATAAGTCACCACAATTTCCAAATAAACCATTTCAGGGTAACGCACATGCGTCATCAACGTATCGTTGACTCCCGGAATAATCGTTTCGCCGCGAATCGTCTTGTTCGTCGGATCAAACGTCTTTAAAGAACCGTCAGTAGCCGGATTGAATACATCGACAAACGCAATTTCCGGTTTCGGATATTCAGGAACCGTAAATTCGAAGGAATCATACAAGCCCATGCCGTTTTCGAGGAAATAATACAACGTGTAATGCCCAGGGCTCAAAGAGCGTTGCTTGACAATTTCGTCAATATTGATGACAAAACTAGAACGATCTTCATTGATAGTGATACCACCGAAATTGATACCCACCTTCAATTCAGGCGAATCGGAGAAATTGCCGCCATCCAAATAGAACATGGAAGGAGCATCCGTAATTTCCACTTCGCCCTTGACACGCGGATCGCAGCTGATAGCCTTGGAGTCCATCTGAAGCTTCAAGATACCCTTGATATCATTCTGCTTGGAATCATCAACCGTCGCAATATAAGTATTCTGCTTCTGCAAGTTGATGGACGTACGCATCTTGAAGTTCGAACCCGTCGCATTACGTTCCGCATAGAAAATATGGAACGGGTATTCACGGCCTTCAATCAAAGCAAGCTTCGGATTGTTCTGGCCAATCGTATCGAGGTTCACGGCACCTTCCACCTTTTCATGGACGCCACCGATATCCACGACGAGTCTGTTATTGATATAGACCCACACGTCATCATCGCCGCGGAATTCAAAGTACTGGCCTTTTACGTACTTGAAACTTGCAGAAACAGCCATCGCGTAGCTGTAGTTATGCCTGCAAGTGTCATTTCCTTTGGCAGCCGTCCACCCCGGAACATCCCAGTCGAACTTCGGATTGGGAATTGTACCCGTAGGTCCCTTAGTATCGAGATACTTGAAATCATCAAGCGGGAAGAATCCAGGACTGACCGGATCATTGCAATCATTGGACTCGTTCGTATAATCCGCATACCAGAAACCATCGTTATCCAGCTGAAGCTCGATATCCTTACAAAGCGAGTTCGTAAGAGTATCACCTGCAGTTGTAATCATTTGAATTTCAGGCTTAAACCACTTCTCGATTTCATGGGCTGCAGCGCACTTGTCCCACGGGAACTTCGTAGAATCCACACGAGCCGGAACCCCGTTCACAAGCGTATCTTGCACCATTCCCGTCACCGTTCCAGATTGGCAAGACCTATAAGTCCGCCCACCAAAATTAACAGTCGTATAATCGTTACCGCTATGGACACGCCCGAAGTCAACATCAATACTGTCATGATGGCTTTCGCCAGCCCAGTCCAAAAGCATCGCAGAGATTTTCATGCTCGGGCATACACCAAGACGCCCCACCGGATAAATTGCAGAAACATCCGGACGGCTATAGTTCTTGTTTTTGTCGGACGGATAGACATAAACCGTATCATGAGCATTCATCAAAGAATCAAGATCGATGAGCAAGTCCACCTCTTCGCCCTCGCGAACGACACCACTCTTATCGTACTTTTCAAGTCCAAAGCTCTGCTTGAAATAAACTTTCCAATCCGCAGCATGCTTGTAATAAGTACCTTCGAACCAGCCGCAAGTATCTTTCGAGAAGGTGGACATCCTCACGACATCGTTATTGGCATCAACAATAAACGACGTCGGCGTATTCTTCCACGGACTCAAGAAACGCACAACCTTGCGTTCAAGCGGAACGTAAGAAAGATCTATTTCTTCCATCGTAGAACTTGCAAAGAACCACGTTTCGTAAACGCCTGACGGGAACAAGTCGCTAGCTATCGGACGTTTGTCCTTACTAAAATAATGGACCGTGTCACCGCGTTCCTTGAAACTACGCGTAATTTGCACCCTGGCATCGGCAGATTTCCACGCCGCAGAAGAAACTACAGAATCCGGGAACGTCACGGAAAGCCAGAACTTGTAACCCGCGTCAAAAGAAAGTCCCTTCGTTGAATCCAGCCAAACACCGTCAATGTTCAAATAAACCGTACGGTCTTTATAGACGCTGTTGTTGCGCCATGGATTGTAAACATGCAAAGTGCGGCTCTTGTCAAAACACATGTTCGCATCAGGTTCCCCAGCCTTATTACCAATCGTAGGAGTCGCTACAGTACCATCGATATAGACAGTATCTTTCTTCGATATATAACTGCTCAAGTCGATAATCTGCATTCTGTCCGCAGGAACAGCCATCCAAGGAGCCATGTAACGAGTAAAATAGGCTGTTTGGAGCACTTTACCTTCTAGCATCGCCGGAGTCAGCGCACCATAGAACCACCCACACTTATCAGCGTCTTCAGTAAAATGCATCAAGATAGTATCTTGTTCAAAAATCATCTGCGGAAGAGCTTTATTGCCCCACGGACTCTTGAACCAGACAATCTTTGAACCCGGAGCAGCAAAAGACTTCGCGAACGTCTCAGCAGTTGCATCCGTATAAATCCATGCTTCGGAACTGCCGTCAAAGAAATCGCGGACATTATAAGTAATGCCATCGCCAAAATCAACGCAAGTCGTAGCATCTGTAGCAGTTGCCGGGCAGCCCTTGACCGTAAAAACATCCGAAGCCTTGAATTCCGCCAAGGAATTTTTCCATGTAATGGAATACCAATTTTCACCTTCTGCCTTCATAACAGTAGAAGATGTCGCCCCCACTTCAGGAGAAGCAGAATTTAAGACCACATGAGGAACAATTTCAGCAGCTGCAGTTGCACCAAAAGGAGACTGCACGTGAACAGTCAAATCAGCAAAAGCCGACGACGCAAAAGCGCCCAAAACACAAAAAGCTAAATACAGGTGTCTCATACTACACTCACCTTTAAGATTTTCCACACCCGTTCTAAAAAAATACATCTTTTTATTGTAAAAATAAATAAAAAAATTAAAAAATTTATTCTTTTTTAAAAAAAATTATGTATAAAAAATCCACAGCGAAAAAAACGCAAAAAACAGCCCGCAAAACAAGTATTTTAGATGCAAAAAAAGATATAAAGTAATAATGAGTTAGAGATAAAAGACCAAAATCTAGAGCGTAATGTAATAAGTTACGAGTGGAGAAAAACTAAAAGCCTAATTGCAAAAAGAGTCCGCCACCGGGTTCACTAAAGTTTATTGTCGGAGAAACACGGAACTTAAACCGCTCCGATTCATTCTTGTAGAATTTGCCAAGATCATGTTGTTTGGAAGAACGTGAAAAAACATGAATTGCTGCATCAATAAAAATTGGAACACTGATTAAGGACATAATGCTATAAGTACGCCCTAAAATAGCAGTCCCCAAATAGTCATAATCATGGAAAAAAGTCAAATAAGTACCTATAGCAGCAAAAGTGACGGTCACAGGAATATAAAAAAGTCCCTCAGATAAACCTCCTTTTACCGATTTTTCACACTCGTTTCCCCAAGCTTCGTAAAGAGCCGCACTATCCGGGCTAGGATTATTCCCATACACCCTCGCAAGCAAAGAGTCTCTTGGAAGATTCTTATCCACTATAGAATCTTGTTTGAACGAACTATAACGGCAACCTCGCTCTACAACAATAGAGTTTCCTTTTTCGCCAGCGTTATTCCACCAATCATTAACATAAACAGTATCGCTAGATGACGTACCATACGATACCGGATAAGAAATACCAAAAGCAAATCCACTGCAAAATGCAAGCAGTATGATTAAGTATTTGAACAAAACATTCATGCATAGTAATATACAAAAAGGCTGGTAAAATATAGGTTATAGGTTTTAGGGGTTAGGAACGCAAGGGAGATCGTATCTGCAATAGGAACTGTATCTGTAATGAGTAACGGTTCCGCGAGGGGAACCGTATCTGCAATGGGGTATCGTGTAAGCCGGTCCCGGCACGGGGGCCGGGATGACAATCGCGGGCGGGAACGTATCTGTAATGAGTGACACTTCTGCGAGGGGAACCGTATCTGCAATGGAGACCGTGCAAGGAGATCCCCGCCTGCGCGGTGATGACAACGCGGGCGGATGACGGCAAAAACGAAAAAGCCCCGCTCGCCGTTTACGGCAAGCGGGGCGTGAATCCAGCGGCGACCTACTCTCCCGGACCCGAGGGCCAGGTACCATCGGCGATCTGAGGCTTAACTTCCGTGTTCGGGATGGGAACGGGTGTGACCCTCACTCGATAACCGCTGAAACAAATTCTTGCATGGA
>NZ_JAFWOM010000121.1 GCF_017545445.1 Fibrobacter sp.
AGCTTATACAAATTTTTCATAACAAACCACCGCAAAAAAGCTCGCCGCCAACAGGACCCGCAAGCAGTAGAAAAAATGGGTGAGAGCACCATCCAATAAGGATATCACAATCTTATAATAGCTAAAAATATGGCAAAGCGTCAACGATAGCTTTTTTCGGATTGTCGCTTTTGGTCAAGGCAAGCATCGTCGCCTAGAACATAAAAAAGACCCCGCCAAATTTTCTTAGCGAGGTCTTATATAAGCCTATTAACTTTAAGCGTCGTCCTGACGACCTGTCATCCTTGAAACCGTCATCCTGACGACTGCAAGGAGGAAGGATCCAGTAAAATTCCTTAATGCATAAGCTGAAATTGACTGGATCCTGCTCCTACGAACCTAATTCAACTAAGGCAACGAGTTGCCAAGTTTCATATATCACTATCGTTCAGGATGACGATGACGCCCTAGTCTTTTACGCAACGGACAGAGTAACCATAGTTCCTTTGCCCAGTGTATAAATTTGCAATATTGAAGGAGTAGTTCAAACTTATGTAGTACGCATTATCCCCACTAGCTTCAGTAGAACTCCAGAAATCCGTAGTGTAGCCGTCACGGACAAAATCGCCACCATAGTGCCTATAACCAGCAGGCAAGGCAGTAAAGCCGAAAGCATCCGTACCATTATCGTTGTCATACCAACCTCTTTGGGACTTGAGAACCTTACCGGCAGCCCCTTGTCCACCCACCGCACCGAACAAACTTTCCCATTCGTTTTTACTTGGCATGTGCCAGCCAGCAGGACATACTCCCTGCACTGTGTCGGTCAAATTACATCTATTCTTGCCATAACCGCAATCCAACGGATGAATCGAATCAGTAGCAAGCCTTACAGAATCAATCGCAGCAGCCCATGTATACAAGCGCCCCGCAACATCACAAGTGGAAGTATCTTTATTGTCCTTTTTTCCGAAACACCAACTCTTTTCCTTCACGCTTAAATCTTTTTCATCATAATAGTTCAGGTTTTCAGCCATCCAAACTTTATTACCAATTTTAACCGTCTTGTACGTTTGACCATCACGAGTGTCAACAATGGAATCGTATTCGATGTTTGGATTAAAAAAAGATTGTTTCGGGAGACTCCAATCAAAACCAAAGCTGTCATGATTTTCAGAGGATGATGAAGACACAAGAGTCGAAGAAGACGAAGCGACGGAGCTACTGGACACAACTGCACTGCTACTCGATTTTGCCTGGCTACTACTGGACACGACCGCGCTGCTGCTCGATTTTGCAGAGCTGCTGCTGGACTTCGTTTCGTCAACGCTAGAACTTGAAGAAGGTCTTACCGGCGCAGTCGAAGGATCCCCTTTGACGCAACGGACACTTTGTCCATAAGACTTGCTATTCTGATAGATATAAGAATTGGTATAAATGTTGTTTATATTCAAATACCGGCCTTGATCGGCACTGTATTCGGTGGCGCTCCAGTAATAAACATCCGAGCCCACCTTTTGCCAACTAGTTGCAGAAATTTTTCTTCCGGTCGGGAGTGCGGCAAAGCCGTAAAGATCCGTACCGTTATTGTCATCCGTCCCAGCGTAGTCCCACCCGGTCAAAGCCTTGAGAGGCTCGCCAGCTACGCCGCCAGATCCTAACGCCACGCTCAACAACCCCCATTCATAGATTGACGGCAAATGCCAGCCATTAGGGCAAATCCCCTGCACAGCGCGATCAAGTCCGCACTTTTTGCCATAGCCGCAATCCAACGGAGCCTTGGCATCGTTCGCAAGTGCCACCGAGTCAATCGCAGCAGCCCACGTGTAATAACGGCCACCCACCTTGCAATTTTTTTCTTCATTATTGTAGCACCAGTTGCCGCCCTTCAAGCTCGGAGTCTTGACGCTATCGGCATAGTTCAGGTTTTCCGCCATCCACACCTGCGAATAATTCGAGTCTGGCACTTCAATTTTCACGACCTTGTAAACTTTCTTGTCGCGCGGGTCAATCATCGAATCGTATTTGATTTTCGGATTCAGGCGTGCTTCCTTAGGCACATCCCAGCTCCATCCTGTAGAATCTATTTTTGCAGAGCTACTGCTGGACACACTTGTCACGCTAGAACTTGAAGAAGGTCTTACCGGAGCCTTCGAAGGATCCCCTTTGACGCAACGGACACTTTGTCCATAAGACTTGCTATTCTGATAGATATAAGAATTGGTATAAATGTTGTTTATATTCAAATACCGGCCTTGATCGGCATTGTATTCGGTGGCGCTCCAGTAATAAACATCCGAGCCCACCTTTTGCCAACTAGTTGCAGAAATTTTTCTTCCGGTCGGGAGTGCAGCAAAGCCGTATTTATCCGTTCCGTTATTGTTAGGCGTTCCGGCGTAGTCCCACCCGGTCAAGGCCTTGAGTGGCTCGCCAGCTACGCCGCCAGTTCCTAACGCCACGCTCAACAACCCCCATTCATAGATTGACGGCAAATGCCAGCCATCAGGACAAATTCCCTGCACAGCGCGATCAAGTCCGCACTTTTTACCATAGCCGCAATTCAACGGTTCCTTCGAATCTTTCGCCAAGGCAACAGAGTCAATTGCCGCCGCCCAGCTGTAATAACGACCGCCCACCTTGCAATTTTTTTCTTCATTATTGTAGCACCAGTTGCGGCCCTTCAAGCTCGGTGTCTTGACGCTATCGGCATAGTTCAAGTTTTCAGCCATCCACACCTGCGAATAATTCGAGTCTGGCACTTCAATTTTCACGACCTTGTAAACTTTCTTGTCGCGCGGGTCGACCATCGAGTCGTATTTGATTTTCGGATTCAGGCGAGCTTCCTTGGGCACATCCCAGCTCCATTCTTCAGGGATTTTCTGAGCGCCCCCAAACTCTTCAACCACCTCTTCAAATCCAGGAATCTTATCGGACCCGCTCCACTTCTCTAGATTTTCACGGACAGAGTCAAACTTGCCGTCGGCCTTGGCGGTACTTGCCCAATCCGCCATCTTCGTTTTTGCCTTATCGTCGTTCCATTCGCCAGTCTCTGCGATAGACGATGCGAAGTTGTCTATACGGTCAGCCAGTTTCTTGGTATCCAGATCTGATTGCAACAGCACGCTCGTTGCAAGGAGGGTCGCATTTCCATCGCCCTTTTCGTAAATGTTTAAGCCTTCAAACGATTCAAAAAGATTCATCACGCCCAACGAAGCAAGAACTTCCTCTTCGGCCAGCAATTTCGCATTGGCAAAGGACATTTTATTTTTGGAGACGAGATTCATCACGCGCTCGTATTCCAATTCCGTGAGCACGTTGATGTTCACAGACTTTCTATCTTTCAAATCCGTAATCGCATGGAGCGTCAATTTATCCGAAGACTTTTTGCCGGTGACTTCATTCATGTAATAGCCAGACACCTCGAACAACGCACAAGAAGCCGAGAGATTCACGTCGTCAACGCCAAAGTCGCCCTTGTCGCTCTTGACCTTTCCCGTGAATTCCTCATCCGTGAATTTCATCGTCTTGCAGTCAACACCTTGCACTGTCACTGCGGAACCCTTGACAAACGGGCCCTTTTGTGCCAAGCCTGCCACGTCTAAGTTTTTTACAGCGTAAATGCCTTCGCTTTCTTCGCTCGTACCGGCTGTCTTATCGCCAGAACAAGCCCAAAAGGTGGTCCCAAACACGATGGCCACCCAAAAACGATTCCATTTCATCCTTGATTCCATGAGCATACTCTTAACTACTCTCCTTTCTTTTTTGTTTGTACATCCGTATTACCATATTCAATCTTTTCCGTCAGTGGGAAAAATTGAAAGTTCAATCGGCAAATTTTTTCTGGTTTGTTCTCGTCCGCAACGATTGTGATGATTCGCTTGCGGAACGCCGCAATTTCTTCAACGACTTTCGCATAGCTTTCGGCAGTCACGCCCATCGTGATTCCGCTAAAGTGCCGTTCTGAAATCGGGAGTTTGTCCAAGGCGTCTAGCGCAAATTCGCCCATTTGGCGAAGCAGGGAATGCACCGCCACGGCAACCACGTTCAAGCGCCCTGTCGAAAGCGAACGATTCGTTTGGTGATAATTGCCCTTGATATCGCGCGTCAAAAGTCCCGACTTCACGAGAAAATGCAGGCTATCGCTTACATCTGCTGCCGAAATCGCAGGCCTGCAAACCTTTGCAATTTCGTGCGGTTTCGCCCCCGGCATCGCAACAGCCAATTCGCGGACAACGGAATGTTTCCACGTCTCGTAAAACGTGTACATTTCACTGCCGAGAATTTTCACGCGACTAGCCTCGCCAAGCGCCTGCATTTCTTCAAAGCACTTTTTCTTTTCTTTGTCCGTCTTCGCGTTTTCGTAACGCACCATCAAAAGAAAATAATCAAACTCGAAACCCACCAAGCCCATCGCAAGTGCCGTTTTTTTCGCGCTTTCTTCGCGCAAACGCGTTTTTCCGTCACAAACAAGCTTTAAGTACGATCCCGACGCAAATCCGGCATCTTTCGCGAATTCGCGCCACGTAAACGCCGAACAACGCTTGCGTTCTTGGTAATAGTCCAAGACGTATTCGCGATATTTCTTGTATTCTGTAACCGATTTCATCATACTATAAATTTACTTAATTGTCTAGGGCGCTACAAGGTGCTGTGAATTTTTTTATTAAAACAAAATTGCTGATTTTATGCAAATTTCGGCACTTTTTAATCATTTTTAAAGAAAATTTAAAAACATAAAACAAAAATTCAAATCTATGAAACAACGGCTCGCGAAGCAGCCGTTGTTGTTTATTGTATTCGACGATTTTGAATTGTTGTTAGTTGGTATCTTCGATGCAACGGACGGAAAGCCAAGTTCCATCATTTATTCCTGCATATTTTCCTGAACTTAGAATGCGAAATCCATCGATAAACACACCCCAATTGTAAGCTTTTCCGCGATCGTCACGCACATAATCTTCAGCACTCCACCAAGAAGTATAATTACTCGCCCCAAACTCTATAACCGTCGGTAACGCAGAGAATCCGCTTGCATCAGTCGCTTCCGTCCAATGAGCAAAGCCCTTCATCTGCAGCGACGCATAGTCAGTAGCTTCACCCAGAGCGTTCCATTCAGTAGTATCGGGTATATGCCAACCTTCAGGGCAAATACCACGATGCGGTAACGTAATAATAGACCCCACAGAATCAGAAGCCCATTTAGGGTCTATATCCATAGCTGCAGTCCACGAATACAAAGCACCTCCAATTTTGCATTTGTCATCATAATTTTCAACCCAATTATCTCGATAACACCTTAATTGATATTCAGGATTCCAAAAATCATATACAGTTTTTAGGTTTGGAGTTGCAACACTATCTACATATCGCAAATTCTCTGCCATCCAGCGCTTACCCCCAATATACACCGTCTTATAAACTTCGCCATCGCGTTTATCAACCAAGTCATCACCATATTTCGCTTTGGGGTGCATTTCTTTCGTGTAATATTTCGCCTTTTTCTTTTCCCAATCCGCAAGCTTATATTCGTATGGCGATAGGATTGGATGCCAAACCATATTGCTGTTATACAAAGAACAGATATAGTCTATCTTAAAGTCACCCACATCTTCGCAATTCCATACAATGGTGCCGTCGTTCGAATTGCAAAGGCCACCCGTCTTTATTTCCGCACAATTCGCCTTACGCCATCTATAGTCTCCATAATCATCAAAGGGATAATTTCCATGATCGCACACATACAAAACACCATCCCTATCTTCAAATTTTCCCTTTTTCCCTTCCGTGCAAATATGTAACTGGCAAGCACCATCTATACGGCATGCCCTCTCTTCCGTTGTGGTCGCTTCGCGCCAAGCATAGTCTTCGCATACAAAATAAGCATCATTCTGCGTCCCTTTGCGCATTTTGCCATCATTACTGTCTAGGCAAGCCCAGCCATCCGTATTGATTACCACGTTATCATTCACACGTTCCCATTTATAACGTGTGGAATCGCCGTATTCAACGTAACTTATGCAGGAGTAGTAATCGCCATCCGCCGTCTTATGCCTTTGCCCTAAACGTCCCTTGGTACAACCAAATAAACCCAAGGAACAATCATATTCATTTCCCTCGCGCCAACCCTTGTAAACATCGCTCGTGTCATAAACATAGCAACGCCTCGGATTATCAAAAATTTCACCCCACTTGGAATATCCATCGTCTGTCTCGGTCCACAAGCTGGTTTCAATGACCAGATATTCATTGTCAATCAACTCCCAACGGTGCGTTGATTCTTGACACTGGAAATAGCCTCCGTACCGCTTATATCCGACAACTTTCCCATATTTGCCTTTGTTACAACCGCCATACTGTTGCTCGGTGTCATCCGCGAATCGCCAACCCTTGCTGCCATTGCTACCCGTAGAATCAAATACATAGTATTTACCAGTTACACCGCCATTTTTTAGAGCTCCATCCGTCGAATCTTTCCAGCCGAATGTATCCTTTTCAAAGTCGCTTGCAAACATCCAACGATAATGATTCAATGAATCCGCCTTGCAAATAAACCGGGACTTATCATGGGAATCGCTATGATTTCCCTTGGTCGCCCGCTTTACGATACTTAGACTATCTTCGGAACAAACACCCAACCCATATTCCGTTATCCAGAAATGCCGTATGTAATTTTCGAAGTCGGGAACCATTGCCGATATGCCCCAATTCTTGACATTTTCACGAATATCGGTGAGTCGCCCTGCACTATCGGCTATGGCCGCCCAGTCTGCAATTGCCTTGCGCGTAGCCGCATCCCCCCATGAGCCGTCCTTTTCCATGTCAGTCGCAATCTTTGTCAACAGTTCCGAAAGTTCTGCAACCGAACGGTCCCCTTGCAATACCGCCGAAAACGCAAGCAAGGCAGCATCTTCGTCACTAGACCCTGCTAGGTTCAAGTCTTCGGAATTGCTGAAATTTGTCGCATCAATATCTAGCAATGCAAACACTTCCTTTTGAGCTTGTTTCTTGGCGGCACGCACCTTCATCTTCTTCTGCGTAACGAGATAGATAACGCGTTCGTACTCCAAATGCGTCAGCAAGTTCACATTTACGATATTTCGGTCATTCACATCCGTAATTGCAAACAAAGTGAGTTCAGAGTTCGAATTTTGCCCCGTCACTTCGTTGCGATAATAACCCGTCGCTTCAAGCATTACGTATTGGCTCACGAGCATGCGAGCGTTTATCCTGAATTCACCTTTGTCGTTTAAAATTTTACCGTTGAAACTGTTGCCCGTCTGCGTAAGCGTACGACCATCTTCCATTTCACGCACCAGCACCTTGGAACCGTTAAGGAAAGGCCCCTTTTGCGTTACGCCCGAGACCTCGTCTAACGAAATTGCAATTTTTTCGGAATCGAGAGCCGCAGTATCTTGAGCCGTTGTGTCGGAATCTGCCCCCATATAAAGAAGCGTAGAGTCTGAGCCGCAAATCACACGAACTTTTTGTTCGTCGATTTTTTCCATAGAGCAGCCCGTCCCTGCGGCTCCTGCATCACCCTTGTCCCCCTTTTCACCTTGTGCTCCCGTTGCTCCTGTATCGCCTTTGGCTCCCGTTGCTCCGGTTTTTCCAGCAACCCCCTGCTTGCCTTGGACTCCTGTTGCACCAGTATCACCCTTTTCACCCTTGGCTCCATCCTTGCCGTCTTTACCGTCAGCACCATCTTTTCCGTCCTTGCCATTCAACACGACACCGATGGAATCGCCGCCACAGATAATCTTTACACCGCTTTTGTCCTTGAGTTCCTTGGTAGAGCAAGTTGCGGCCACGCTCCCTTCGGTGATGGCATACCACTTGCTATCGGAGCACTTTCTAGGGGTGATTTCGCCCTTGACCCACACCATTTCGCCGTCGTTTCTTTCGTACATTTAGGCAAATCTTTAACTTTGTTCACAACATCCATGTTGAATTGCATCACTTGAGTGATATTTTCAACCGTGCTGTCGTCGCTGCAAGATGCAAAAAGAACAGCAACGACTCCGATGAAAAGTTTGTCAATGATGGTTTTGTAATTCATAAAAAATTCCAATTGTAAAAATGATTAAAAGAGATTGTTATTAATCGGAGTCTTTGATGCAACGGATTGAATATGCATATTTTTTTGAATGATCTGCTTGATAACCAGTACTAAAGTTTCCTTGAGACATTTGTAAATGCCAAATATATGCATATTTTTCATTTATTTCTGAAGCACTAACAAAACTTGCCAAACTTCCAAACTCATATTGACATCCATAACAACGATTAACTGGTAACGCGGAAAAACCGCTATTATTTGTCGCATCAGGCCACAAACGATGTCCCTTCGCCTGCATAGCATATGGATTTTTTACAATTGCATCATACATTATTGACCATTCATCATTATTAGGAATATGCCAGCCATCTGGACAAATTCCTTTATGCGGATTACCAATCAGCCCATCCACTAAATACGGAGAATCATCCAACCACTTATAATGAATATCCATCGCAGCAGTCCAGCTATAATAACGACCACCCTTTAAACAATTTAACGAATCATTGTTATAGCACCAAGATTGACCTTTCAAGTACGGACTTTGGATACTATCGCTATAAGCGAGATTTTCCGCCATCCAAACTTGATTACGAATCTTAATAGTCTTATAAGTACGGCCATCTCGTTTATCTTCAAGAGTCCCATAATCCAAATATTCATTGAACCATTTTTTACCTACAGGATAGTCATATACAATGGTCGTTCGCCAATTAAATGTGTCACAGGTAATGGTATCACCTAAAATCGTTCCCTGCAACAAAGCCGTGCATGCCTTACCGGCCTGTTCTTCACCAGCTTTCGTATCACGCCATTTTTCGTTTTCACAAGCATATCGGGTCGTATTCATCTCTATTCCATAAACAAGATCACCTTCCTTGTAAACTTTATCACCTTCGCCATCTATGGTGCAGCGGTACAAGTAAGTATTGATGTAAACTTCGTCCGTGATTTCCGTCCATTTGTTATTCGAGCAACTATAGTAGCGTCCATCCTTAGACTTACGCATTTCGCCACCACGTTTAGCCGTGCAGCCTAGCAAACCAAGATTACAATCGCTCGTGTTGCCCGTACGCCAACCGTTATATTCCTTAGCTTCGTCCCATACATAGCAAATGCGGTCACCTGGAGTCGCAACTCCAATAGAATCACCCCACTTGACCTTGCCATCTGTGGAATCAGGCCAGTATTGCGTGTCAATCAGCAGATAATCAACTTCGCGTTCCCAAATATGCGATGCTTTTTTGCAAGTATAGTAGTACGCATAAACTTTATCTGTACGAATAGAATCGTAAAGCGCTTCACGGCAACCGCCATACTGTTTTTCAATGGATTCCGCTTCACGCCAACCAGCAATTCCGTTAAAAGAACCAAGCTTATCGAACACATAAACCTTGCCGGTCACACTACCATTTTTGAGTACACCGTCAGTCGAGTCTTTCCATCCGTACGTATCCTTTTCAAGATCACTTGCAATCACCCAACGAAGGTCGTTTGCGGTTGATCCCTCTGCAGCGTCCTTGCAAATGTAGCGAGTCTTAGTTCCTTTCTGTTTGCCTGCGGTCGCAGCTTTGACTGTTCCTGTCTTTTTCGCAGTACAGCTATCTAAGCCGTATTCCTTGTACCAGAAGTTGCGTACAAACTGTTCGAAATTCGGTACTTTAGAAGACAAGCCCCAGCCAGCTACGTTATTGCGAATCGTCGCGAGTTTGCCCGCACTATCCGCGTCGGCACTCCATTCCGCAATCTTCATGCGAGTCGTTGCGTCATCCCACGTTCCGTCCTTTTCCATGTCGTTTGCAATCGTCTGCAAAAGCGTGGTGAGGTCCGCCACGGAGCGGTCGCCTTGGAACATAAGAGAAAACGCGAGCAAAGCACCGTCTTCGTCGGAACTGCCAGCGATGTTCAAGTCTTCGGAGTTGCTGAAATCCGTCGCGTCAATGTTCAGCAGGCCGAACACTTCTTTCTGGGCCTGTTTCTTGGCTGCACGGACTTTCATCTTCTTTTGCGTCACCAAGTAAATTACACGTTCATATTCCAAATGCGTGAGCAAGTTGATGTTTACGATGTTGCGGTCGTTCACGTCGGTAATCGCGAACAGAGTAAGCTCCGAATTGGAATTTTGCCCCGTCACCTCATTGCGATAATAGCCGGTCGCTTCGAGCATTACGTACTGGCTCACGAGCATACGAGCGTTTATCTTGAATTCACCCTTGTCGTTCATGATTTTTCCGTTAAAGCTGTTGCCTGTCTGCGTAAGCGTGCGGCCATCTTCCATTTCACGGACAAGCACCTTGGACCCCATCAGGAACGGGCCTTTCTGCGTTACACCGGAAACTTCATCCAAAGAAACTGCAATCTTCTCGGAATCAAGCGGGGCAATTTCGCCGCCGCCGGAGCCGCTACCTTGCCCCAAATCAATCGTTGTCGATTTGTCACCGCAAGTAATCGTGACAACAGTTCCTTCCTTAGCCAATGTACAGCCCGTGCCGTCATCACCATCTTTACCGTTGGTGCCGTTTGTTCCATTTTTTCCATCCGCACCCTTCTTTCCGTTAAGTACAACGCCCACGGAATCGCCGTTGCACAGCACTTTCAGGCCGCTATTGTCCGCAAGCGTAACCGCCGTGCAACTCGCTCCATCAGCACCTTTTGCGCCATCCTTGCCGTTAGTTCCGTTTTTGCCATCAGTACCATTTTTACCATCTTTTCCAGCCGCACCCGTATCGCCTTTGTCGCCCTTTTCACCTTGAATGCCCTGTGCACCATCCTTGCCGTCTTTTCCATCGACACCATTCTTTCCGTCTTTACCGTCGGCACCATCTTTTCCATTTTTACCGTTCAGCACAACGCCCACGGAATCGCCGCCGCAGATAATCTTGACACCGCTTTTATCCTTGAGTTCCTTTGTCGTGCAAGTTGCAGCCACGCTTCCTTCGGCGACAGCGTACCACTTGCTATCGGTGCATTTTCTGGGAGCGTACTCGCCCTTGACCCACACCATTTCGCCATCGTTGTCCTTTTTGCATTTTGGGAGCTTGGAAACATCCGAAATGACTTCGATGCCACTCTGGTTCACCTGCGTAATGTTTTCTACCGTTGAATCTTCGCCGCAAGCGGTAACGAGGAGAGACGCTAAAAATGCGAGGGTCCCTATCGCAAAATGTTTATGCAAGACATTATGGACCCTATCGCAAATGTTTTTCAAGACATAATGGTTTCTATCGGCACTCCGTGCCTCCAGAGTGACAAACTTCCATAGTGACATTTTCTTTTGAGTGGTGTTCGTGGGTTTCATGCTGCGGTTCCTTGTTCTGTAAAAAATACGAACCTATAATAGCAAAATGTAACGCAAGATGTCTGCATCAACTTATAATTGAATTATCCCCCCCATTTTCACTTTACCAAATCTGCGCATTTTTATGAGATTTGGTAAAATAACTACAGCACATCATCAGATATATAGTTTATACCCACCCCCTCAACTAAGGCTTTACAGGGTCGTCTTGAAAGCAACGGACTGCGGCGCCTATACTCTTGTCATAGCGACCGATGCCGCTGCCACTGAAGCCAAATCCCAGCCCGCCCATACCCAAGTACCAAAGGTTGGCGTAAACGCTACCATAGCTACTGTCCTCAGAAGCGCTCCATAAAACTGCGCCAGTACCGAGGCCGTAGGTATATACATGGTCATCGTAACCGACAGGGAGCGCGGAGAACCCGCTAGCGTCCGTTGCCGTGGTCCATTCGCTAAAGCCTGTCATCTGCAAATCCGCATAGTCAATACCACTGAACAATTCAATCCATTCTGTACGATTTGGCACATGCCAGCCTTTAGGGCAAATTCCTTGATGTGGGTTATTTATCAAAGTTTCAGCACTATTCGAATTCCACTGACTATTCAAATTCATCGCCGCAGTCCACGTATAATAGACACCTCCAATCTCGCAGTTTTTCACATCGTCAACAAAGCAACTAATCTGATACTTTAAATTGGGCACGGTAGCACTGTCCGCATAACGAAGATTCTCGGCAAACACACGCTTTCCATTGACAACAATGGTCCTATATGTCTTAAGGTCACGTGGATCCGTAATCATTGAATCGGAATTTACCTTGGCAACCACAGCCGCCGCATTGTAGGCATTTCGTTTTCTATTCCAGTCATCCAATGTATAATCATACGGGTGTTTTACCGCATGCCAACGACTATCGGAACACACGTAATCAACGTCAAATCCGCTTTCGCCCCCAATTCGTTCACATGCAGGCACTAAAGAGTAGTCATTTGCAACGCACAATCCCTTTATTTTTTCAGCACAGTTGAGTTCGTGCCAGTTACCCCTATCACATATATACATAACACCGTCACGACTTTCTGTCAATCCCTGCAAGCCCTCTGTACACAAGCGGCATACGCCTTCGTTACGGCACGCAAGTTCTTGCTCTACCGTAACCTGATACCAAACATGGCCATTACATACATAGTAAGTATTTTCATTTTCACAAAGCATCATGACCCCAGCACGTCTCATTGTACACCCCTGCAAGCCGAGCGTGCAATCATAATCGTTTCCCGTACGCCATCCCCTGTAAGCGGCACTAGTATCATACACATAACAGATGCGGTCGCCAGGCATTACAGATACAACCCCGATACTGTCGCCCCACTTGGATAAGCCATCATCGCCTGCGGGCCACCCTTGCGTATCAATCATCAAGCTGTCGTTCGTAAGCACCCACTTGTGCACACCCTTCTGACATTGGTAGTAGCCAGTTTCGTCAACGCTCTCACTCCGATAGCTGCGAATTTTCGAATACAAGCTATCAACACAGCCGCCGTAAATATTTTCAACAGCTACCGCCAATCGCCATCCCTTGACACCATTCATACTACCCGTTTTGTCAAACACGTATTTTTTTCCTGTCATGGCACCGTTCTTGAGAGCACCATCGGTCGTGTCTTTCCATCCATAAGTATCTTTTTCGAACTCTGACGCAATCACCCAGCGAAGATCATTAGCAGTCAAACCCTCAGCAGCGACCTTGCAAATGTAGCGAGTCTTTGTCCCTTTTTGCTTGCCTGCAGAAGCAGCTTTCATGACACCTTCTTTCTTAGCGGTGCAACTGTCTAGACCATATTCCTTGTACCAGAAGTTGCGTACAAACCTTTCGAAATTCGGAACTTCAGAAGACAATCCCCAATCAGCCACGTTATTTCGAATTGTATCAAGCCTGCCCGCACTGTCGGCATCGGCACTCCATTCCGCAATTTTCATGCGGGTCGTTGCATCATCCCATGTCCCGTCCTTTTCCATATCGTTCGCAACCGATTGAAGGTGAGTCGTAAGGTCTGCTACAGAACGGTCTCCCTGAAACATCAACGAGAATGCGAGCAAAGCACCGTCTTCATCACTTGAACCTGCAATGTTTAAATCTTCGGAATTGCGGAAGTCCGTCGCGTCAATGTACAACAGCCCAAACACTTCTTTCTGAGCCTGTTTCTTGGCTGCACGAACTTTCATCTTCTTTTGCGTGACCAAGTAAATCACGCGTTCATATTCCAAATGCGTGAGCAAGTTGATGTTCGCAATGTTGCGGTCATTTACATCGGTAATTGCAAATAAGGTCAGTTCAGAACTTGAATTTTTGCCAGTTACTTCATTGCGGTAATAACCAGTCGCTTCGAGCATCACGTACTGGCTTACGAGCATGCGAGCGTTTATCTTAAATTCACCCCTGTCATTCAAAATTTTTCCGTTGAAACTGTTCCCCGTTTGCGTAAGCGTGCGACCATTTTCCATTTCACGCACGAGCACCTTGGAACCCTTCAGGAACGGGCCTTTTTGAATCACGCCGGAGATCTCGTCCAAAGATATTGCAATTTTTTCGGAGTCAAGCACGACAGTATCTTGCGTCGTCCCGCCAGAAGCACTGCCTGTATAGAGAATCGTGGAATCCTTTCCGCAAATCACGCGGACAGACAGTTCGTCAATCGTTTCCACTGAGCAACCTGTACCAGTCGCCCCCGTATCCCCC
The DNA here is from genome assembly GCF_017545445.1 of Fibrobacter sp. Lineage (GTDB taxonomy): Bacteria > Fibrobacterota > Fibrobacteria > Fibrobacterales > Fibrobacteraceae > Fibrobacter. The sequence continues at coordinate 14,075 of NZ_JAFWOM010000121.1, forward strand.
TTGTCACCTTTGCCACCCGTTGCACCGGTATCACCATTTTCACCCTTGGCTCCTGTCGCTCCAGTATCGCCTTTGTCGCCTTTCTCGCCTTTAGCACCCGTTGCACCGGTATCACCCACGTCTCCTTTCTCGCCTTTAGCTCCGGTCGCTCCTGTTGCACCCGTTTTTCCAGTAACACCTTGCTTACCCTGAGCACCAGTTGCACCAGAGTCGCCTTTGTCACCCTTTTCGCCCTTGGCTCCATCCTTGCCGTCTTTACCATCGGCACCGTCTTTTCCGTCCTTGCCGTTCAGCACAACGCCAATGGAATCGCCACCGCAAATAATTTTTACGCCACTGCCATCCTTGAGTTCCTTGGAGGAGCAAGTTGCAGCCACGCTCCCTTCGGCAACGGCGTACCACTTGCTATCGGAGCATTTTCTGGGAGCATACTCGCCCTTGACCCAGACCATTTCACCGTCATTGTCCTTTTTGCATTTAGGGAGCTTGGAAACATCCGAAATGACTTCGATGTTGCTTTGGTTCACCTGAGTGATGTTTTCTACCGTAGAATCCTCGCCGCAAGACGCAAAGAGAATCGCAATGGCCCCTATCGCCACGATGTGGCTCCAGGGTGACATGTTAGAGGGTGACATTTTCTTTTGGACGGTATTCGTGGGTTTCATGGCATTTCCCCTTGTCGTTCTAAAAAACATGGAGTTCCCTCAACTAAGGTTTTACAGGGGAGTCCTGAAAACAACGGACAGCCATGTGATTGTACTTCCTTCCCTTTTCAAAGCCATCATTGCGGGAGGAAAGTCCAGCAGCAGCATCATACAAGTACCAAACTTTGGCATAATAGTAACCGTCCTCAGTGGCACTCCAAAAGCCGGCCGATGAACCATTGCTGAAAGCATTCTCTCCGTAGGCGCCTACTGGAAGCGCAGTAAACCCGCTAGCGTCCGTTGCCGTGTTCCATCTGCTAAAGCCAATCATCTGCTGATCCGCATAGTCAACACCACTGAACAATTCCATCCATTCTGTACCACTCGGCACATGCCAGCCTTCAGGGCAAATTCCTTGATGCGGATCCTTTATCAAAGTTTCAGCACTGTACGAACCCCACTGACCATTCAAATTCATCGCCGCCGTCCAAGTATAATAGCCACCTCCAATCTCGCAGTTTTTCGCCTCGTCACCATAGCAACGAATCTGTCGCCCCCTTAAATTGTGCACGGCAGCACTGTCCGCATAACGCAAATTCTCCGCAAATACACGTTTTCCATTAATGACAACAGTCCTATATACATTATTATCGCGTGGATCGGTAACCATCGAATCAGAATGCAACTTAGCTTTCACCGCTGCCGCATTATAAGCATCTCTCTTTTTATTCCACTGAGCAAGCGTGTACTCAAATGGACTTTCTACTGCATGCCAATGACCCTCAGAACAAATGTAATCTATATCGAAGCCCCCCACTTTCTCGCAAGCTTCTACAAGGGAACTGTCATTTTTAGTGCAAACACCCTTCAATTTTTCAGCACAGTTGAACTCGCGCCAGTTATACCAGCCATCCAAATCACATACATACATAACACCGTCACGATTTTCAGTCAATCCCAGCATGCCCTCTGTACACAAGCGACATACACCTTCGTTACGGCACGCAAGTTCTGCGCCTACACCAGCCAAACCCCAATAATGTCCATCGCATACATAATAAGTATTTTCATTTTTATTGAGCATCATGATCCCTGCACGTCCCATTGTGCACCCCTGCAAGCCGAGCGTGCAGTCGCGGTCGTTTCCCATACGCCACCCCCTGTAAGCAGCACTAGTATCATACACATAACAGATGCGGTCGCCATACGTTACAGATACAACCCCAATGCTATCGCCCCACTTGGATAAACCATCATCGCCTTTAGGGCATCCTTGCGTATCAATCATCAGGTTGTCATCCGTAAGCACCCACTTGTGCACATCCTTCTGACATTGGTAGTAACCAGCTTCGTATTCATTCTCACTCCGATAACTACGAATTTTCGAATACAAGCTATCAACACAGCCTCCGTAAGTATTTTCAACAGCTACAGCCAACCGCCATCCTTTGGTGCCATTCATACTACCCGTTTTGTCAAACACGTATTTTTTCCCTGTCATGGAGCCGTTCTTGAGAGCACCATCGGTCGTGTCTTTCCACCCATAAGTATCTTTTTCGAGGTCAGACGCAATCACCCAGCGAAGATCATTAGCAGTCACCCCCTCAGTAGCGTCCTTGCAGATGTAGCGAGTCTTAGTCCCTTTTTGCTTGCCCGCAGAAGCGGCTTTCACTGTTCCTGCCTTTTTCGCAGTGCAACTGTCTAGACCATATTCCTTGTACCAGAAGTTACGTACAAACTGTTCGAAATTTGGAACTTTGGAAGACAATCCCCAGCCAGCCACGTTATTGCGAATTGAATCAAGCCTGCCAGCACTGTCGGCATCGGCACTCCATTCCGCAATTTCCATGCAAGTCGTTGCATCATCCCATGTTCCATCCATTTCCAAACCGTTCGCCACCGTCTGCAAGAGAGCGGTAAGGTCCGCCACGGAGCGGTCGCCTTGGAACATCAACGAGAATGCAAGCAAAGCGCCGTCTTCGTCGGAACTGCCCGCGATATTCAAGTCTTCGGAGTTGCTGAATTCCGTCGCGTCAATGCCCAACAGCCCAAATACTTCTTTCTGGGCCTGTTTCTTGGCTGCACGGACTTTCATTTTCTCTTGCGTGACCAAGTAAATCACACGTTCATATTCCAAATGCGTGAGCAAGTTGATATTCACGACGTTGCGGTCGTTCACGTCCGTAATTGCAAACAACGTCAACTCTGAATTGGAATTTTGCCCCGTCACTTCGTTGCGGTAATAGCCGGTCGCTTCGAGCATCACGTACTGGCTCACGAGCATGCGGGCATTTATCTTAAATTCGCCATTGTCGTTCAAAATTTTTCCGTTGAAACTGTTACCCGTCTGCGTGAGCGTGCGTCCATCTTCCATTTCACGGACAAGAACTTTAGACCCCATCAGGAAAGGGCCTTTCTGCGTCACGCCGGAAACCTCGTCTAATGAAATCGCAATTTTTTCAGAGTCGAGCACGACAGTGTCTTGCGTCGTCTCGCTAGGAGCGCTACCAGTATAGAGAATCGTGGAATCATTTCCGCAAATCACACGGACAGACTGTTCGTCAATCGTTTCCATTAAGCAATCTGCACCAGCCGCACCCGTATCGCCCTTTTCACCTTTGTTGCCAGTTGCACCGGTATCACCTTTTTCGCCCCTGGCTCCAGTCGCACCAGTATCACCCTTGTCGCCTTTCTCGCCTTGAGCACCCGTCGCACCGGTATCACCCTTGTCACCTTTTGCCCCAGTTGCTCCTGTCGCTCCTGTCGCACCCGTTTTTCCAGCAACGCCTTGCTTACCCTGAGCACCAGTTGCACCAGTGTCGCCTTTGTCACCCTTTTCGCCCTTGGCTCCATCCTTGCCGTCTTTGCCATCGGCACCGTCTTTTCCGTCCTTGCCGTTCAGCACAACGCCAATGGAATCGCCACCGCAAATAATTTTTACGCCACTGCCATCCTTGAGTTCCTTGGTGGAGCAGGTTGCGGCCACGCTCCCTTCGGCGACAGCGAACCACTTGCTATTGGAACACTTTCTAGGGGTGACTTCGCCCTTGACCCACACCATTTCACCGTCATTGTCTTTATTGCATTTGGGGAGCTTGGAGACATCCGAGATGACTTCGATGCCGCTCTGGTTCACCTGAGTGATATTTTCTACCGTTGAATCCTCACCGCAAGATGCAAGGAGAATCGCAATGGCCCCTATCGCCACGATGTGGCTCCAGGGAGACACCCGTCTGTCATTCTGGAACGACCGTAGGGAGTGATAGAATCCATGGATCCTATCGGGTTTCACCCTCCAGGATGACATGTTACAGGGTGACATTTTCTTTTGGGTGTTGTTCGTGGATTTCATGGCATTTCCCCTTGTCGTTCTAAAAATCAGTTCTATAACAGCTAAAAGTAAAGCAATCACAAAATGAGCCGGAAGCGTCAGCAACAGCACGTTACCGAGCTTGCACATAGTTTATATATACTCCAAGTGATGAGCATCAGAAGGAGGAATATTCCAGCGTAACGCATATAGCGGCGAGTAGCATCCCAGCACATGGATTTAAGTATGTTCGATTCTTCATTTACTTTGGAGCGAACTCCGCAAGCTGCAATGAGCGTGTATTTGATTTCACTACAAGATTCTTCGGCATTCTTGTCTCCCGTCAGCTGCTTCTGCAAAATTTTGCGGATATTCTCTTCCGTCGAATTTGGGATAAGATATGTGGGACGGAATCCTTCTAGCATGAACGCAGACGCTATGACAAGGCTGAGCAAGCACATCGCGGCAAGAACGAGGTTGAAAACGAAGATATTTGAATCTGAATCTATGTCCAAAGCCAGATTTGTAAGATAAAAGAACGCACCATACATGGAAACTATTGTCGCGGTCACAGAAAGCATGGATTGATTTTCCTGATTGCGGAGTTCGTAAGAATATCCGAGATTCTTGCGTGCCTCTTCAAGCAAAGTTTTCGTGAGGTCACTCGCTTTATCTGAATCAGCCTTTTTGTTTGCCCCCCGCATCAAATCGACAAACTCATCATTTTGCCTTTTCGCCTCCACCTTGCGTTGCTCTGGATCGTCACGCAAAACTTTGACGAACGTCTCGACATCCCTGAGGAAATCATCTTTACAGCAGATAACATATACAATTATGCAACCCAGCAGAATTGCAGGATAGATGTATTGGCAAAAAGGCATAAGATGCTCCTTTGGTTAGGGTTCTACAGGGTCGTCTTCGACGCAACGGACGGAATAATGTTCGTAAATATCAATATCATAATTTGTTATTTCTGTTATTTCTGGTTTAATTACAATTAAACTTCCTTTGTAAAAATCTCCATTTTTACTCACATTCGATGAAAGATATTCAGCCCACCAACGTCCAAAAGATTCTTTTTCAGGAAAAACTGAAAAGCCAAATTCATCAGATGCATTCCACCAATCAAAAAGCAACTTGTTTACCATCAAATCAGAAGAAGACTTTGCCTTTTGTAATACTGTATTCCATTCCGTTGTATCTGGGATATGCCACCCCGAAGGGCATAGTTCTAGATTTGTCGTATCATGACTATCCAATAAGTTTGTCGCTCTCCATGAATATGATACATGTAAAGTGTCGAATCTATCATCACTTCTGCGAACGGCATCAATATAATCTGCTAATTTTTTATCTTGATAACGCAAATCTTCCGCCATCCATCGTTTCCCATTTATAAAGACTGTTTTATAGACATTCCCATCACGTTTGTCTACCAAATCATCGCCATATGTTGCTTGGGGATGATATATTGAAGAATAATATTCTTTCTTTTTCTCATTTTTTTGTTTATCTGTCAGCGAATTTAAATCGACAAATTGAGGCTTATAGTTTTCAACGCACCGAACAGAGAATTTATCAGAACCCTGAGCTCCATATATGTCGTAAAAAGGAGTTGTAATACGAGTTCCATTCTTATATTTTGTACTCCAGAAAAATGCACCATCTCCTCCATCATAAAAACCGTCCAAATTTACATTCCAATTCCAATCAAGACCTAGCCTTCCTAAAGGAAAAACGGAAAAGCCCAAAGCGTCCGTATAATCGCCATAATCGTCATGATTATATGCCGAATAATGAAACCCAGTCGCCATCAAAGAATTGCGGCCTTTGTTGTTCAGAATACGCCATTCAGTAACATTTGGAATATGCCAGCCATTGGGGCATATTCCCTGATGAGAATCTTCAACAAGCGATTGAGCGTTTTCATTTAACCATTTGCTATCCATATCCATCGCTGCGGTCCAAGAATAAAAACGACCGCCAATCTCACAATTCTTTTTATCTTCATGATAAATTAATTCACATTTAGAATTGTCTAAATCATTTGATAATTTGCAAGAACGACCAAAACAATATGACTGTCCCTTAAGATTAACCGTAGCATTGCTATCGGCATAACGTAAATTTTCCGCCATCCATCGCAATCCATTTATATAAACCGTCTTATAGACATTTTCGTCTCGTTTGTCTATTAAATCATCTCCATAGTTTGCATCTGGATGCTTTTTTGCTGTATAGAATTCAGCCATTTTCTTATTCCAGTTTTCAAGAGTATATTCAAACGGATGACGAATTTGATGCCAAACTAATTTATATTCTTGCCATGGGTCATGCGAGCAAACATAATCTACCTTAAATTTGCCACCGGGGGCATCTTCACATTCCCATACCACGGCACTGTCGTTTGCAGTGCAAAGGCTTTCCATTTTAGCTTCGGCACAGTTCGGAGTTCGCCATGTTTTTTCGTCACAAACCAGCTGATTGCCTTCATGTTTCCAGAATGCACCCTGTCGTGCTTCCGTGCAGGCTTCGCAAAGCCCGTCGTTCTTGCACGTCAATTCTTCATTTGTCGTTGCTTCTCGCCAAGCGTTTTCATCGCACACAAAATATACGCTTGTGTTGTACAGTCCCAACTTCATTTCGCCGGCATTGCTATCGAGACAAGCCCAGCCTATCGTGTTATACTGCACACGGTCAGAGACCTTGGTCCAGATGTTGTTAGCACAATTGTAGAAGTTGCCGTCCGTAGCCTCGTTCATGCGGCCCGCCCTGCCTGCCGTGCACCCCATAAGGCCCAAGGTGCAATCGTTGTCGTTGCCTTTACGCCAGCCATTGTAAGCGGCACTTGTGTCATACACATAGCAAATCTTGTTTCCGTATGTCACAACGCCGATGGAGTCTCCCCATTTGGCATAGCCGTCCTCGCCTTCGGTCCATTGCTGGGTATCAATAAGCAGGTTGTTGTTCACCAGTTCCCACCTATGGCTCGCCTTCTGGCACTGGTAGAAGCCCCCGTTATACGTATCGCGGCGAATTTCACCATAAACAGCCTTGCGGCAGCCACCATACAGTTGTTCCACGTCATTCGCAATTCGCCAACCCATGCTGCCATTGTACGAACCCGTGGAGTCGAATACATACTTTGTTCCTGTCACAGAGCCGTTCTTGAGTGCACCGTCGGTCGAATCTTTCCAGTTGTAAATATCTTTTTCAAAATCACCTGCGATTTGCCAGCGGCTATCGCGACAAACGTAACGAGTCCTTGTCCCTTCTTGCTTGCCTGCAGTCGCAGCTTTCACCCTGCCGACGCTATCAACGGTGCAACTGTCAAGGCCATATTCCTTGTACCAGAAGGCGCGCACATACTGTTCAAAATTCGGAACAGTGCTCGAAAGGTTCCACCCCCTTACATTGTTACGGATTGTTGCAAGTCTGCCGGCACTGTCGGCATCGGCACTCCATTCCGCAATCTTCATGCGAGTTGTAGCATCGTCCCATGTTCCGTCTTTTTCCATGTCGTTCGCCACCGTCTGCAAGAGAGCCGTAAGGTCCGCCACGGAGCGGTCGCCCTGGAACATCAAGGAGAACGCAAGCAGAGCACCATCTTCGTCGCTTGCCCCTGCAATATTCAAGTCTTCGGAGTTGCTGAAGTCCGTCGCGTCAATGCCAAACAACCCAAACACTTCTTTCTGTGCCTGTTTCTTGGCGGCACGGACCTTCATCTTCTTTTGCGTCACAAGGTAAACAACGCGTTCATATTCCAAGTGTGTCAGCAGGTTCACATTCACGATGTTTCGGTCGTTCACGTCCGTAATCGCAAACAAAGTGAGTTCAGAACTTGAATTTTGCCCCGTCACTTCGTTGCGGTAATAACCGGTCGCTTCAAGCATCACGTACTGGCTCACGAGCATGCGAGCGTTTATCTTGAATTCACCATTGTCGTTCAGAATCTTGCCGTTAAATGAATTACCCGTCTGCGTCAGGGTGCGGCCATCTTCCATTTCACGCACAAGCACCTTGGACCCCATCAGGAACGGACCTTTCTGCGTCACGCCGGAAACTTCATCCAAAGAAACTGCAATCTTTTCGGAATCAAGCGGAGCGATTTCACTGCTTCCGGAGCCGCTACCTTGCCCCACATCGATCGTAGTCGAATTTTCGCCGCAAGTAATCGTGACGACTGTTCCTTCCTTTGTCATGGAACAGCCCGTGCCGTCATCGC
>NZ_JAFWOM010000122.1 GCF_017545445.1 Fibrobacter sp.
ATCATCGTCGTCACCCACCACAGAGCGCCAAGCGCGGCCGAGGAAGCGGTTCATGCCTTCAATGCCCTTGGTCTGCCACGGCTTCACGGCGTCGAGCGGACCCATGAACATTTCGTACAAACGAAGGCTGTCGGCACCGTAGTCGCGCACGACGTCATCCGGGTTCACAACGTTCTTCAAAGACTTACTCATCTTAGCCACAATCTGCTTGAGTTCGATGTCCGTACCCTTCTTGAAGTACTTGCCGTTCTTTTCTTCGACTTCGTCAGTCGGGACCTTGGAACCAGCGGCATCTTCATATGCAAAGGCAAGAATCATACCCTGGTTGAAGAGCTTCTGGAACGGTTCGTCGGTAGAGACGAGGCCGAGATCGAACAAAACCTTGTGCCAGAAACGGCTGTAGAGCAAGTGAAGCACGGCGTGTTCGGCACCGCCCACATAGAGATCAACCGGCATCCAGTACTTTTCGAGTTCCTTTGCTACAAATGCGTCACCGTTGCAAGCATCGATGTAGCGGAGGTAATACCAGCAGGAGCCAGCCCACTGCGGCATGGTGTTCGTTTCTCGGATACCCTTGCGGCCGTTCTTGTCGGTCACCTGGAGCCATTCAGTGGCGTTTGCGAGCGGGGACTGACCGCCGTCACCCGGCTTGTAGTCCTTGAGTTCCGGCAACAGCACCGGCAGTTCGGCATCATCGACGGTCGAGATTTCGCCATCTTCCCAGTGGATGACCGGGAACGGTTCGCCCCAGTAGCGCTGGCGGCTGAAGAGCCAGTCGCGGAGCTTGTAGTTCACCGTAGCCTTGCCGATCTTGTTCGCTTCGAGCCATTCGATGACCTTCGCGATGCCCTGCTTCTTGTTGAGGCCGTTCAGGCAAAGCGTGTCGTTCTGGCTGTTGATGTAGGTGCCGTCGGCAGCCCAGCAAGCTTCGCCCTTGAGCACGAGCGGCTTTACATCTTCGGGGCAGCTTGCGTCCGGTTCCATGATGCAGATCACCGGGAGGTTGAACTTCTTTGCAAAGTCAAAGTCGCGAGTATCGTGAGCCGGCACAGCCATGATAGCGCCGGTGCCATAGCCCGTCAAAACGTAGTCAGCAACCCACACCGGAATCTTCGTGCCGGTGAGCGGGTTTACGGCGTAAGAACCAGTGAACACACCAGTCTTTTCCTTGGCGAGTTCCGTACGGTCGAGATCGCTCTTGAGAGCGGCGGCGTGAACGTATTCTTCCACGGCAGCCTTCTGTTCGGCAGTCGTGAGTTCCGGCACCATTGCGTGTTCAGGGGCGACGACCATGTAGGTAGCACCAAACAGCGTATCGCAACGGGTCGTATAGACGCGGAGCTTCTTTTCGGTCGGCTTGCCGTTAGCGTCGGCAATGGCAAAATCCACTTCGGCACCGTAGCTCTTGCCAATCCAGTTCTTCTGCATGTCCTTCACGCCCTGCGGCCAGTCGAGCTTGTCGAGGCCCTTCAGCAGGCGGTCGCCATACAGCGGGATGCGCATGAGCCACTGCTTGAGGTTACGGCGTTCCACTTCCTTGGTGCCGCACTTTTCGTGGCTGCCATCGTTCAAGACTTCTTCGTTCGCGCAGACAATCTTGCAGTGCTTGCACCACCACACCTGAGCGTCGGCGTAGTAAGCGAGGCGCTTAGAATCCTTGTACTTGCGAACTTCTTCCTTGCCCTTTGCTTCGACATCGGCAGGAATCGGGAGTTCTTCGATGGGGCGGCCCTTCTGCTGGTCTTCATCGAACCAGGTGCCGTAAAGGCGCTTGAAAATCCACTGCGTCCACTTGTAATACTTCGGGTCGGTGGTGTTGACTTCCTTGTTCCAATCATAGCTTAAGCCGAGGCGCTTGATCTGGCGGCGGAAATTGTCGCAGTTCTTCTTGGTCGTGATGGCCGGGTGCGTACCGGTCTGAATAGCGTACTGTTCTGCAGGGAGACCGAAAGCGTCCCAACCCATGGGGTGGAGCACATTGAAACCGCGGCTGCGCTTGTAGCGGCAGATGATGTCCGTTGCGGTGTAACCTTCGGGGTGACCCACATGGAGGCCTGCGCCACTCGGATACGGGAACATGTCCAGGCAGTAATACTTCGGCTTGGACTTATCTTCGCCCGTCTTGAAAGTTTGATGTTCTTCCCAGTAGGCTTGCCACTTGGTTTCGATCTCTTGCGGATTATACTTAGCCATTGTAATTGTCCTTTAATTTTTCCGCGGTAAATTTAGCAAAAGGCGAGAGCCACGGCAAAAGTGTGCAAGGCGAGAAAGAGCAAAAACAGAAAAGCCCCGCTAAGCGGGGCGACTTTCAAAAGAGCAAATCAATTATTATTTCCAGACCGACCAAAGATATATTCCTCAAGGACATTGTTTCCAGAAATGCAGCGGTAAATTCTGCCAGGGACGTGCGGTTCTGGTGGAAATACCGTTTCTACGCCTTCTCTTTCAGCGGTACATTCCTGACCACTATGAAAACTTGGGTCAGTTTCACGTTCCTGATCTGTTTCTAAAGTCCAAGTTCCATTATCGCGATACCGATAATAATTTTTCGGCATGCAGTAATCATACATTTCATCGATCCATTCGCTTGGACCACAAAAAGGCATTACCATGTCATTATAACAGTCTTCCAACAAACCTCCTTCACGGTCCCCCACTTTTGCATTTTTCGGCAATTCCAAAATATCGTATTCTTCATCTGTCAAACCACTTTTTCGTGAATCCGTATATTGCCGCGGCACAAATTTTGCAGGTTTCCATTTGCCATATTGACAGTAATAGTTGCCTTCGGGCGACACATGATATAAGAATGGCGTAATTTCATCCCAAAGATGATGACTGAAATTGCTAGAATAATCTTTTGTACAATAGCCATGTTCCAAATCAAACGTACATTCCGCCCAACCAGAATTGTATCCATCATCGAACAAGTACCGATAATACTGTACTTCACCATTCGATTCAATTGAGCAAGTATCACCGAGAGCCGTTTTTTCCGTCATGCATTCGTAATAAGCTTCTGTAGTATTCTTCCATTCACCATGACTACACGCAAAAAATACCGTAATATCGTTTGTATCAACGCTATGATAAGTCAATTTTTCCTTGAGCCCTTCATTCGCAGCATTACACTCCTTAGTCATTTTCTCCAAGCCATAAAAAATATCCCACTCGTCATTTCCTTTGTATATATAAACGATTCGAGACTCATGGCCCCCAAAAAATCCCACTTTTTGAATTCTCGTACAAACATCGCCCACATTCGCACCAGTCGTATCACAAGTCACCGCAGGGGTTTTCTGAACCCACTCCCCCTTTTCGCATCTATAGTACCCCAAAGAACCATACTTGATATTTCCGACCCACATCGTATCGACAACGCCTTCATTTTCGGCAGTGCATTCTTTGCCATTCATGAGCGATACAACCTCAGACGACGAGGACTGAATAGCCGAAGAAGACTCTGGAATTGCAGAAGACGATTCAGGAGCCAACGACGGGGATTCCGGCAAGGGTTCCAAAAATGCCAGTGATTCTTCGTTGATGGCAGACGTAGTCTCGCTACAAGCTACGAATGACAAAGGTATGGATACGGCAAGAGCGATAGCCATAACTACAGTAGTATGAGAAAAGCTTTTCATGTATACACCTTTCTTATTCATAGCTTAATCTACAAAAATATTTGGACATCTAAACATCCTCCTAATATGTTCATTAAACATACCAACTTTTTTATCAAAAAAAACACTTTTTGCGATATATGTAATAAAAAAAAAGCCCCAGAAGGTGACCACCCTTCCAGAGCTAAAATTAGAAGTCTACGCTGTTAGTTTTCGCCGTTTTTAATCTCCAATTGTTCACGGTCCATGGTGTAAGCCAAGTATTCCTTGAAATCACGATTGATTTCCACTTCAGGAGGCTCCATATATCCAGATTTGTTAACGTCCCAAACCGATGGATTATCAAGCCAACCACGCACATCGACACCACCCAAGCTTATGGACTTGTCGCCCGGGCCCTTGGCAAGCATTTCAATCTTGGATTTTGTAACCCAACCTTGTCCGCATTTTCCTTTGACCAAAACCGCAGTATCCGATTTTTTCAGAATTGCAAGTTCGTCATTAAAGCCAGCCGTGCAAATGACTCGACCACCTTCTTTTTCAGAAGTAATCTCGACATCTCCACGTTTCGACTTGACAAACTCGGCTCCAAACGATGTTGAAACCATAAAAGCGAGGGCGACGAGCGCCATTATCTTTACGTTTTTCATGATGTCCTCCTTGATTTTATTAGAACGATCAACCGTCCCATCAAGCAAATTACAAAGTAAAGTTTACACAGACCATGGGATAAATAGTCCCACTTAGAATAAAATCGCTATTTTCGATGCTATAAAAACAACGATTACTGATTCTGTAAATTTTTTTTTCTTATCTTTTCCGACTCAATAAAATATTTTTAAGTTGTTGAACCATCTATGTTTTGTTATAATTCAGTCATGCCTTTAAAAAAATCTTGCATACTCGCGTCCATGATTTTCGCACTCTCAATGAGTGCCTTCGCACAATCCAGTTCCGATGATGATGATTGGCTTTCTGCCGATTCTCCAAAGCCCGCAACAAGCGAAAAAAGCACCGGTTCCTATGATGGAACCTCTGACAGCGAATTTGCAAACGACGAAGAATATGCAAGCGCCTACGCCAGATACAAGACGCAGACAACTTCACGTTCTGAAATCAGCAAACAACGCAAAGAAGGCTTTTCGCAGTCCGTCTTTGTCGGAGCACGTGTACAGGGCGGTTTCAACACATTCCTTGGTTCCAATTCCGATGGATGGGGAGCAGGTTGGAATGCCGGTGCAGGTCTTATTATCAAAATTTCAATGTTCACAAAAAACTTCAGCCTCGTTCCAGAACTCACGTTTAACTACCGTCACTATGGTTACGAAAAGGACATGGAAGTTTATACGAACAAAGCCAAGCTCAACATAATGTTATTTGAGCTTCCGATTATGTTCCGTTATACATTCGATCAATACGACTTTTTTGCCGCAGCAGGTTTGCATCTCGGACTGAAGTTAATGGGCGACACTGAATTCAGTTCCGAAGTCAAAGAAGGGACTTCTTCTAACGGCACAAGCAAAAGCTCCAACACATTTGTTTCGACAAACATGGAAGTGGGCCTCGCGCTCGAAGGCGGCTACATGCTGACAAGGAACGTTCATGTGAACCTCCGCGTAGTCCAATGTTTCACAAACCTTTTGAACCAAGGTCTGACAGTGGAGCAGTCTTTCACGAACTCGACACTCCTCACGTTCTACACGAACCTTGGAATTTCGTTCCTGTTCTAGGAAATAGGACGTTAGGTATTAGGTTATAGGTTTTAGGAAGCCACTACAATAGATTTAAAAAGGAAGCGTTAAACGCTTCCTTTTATTTTTACATATCAGTCACATTGAGCCGCAAGGCGATATACGATACTTGGGGCTTTAGTCCCTTAGTAGAGTTAAGCTCTTTGAGCTAACATCCAGTAAAGTCTTGAAACTGCAATAAATATTTGCAAGAACTGTCACTGGATCCTTTGACGCGCTGCGCTTGCTCAGGATGACACGCAAAAAGCGCCGCGCGCTCAAGATGACTGTGAATCCTTACTTCACCTTGATTCTCGGGATTTCCTTCTGGATGAGGAGTTTCTCAATCGGAGCAAAGTCTTCGTGTGGCTTGATCGCTTCTTTATAGAGCACATTGGCAAGCGTCGGATTGTGAGCGAGGAATGCTACAAGAATCGCGTTGCGCAAGAAGAACTCATCCATCGCGGCGACTTCGTACTTCTCGTAGAAATTCGCAACGTATTCCGCAGCGAGCCTGTAATTCTTGGCGCGGGCCGCTTCCATGATGTTGAACTCATCCACGAACGATTCCGGTAGCACGCCCGCATTCACGAGATTGCGAACTTTGACGTAAACCTTGTTCGTATCGCGAGCTTCCATCGGAACGCCTCGCATCCATTCCACGTATTCCATGCGGAACTTTTTCCAATCCGGAGAAGTTTCATCTACCTTGAATTTCGGGCGAACGAGGCTATCCACCGCCGTCGCAGAATCAGCGACATTTGCAGGAGCGACAGACAAAGAATCATCGACCTTAGCAGAATCGTTGCCGTTCACAGCGAGCATCGCCGAGATGCCTTCGAAAATTTTCATGCGTTTTTCGACTTCCTTCATGTATGCCAAGAGAGCGCGTTCGCGATACTTGTCCGTCCCCGCCTTAAGCATGGACTGCACCTTTACCGGGCGGCGCAATGCATAATCTGCCGAATCCAAATATTCCGGCCAGCAAATTTCGCAGCTGTCGAACACCTGCACAATGCGAGCGTTCGAATGCACAAAGCGAGCTTCTTCGGCCTTGTTATCGACCATCGGGATAAACGTGCTGTTCGGTTCCACGCCATCCAAGAGCGACTTCACCATCTTTGAGGTAAAAAGGAAATTCTGTTCGCCAAAGAAGTCCGGGTCGCGGTGGATGCGCTTGAATTCCTTCACAAGCTCGGGATCCGTATGGAACCTTCCAATCGCGCGCTGCATCACCGGTTCGTCACTAGCCACAATGATGATATCCGGTTCTTCAGGAGCCTTGTACAAACTCACGTACGGGAATGCCACATCGAGAGCCTTCAAGATGTTGAGGAACAGCAAGTCATTAAATTCATACGTCTGGATCCATTGCACCCAAAGTCCGCCCGGCTTCATGTAGCGGCGCATCTTCGTATAAAATTCATGGCTGAACAAGCTCGCGACACCGCTCACCCACGGGTTACTCGGCACGCTAATCATCAAGTCGTACTTGCGACGGTTCGTGAGGAAGAACGTCTGCGCATCGTCAATGAAAATGTGAATGCGCGGATCGTCGTAACCGCGAGCGTTCCACGGATAAAATCCTCGAGCGAGGTTCATCATTTCTTCTTCGATTTCCACGCAGTCAAAATCGCGCACCAGCGGGTCTGCGAGCAAGTAATGCGCACCCATGCCGCTGCCAAATCCGACCATTGCGGCATCATACGGTTTGTCCTTCATCGCCATCGGCATAAACGCGGTCGCCGCCTGCGTGAGTTCGTCGCCTTCAATCGGGCGTTCACGATTCTTGCTCATGCTCGCATCGGCCTTACCGTTTGTCTTTACGTAATAATGCACATCGGATTCGTGGAAACTAATCGTCGCCGTTTTGCCGTCACGCACGATAATCTTCTCGTCCGGATGCAAATTTTTAAACGCACGGAACGCACCCGACGTAATCATGTGCGGGTCGAAATTCACAAAGAACGAAGGCAAAATCATCATCGCCGTCATCACATAGAACAGCACGCTATAGCGGAACTTTTTGCGATAAATGACGAGCAAAATAAAACCAATCATAAAGTCTAGCACAGCAGCGAGCACCAGCGAGCCCTTGAGCTGCAAAAGCGGTAACAGCAAAAGTCCACCGCCAGCCGAACCGAGAATCGAACCCACCGTATTCCAGCCATAGACCTTGCCAATCGGGGCTTCGCTCTTGAACGCACGTGTCAAAATCAACGTAATCAGCGGAAGCGTCATGCCTGCGAAGAAGCTCGTCGGCACCATCCAGAAAATCGAAAGCACATACTTGAAAATGCTCCAGCAAACATAACCGTCATTCGTCGTATTGAAAATCTGGTTCGCAATGTTCATGCCTTCCCAGAACGGCTTGTAGAAATACAACGTACAAAGCGCAAAGAAACCCATGAAAATCTGTGCAAGCGAAAGCACCACGAGCGAGTCCTTCTTCAAAAGCTTTCCGCTCACGGCGCTGCCAATCGCAAGTCCCAAAATGAACGCCGAAAGCATCTGGTCAAAGCTGTGGCTCGAAGACCCCATCAACAACGAGAGCAAACGGATCCAAACAATTTCATAAACAAACGAAGTAAGACCCGTAATTCCGGCAATCCAGAACCACATATTCTTCGGCGGCATCGCGAGCTTGTGTTCCGCCACATAATCTTCATTAATCGGTTCTGTATGCGCGGCATTTTCGCGAGATTCCGCCACCTCGCCACCTTCTTCTTCAACTTCTTCCTCGTACGTCGAAGGCGTCGAATAACCAATATAACAGAACACCGCCGCCAACAAGAAGTTGATTGAAGCCGCCACGCAAAGCGTCGCATGGTTACCGAGCACAGGAATCAACGTGTAGCTTGTGAACAAAATGCCAATCGCACTGCCGAGGCTGTTCGTAAAGTAAAGCATCGGAAGCGAAACTTCGGCACCGCTCTTGCGCATAAGCCCCGCCGCAATGAACGGGAACGTCATGCCGACAGCAATCGCAATCGGGAGCGTCGAACCCGTCGCCAAAATGACCTTGACAATTTCTGCCCCACGCGAACTCAGGCCCGCCACAAAATTTGAATCGTAAAAATAATCCGTGAGCCAAATGTAAAGCGGATGGTAGATGATTCCGCCGATGCCAATGCCAAGTTCCACCGCCGCATACCCAAGCAGCGGGCGCTTCACGCGCTCCACGAGTTTTCCCGCGACAAAACTACCAATCGCAAGCCCGCCCATGTAAATGCAGAGCGTGAGCACCTGGCCGTAACTGGAATGTCCGAGGAAAAGTTTGAGGTACCTGGCCCACGAACCTTCATAAATGAGTCCTGCAAAGCCAGAAAGAGCAAAAAGTGCGTAAATAACGATATTCATGGTGCAAATCTATACTAATTAAATGGTTTTATCGTCGCTAAGACGCATTTTCCATGTAATTTTTTCGAGACGCACAGAAATGCACACACAATACCCTTAGCGCAGGCTTTCGATGCGAGAAATGGACATTTTAGAAATCGCCTTTACATGGGCAGATTCCTCATCGCGGCCAACCCCTTGAGGCTGCTCCACAACTTCGATATCCCCCGATCTCAACTTAATTGTCGCACGGGAGGTGTAAAGGCTCCGCGAAGAATTCACTTTATCGCTAAATTCAAGCGTTGCAACAAGTTCAGGGAGTCCGGCACGGTCAGCAATGGAAATTCCGGCATCGGTCAAAAACTTTTGGAGAGCACCGCATTCGGCAGAATTCCCGCTACACACGAGCTTGTACAACTTGCCCGTCTTTTGAGCGCCATAACTCACGACTTTATTTTGCAATGCGGACTGGCGTACAAAACGAAAATTCATATCCGCATGGACCGTCACTTCGCCGCTAGGTTTCAATTTCTTAATGTTTTTCAGTTTAAAAACAGCACTGCCTTCAGCATTCGTTTTCGCATTATCGACTTCGATTTTCTCTTGTGTCAGCACCAGCGGAAAATTAGCAATCGGCCCAGCAAAATCAGATACCGTTACACGCAATTCTCCTGACGAAACCTCGGTTTCAAAATTCACGGTCTGCATCGATGAAACCAAAAATTCCGTCAATTCGCCAAGCGTCGTTTCGAGCTTCAGCTCTTTGGGCACTTTTTGCACAAACGAAAGATTTTCAAGTTGGTCGTTGTAAGAACGAGCAAGCTTTTCGAGGAGAATCATTTCGCTTTCCATTTTGCGATAATCGCGATCGAGCATATCGAGGCGAATCAACGAATCTTTCGTTTTCATTTGCGACTTGATTTGATCCAAATCCAACAAAATTTTGGAGGCGAGCAAATCCAAATCCACAGTCACCGTTGATTGGAACATCCCATTTTTCTTGGCTCCGGTCTGAATTTTTGCACTTTTAAGCAAAACGTTCGTCGAAACCGACTTTTTGCTGTCAGCGGTCGATGCTATAGAGCCATCCTCTTTTTCCACCGTACGCGTTTCGAGCGAAGACTTGACTTGAGCTCCTATTTGGAGAGCCACCCCTTCCATCGCTTTTTTGTCGGCATCTTTTTGCGAAACCTTAGATGTCGCCGTATAAGTGACGACATTAGCCGCTAAAGAAAAACTTGCAGTCAAAAGACCAAAAAATATTACTTTAAATAAATTCATAACAAATCCTAACCACTAAACACCAATCACTTGATCTCCAAAATAATCAGCTTCTTGGTGATGTTCTGCTTGCGAACTTTGGCAAGGCCGCTCAACGCTTCCACAAATTCGCCATAGACCATCTGCGCATCTTCGTACTTGTCAGGATCTACGTAAACAAGCAAATCGTAAGTGTTGCGGCTCATCGAAACAATTTGCATCTTGTTGAATTTCTTGCGGATTTGCAGCGATACGATATTTGAAATTTCTTCAGCTTGGTCGTCGGTAAAATCACCCGTCAAACGGACAACAACTTTATATTGAACGCCCATTTCCAACTGAGAAGCCATGCGGTCGCGAATTTTATTTTCAAGATTTACGATAGCGCTTTCCATGGCCCGCTGCACCAATACGCGCTGCGATTGTCCGCCCTCTTTTTTCTGACGAACCGATTCGCTCGCCAAAAGATTCGCCGTAGAGGCCTCGCTCGCGTTCAAATCCACGACGATATCGTTTTCTTGAATGCTCCCCGCATACGTAATGCTGATATCCGCACCTACCGAAAGCCCCGCCACGTACGACAAATCTTCATCATTCCCAGCAATATCGGACTGGAGCTGGATGACTTCATCTAGCTGAGCTTGACTTTCAAGGCCGACCACAGAGTAACCGCGAGATGTGAGGTACGAGTTAATCGTTTCCATCGCGGTCTTTGCAAACGGGTTATTGCGGACAACATCAATCGATGCCGCCATCCGCCCCGACAGTGCAGGAGTCACCAAAACTGTAGGCGCATTCTTGAACGCGACAGTCGAAAGCGGAGCCGATGGAGCCTCGCTACTTGTTTGAGGAGCAACAGGCGCGGAGTTCTGCCCCTCCGAATAAGCATTTTCAGCTTTTTCACGGACGCTGCCGTTATCGTTTGCTGGCGGATTCCCAGCACAAGCAGCAAAGAGAACCGCAACAAGAGCTCCACAAAACAGTTTTTTCATACTCACTTTCCTTTATCTAAATTCATTTTTCTATACGAACCACTAACCACTTTTATCACTCATGCGTTAATTGTCCGCTTTGCTTTAAACGCTCATATTCTTGGTCCAGCGGCACAACCGTATTTCTAGCCTTTCCGCCGGGATGATTCGACACAAGGCAATAGACTTCGAATGTCTTTTTCGCACGGAACTTTTTACCGTTCTTGAGCGTAGCGACCACTTCGAAATCAGCAATTTTGTTACGTGCAATCGTCACAGGAACTTCGTAAGCAAGCGAAGTCAGTTCATTCTTGCCAAAATTCTTGAACGGCTTGCCATTGCGCAAAACAGATAGCGATTGCAATTGGTTCAAATCTGTTGCAGAGATTTCAGCTAAACTAAATTTCAAATTTGTGTTCAGCTCTTTTGCCGGTAAATCAAGATGAATACGTTCGCTGCGAGGGCCATTCACTTTTACAGACAATTTCACATTTTTCGATGCGTCAGCAGCCGTTCCAGCACTTTGGTTAGACGGATCCGCACGATTTTCAGAAGCACTTCCATCAAGCGTAGATACAGGAGCATACTCCGTTACCCATGTATAGCATGGAAATTCAACATGGCCGTCGCTGCAACTGGCCAAGAATCTTTTAGAGCCATATTCAGAATCATCCCACTCAAACGTCCGCTGGTAAATGCCGTTAGCTCCGATGGAATCCGATTCGCCAAGCACCATCACCCAAATACCGGGTGTTGCACGAGCCGTAAGCGTGACTGTAGGCACAAACAACGTATCGGCAATCGGCGTTGCACGAAACTGAACTTTTTTCTCAAAAATTTTCTGTTCCTTGACAAAAGCGTCATCAAATTTTTTGAGCGACTTTTCCAACACCGCAACAGAAACTTCGGGCAAAGCAAACGAATCAATAGCTTTCGAAAGAGCCTCCGTTCCCGATGATGCCAAATTTAGTACCTTGGCTTTTCCTTGTTCATCGACAAACACAGTCTGCTTTTTCACGATCGAATTCGTTTTACCAGACTTGTTTGTAACATCCAGCATCCCCTCTTTGAGCGAGGCGAACATTTTGCCATTGAGGTTCCCGACAAAGCCCGCAGTTCCACGGATAGCAGCAGCAGCCGTTCCCGTTGTGAAACGTAATTCACGTTCACGCTGTTTTTGAACATCAAAATGAACACGCCCATACTTGATATCGAGCAATATCAATTTTTTTTGTCCGTTCTTTGATTCCGCCGCTAGCTGAACCTCCGTCTTTTCGGGAATCTTTAACGCCGAACCATCTTGAACCGCTAAAACAACCTCGGCAGCCTCAGCCGTTCGAATTTTGTCATTTTCGACAACCTTTTTATTGACAAGCAAGCGCATCCAATCTTTTTGCCTTTTTTGAATTTCTGCATTGCCCACAACAAAACGGCTACGGCATTTAATAAGCGAAGAGGATTCCGATGATTCAGTTTCCTGAGCATCGCTTTGAAGAGACTCCTTTGACGGAGACACCTGAGTCTGTTTTACAGATCCGCTCAGAGGTTCGGCCTTACGATCATCGGAATCGTTACACGACGACAACAAGGCAAGAGCGAAAACGCTCAAGCCAAAAATCACCCTTTCCCTAATTTTTTCCTTAAACAACTTCATAATCGGTATTTTTTAAAAATAGCATAAATTGCTAAAAACTAGAAAAGCTACTTGAAATTATCGACTATGCAGCGAACGGAAAGCTTATACGATTTAGAATATTCGCCATATTCTATATTATCCGACGCATTTCTCAAGCCAACAAATTTTACAAGAGTACCATCCTCATCAGAAGCACTCCAGAAAAACGTAGCAAAGCCGGGCGCAATATATTCCCCATCTTCAGCATCATAATATCCCGCAGGAAGCGCAGAGAATCCGGCATCATTATTGGCACTTTTCCATTCAGCATTTTCAGACTTCATATAAAAGCCTGCATAAGCAGCATTTCCCAAACTCGTTTCAAGCGTTTCCCAATCATTCAATTCGGGCAAGCGGCTACCTTCTGGGCACGCAATCTCAGCATCTCGCCATGGATAAAGGCGACCATACTTTTCGCAATTTTTAGAATCGTCTTGATTGCAAACGGAATTTGTCGTGTTTATTTTCAGATTTTCAGCAAACCAGCATTGAGTTTTGATACGAATCGTTGCATACGACGTTCCGCTTTCAGAATCTTCAAACTTTGTTCCACACTTGAACAACACCACAGTTGAACTTGATGAGTTGACAGTCTGCGAACCTGAGGACTTTGCCGATTCCGTGTTCGAAGATTCAGGATTCGTACTACTTGACGATGGAGCTTTCGCCGACGAGCTTTCTACGTCATTGCGAGAGTTAGAAGAACTCGAAGCAACCTTCTTTGCGCTACTAGAGTTTATCGCGTTACGAGAACTAGACGACCGTACCTTGGCACTCGACGACAAAGTCTCTGAGCCGGTTGATGAACCTGTCGAAGAAACCGACGATGAACTTTCCACACTAGCCTTAGCATCCTGCATCAAATCAATATCGTAATCATCAATAAAAGTACACCCCACAAGAAACATCAAGGGGATTGCCACGACCCAAAGGGACTCGCAATGACACTTTCTTTCGTCAACCATTTTTATCCTTTCGTCTAGCATTATAACCCCCAGTAGAGCGTGACGTAGCCGCCCTTGCCCAAATTCGTAATCACATCAAAACCGCCTTCAGCACCAAACATCCCGAAATTCACAAACAAACCTGTCTTAAACTGCATCCATTCTTCGGAATCATCTTTCGGAATTGCGATAACAGCAGTTTCACGCAAGCCAAAGTTTTTGTAACCAAATTCCGCTTGCACGACTGGAGCGATATACCCTCTTCGCAACCCCTCGCCAAAGCCTAGGCCTACAAAAGCCCCCGCACCAAACGAAGCAAACAAATCCGCATTTTCACCAAAGCCAATCTTGACGCGAGCAACAGCCATCAAATCCGTCAAGACCATCAAATGTCCTTCATTGAGAGCGAAAGCCTTATAATTTTTGTCATTGAATGGAGCAAAAGCCACACTCACCCCCACCCATGGCGAGAAATGCGGTCCGTGACGTTTATCGATCTCGGCAGCGACATTCGCCTGTTCAACCGCATATAAACTATCCCGTACAGTTTCGTCTTCTTCGGGACCAAAATCAACTCCATCGTTGTTGCCCTGATTTTCCCAAATCCAGCGCCCGTTCAGAGAAGTTTCTTTTTGCGGATAATTCACCGAGCCTTCAAACTTCTGAGGCTTACCGCGCTTCATCACCACCGGTTCGCCATCAACATTCACCGAACCCGTTTCGAAGCGGATACGCACCGGACTTTCTTCCACAGGACCAGCACTAATCCGACTATGGAACAATTTAACACCATTCAAGTAATAGGCACTGCGGACTGGCTTAGCGATATCCATAAAAAGCGTCGGAGATGCACTCGTATCCGTTTTATATACAGCAAGCGAACCATTACGTGTCAAATCCGCATTCAGGCTGTCCAAACGCTCCAAAAAGAACGGAGCAAAGCCCTTTCCATCCTTGCGAACCGCCATTTCGCGACATGTTTCACCCCACTTTTGTGCAATTTCAAAAGCGTGTTTGCGATGGATGGGTTCGTATTGCAACGTAAAATCGTAATTTGCCTGGAAACCATTGCTCAGCGGTTCTAGATAAACGCCGCCGTCCAAATTCAAGAACTGGTCCTTGCTCTGAGCAAAACTAAACAGAGCATCGACACAAACTTCGATTTGCAACTTGCGATCTTCAAGCCCACGAGCCGTTTCCATGTGTCCCAAACGAACCTCGCCCGTAACCTTCATGTACTTTTCTTCGAACGCAGGGAGTTCCACGCGATAAAACGCCCAACACCCTTCATCCATCACGTCATTAATGCTGATCATGGCGCAACGGTCGTTCATTTCCGCAATACGACTTGCCTCAGCAAACAACGAATCAAGGCCTTCATTTTTACCCTGTACGGACTGTTTCAACTTTTCGAGTTCCGCTTGCCGCTGGCGGAATATGGCAGGATCTTGTACAAAGATGGATGATGACTGCGATGAGCTTACAGCAACTTGTTCGCTTGCATTCGCAGAATCTTCTGCAAACGTAGGCATCGCAAGCACCGCGGCAGTAAACACAGATAAAAGGTATTTAGAATTCATAAGCTACTTTTGTTTGTAAAAATATTTTTTGTCTTCGGTTGTTTGCAAAATTCACCCTTTTTCGAGAAAGGGCGTTTTTTCTTTGTAAATTTACTCTTCTAAACCAAACGAAGGACCTTTTATGAGCCGTTCGCAATTCATTGCATTTGTCAAGGATGTTCACGCCCATCCCGAAAGATTGGCGTATTATCGCAAAAAATATAAGAATGTTTATCCGTTCAGCGACGGAATCTTCAAAATGCTTATGGCTAACGAGGCTAAGCCCGAACGTACTGTAAAATTTCTGAATGCCATGCTCGGACTGTATGGCGGCAACGCCATAAAAACGTTTATTTTGGGAGTTCCCGAAAATCCAGGAGTTCTCAACGACAAAACAGCGATTTTCGATATTTACGGCATCACAGAGGCAGACAGCCCCGTTCTTATCGAAGTCCAGCAATACTACAACACGCTTTTCATAGATAGGCTCATTTACTATACGGCACGCGTTATCTCGCGCACAGTCAAAAAATCGCAAGATTACAATCTGCCTCATATTTATGTTCTTTCGCTCTTGACAGAAAATCAGTTTCCTATGGAGAGGAATACCTATCTGCACCACGCACAACTCGTTCGCAACCGCCATCTTTTTTACGACAAGCTTGACATCTACCTGATTGAGCTTGAAAAATTTTTCAGCATCGATGACTTTACCCCGCCGAAAAAGCGAGACATGTCCGACAGAACAGAAATGTTGCGTATTTTTAGGGATATTCTTGAAGAAAAGGAAATTCCAATAGAAAAACTGAAAAAACTCCTTGACAAGGATTTTGCACATGATGTATCTTTTAAAGAGTCCACCGACGAAATACTTCTGAACGAGGTTGACGGAATGACGGACATGCTTTATGAAAAACAGGGGTCCTACTTGCAGGGGCAGGAAGATTTGGTCAAGACGTTGATTGATGCCGGAAAAATTACGGCTGAAGAGGCTGAACATTTTATAAAACTGTCCATGGAGCAATGGCAAAAAAAGAAATAATTTGCATTGTTCAAAAAACGACATTGCACATCGGGAGACAACTCCCGATTGGTGTATGTTTAAGCTTATGTCGTGCTGCACGGAAAACTGATCCATAATCCAGCTACTCCAGCCTCGTTCCTTGCCAATTTACCCAACTCGGATAAAGAATTTCACGAACTTCGCTTTCGCTTGCATTTCCCCACACATCAGGAATTCCTCCGCAATAGGCTCGAACACGGTTCTCGCCAAAAATAGCAACCGCATTTATAATCGCTTTCACACCCAGTGACGCAGCATCGCTAGAATAGCGATGTTTTTTAACGAAAGCCATCATCTCATCCCCCTGAATCCAACGTTTTTCACCCAAGTACCCGACCACTACCGTACAAAAGGCTTCGTCATCCGTACCCTTGCGACAACGGACAGCCTCTGAAAAAGCCTCCTGCCAAAGAACATCATCAGGCGGCAACTGATAACCAAACAGAACAATATGGCGAGCCTTACGGAGTAACACGCGTGACTCGCGCTGAACTTCATCCAAAAATGATGTGGGCATGCCCTTAATCATCGTCTGCATAATCATCGGAGCGTCACTTGCAATCGTTTCGGCACTACAGCTGATACACTCAAGAGAATCGTAACGGAGACGTTTTTTCCATTCTTTCTCCTTTTCGGTTCGGTTAAAATCAACATTTTCGAACAAAGGAACAGGAAACGGAGGATTTAAATGTTTGGAATTATAACCCCATTCGTCCCCCAAATAATACATCATGCGGCCACATGAAGGGCACTCGCGCCAGTTACAGCAACCATGTGCAAAGAAGAATGATCCGATACGCCATATCGGAGAACCGGATACCCGACATTCGTTATTGCGAAAAACCGAGGTCTCGTCCTGAGAATAAGAAAATTTGTCAACAGAGCGAGCTTCTGACTTATCCGAAATTTTACGACTTTTACCAGACACTCCGAAAAAAAGCCACTGTTCCATTTTTTGTGAGGTCTGCGGCAGATAGAAACCATTACTATTCACCTTGCGGTTCGCATTAAACAGAAGCCACAAAAAAACCGTTTCAAAATTGAGTGTGATGATGGCATTCGAAAAATTATAGAAGGCAGGCTTGGTAAAATCACCATATTTGTCAGCAAATTGCCTACCTTCCTTTTGCATTATTTTCGCTACAGTTTCATTAAAAGCCACATACTTCTGAAACTGTTCTGCATTTTTTCCTTTAGAAAGTCTATACCAAGCGTTAGCAAACAAGATATTTGTAAACAAGATTAGGCAATTGCGAGCCTTGGGGAGTCGCCCCGGTTCGATAAGAACGGTGTCGCCGTTTTTCACGGTCAC
The DNA here is from genome assembly GCF_017545445.1 of Fibrobacter sp. Lineage (GTDB taxonomy): Bacteria > Fibrobacterota > Fibrobacteria > Fibrobacterales > Fibrobacteraceae > Fibrobacter. The sequence goes on from NZ_JAFWOM010000122.1 coordinate 17,474, forward strand.
CGTAATACCCTGCTTGTCGCGAAGTTTCATATCAATCATGGTATAAACATCGCGGATAAGATTATCCTCAATTTTGTCGTGCGGACAAACCTTAATGATCTGCTTTAGTGCATTCCAATCATATTCGCGGCGAAGCTCCATGACTCGACTGCGGAGCAATTTTTCGTCAGCATCGTTTCCAAAGACGACGCGAGCATTTTTCACATCTTCGTCTTCAACGACACACCAATTTTTCTCTAAATTATCACCCAAAAATCGGATAAAAGCAATCATTACTTCAAGATCGCGAGATTCGAAATTATAATCCGCGAAAACATCCTCTAGACATCTACCATGCCCAGGTTCAACAAGAGCCCTAAAAAATTTCGACTGAGAATCACTCTGTGGCATTCCCAGCTGGGCTGTAGCGCCAGCACCTATGAACAAGACTGTTTCTGGAAAGGATTTCATTTATTTGTCCATAATAGTGTACAAAAATTAGGCAATTATTGAAACGGACTCTATTTTCAAATCATCGGAAACCAACAATTCAACTTTTTTATTATTAGAAACGGCATCACGAAGAAGAGCGAATTCCCATTCACCCCAATTATTTTCCTTCCCCAATTTCGATGGAGTTTTTTGCAATCGGGCATTCATCCCATCAACAAAAACATTGTATTCAGTTCCATCCTTTTTAAGAAAAAAGCCCTCACAGCCTTTTACTACCACAGAACCATCGGAAGACAATTTTGTAATCGTACATTGAATTGTATATGACATCATTCTGTCCCTATGTTAATTTATTTCAAGTTAATCCTTTACACAACGGACTGAAATACCGTAGTTCTTAGTCTCGTTATCGTTGAAGAACGCTTTGCTCACACTCACAATCCAGTCGTTAGCGCCAGCAATGCCCTCAGTAGAACTCCAGAAGAGGGCACTGGTGCCAATGCTGTAGAAGCTACCAAGGTGACCGTAGCCAGCCGGGAGAGCGGAGAATCCGTAGGCATCGGTCGCATCGGGCCAGTCCGCCACACCCTTCGCTTGCATCGCGTAGGGGCTGTTTCCGATAGCAGAATACAGGATGTTCCACTCATTTCTGTTGGGCAGATGCCAGCCTTCAGGACATACACCACGAACCTTGCCGGAAAGTCCGCAGGTCTTGCCGTAGCCACAATCCTCTTCGGACTTGCCCACCGCCGCAGCCCATGTATAGAGCCTTCCGTACTTTGCGCAGCTGTCGGCAGAATTGTTGTAACAGAAACTTTGACCATCGACTTCATAGTTTAGGTTCTCCGCCATCCAAATCTGAGTCCTAATGCCAATTGTTTTATAAGTTTTTCCGCCATACTTTATCGTACCCTTGTTCAAATTTTCAAAATCATACTCCCACCCCTTTTCACTACACTTATCATAAGATTTTTGTCCGTCAAACATCATGCTTGCGCCATAAATGTAGCTGTTACATCCCCTATTCCAACTAATTTCCGTACTGTCAGCCATCCTGAATTCACCATTGTCGCAAACATACTTCTTTTCCTTATTCACACGACCCACAAGAATCGTACCGTCGCCATACTTGCCATTTTTCGAGCAACCATCTCGTGACTCATAGGTATCGTTGTAGATGTCAGGAGCAACCACCCACTTGCGCGGCACATTGCCGCTCGGCTGCGCCGTACAAACGTAATAGACATCATTATACTTGACGGTTGAAGTATCGCCATTTATAAGACAAGCCTTGCCTTCCGCCTTCACAAGTAAACTATCCAAGTCCGTCCCAAGCCGCCAATTATTGTTCTGATAAACGTAAGTCAAGTTCGAATTTACGCGACCATTACGGACAGTTCCCTCGACAAACTTGTGCCCCCAAGTTGCCGTATCTTTTTCAATGTCAGTTGCCGCACGCCATGTTTGATTCACACACTTATACCAATTCTTGTTTGGCGCTAAGGCTACAGTATCTTGACGGAATGTCACGCACCCCTTACCAATCAGACTATCAACATCCGTTCCCTTACGCCAGTTCTTGTTTTCATAAACATACGTTTTATTTGTATTCACCTTGCCGTTATGGACATCGCCATCCTTAGCATTTTTAAATTCTTTAGCCCAGTCCATTGTATCCTTTTCGATATCCGTCGCCACACGCCACTTGGCACTATCCGCATTTGCGCAAATAAAGCGGACTGCTGTATTGCTTACATCCGTATAAGTAGTCGCATAATACTTCTTGGAGTTCTTATTCGACACGTTCTTCACCGTTCCCACGGCAACATCATCGCCACACACACCGAGGCCGTTTTCGACACTAACGAACCTGCGAATATACTTTTCAAAATGCGGCACGAAACCTGTAGAAAGTCCCCAGCCTTCCACGTTGCTACGATAGGTTGCAAACTTGCCCTGTGCATCCTTGCTCAAGGCAGAATCAGCAATTTCCGCACGCTTCGCCAAATCGTCCCAAGAACTGTCAGTACTGAAATCGGTGCTAAAATCGGTCAGCAATTCCGTAAGTTCAGCTTCGCTGCGGTCGCCCTGCAACAGGATAGAAATTGCAAGCAAGGCCGCATCGGCCTCCGTCTTTCCAAACACATCCAGATCTTCTGAATAGCCAAAGCCTGTAGCGTCAATATGGAACGCATTGAAAATTTCCTTTTCGGCCTGTTTCTTGACTTTCTTGATGTTAAGCGTTCCGCCCCCCTTACGCAATAATTCCGCCACGCGGTCATATTCCAAATGCGTCAACAAGTTCACGTTCACCGTATTGCGGGCGTAAAGATCTGTCACCGCATTCAGCGTTATCGGAGACACCGAACGTTCGCCAGTCACCTCGTTACGATAGTAGCCGTTTGCCGACAAGCGAACGTAACTGGACTTAAGCGTCACATTGCTCATATTGAAACGACCATCGTCCTGAGAAATTGTCCCACTGAAAGTGCGCCCCGTCTGCAACAGCGACTTGCTGCCGTCCAGTTCAAACGCCGTCACCGAAGCCCCCTTCACGAATGGCCCCTTCTGCGACACGCCGCTGATACTCGCATTTTCGATTTCATAAACTCCGCTCGTATCAATACCGCTTGTATCCGAGCTACCGTTTCCGTTCGAACCTCGCAACGACATCGTAAACGAATCAGCGCCGCACTTGATTGTCACCGTAGAATCCGTCTGGCTAGCAACGGAACAACCAGCGCCATCATTACCATCCTTGCCAGGATCTCCCTTTTCACCCTGTTTACCGGGATCGCCCTTTTCGCCTTGCAGACCTTGTTCACCCTGCTTGCCGTTTAGTACAACACCCACGGAATCGCCACCGCAAATAACCTTAAGACCGGATTTGTCGGCTAGCGTCACAACCGAGCAGCCTGAACCGTTCTTGCCATCTTTTCCGGCTTCACCTGTCGCACCGTCTTTTCCATCCTTGCCGTTGGTGCCGTTTTTCCCGTTCAGCACAACTCCGACGGAATCACCGCCGCAAATAATTTTCACGCCGCTCTTGTCTTTGAGTTCCTTTGTCGTACACGAATAGTCGCCAGCTGCAGAAATCCATTCGCCATCGACACAAACTCGTGCCGATTTTTCACCCTTCACAAAAGCCTGTTCGCCTTCGTTGTCTTTAGTACACTTCGGAAGGTTCTTTGCCGAAGAGACTACTTCCATAGCCATCTGGTTGACTTGGGTAATGTTTTCCGTCGTTTCCTCGCCACAGGCAATGAAAAGGAATGCAAGGAAAAGCAAAGTCAAGAGGGTTATTTTATTCATAAGATCATCCTCAGATTATCAGAATCGTAATATAATTTTTTACAAAACCGATTTTACGCCTAGTCCTGCACACAACGGACAGAAAAAGCGTAGTTCTTATTGCTAACGTCCAAATTCGCATCATCGAGTTTTTCAGATAGGAACATATCGTACGCATCACTGCTATCGAGTTCCGAAGAACTCCAAAAGAGCGTGATTTCGCCAACGTTACCAGAAGAACCGATGATACTATAGCCCGCAGGAAGCCCCATAAAGCCAACACCATCCGTGCCGTTTCCGTCATTCACCCAGCCCGTCTGCGACTTGAGAATTTTTCCCGCTGTAGCACCCCCGCCAACGGCAGTAAATAGATTATCCCATTCAGCTCGGCTCGGCAAATGCCAGCCACTCGGGCAAGCCAATTTCGCTGCCGCCCATGTATAAAGCCTACCGTACTTGGCACAGTATTCCACAGAATCATTGTAACAATAACTATTTTCCGTTTTGTAATTCAAGTTTTCGGCCATCCAATACAGCGAACCTATCTTGATGGTTTTATAAACCTGCTTGTCACGAGGATCTGTAATCACATTCACAGAATCATACACCCACCCATCAGGTGTACAAGTATAAGACGAATGCAGTACTAAAGTATCGGATTTGTTCATAAAATAACTCACGCAGCCCCGATTCAGTTCAATTTCCAGTTTTTTATTTGCAACCCTGAACTTCCCCGCATCACACACATACATAGAATCTGTAACGTTGCCAGAGAATAACGTTCCATCTTTTGTACAGGTTCTTTTGTAAGTATCTTTTTCTAAAGTAGTTGCATATCGCCAAGCTTTTTTACTAGAGTCATAGATGTAATAAATGTTACTGTTGATTTGTCCTTTTTTAAGTTCACCATTTTCACCAGCTTTCCATTGATAAGTATCCTTTTCAATGTCTGTCGCCGCACGCCATCTGAACCGGCTCGCATCATCACAGATAAAGCGATTTTTATTAGTTGTGTCGGTGAAACTCTTGGCATAATACTTTTTAGATTTCTTATTCGACACCCATTTTACCGTTCCTACAGGAACATCGTCTCCGCACACACCAAGTCCAAGTTCTTCGCTCCAAAATCTGCGAATAAACTTTTCAAAATCAGGCACAGAGTCGGAAAGATTCCAATCCTTGACATTTTTGCGGAACTTCGCCAACTGACTTGCAGAATCAGCCACAGAAGAGTCAACCGTCGCCGCCCAATCCGCAATTTCAGCCCTTTTCGAGAGGTCATCCCACGTGCTGTCAGAACTCAGATCAATGCTGCAACTTGTCAATAGTTCCGTGAGTTCGGCTTCGCTGCGGTCACCTTGCAACAGAATCGAAATCGCAAGCAATGCCGCATCAGCCTCCGTCTTGCCGAATACATCCAAATCTTCAGAATAACCAAAGCCTGTAGCGTCAATATGGAATGCGTTGAAAATTTCACGTTCAGCCTGCTTTTTGGCCTTCTTGATATTAAGCGTTCCAGCACCTTTGCGTAAAAGTTCTGCCACGCGGTCAAATTCCAAATGCGTCAACAAGTTCACATTCACCGTATTGCGAGCGTAAAGGTCAGTCACCGCGTTCAATGTTATCGGGGATGCGGAACGTTTGCCAGTCACCTCGTTACGATAGTAGCCGTTTGCCGACAAGCGAACAAAACTTGACTTGAGAGTTACGTTGCTCATATTGAAACGACCATCATCCTGAGAAATTGTCCCGCTGAAAGTACGGCCCGTTTGCAACAGCGACTTGCTCCCGTCCAATTCAAACGCCGTCACCGTTGCGCCCTTCACGAACGGTCCCTTCTGCGACACACCACGGATGCTCGCATTCTCGATTTCATAAACTTCGTTCGTATCAACAACACTTGTATTAGCTGCACCGCCGTTTCCGTTCGAGCCGCGCATCGACATCGTAAACGAGTCAGTGCCGCACTTGATGGTCACCGCCGAATCCGTCAGACTTGTGACGGAGCAGCCCACGCCAGGAGCACCGGTATCTCCCTTTGCACCCTGTTTGCCATCGGTTCCGTTCTTTCCATTAGTCCCATTTTTACCATCCTTACCATCGGCACCAGCATCTCCCTTAGCCCCGTTTTTCACAACGCCAATGCTATCGCCATTACAAATAATCTTAATACCGCTTTTGTCCTTAAGTTCCTTTGTAGTACACGAATAACCTCCAGCAACAGAAATCCATTCGCCATCAATGCAGACTCGTGCCGATTTTTCACCTTTCACAAAAGCCTGCTCGCCTTCGTTGTCTTTAGTACACTTCGGAAGGTTCTTCGCCGAAGATAGTACTTCCATAGCCATGTTCACTTGTGTAATGTTTTCCGTCGTTTCATCGCCACAAGCATTGAAAAGGAGAATAAGGGGAAACAAAGTTAATAGGGATATTTTTTTCATACAATTATGCGTCAAACAGTCTTGTTAAAAAATTTGCATGGAGAGGATGACTTAGAAACCCGTCCGTAAATTGCTACGGCACACCCAGAAAAAAATTGAGTAAAGGATTTCATACTCGTAATATAATTTTTTACAAGTAGGATAAAAAAAGAAACCTAGCCTATCAAAGCCAAAACTAGTCTGTGCATTGTTTGCATGCAGCACAAAAAGTCTTCCAACGAAGAGCTAAGACCGAACCGCCGAAAAAAAACTCGGTACTTCAAAAAGATATGTAATTATGACTATTCCACCTTCACCACCCATGACAGCATTCCATGCATTTTCTATTTTTATGCATAAAAACAAATATACGCATAAATTCGAATTTTAAACACGGAATTTAAAATGACTCTTCGCGAAGCGTTCGAATCAAAGATGATGCTGCTCGATGGCGGCATGGGCTCTGTTATCCAGACTTACGGGATCAAGGGCGCCAACAACGACATGCTCTCCATCGAAAAGCCCGACATCATTCTCGACATCCAGCGTCGCTACGTGGATGCAGGTGTGGATTGTCTCACGACGAACACGTTTTCGAGCCAGCGCGTGAGCCAGCACGAATACCATCAGGAACACCGCATCGCGGAGATGAACCGCGCTTCCGTGAAAATCGCGAAGCAGGCCGCCGAAGAAGGCTTCAAGAAATACGGTCGCAAGGTCTATATTCTGGGCGACGTCGGCCCCACAAGCAAGATGCTTTCCATGAGCGAAGACGTGAACGACCCGGCTAGCCGCGCCATCACATTTGATGAACTCGAAGATGCGTATTTGGAACAAATTTCCGTGCTCATGGAAGAAGGCGTTGACGCCATCCTCATTGAAACGATTTTTGATACGTTGAACGCGAAGGCTGCCCTCAGCGCATACAGCAAGGCAAATGACGCCCGCATTGAAGCCGCCAAAGCAGCAGGCCCTTCGGCAGGCTCAGGGACCTTACCAGCAGATATCAAGCCGATCGAAGTCATGCTCTCGATGACCGTGAGCGATGCCTCCGGCCGTACACTTTCGGGCCAGACGGTCGAAGCTTTCGCCGTGAGCGTGATGCACATGCACCCGCTTTCCATCGGCTTAAACTGTGGTCTCGGCGCAGATGGCATGGTGCCGTACCTCCGCCGCATGGGAGCCATTGCTCCGTGCTACCTCAGCTGCCATCCGAACGCAGGTCTTCCGAACCAGTTCGGCGGTTACGATGACACGCCCGAAGACATGGTGCGCCTGATGCGCGTTTATCTGGACGACAAGCTCGTGAATATGATTGGCGGTTGCTGTGGTACGACTCCAGAACACATCGCCGCAATGCGCAAAATGCTGGACGAACTCCCGGCCGACTACAAGCGCCGTGAACCCGCGCCCAAGTACGTCACTTGCCCGCGTCTCCGTCTCGCAGGTTTGGAACCGTTGTTCAGAGAACAGGTTCGTCCGAGCAATGGTGCCGACAGCTGTAACGCCGATGATTTCGTGAAGGTCGGCGAACGTTGCAACGTCGCGGGCTCCAAGAAGTTCCTCCGCCTCATCAACGAGAAGAATTACGAAGAAGCCCTCGACATCGCCCGTAAGCAAGTCGATGACGGTGCCGACGTCATTGACGTCAACATGGACGACGGTCTCCTCGATGCCACCGCCGAAATGCGTACGTTCTTGAACTTGATTGCATCCGACCCTGCTGTAAGCCGCGTGCCTATCATGGTCGATAGCTCCCGCTTTGAAGTCATCGAAGAAGGCCTCAAGTGCATCCAAGGTAAGAGCATCGTGAACTCGATTTCGCTCAAGATGGGCGAAAAAGCGTTTATCGAACATGCACTTACCGTGAAGCGCCTCGGTGCAGCCGTGATTGTGATGCTCTTCGACGAAGAAGGTCAGGCCACAAACTACGAACGTCGCGTACAAATTGCGTCCCGCGCTTATGATATCATGGTGAAGCAGCTTCACTTCGACCCGTCCGATATCATTTACGACCCGAACGTTTTGACAGTCGCTACCGGCATGGCAGAACACAACGCCTATGCCATTGACTTTATCCGCGCCGTCCGCTGGATTATGGACAACCTCCCCGGCGTCCGTATCTCGGGTGGTCTTTCGAACCTTTCGTTCGCATTCCGTGGCAACAACTACTTGCGCGAATCCATGCACACAACGTTCCTGCATTATGCCATTCCGAACGGCATGGGCATGGCGATTATGAACCCGAGCGCGATAGTCGAATACAAGACGATTCCGCTGGAACTCCGCATGGCAATTACCGAAGTTATCTTCAATACGGAACCGGATGCCAGCGAAGCACTCATCGAAATCGCAAGCCGCATGACTGCGGCCGCCGCAGCCGCCAAGGAAGCGGGCACCAAATACGATCCGAAAGCGATTTTCGCCATGAGCACAGGCACAGGTACAAGTTCCGCGGACGCAGGTGAAAGCGCCGCCGACACCAAGCCCACCACGCCCGAAGAACGCTTGCAAGAAGCGCTCCTCAAGGGAACTTCTACAACACTACAGCCCGACCTGATGGAACTCATCAACCGTGGCGATAGCCCCGTCGGAATCATCTCCGGCCCGCTGATGGACGGCATGAACGAAGTCGGCCGTCTCTTCGGCGAAGGCAAGATGTTCCTCCCGCAAGTCGTGAAAACCGCACGCACCATGAAGAAGGCCGTAGAAATCTTGCAGCCTTACATCGAAGCGGGCAAGGACGCAAACGCCGCAAGCCGTGGCAAGATTGTCATCGCGACCGTCAAGGGCGACGTGCATGACATCGGCAAGAACATCGTGTCCGTGATTATGGCCTGTAATGGTTACGAAATGGTTGACCTCGGTGTGATGGTTCCCGAAGATGTCATCGTCAAAGCCGCGATTGAAAACAAAGCGGATATCTTGAGCCTCTCCGGTCTTATTACGCCGTCTCTCGAAGAAATGTGTACAGTCGCAAAGGCCATGCAGGCTGCCGGTCAGCGCATCCCAATTATTGTCGGTGGCGCCACAACCTCGCCCACGCATACCGCCGTGAAAATTGCCCCGTGCTATGACGGCCCTGTTTTCCATGTGCGCGACGCCGCCAGCAATCCGGGCCTCGCCCAGAAATTGCTCGACCCCGCCACCCGCGAACAAACGATTCAAGAAAACCGCGAGGAGCAACAGCGCATCCGCGACAAGCAAAACGGCATCAAGACCGAAGCCGCAAACGCCATGGCCGCAGCCGCCTCTACACCGGAAGAACGCCGTTTCCAATACGACTGGAGCAAATACCAGCCGGTACAGCCGCCGTTCATGGGCGAAAGCAAGCTCCCGCCGATTCCTATCGAAAAAATCATTCCACTAATCAGCTGGGAATACTTCTTCTTCACTTGGAAAATCAAGCCCGAAGAAGAAGAAGCGAAAAAGCTCAAGGCCGATGCCGAAGCACTCATCAAGTCGCTCACAAAGTCTGAATACTCCCTCCGCGCTGTTCAGGCATTTTACCCAGCTGCCGGTACAGAAAAGTCCGTCATCTTCAACACGGGCCGCACAGGCACAGATGCTGACCTCATCGAAGTCTCGACCGCACGCCAGCAGAACCCCGAAGGCACTTGCCTTGCGCTCTGCGACTACGTTGCTCCGGCAAACGCAAATACCGCAAGCGTTTTCGCATCCCCCGCAGGCAAGGACGTGTTCCGCGACATCGTCGGTGCATTCGCAGTGACCATGAGCAATACGTTCGTCAAGCGTTTGGAAAAGCTGAAAGCCGAACAGGGCGGCAGCGATTACGACGTTCTCCTCATGCAGACTGTCGCCGACCGCCTCGCCGAAGCAGGTGCAGAATACTTAAGCCAGGAACTCGAACATAACAACGGTTGGAAGGGCATCCGCCCAGCTGTCGGTTACCCCGTGCTCCCGAACATCAAGGAAATTTTCAACGTAGCAAAGCTCATCGATTTCAACAGCGTTGGTATCAGCCTCACCGAAAATGGCGCCATGTACCCGCAAGCCTCCGTAAGCGGCCTCTACATCAGCCACCCCGAAATCGAATACTTCAATGTGAAGGTGTAGCCATTAAAGCTACAGTTGCAACTTCATTTTTAATAAATCAAAAAAACAACGTCAAGGTGGATAAAATCCGCCTCAACGTTGTTATATAAATGAATGCGTTGCACGCAAAAGCATATAAACAGCCCCGAAACAAAGCGGAGATGACAACGCGAGGGGAACCGTATCTGCGATGGGTGCAGTGCAAGCAGGTCCCGGAACAAGTCCGGGATGACAAGCGCAGGCGGGAGCGTGTCCGCAAAGGGGAAACGCGTCCGCAATGGGATTCGCTCCTTTGCGTCATCCTGATGCCGAAGGCGGAAGGATCCAGTAACTGTTAGGGGTTTGATTATAGGGATTACAGGTTAGGAACGCGAGGGGAAACGTATCTGCGATGGGTACAGTGTAAGCCGGTCCCGGCCCTTCGACAAGCTCAGGGACCTTAGGGCCGGGATGACAATCGCGGGCGGATGACGGCAAAACGAAAAAGCCCCCTCGACGGTTTACCGTCAAGGGGGCGTGAATCCAGCGGCGACCTACTCTCCCGGACCCGAGGGCCAGGTACCATCGGCGATCTGAGGCTTAACTTCCGTGTTCGGGATGGGAACGGGTGTGACCCTCACTCGATAACCGCTGAAACAAATTCTTGCATGGA
>NZ_JAFWOM010000123.1 GCF_017545445.1 Fibrobacter sp.
GGCCAGAGCCAGTTGTCCCAGTTCATGGACCAGATGAACCCGCTTTCTGAACTTACTCACAAGCGTCGTCTCTCCGCTCTCGGTCCTGGTGGTCTTACCCGTGAACGTGCAGGCTTCGAAGTCCGTGACGTTCACTACACGCACTATGGCCGCCTCTGCCCGATTGAAACTCCGGAAGGTCCGAACATCGGTCTTATCAACTCCCTCGCATCTTACGCCGTGGTGAACCACTTCGGCTTTATCGAGACTCCGTACCGTATCGTGGGCCTCATCGAATTCAAGGATGCTCAGGGCAACAAGTGCTTCTTCCCGGAAGAGAAGTGGCATTTCGGTATCTTCAAGGGCTTTGTCCATGATCCGCATCTCTTTGTGGAACTGGAACTCACCCAGAAGGAAATCGACACGGTTCGCTTGAACCTCGACAACCGCCAGCGCGAATTGTTCGAAGGTTTCGTGAACAAGGTATTTGCAATCAAGGATGCCGAAGGCAACGTTACTTATCACAAGAACGGCTTCGCTCTTGATGACTTTGACGGTACTGCTGACTACGAACAGGTGGGCGATGTCGTGGAACAGGTCGTTTCCGACTATATCACTTACCTCACCGCTGACGAAGAAGACGCTTTCAAGGTGGCTCCGGCTTCTACCGAACTCGATGATGACAACCGCTTCAAGGGCGACATGGACGGCTACGTCATCGTCCGCGACAAGAGCGAATACCCGCACTTGATGAAGCAGGACTCCATCGCGATTGGCGACGACGAAACCGAACGCATCGACCTCATGGACGTGGCCCCGATGCAGATCGTGTCTGTCGCAGCTGGTCTTATTCCGTTCCTCGAACACGACGACGCTAACCGTGCTTTGATGGGTTCCAACATGCAGCGCCAAGCTGTGCCTCTGCTCCGCGCCGAAGCTCCGGTCGTGGGTACTGGCCTCGAACGCCGCGCCGCTCTCGACTCGGGTACGGTCGTCCGTGCCAAGCACGACGGTCGCGTGACTTTCGTTGACGCTCGCAACATCACTGTGCAGCGTGGCAACATGGTGAACGGCGTATTCGAGCCGCTTACCGGTCTCGGTGAAAACTATGAATTCCTCGGCAAGGATCCGATTGACGAATACACGCTCCGCAAGTTCGAACGTTCCAACCAGGATTCCTGCATCAACCAGAAGCCGATTGTGAACGTGGGCGACTTTGTGAAGGTCGGTGACGTCTTGGCTGACGGTGTTTCTACCGACCATGGCGAACTCGCTCTCGGTAAGAACATCCTCATCGGCTTCCTCCCGTGGAACGGTTACAACTACGAAGACGCTGTCATTATTTCCGAAGAACTCGCTATCAAGGACACGTTCACTTCTATCCACATTGAAGAATATGAACTCGAAGTCCGCGATACCAAGCGCGGTCCGGAAGAATTGACTCGCGAAATTCCGAACGTCGGTGAAGACGCTCTCCGTAATCTCGACGAAAACGGCGTGATCCGCGTCGGTGCCGAAGTCGGCCCGGACGATATCCTCGTCGGTAAGGTGACTCCGAAGGGCGAAACCGAACTCACTCCGGAAGAACGTTTGCTCCGTGCCATCTTCGGTGAAAAGGCCGGCGATGTGCGTGACTCTTCCCTCAAGGCTCCTCCGGGAATGAAGGGCGTCGTGCTCGAAACCCGTATCTTCAGCAAGAAGGACAAGGCCGACAAGAAGAGCAAGGAAAAGGATCAGGAAACCATCGAAGAAATTCGCATGAATTTCCAGAGCCAGATTGATCGCATCAAGGATGCATGCCGTGAACACTTGTTCGACCTCCTCGCCGGTAAGTCCGCTGGCAAGGTCATGGACAACGAAACTCACGAACTCCTCATCCGTGAAGGCCAGACTTACAACGAACAGAACCTCAAGTTCATCGACGTGACGAAGGTTTCTCCGCTCTCCACGTTCGTCGTGGATGACGATGACCTCCAGGACAAGGTACTTTCTCTCGTTCTCGTCGCTCGCGACAACCTCGATACCCTTACCCGCACGATGGAAAAGGAAATCGACAAGGTCACGAAGGGTGACGAACTCAAGCCGGGCGTGCTCAAGTGCGTCAAGGTCTATATCGCGAAGAAGCGTTGCCTCTCCATCGGTGACAAGATGGCTGGTCGCCATGGTAACAAGGGTGTCGTTTCGAGAATCGTCCCGGTCGAAGACATGCCGTTCACTGAAGACGGCCGTCCGCTCCAGATTCTTCTGAACCCGCTGGGCGTGCCTTCCCGTATGAACATCGGTCAGGTGCTTGAAGTTCACTTGGGCTGGGCTGCAAAGACGCTTGGCTTCAAGGTGACGACTCCTGTGTTCGACGGTGCGAAGTTCGAGGACATCTGCAAGGAACTCGAAAAGGCTTACCAGAAGAACCCGATCGTGAACTACGAAATGGATCCGGAAAACAACAAGATTATCGGTAAGGCTAAGCTTTACGACGGCAAGACCGGCGAAGCTCTCCTCAACCCGGTGACCATCGGTTACATGTACTACCTCAAGCTCGGTCACTTGGTCGACGACAAGATTCACGCACGTTCTATCGGTAGCTACGCTCTCGTGACGCAACAGCCTCTTGGCGGTAAGAGCCAGTTCGGTGGCCAGCGCTTCGGTGAAATGGAAGTGTGGGCTATGGAAGCTTACGGTGCTGCTTACACGTTGCAGGAACTCCTCACCGTCAAGTCTGACGATGTGCAGGGCCGTTCCAAGGTCTATGACGCCATTGTCAAGGGTCAGAATACTCCGAAGCCGGGTATCCCTGAATCCTTCAATGTTATGATTCGCGAAGTTCATTCTTTGGGTCTCGACATTGAGACCACTGGAGACAAGTAATTATGGCTGAAGAAATGACTGAACAGTTTGGCGACATTTCTATTCATCTCGCCTCCCCGGACCTGATCCGTTACTGGTCCTATGGCGAAGTGACAAAGCCGGAAACGATTAACTACCGTTCCTTCAAGCCTGAAAAGGATGGTCTTTTCTGCGAAAAGATCTTTGGACCGGTTAAGAACTGGGAATGCAACTGCGGTAAGTTCAAGCGCATCCGCTACAAGGGCGTCATCTGCGACCGTTGCGGCGTCGAAGTGACTCACTCCAAGGTCCGTCGCGAACGCATGGGCCACATCGAACTTGCTATTCCTCTGACCCACACCTGGTTCGTGCGTAACCAGCCGTGCGTCATCGGTGCACTCCTCAACCTCAATACCAAGGACCTCGACCATATCATCTACTACGAAAAGTACGTGGTGATTGATCCGGGTACGACCGACCTCGAACCGAATTCCCTCATTGACGAAGCCCAGTATCAGGACCTCGTTGCCGAAGGACGCGAATTCGAAGCCAAGATGGGTGCTTCTGCTATCAAGCAGCTCCTCGACCGCGTCGATTTGACCAAGCTCTCCGAAGAACTCCGCTTGCAGGCTACTTCCAAGTCGAAGACCAAGCAGGACGATGCCGTGAAGCGCCTCAAGGTCGTCGAAGCTTTCAAGAAGTCCCAGATGGAAAGCTTCAAGAGCTATTACAAGAATCCGGACCCGTCCCGCGATTCCAGCAAGGCTTGGCTCAAGGGTCTTGCCGAAGCTGTCGCCGAATTCAAGGTCGATTACGAATCCAAGCACGAAGACTTTGTGCTTGCCGATGCTTACGAAGAATTCCGTCACCGCTATCCGAGCGAAGCTCGTTTGCTCGCAAACCAGCCGTCCTGGATGATTCTCGACGTTCTTCCGGTGATTCCGCCGGATCTTCGTCCGCTCGTTCCGCTCGAAGGTGGCCGTTTCGCAACGTCTGACTTGAACGAACTTTATCGTCGCGTCATCAACCGCAACAACCGCTTGAAAAAGCTCATCGACATCCGTGCCCCTAACGTGATTCTCTGCAACGAAAAGCGTATGTTGCAGGAAGCTGTTGACCAGCTGTTCGACTGCGGCAGACGCACCGCTCGTGCAGGTTCTGCACGTCCGCTTAAGAGCCTCGCCGAACTCCTCAAGGGTAAGCAGGGCCGCTTCCGTATGAACCTCCTCGGTAAGCGTGTGGACTATTCCGGCCGTTCCGTGATTGTCGTGGGACCGGAACTTCGCATGCACCAGTGCGGTCTCCCGAAGCGCATGGCTCTCGAACTTTACAAGCCGTTCATCATCCAGCGTTTGGAAGAAGAAGGCATCGTTTATACGCTCAAGTCTGCAAAGAAGTACGTTGACGCAGAACGTCCGGAAGTTTGGGACATTCTTGAACAAATTATTGAAGACCACCCGGTCATGTTGAACCGTGCTCCGACGCTTCACCGCTTGGGTATCCAGGCGTTCTATCCGAAGCTCATCGAAGGTAACGCGATTCGTCTCCACCCGCTCGTCTGTACGGCTTTCAACGCTGACTTCGACGGTGACCAGATGGCTGTGCATCTTCCGCTTAGCTTCGAAACTCAGCTCGAATGCCGCGTGTTGATGCTTTCTTCGAACAACATTTTGCACCCGGCTTCCGGTCAGCCGATCGCTGTGCCGGGCCAGGACATCGTGCTAGGGCTCTACTACCTGACCAAGCCGCGTCCGAACCGCAAGGGCGAAGGCATGCACTTCTACGATGCTGCCGAAGCTATCCGCGCTTACGAAAACGGCGCTGTCGATTTGAACGCGAACGTCTATCTCAAGCTCAAGGCCGGTCGCAAGATTTACATGGGCGCTGTCGAAAAGGATTGCACCTGCGTTCGCGAAATGGCCGATGACAATGGCAATATCGAAGTCAATGTCAAGGCAGGCGAAAAGGTCAAGTTCCTCACGCTCAAGGAAGACAACGTCATCAAGACGACTGTCGGCCGTATCATCTTCAACGAATTCGTTCCGGCAGCGCTTGGCTACGCCAACGAAACCTTCGGTAAGAAGGTCATTGCGAAGTCCATCGACGACCTCTATCGTCGTACCGGCAACCGCGTGACTGTCGATTACCTCGACGACCTCAAGGCCAACGGTTACAAGTGGGCAACGCGTGCTGGTTCCTCCGTGGCTATCGCCGAAATGGTGATTCCGAAGGAAAAGCAGGAAATGCTCGACAAGGCTGCCGAACAGGTTTCCAAGATTCGCGCCCTTTACGAAGACGGTGTCATTACCGACGGTGAACGTTATAACCAGACGATTGACGTGTGGTCCAAGACGACGTCCGACGTTGCTGCAAAGCAGTGGGATTTGCTCTCTCACGACCGTGACGGTTTCAACCCGGTCTATATGATGGCTGACTCCGGCGCTCGTGGTAGCCGTGAACAGATTAAGCAGCTGTCCGGTATGCGTGGTTTGATGCAGAAGCCGATCAAGCAGCTCGGTGGTCAGGAAGTTATTGAAAACCCGATTAAGTCCTGCTTCCGTGAAGGCTTGAACGTGATGGAATACTTCATTTCGTCTCACGGTGCTCGTAAGGGTCTTGCTGATACCGCTCTTAAGACGGCTGACGCTGGTTACCTTACCCGTCGTCTCGTTGACGTGGGCCAGGACCTCGTGATTACCGAACCGGACTGCGGTACGACGAATGGTATCGAAGTTTCCGCATTCAAGGACGGTGACGATACTGTCATTCCTCTTGAAGAACGTTTGCTCGGTCGCGCCCCGGTCGAAGACATCAAGCACCCGGTGACGGGCGAAGTGATCGTGAAGGCTGGCGAACTCGTGACTGAACGCGACCTCCCGAAGATTTCTGCTACGGGTCTTGAACACATCAAGATGCGCTCCGTGCTCACTTGCGATTCCAAGACGGGCGTTTGCGCCAAGTGCTATGGCCGTATGTTGGCTTCCGGTCGTCCGGTTGACCTCGGCGAAGCGGTCGGCGTGCTTGCAGCACAGTCCATCGGTGAACCGGGTACGCAGCTTACCCTCCGTACGTTCCATATCGGTGGTGCTTCTTCCCGTTTGACTGTCGAAAGCGACAAGAAGGCTATTGTCGATGGCCGCGTCGAACTCGAACAGGTCGAAACGGTTGAACACGAAGGCCAGAAGGTCGTCGTCTCCCGTATGGGCGAACTCGTTATCTTTGACAATACCGGCATCAACAAGGGCCGTTACCAGATTCCGTACGGTGCTATCATGCACGTCGAGAACAACGCTACCGTCAAGAAGGGCGACAGCATGTTCGAATGGGATCCGTATAACAGCCCGATTATTACGAACGTTGCCGGTACGATTGCATTTAGCAACCTTATTGAAAACAGAACTTACCGTATTGAACGCGATGAAATGACCGAAGTCGAAACTTGGATCGTCATCAGCGACAAGCAGCACGGTAAGAACCAGCTGCGTCCGGTCATTATCATCAATGACGAACGTGGCGAAAAGGTTGGCCACTTCATGTTGCCTGACGGCGCTATCCTCGCCGTGCACCAGGGCGACAAGGTCACTTCTGGCCAGGTTATCGCGAAGCTCCCGCGTGCTGCTGGTAAGACCCGCGATATTACCGGCGGTCTTCCGCGCGTCGCAGAACTCTTCGAAGCCCGCGTGCCGAAGAACAAGGCCTTCATCGCACCGGTTGACGGTCTCGTCAAGTACGGTAACGAAGTGCGCAACAACCAAGAAGTTATTATTCAGCAGATGGACGGCAACGAAGAGAAAGTGCTGGTTCCGCGTGGCGTACATCTGGCGGTCAATGACGGTGACCGTGTCCGTGCTGGTCAGAAGATCAGCGAAGGCAGTGTGGATCCGCACGATATCCTCGACGTTCTCGGACCCGAGGATGTGCAGCGCCACTTGGTGAACGAAATCCAGGCAGTGTATCGCCTGCAAGGTGTGGCTATTGCAGATAAGCACATCGAATGTATCGTTCGTCAGATGATGCGCAAGGTCCGCATTATAGATCCGGGTGAATCCGAACTCTTGCCGGGCGAAGAAATTTCCAAGACCCGTCTCCGTACCGAAAACGAACGTCTGCGCGCTCTCGGTAAGGCCGAAGCTAAGTATCAACCGATGCTCCTTGGTATCACTAAGGCTTCTTTGGCAACGGACAGCTTCATTTCTGCAGCGTCCTTCCAGGAAACCCAAAAAATCCTTACCCGCGCCTCCATCGAAGGTTGCGTGGATCCGCTCATGGGTCTTAAGGAAAACGTGATTATGGGAAGACTCATTCCGTGCGGTACTGGTGCCCGTCACTTGAGGAACGTCCAAGTGATTGATGCCGATGCCGACGAAATGGAAGAACGCTCTCGTTTGCAGAATGTACAGGCCGATAATTATGATTCTGGTTCCGGAATCCAGCTTTTGGATAACGAAATCGGGTCTTCTGATGACGAAGATACGGATAATTAAGGCTAAGTACTTGAAATATTTGGAAATAAAACTATATTTGCACTCCAAAATCTAGGAGATTAAACAGTGCCAACTATTCAACAGCTCGTCCGTAACGGACGTGAACAGATCAGCAACAAGACCGCTTCCGTGGCCTTGAAGTCTTGCCCGCAGAAGCGCGGCGTTTGCACCCGTGTTTACACCAGCACCCCGAAGAAGCCGAACTCTGCTCTTCGTAAGATTGCTCGTGTGCGCCTTTCCAACAAGATGGAAGTTACCGCTTACATCCCGGGTGAAGGCCACAACCTCCAGGAACACTCCATCGTGCTTATCCGCGGTGGTCGTGTGAAGGACGTTCCGGGTGTTCGTTATCACATCATCCGTGGTACGCTCGATACCCAGGCAGTGAACGGTCGTCAGAATGGCCGCTCTAAGTACGGTGTTAAGAAAAAAGGTGCCGCTCCGGCCAAGAAGTAAGGAAAGGAAGTAATCTATGTCTAGAAGAAGAAAGGCTCTCCATCGCTCCATCCTCCCGGATCCGCGTTTCCACTCCACGCTCGTCACCGAACTCGTCGGTGTCGTGCTCAAGCAGGGCAAGAAGACCATCGCTGAACAGATCGTCTATACCGCTCTCGACCTCCTCGACAAGAAGGTTGAAGGCAAGGAAACCCCGCTCGAAAAGTTCGAAATGTGCCTTGAAAACATCAAGCCGCGTGTCGAAGTCAAGTCCCGTCGCGTTGGTGGTGCAAACTACCAGGTCCCGATGGAAGTTGCTCCGGATCGCGCCAAGGCTCTCGCTCTCCGCTGGCTCCTCGATGCAGCTCGTAACCGCAACGAAGCCAACATGGCAGAACGCCTTGCTGCAGAACTCGTTGCCGCCAAGAACAGCGAAGGCAACGCAGTCCGCAAGAAGAACGATACGCATAAGATGGCCGAAGCCAACAAGGCTTTCGCTCACTTCCGTTTCTAATTCCTGCGCGCAAGCACAGAATTATCCTAGAGAAGGGTCCGCGACTTTATCGCGGACATTTTCTGCTTTTATGCGAAATGCCGGGAAAAGAGTATACTCATTCTTGCTGCTCTCGCCTTGCTTGTCATTGAGCAAGCTCATGACTCGGCGGGTATCAAATGAGAGTCCACGAGTGGTCTCTCGCTTGATACCCTTGCTTGTCATTGAGCAAGCTCATGACTCGGCGGGTATCAAATGGGAATCCACGAGTGGTCTCTCGCTTGATACCCTTGCTTGTCATTCCCGCCTCCGAGCGGGAATCTCCTTCTTGTCATCCTCGAAGCGAAGCGTAGGGGATCCAGTGCCTATTCAGGATTAATTGTTGATATTATCCGATTAGGATTATCTAAAAAGGATAATCTTTTTTGGATAAAAATTGTATTTATGTTATATATGGAACTTCTGCGAAATCTTTGCTTGTTGTTTTTGGTGCTTGCTGCTCTCCTTTGCGGGTGCTCTCAATCCAACGAAGAGGGTGTGAAAAGCGCAAAGCGGTTTGAGGAGCTGAAGGCTCTGCCTCTGGATACAGTTCTTTCGCGTGCGTTTGCGTTTTACGAGCAGTACCAGGCGACGAATGACACGCTGCTACGCGATTCCATGAACGATTACAAGAGCCACTTCTTTGCGAGATGGAAACGATCCACGGATTCTCTTTGTGCAACGATTCCGGCAGATGATTCTCTGGCGGCTGATTTACGTGACATCTATGAAGTTGTGCTGGAGTTCAAAGCTAAACGTATGTATCGTTATATTCTCGACAGGGAAAAACGCGATTCCCTTGAGAATACTTTAAATGAAAAGAGAAAGAACGCTAAGCCTATCGACATTGCTGATATTCTTGCTGATATGAAAAAATGGAAAGAAAATCCGGACTCGATACGAACACTTCATAATCAACGAGATAGTGTCGAGAGCGCCGAAATTTGGGGCATTCCGCTTGAAGAGGCTTTGGCGGGCTTGAAAAATGATTCAAACAACGTTTTGAATCGTGTATATTTTGTTCAAACAATGGATTTGGTTTATATGGATACATCTGCTTCTGATATGAATGATTTGGATAAGATTAATTTATACCGTATAAAGCGGAAAGACTGGAAAAAAGTGAAATCTGCCTGCTTGAACAAAACGCCAATGGGCCAACAAGTTATTGTTCTAAACGATGAATATGAATCTTTATTGAATAATTTTATGAAAGCGAATGTCCATGAGAGCCGCCAAGAGAGATATACGTTATTGCCAAATAAATATCCTTTTTGGTATCCGATGATTTCTGTTGTCCCTCATCATTCAGGCGACGACTATCATTTCAATTCGTTTCCGACCATATGGAGTGCTGTGTTTAACAAAACTCATGACATGGTAATGCTGAATGTAGAGGAATCCTTCAATAATGGAGGGTCTTACTATTTATCCAAGAAAAACGGAAAATGGAAATTGGTAATGCATAAGCGTGGTTGGGTGGCGTAAGGAGTCTTTTATGAAAAAGATTTTTGTGAACTGCGTTTTGGTGCTCCTGGCTATCGCTCTCCTTTGCGGGTGCTCTGAGTCTAATGAAGAGGGTGTGAAAAGCGCAAATAGGTTTGAGGAGCTGAAGACTCTGCCTCTGGATACTGTTCTTTCTCGAGCGATTGCGTTTTACGAGCAGTACCAGGCGACGAATGACACTCTGCTACGCGATTCCATGAACGATTACAAGAGCCACTTTTTTGCGAGATGGAAACGATCCACGGATTCTCTCTGCGCAACGATTTCGGCAGATGATTCCCTGGCGACCGAATTGCGAGAAATCTATGAAGCAGTTTTGAAATATTTTTTTGAATATGATTTTAAACACAGGTATTGGCTTACGCTTGATACAGCAAGGCGTGAATCTCTTCTTGTGATGGTAGGTAGCGCACAAAAGGTAGAACTGGAAAACTATGGTATTCGAGAAGCGGCGATTATGGGTATTCCATTTGAAGAAGCTTCGTCTGCCTTGAAAAAGGATTCTGTTGGTATATTCAAAATCGTTTATTTTGTTCAAAGCTTGCGAGTGCGTTATATTGATACTGTCGCCGCTGATATGGAGGCTTTGCAA
Source organism: Fibrobacter sp. (assembly GCF_017545445.1). GTDB lineage: Bacteria > Fibrobacterota > Fibrobacteria > Fibrobacterales > Fibrobacteraceae > Fibrobacter. The sequence continues at coordinate 10,352 of NZ_JAFWOM010000123.1, forward strand.
AAGATCGATCCGTTCGATATAAAATGGAGTGAAAGAAAAGAAGCGATATCTGCCTGTATGGAAAAAACTCCGATAGGCCAGCAGGTTCTTGTTTTAAACAAGGAATATAAATCGTTATTGAGCAATTTTATGAAAACGAAAACCCGTAGGGATAGCCATTTTTTGTTTCGAGAGATTTCTGCTTTGTGGCGTTTTTGGAATGATCCTTTCCCTTTTCACTCATTCCCGACCGCGTTGCGTGCAATATTTAATAAAAATCGTGATATGGTAAATTTATACGTGGATAACGGCTACATCCAAGGTTTGTTCGACTTGTCCAAGCGTTCGGGAAAATGGGAAGTTGTAATGTTTCGATCCGAATGGAAATATAGAGGCCACAAACGATGATTTTTGAAATTACTGTTGCATCGACAGCCTGTAGATACTTTGTGTGTTTGCTTCGGGAATGTCCAGCATGTGTTCGCCTGCAGTAAATGTCTGCACGCTGCTTTGCCACAAGATGCGGCCCTGATAATCTAGCTGCAGAACGCTAGCTTTTACGGTACTTGCCACTTGGATATGGAGCTTTCCGTTACTAAAATTGAGTTTCCATTGGCCTGCCCGTCGCGCATTCTCGATGCTAGCAGACTGGCTGCTGGAGGAACCTACGCCAAATGAACTTGAACCACCGTTAGAAATATCGCGCGAACTGCTTGACGAACTTGCGGCACTCGAAGAATTCGCATTACTCGAAGAACTCTGGGGCGGAGCACTTTGCATCTTCGCGACCCCCGCCTTCCACGCATCGACTGCCGCCTGCGACGTGTTGAGCGCCCAGTCGCCCTCGTTTGCTTCCTTGCTCTGGCTGAACCACATCACCGCAAATACACGGGAGAAGTCGGTCGCAAAGTGTTCGAACATGTCGGTAATCCATTCGGCCTTGTTGCCACCCCTCTCGGAACTCGAAATTTCGGCGATGAAAAGAGGCTTGTTGATTTTGGCGAGTGCATCGTATGCTTTCTTGAATACCTGCGAGAATGTCTGCCAGCTGGACCAGCTTTGGCAAGTGCCCCAGTTGTAGCCGTCGATGGAAATGTAGTCGACGTATTCGTCACCGGGGTAGTTGCCGGTGAGCGTCGAACCCTTTCCTGAATTCGAGGCGTTGGTGGTCCACACCCACTTGACGTTCTTCACGTTTTCATCGCGGAATATTTTGACGATATGGCGAAACGCTTCGGCGACGTTCGCGTCGGTATTGCCGGCGCCTGCCTTGCCTACGCCCCAGTCGTACCAGTCGCCGTTCGCTTCGTGGAGCGGCCTGAGCCAGATTTCTTCGCCGTAGCCTTTGACACCCTTGGCGTAGTCGCGGATGTAGCTGTCCGCCTTGCCGTTGACCAGGTCCTGCGCGTTGTAGCCGTTCGCCATCCAGGTCACCACAAGCGTGGAACCGTTGTTTTTCGCGACATCTGCGAACTCTTCGGTCGCGTTCCAGTCGTTCATGTCGAAGAGCGCGAAATAGCTGATGAGGTCAATGTGCGTGCCCTGCAAATCTTGGAATGCCTGCACGTTTTCTTGAGTGGGCTGCGGGTATTGTCCGGGACCTCCGACCCAAGCGCCTACTTGGAATGCCATCGCTGCGACAGGTGTGACGCAAAGAAACATGAAAAGTTTGTTGTTCATAAAGACACCGTTAAGTTTTTTTACTCTTAAAAGATATGTTAAACGCTTTTGAATAGTTCGAATAAAAGCGAATAAAAATTTCAAAGTGTCTCTAGTGTTTTTTTGAAGAAGAATCGATTGAAATCTTTGATGGGTTCCGTAAAAAGCTGGATTTTTTATTAAAATTCTCCAAAGATAATAGAACTTTTAAAAAGAGCCCCCATGCACAACATTCTTGCCCAAATTACCGTTGCAGACATTGGAACATTTGAACAGGCCGAATTCAAGACTGTCGTTGATACATCTTCAAGCCAGACTATTCTTGAAATTCTAAAATCGTTTGGCGTTGAAGGTCAAATCGTCGGAACGGAAACCGGCCCCATAGTAACCAGCGTGTATTTTGCGCCGGCACCGGGAATTCGCATCAATTCCATTACAGAACGCACCGACGATTTGCAAGTCGCATTGGGAGTTTCAAGCTTAAAAATTACTCTTGCGCCAGAAAAGAAAGCCGTCGCCATCGAAGTCCCTAACCCGCACCCCTGCAAAATTCCATTCGGCAACATTTTCCATTCTGCACATAACGGAATGCGCCTGCCCGCAGCACTTGGAGTGGATACAAAGGGCAACCCTGTTTATCTTGACATTGCGCAAACTCCGCACTTGCTCATCGCGGGGCAAACCGGTTCTGGGAAATCCGTCTGTCTCAATTCCATTATCGTATCCTTGGCGCTCCACTGCCGCCCTGTCGATTTGCAATTTTTGCTCATTGATCCCAAACGCGTAGAGTTCTTTCCTTACGAGCAAATGCACAACCTCATTTCTGGGCACGTCATCAAGAATGTTGATGAAGCTATACACTCGTTGAAATGGCTAGTGCAAGAGATGGAAGTCCGCAACAACATTCTTGAAAAATGCAGATGCCGAAACATCAATGATTTCAAGAAAAAGTTAAATCAAGGGCAAATCGAGGGCATGCCAATTCCATATACGCAGGACATGCCCTACATCGTCGCTGTCATCGATGAATATGCAGATTTGATGATGCGTTCTTCAAAAGATTTGACCGACTGCATCATGGCTCTGGCACAGAAAGCCCGAAGCGTCGGCATACACCTGATTCTCGCAACGCAAAGACCCAGCACAAAAGTTATTTCAGGAGATATCAAAGCGAACTTCCCGACAAGAATCGCATTGAGAACAGCAGTGGCGACCGATTCCTCGACCATCCTCGGATGCGGTGGAGCCGAAAAGCTTTTAGGCAAAGGAGACATGCTCCTTTCGTGCGACGGGGACATCAGGAGGATTCACGGATGTTATATATCCGACGAAGAAATCGACAAGGCTATATCGGCGTTGCCGTCCGATAATTTATTCTACTTCAACAATGAAAATATTTTCACAACCGATTTTGAAGCGTATATAAGCAATCAATTCAAGGATCGCCCGACATGGGGCGAAATCAATGCCGTATGCAAGGCCGCCCTAGAAAATCTAAATGATTATTTTGTGCAAAAAGAAATCGCCGTTAATTTAAATGTCTGCAAAGAAGAACTAGCCGACATTTGGCAACAAATACGAACCGCTTGCGAGAACCCAGAAATTTGCAAACAAATTATAGAACATTATATTAAAAAGCCGACAATAGCGGAATCGAAATTTGTAAAATTTATCATTTATACGAATTTTAATTTCAAGGATTGCGAAGGAAACAATCCCTTTATAACGCATATTCTTGAAAAAGCCATCAATGAAGGCGACAAAACGGCCCTTATTTCTGTAGGATTCTTCTGCAATTCCATCGGTTATGACAATGAGTTAATCAAAAAAGAAATAACGGCCATGTGCGAAAGCAACGAGAAAGCAAAAGAATTCATCTATGAGCACTTTGAAAATTTCAAGTCGATTATCATCGAATGGGCGCAGAGTGGAGATGAAAGGGCGAAAAGTTTCCTATGCTCGCATTACAAAGATTGTGCAGAATTCAAGGAATTGATGATAGAACAGGCTTATCATTTAGATGAAAAAGCAAAGGATTTCGTTATTCAAAATGCATCAGAATTTAACGAGTCTATAGTTATTTGGGTCAAAAACGACGCCGAACGTATTTTCAAAAGTCCTTTAGACCATAAATTTGTCATAGTAGATTGGGCTATCGCAGGGATCAAAAACGCAGATAAGTTTATATGCAATCTAAGTAGAGAATACGATGGGTTTAGATATCGCTTAGGATGGTTAGCTAATGAAGGAAATAAAAAAGCAATTGATTTTATATTGAATCACCATCAATTCTTTGAATTTATATTTTCAAAAAAATACAAAGCATTCGATGGTTTAGACAGCGTTATTTATAGTCGAGCGACAGAAAGAATTTCGGCAAACAAAAATGATAAAGCCGCTAAAATTTTGAAATGCCGACATCCAGAGCTCTTTAAGGGCTTTATAATTGAATGGGCGAACGGCAACGATGCGAATGCTTTAGATTCCATTTTAAACAACTATGATCTTTTTGAAGAAATAATTGGCGATGAGCTAAAAAAGTCCGTATATAACAGATCCTATACTCGCACAAACTATAATAGTAATGATCAAAAAGCCAAAGAATTTTTCTTCAAGAATATTTTCCTATTTGACCAATTCAATAATTACAGAGACGCAATATCAAAATGGGCCAATGAAGGAGACCTGAATTCCATTAATTTCATTTACGAGAACTACACAAACTTCAAAAAAACAATAGAAACCTGGGCGACCCATAGTGAAAAAGATGCAAAACGCTTTATTTTTAAACACATGATTGATTTTGAATCTACTATAATCAATTTAGCAAACATTCAAGAAGACCAAGATACTATAAAATTTATTTGTACCCATCCATACGTTTTTAAAGATATCATAAAGGATTGGGCAGTCAATAAAAATGATCAAATTGCAAAACAATGTATTTACAGCCATCCATACTATTTTAATGAAACCATAAAGGATTGGGCAGTCAATAAAAATGATCAAATTGCAAAACAATGTATTTATAGCGATCCATCCAATTATAATCCATACGATTTTAAAGATATCATAAAGGATTGGGCAAACCGCAATAATGACTACAAAGCCAAAAGTATTATTTATAGCAATTCGATTTTATTCAAAGAAACAATAATTGAATGGGCTAACAACAATAACCCAAAGGCACAAATTGCAATTTATAATAATCCATCCAACTTTAACGAAATAATATTTAAATGGGCAAACGATCACAAAGATGAGAGAGCGATAAATATCATCTATAGTTTACCACAACATTTTGAAAAATCCATCGTCGATTGGGCCGAAAACGGAAATAACAATAAGGCAAGAAATTTCATTTATGCATACTACGATAAATTTAAAGAAATGATGGGTGGATACCACATTTTTAAAGATGCCATGATTAAATGGGCAAACAATGGTGACGTAAAGGCAAAAGAAATTGTTTACAAGCACTCTCAAGTGTTCAAAGAATTATTGACTGATTGGGCCGATAATAAGAATGATGAAAAAGCAAAAAATATTATTTATGGCCATTTGCATAATAACGAAAGTGAGAATTCAATCGCTAATATCATTGACAATCCAGACAACTGGACAGACTCCACTTGTATAGATTTTATAAAAAAAGAGGCGCTAGAAGGCAATGAGTATGCACAACATATTATAACAAGCAATGATTTTCTAGAAATATTTGGATTTTTTGAGGAGGAATCAGAACTTAATCTGGATTTGATAATTGATTTTTTTGTCATACATAGAGATTTAGATTGGGTTCATGATTTTATTTGTGAATGGTGGTGGAAGCATAGAGAATTAGAAGAAACCTTTTTCGAATGGGTTAGAGAAGGGGATCCTCTTGCAAGAGAAAGGTTCTTCGAAAGACTTGACGAAGACATTGATCAATATAAAGCGCTAGAAAATAGTGACTTTAGAAAGACAATAATTTTACTCACAGATGAAGGCGACGAAAGAACAAAAAAGATAATTCTTGAAAATTTTGACTTTTTTAAAAAAGACAATGTTGAAAATTCCATAATCAAGTGGGCTGAAAGTGGAGATAAAGAAGCTGAAGATTGTATAGCAACTATTTATACTTATTATGATAAATTTGAAGATTCTATAATTAAACTGGCTGAAAGTGGAGATGAAAAAGCCGTAGCAATTATTTATAACCATTATGATGAATTTAAAGATTCTATAACTAAATGGGCAAATGAATGTAATGAAAAAGCTCAAAAGCTAATTAGAGAAAATGTATATCAATTCAAGGAATCCCTCATCAGTAGTGCAATAGCAGGAAAAGAGTGGTCGAAAAATATCGTTCTCGATTCATATTACTATTATTTTAAATGCAAGTTCAATCTCAACCATTATATAGTTAAATGGGCTGAAGAAGGCGACGAAAGAGCGCAAAAGATAAAAGAAGATTTGGATGCTCAAAATCGAGAACTTGACCAGGACGACCTCGATTATCTGACGTCTTTGTTCTAAACTCAGTAACTTTTAAGATATTTTCTCTTACGGTTTACATCTATAATTTTCGAGTCGATATATCTAATGCAAGGGCCGAGAGCTTTCGCATTTGAAGCGGGAGGTTCTGCCAACGCATCGAAGGGCTCGATTCTAGCCTGAACTACACATTCTCTAAAGCCCTGCCGCTTTCTAGCAGGACTCTTTTAGGGAGTTTTGCAAAAAAGTTTAAAACGTCAGTCACAACTGGCGTTTTTTGCATAAAAAAGGACAACACTATGGAAAATCAGATACAAACCACCCAGAACAACGCCCACTTCGTCACGTACGCCTACTCCAAGGATTTCCACGGCAAGGAGCCTGACTACAACGTCGATCACGGCGAAGGTATCGGCTACGATATCCAGCTAGAATGCATGATTTACACCACGAGCTTGGAAGAAGCCGAGCACGACATTCTCGAATACGCCAAGAAATACACGAACAAAGAAAAGCCGCTCTTTGGGTTCCATGTGTTCGAGCGTCCGGGCAACGCCTATATTATCACGACCAAGGAAGGAGCGACCGAACGTACTTCTGAACGTTGGTACGGTCCCGACGGCACGCTTGTAGCAAAGAGCGACACCTCTACGGTATCAAGCGATCCCGAAGAAAAACGAATGTTCAAAGGCTGGGAATGCACTCATTTCAAGAAGGGCGATATCGTCGAATTCTATACGCCTAAACGTCATTACATTGCTCTGGGAATCGTGATGAGCGACGTTTGTCCGCCAGATGTGGCTGCGATGTTGCACGACCGACACGGCAATAGACGCGGATACGATGCCGACAAAGTCCGTATCGTCACGCCGAACTACAACGAACAAGGCTCATTCGGCGTTGGCACGTCTCTCAAATATTCCATGATTTGGGTCCACACCATCAACGTCTTTAAGCTGAGTTTGCCTTTGACAAAGACAGACGAAATCATGCTGCGATTCGTCGAAGAAACCGAACGCAGGAAAGGCGAAGCGCTGGAACAGGTTCACCAAGAATTATTGAAAGAAAAGCAGTTGAAAGAAGCGGGGAATCTTTAAGATGAAACAAATCATTGTCTTTTTCATCGCGTTCTTTGTTACGGTTTCCCTTGGCATCGCGCAGGATTTCCGCAAGCCGACTCGTCCGAAGTACGACTTCACCCGCTCTACTCATGGAGAGCCGTTTGCTTACGAAATCAAAGGCGGAAAAGCCATCGAAGTAAATGGAGTGGCTGTCTGTGAATATCGAATGGCAAGCGGGAAGCGCCTTCATTACAAAGCAAGCGAATTCGATGTGGAATTTAGCGATAAATGTCCCGATTTAGGATTCTCGTTTCTGACCATGTGGGAACCATACACAAAGCTTGGCAAAAGCAAAACTTGGGTCTGTTCTTACGGGTGGGGCAGTCATAACGGCTATGTATTTCGCTTTATGAAAAGTTCATGCCCAGACGTGATTATCGCGACAAGCGTTGGAGCGTGGCTCGAAGAACTCAATTTCGGACAAGGCGGATTCGAAGTTAAAGATTTTGCCAACATTCCACAGGTAAGAACAAGATACAACTTGAACACTTTAGAGAACAATCCAAAATTCGCTGAACGCGTGAAATACCGGGCGGCAAGAGGATTGATTTACAAGCTAGAGCCGTAAGCTATATTATTCTTCTCTTTCGAGGATAATCAATGCACGGTCTTGGGTGCTGTTCGGGATGGTGTAGAAATGTTTTCCAATAAATTTGTAGCCGAAATCTTCGGGATAAAACGTTTTTAATTCGTCTGCAACAGCAGGGCCTTTCATGAAATATACGCGACCGCCGACCTTGAGTGAATTCGCGATACGCGGAAGCGTTTTTTCCATAAGTTCGAACGCTCGGCTAATTACGCCATCGACGGGGATGGTCATGCTGCGGCTTGTGACCTTGTGTCCAAAGACATCAATTCCCTTGAGGCCCATTTTTTCGATGACCATGTTGAGGAAGTTGATGCGGTTCGGGCGCGGTTCGCACAATGTCAGCTGAATACGCGGATTCACGATTTTGAGCGGGATTCCCGGAAAGCCGGCACCGCTGCCGACATCGATCATTCGCGCTGGCCACTTGGGCACGTAGGCGTTGATAAGTGTGCAGTCGGCGTAATGGCGTTCCACCATCGTCTCGAATGCGTTGAGGCGGGTCAAGTCCTGGTCGTCGTTGTTCGCACGGAGCAATTGGTGGAATTCCCAAATTTGCTTGAGCGTCTCTTGCTGGAGTTCTACACCGTAGTAATGCAGCAATTTGTCGAGGCCTGCAAGTGATGGCGTGACGCGCTTGCCGTTGAAAAGCGGAAAGTCGGTGCGGGGGGCCTTGAGGTGCGGCACAAAGTCGCGACCCGCCGCCGAAGCATTGCGATTCAAGGATTTATCCGCCAAATTTGCACGCGGCTTAGAATTTTTCGACCAAGAAGATACCATATCAGAAATTTAGAAACTCATTCATGCATAGGTCTAAACAACGCGAGATAAATAGTCCAATAATTTGAGGATAATGATTGTTCGTCGTGAGAATGGAGGCGTCGGCCAAGGCTATTCCTTCGCAAGAGTGTGCAAAACGAGTGTCGCGGACGACTGCTTGCAGGCGTACATGACCGAGTGAAGCCACGGACGCCGTAGGCGTCCACTCTGAGCTGGGGCCCCGCTCGCATGACGTACTTTTTGCATTTAAAAACAGACTTTGAACTTAAAACCAACATTTTAGTTCATTTTTGGTCCAAAAGTGCCTCTTTTGCGTGTTTATATAATGGAGGTACTCTTTTGACTAGAATTCTCATTTTCGCACTCATCGTTTTCGCGGCGGCCATCGCTCCCACCCACGCATATGCGTCACAGCCACCTTTTGACGAAGCCCAAGTCTTTGAATGGTGGGACGACGGCATCATCACCCCCGAACAGGCCGACGAAATTTTTTCACGGCTTGAAGAAGAAAACTACGATGAAGCCTGCCTGCTTGCCGAGGTTTACGCCCAAGAGCCTTGTGCAGCCTCCCCCAAGCAAGAGAAAAAGCCTCGCCAAAAAAAGCCAAAAGTTGCAAAAGACAAGCCGACAAAACCCGAGCGCACCGCATCCATCATTCCGCACGGGCACATCACCTGGAAAGGCCAGTACGATTCCGACGGACACTTGAAAAAACACCGCAAGGAACTGCAGGTCCAATTTTATTATTTCAAATTGCGTCTCGGTTCGCAAGAACTGCTGAGCTACCAACGCAACGGGCTTGAGTCCCATTTTGGACAAATTTCAACCATTGAATTGCACAGCCATTTGCCGCTCGACACGCTATGGGGAACTTCATTTTCCTTCCCCATCGGCAAATTCCAAGTGGGGGCTGCTTTGGATACATCCAAGACATTCCATGCTCGGCTCGGTTTTAAACCGAACCGTCAAAACGAACTTGCCGCATCTTTTTGGAAATTCCCAGACGCAAATGCCGTCGCATTGCAAGCTCGCTCGACGCTCGGGCAAGTTTCCGCATGGTACCAATTCGGGCAAGACCGTCCACTCGTCAAAATCCAGCTGCAAAGCGAAAAGCGATGGCTTTCATGGAAAACGACCGCTTATCTCCACGGCGACAGCATTCCGCTGGGGCTCAATTTAAGCAAAGGCATCGCCGAAAACTGGCTGTGGGCATCGCAAACAGTCAACCTCCAGTGGCCAGAACTGCACGACGCGACATTCTCCGCCAAAGCACGCGTCTTGAGCCCCACCGCATCCGATTCTGTCAGTGCCCGTTTCACGGCTGCATTTGCCGCAGGCCCAAAGCATTTCCGCCCGAGTTTCAACGTGACCTGCCTCGAAGCAAGCGACAACTGCGCAGCCACCGAATGGAAGGGCAACGTCGAATCCGCGTGGGAGCCGTTCTCGTTCAAAGCCAGCACTAGGTTCCGCCACGACAGCCGCCAAGATGACAAGCCACCCAAAATCGAATTCTCCGCAAGCTACCGCACAACCCTCGCATTCGCAAAATTGACGGTCGCTTTCCCCGAAACAAACCCGGCCAAAGGCATTTCCGTCCAAAACGAAATCAAGCTCGACAACGATTTTCTCGGTTGCAATTTCGTTTTCGCGTTCAAAAGGACAAAAACAAAACCTTTCCAGCCCAATTACGCCCACCTGAATGCTTCGTTAAAATTTTGAGACAATTGTTCCCGAAACGGATTTTTTCGCAAAAAATGGACACTTTTGTAACCAAGAAATTCAATAATATTACAGCTTGGAATACGGGATGAATATAATATTAATAATACCCAAACACTCTCGGACTCCTTTAGGTTGCCTCCTTTGCCTGAAGGGGTTCTTTTTTTAGGCCCATTTTTTTATCTTAGCGGTATGTTTTTTATTGCAGCAATTATTGGGGCGATTGTCTTTTTGCCCTCCATCGTACTGAATATCGCACTCGCATGTGGAGCGCCGCTTGGCATGTACGCCATGAACGGTCGCCATAAAGTCGTCCCGAAAGAGATCCGCCGGGCGTTCGTGATGCCTATTATTCTGCAATTTGTGGCTCTTTTCACGATTTTGAGCGCAGGGCATGTGCTGCCGGAGACGATTCCGTTTGGAATCATACGCATTCTCGCCTTCTTTTTCGCGGTTTATTTGACGTTTTACACGGCGACGGTCTTGTTCAGCCTGAGCGCGAAGGAACGGCACGTCATGGGATTTTTCGCCATCGCATCGACCATTTGTTTTTGGATTGTCGCGGTGGGGACTATTTAGTAGGCGGTAGGAAGTTAGAAGTAGGCAGTAGGAAGGTTTCCATCAATGGACAACAAGCAACAGCCAAAGCATAATTACCAAGTCGATTTAGATCGCATCATCCGCCGTCTCGAAAAGTCGTGCGAGGTGCCGACGCTTTTGTTGCACGCTTGTTGCGCGCCATGCAGCAGCTACACGATAGAATACCTTTCGCAGTATTTCAAGATTACGCTTTTTTATTACAATCCAAACATCGCACCCGCCGAAGAATACCGGCATCGTGTCAATGAAATCAAGCGTTTTGTTGCGGAATTTAAGACAAAGTATCAGGTTACGTTAGTTGAGGGCGAGTACGACCCGAAAAAATTTTATGATGTCGCCCGTGGGCTTGAAAAAGAACCTGAAGGCGGAAAACGTTGTCGTAAATGTTTCGAGCTACGCCTTGCAGAATCGGCAAGACTTGCAAAAGAGTTGAACTGCGACTACTTTACGACGACGCTCACGATTAGCCCGATGAAAGACGCTCAAGTGTTAAACGAAGTTGTGCAGGAACAATGCGATATTTACGGCATCAAGCGGTTGCCGAGCGACTTCAAGAAAAAAGGCGGCTACAAGCGTTCCATACAACTGTCTCATGAGTACAATCTCTACCGCCAGAATTTCTGCGGATGCGTTTATTCCATGCGTGAAGCGGAGGAACGCGAAGCCAAGAAAATCGAAGGGAGTGCGAGCGAAGCTGATTAAGCCGATCCCGTCACAAGGTCGGGATGACATGCCGGAAGTTATTTTATATACTTTCATAGAATGAAAAATATTTGGATTTATGCAGTGATGATTATTTTTTTGTTCATCGGTGGGGGTTGTTCCGATGATGTCGCCACTGCGCACGAAGAATCCAGTTCATCCGAAAGTTCCGCTATTATAATACTCACTTCGTCTAGTGAGGCTTTACCCCTTTCTTATTCTCGACCGCCGAAAACTGTTTTTTATTTCTCGAATAAAGTAGAAATTAAAAGTTCCTCGTCCGTCAAAAAAGTATCTTCATCAAGTCGTGTAAAATCATCCAGTTCAAAGCCTAAATCTTCATCTAGCATAGCTTCGTCGAGTGCAATTGCAAGTTCCAGTTCCATTGGCCCAAGGTCCAGTGCAGATCTTCGTTTTTATGATTGCAGCGAGTATGATTGCGTTACCACAGAGTATTTGAATCCAACTGTATCTTATGGGGAACTTTTAGACAAACGAGATAATCAAGTTTACCGAACTCTCGTCATCAGCAACCATGTTTGGACTGCTCAAAATATGAACTTTGAAACGGAAGATGACTCTCTTGCGAAAAGTTGGTGTTACGACGATAAACCTGAAAACTGCAAGCAATTCGGACGGCTCTACAATTGGGATGCGGCACAAAAAGCTTGCCCCGAAGGCTGGCACTTGCCCACCGCCGATGAATGGTTTGAACTTATTGAAAACCACACATGCGAAATAGAAGAAGACGAAGACAACGCCGACATGTACCATTGTGCCGGCATCTCATTGAAAGCACTTCAAAGCTGGGAAGATGCCATCCCCAACACTAACGAACATGGTTTTTCCGTAATTGCCGCAGGGATTGCCGTTCCTGACGAATTTAAATATATTGGTAAAGTAAGTGATTTTTGGACAGCCACAGCACCTTACGAAAAATACGCTGGAATTGTCACTTTTGATAGAACTGAAGATTTTGTCACAATTGTACTGACCGATAAAAAATACGGACTTTCCGTCCGTTGCATCAAAGGGCGTGCGAAATAACTGCTGTCGTTTTGCAAGCTGCGATTTTCTATCTTTGACTTAAAACCCTCAACCCCAAATTCCATTATGTACGATCCTCGATTTTTACCGATTTGCAAAGAAGACCTGGACGAACTGGGTTGGGATTACGTTGACGTGATCATCATCAGCGCCGATGCATATGTCGATCACCCTTGCTTTGGGCATGCGGTTGTCGGGCGACTTTTGGAACATGAGGGTTTGCGCGTGGCGATTTTGCCGCAGCCGAACTGGCGCGACGACCTGCGCGATTTCAAGAAACTCGGGAAGCCGCGACTTTTCTTTGCGATTTCAAGCGGTATGGATTCCATGGTGAACCACTACACCGCCGCCAAGCGCCTCCGCAGTGACGATGCCTTTACGCCGGGGAACAAGGCAGGATTCCGCCCTGATTACGCGACATATACGTACGCAAAGATTTTGAAGAAGCTCTACCCCGATGTGCCGCTGCTCATTGGCGGACTCGAATCGAGCTTGCGCCGCGTGACGCATTACGACTATTGGAGCGACAGACTCAAGCCGAGTATTTTATTCGATACGCAAGCCGATATTCTCGTCTATGGCATGGGCGAAAAGCCGCTGAAAGAAATTGTTCGTTTGCTCAAAAAAGGTGTTCCGTTCTCGAGCCTGAATTCCGTTCCGCAGACCGCCTACTTGGCGCCCAAAGGGAACGTTCCGAAGAACAGCAAGTGGGAAGATTTGCGACTGTACAGCTACGAAGAATGTCTGGAAAGCAAGAGGAATCAAATCGAGAACTGCCGCAGAGTCGATATCGAATGCAACAAGTGGTTCCAGCACCGTATTCTGCAAGATGTCGCCGAACAGACCGTGGTGATTAACCCCGCGTACCCGCCGCTCGAATACGGCGAACTCGACGAAAGCTTTGAATACCCTTACGCCCGCGAACCGCACCCGCGTTACAAGAAACGCGGCAACATTCCGGCGTTTGATATGATTAAGTTCAGCATCAACACGCACCGTGGCTGTTTTGGCGGTTGCAGTTTTTGCGCCATCAACGCACACCAGGGCAAGTTCATTGCGAGCCGTAGCCGCGAAAGCATTCTGCGCGAAGTCGAAATTGTGACGAATATGGAAGGCTTTGCCGGAACAATCACAGACCTCGGCGGCCCCAGCGCAAACATGTACAACATGCGTGGCCGCGATCCGAGCCGTTGCCAAAAGTGCGCCCGCGCAAGCTGCCTCACGCCCAAGATTTGCGACAACATGGACACGCATCACGCCGAAATCTTGAGCCTTTATCGCGAAGTGCGCAACCACCCGAAAGTGAAGCACTTGTTCATCGGAAGTGGCGTCCGTTACGACATGCTCTTGCAGGAGACGAATGACGAAGAGCTCCGCAAGGACCACGAAGAATACGCCCGCGAACTCATCGACTACCATGTGAGTGGCCGTTTGAAAGTCGCACCGGAACATACGAGCGACGCCGTGCTGAAATTGATGCGCAAGCCGAGCTTTACGCTGTTCCACAAGTTCAAGGAATTCTTTGACGACGAATGCAAACGCATCGGCAAAAAGCAGCAGCTAATTCCGTACTTTATCAGTAGCCATCCGGGATGCACCGAAGCGGACATGGCTGAACTTGCGCTCGAAACGAAGCAATTGGGTTTCCAGTTGGAACAAGTGCAAGACTTTACTCCGACGCCGATGACCATTGCAACCGAGATGTTCTACGCCGAAATGACGCCGGACGGAAAGCCGCTCTTTGTCGCCAAAACGCCCGAAGAAAAAGCAAACCAGAAGCAATTCTTCTTCTGGTACATTCCTGCAAACCGCCCGCACTTGCGCGAAGTTCTGGAACGCCTCAAGATGGGTAAAGTCAGCCGCTTGCTGCTAAGCCGTACCGCAATGGCCGAGGGCAAGGAATACTTCCCGAGCAAGGAACGCGAAGAAAACGAAGACTTCCGCAAACGCGAAATGCAAAAGCGCGACGAACGCACAAACGCATTACGCCCGAAAAAAGAGAAAGTCAAGAACCGCTGGCGAGACGAAGGGTACGAAGGTCGTAGCTTCAACGAAGGTCGTGAAAATCGCTTTGGCGAGAATCGAGGATTCAGCGAGAATCGCGACCGCTTTGGCCGTGAAGGGGAACGCCAAGAACGCCGCGGATTCCACAGCGAGCGCCGATTTGACGATCGTCGAGATTTCGACCGCAACGAGAATCGCCGCGGCAATGTTTTCGAAGACCGTCGCGACTTTGACCGTAACGGGGACCGCCGCGGGAATCAGCAGAATGCGCCGTTCCGCGAGCACCGCAATGTGGAAGACAAGAACCGCTTCAACAGTGGCGAGATAAACCTCGCCAGCCGCCGTTCGCATGGCAAAGGTTTCAAGAAGCCGACGTTTAAGAAATAGCAGCGAGACCACCGCCGTGACCGTCATCCTGAGGAGTGGAACGACGAAGGATCCAGTGACAGTTCTACTAAAAACAGCAATGCCGGCACAAAGGCCGGCATGACAAATTAATTATGCGAGCGTGGCTGCAACGTTGACGCTTCGCGTCTTGTCAAACGGCTTGGCAATGACATCGCAAGCGATGTCACTTCACTCGCCTTATGCGTTTGTCGCCAAGACACTCCACCACTCACCTTTTTCGCGTTCAACAGAAACCTTGAAGCCGGCTTCATCGAACCACTTGAGGATGTAATCCTTTTCGGTGACGAGCTGTCCGCTGATGATCAGTTCACCGCCTTCGGCAAGCAAATCTTCGATGTCGTCGCGGAGCGGCCAAAGCTCGCTGCGGATCATATTGCAAAGAATCACGTCGAACTTCGTTCCGTCCTTGAACGCATCCAGGAATCCGAGCACGCAGTCACTTTCGCCAAAGCCATTACGTTCAAAGTTTTCCGCAATGCAGGGAATCGTGAGCGGGTCGATTTCCGTACCTACAGCAAGGCTTGCGCCCTTGCGACGAGCAAACATCGCCAAGATGCCCGTACCCGTACCGATGTCGAGAACCGTCTTGCCCTTGAAATCAACGTTTTCCATGAGTGCAGCACAGCTACTCGTTGTCTCGTGCTCGCCCGTTCCAAATGCAGTCTTTGCCTCAAGTTCCAAGACAACCGCTTCAGGATCTTCCGGCGTGAACTCCACCCAAGGTGGACGCACCCAAAGGTGCTCGCTCACAGCCACCGGCTGCGCACGGTCACGCCACCACTTGTCCCAATCCTTCGCAGGTTCTTCTGTCATCGTGAAGTTGTACTGTGGAAACTCCGCCACGATGCGGTCGCGTTCCGCCTTGTCGCCCGTGTAAAAGCAGAACTCCGTGCGGCCAGCGGTCACCGGGTCGAGTTCTTCGAGCGTCGCAACACCCGCTTCGAAAAGCAGGTAGCTTGCAAGTTCATATTCTTCATCGGGACAGTTGCCCTGAGCTTTGTACCAAGTATCAATTTTCTGCATAGTTTAAATTTATGAAAATAAAGAACGGACAGGACGAGTGTTGAAAAAATTGGGCGCATTATACGATTCCAACATGTTTTTGAGGCGAATTAATGCCGTATACTTTGTTCTAATACATACTAAAACAGGAAAATCGACATTTAGTATGTAAAAAAAAATGAAAATCTGCTCAAAAAAGCCAAAATACAGCCTTTTAAAGCAATCTTTCAACAAAAAGGCCCTCTAAAGCAGCTATTTGCACTAAAAATTACATACTAAACACCCTAAATCGACAATTTAGTATGTAACCACACAAAGTAACAAACTGCCAATTACATATTAAAACACATAATGACCTTTTTAGTATGTAAATCAAGTGCAGAATCAAGCGCTTCAACACAATTTTTCTCAATTCAACACCACGACACCCAAACATCCAAACGAAAAGCCGCAAAAAGAAATATATTTAGGCAAACCACTTCGAACTTATGCTCTACATCCATCAATTTCCAGACTGGACGCGATTCCGCTTCGATTCTCCCAAGGTGCTCCAAGCGCTTGGGCAGACGCGCCTTGAAGAAGGCAAGCTCATCGGAATCATGCAAATCTGCGGACTCAAGGACATCGAAGCAAAACTCCTCGCCGAAGACATCGTCGCCAATTACGCCATCGACGGCTACACGCTGGACCCCGCGCACACACTTGCCGAAGTGGAACTCAAAAGCAAAAGCTCGCAAAACTATATCAAGAACTATCTCGGCGCCATCCAAAACGCCTCGCAGCCACTCACTGAAGAACGTATTTTCAACTGGCACGCCGCCATGGGTCAGAACAAAGTCAAGCACTACCGCGAAACGCCCAGCGAAGTACAGACAACGTTAGACGGAAAACGACTCCATTTTGTAGGCCCGAATCCGGAACGCCTCCAAAGCGAAATGGAAAATTTTTTGTCGTGGTTCGAGAGTGCTAATATAGACGGGGTGATTAAAGCCGCAATTGCACATTTCTGGTTCATCACAATCCGCCCTTTCGCCGACGCAAACGGCAGGCTCGCACGCGCCATCACGGCGATGCAACTCGCCCGCGCCGAAAGCACAACGCATTGCCAATATGCGCTGAACAAGCAAATTAACGACAACAAAGCCGACTACTTCAAAATACTCTCGCGCACGCAAGCCGCGAGCGGCGATCTCACCGAGTGGATTTTGTGGTTCCTGCAAATGATGCGGGATGCCATCAAGGATAGCGAACAACTTTTCGCTTCTGAAATCAGCCGCATCCAGTTCCGTAGTGCCCACGCAAACGACACGTTCAGCGTCCGTGAACAGCAGCTCCTCGACGAAATCATGGCGGGCCGCCTCGCACAGCCTTTCACCGCCAAAGAAGCCGCCGCCCTTTTCAACGCAAGCCATGACACAGCCCTTCGCGAGATCCAGAGCCTCATGGACAAGGGCGTTTTGCAGACGAATAACAAAGGCGGCCGCAGCATGCGATATCGGCTCAAAGGCGCCGGGAACGAATAGTGGGAACGGTGATTTCTCGAAGCTATCGCTGGATATGCGACTTTTTTTGAGAATCTCTTGCGGATTATGGTTCCTAAATTCAAAATCTCATGTCGTCTCGTTTATGGTTGTTTATAAAATGTTAATAGATTGTGTTGAAATTGAATGGTTTCTGTTAGAGTCCCGTTTAGGGCGAAAAATGCATGCTAGAATCGTCGTAACCCCTTGATAATTACAGACTTTTTACTAAATTTGAGTCTCAAAAAAATTTTGTTTTTCATAGAAAGGTTTTTATCATGAAAAGAACATTCCAGCCTCACAATCGTAAGCGCGTTAACAAGCACGGTTTTATGGCCCGTATGGAAGACCGTTGGGGTCGTGCTGTCTTGAGCCGTCGCCGTGCTAAGGGCCGCAAGGTCCTCACCGTTAGCGACGAAATCTATAAGAAGTAAGTCGGGGCTGGCTTATAGCCACTCTGCGTTCTTATCGGCTGCCCAATCAGCCCGCTTATCGGCAAGTAGCCGTCCAAGGAAAGTTCGTCCGTGCCCCTGCTTTTAGCATGCGATGGATCGAAGCTCCGGACGGTTTTTGTCGTTTCTGCTTCCTTGCAAAGAAGAAGAACGGCAATGCCGTGTATCGCAACAAGTGTCGTAGAATTCTGCGACCACTGTTTTATGGTATTGTCCCGAATATCAAAAAGCCTGTGTGGGCGATGATTATCGTGAGTGACAATTCCAAGGAAATGTCTTCCGAGCGTTTCCGCGAGTCTGCCCAGAAAATTTTCCACAAAATGGAATGGGACAAGCAGTCGGATGTGGCAGAAGGTTAAGCTAGCTTTGGTGGCCGCTCTTGTTGTGCCTATCCGTCTTTATCAACTGGTGCACCCTTATTTTTTCCACGGTGTCTGTCGTTTCCAACCAACGTGCTCAAACTATGCAATTGAAGCGTTACGCGTGCACGGACCGTTCAAAGGTTTCTATCTTGCGGTTTTTAGAGTCTTAAGATGCAACCCCTTCTGCAAGGGCGGCTATGATCCGGTTCCGCCCCCTAAGGATAAAAAATGAACAAGAATACAATCATTGGTTCCATTCTCATCGCGATTATCGTAATTTGGTGGATGGCTGTCAATAACGCTAACGCCGAGGCGCAGGCTGCCGCTCGCGCAAAGGCTAAGGCAACTGCCGCACAAGCTTCCAAGGATTCCGCAAGTGCCGCAGGGGCGCTCGTGCTTCCGAAAAAGACTCCTGAAATCAAGGCCGCTCCGGTTCTCGGCGGCGGTACAGACGAGAGACGTGGTTCGACTAATTCGACAGGCTCATCAACCGGCTCACCAACCTTGACGAAAGACGAGAGCGGTTCGGCCCTTCGACAGAGCTCACCGACCTTGGCAAATGATAGCTCTGCAGAAGTGAAGGCCCCGGCGGAAATCAAGGAACGCTCGGTGACGGTCGAAACGGACAAGTTCATCATGACGCTTACGAACAAGGGCGGCAAGGTGAAGAGCGTGATTGTGAAGGCTCTCCCGGACACGGCAGGCAATTTCCCGGAGCTCATCCAGGATACGACGCTTGGCGCATTTGATCTCAAGCTCGACAACGCGGACTTGAGCGAAGCGATGTTCGAACTCGGCAACACTCCCGAAAAGATTGTCGTGAACGATAGTGCGAATGTGCGTTTTGCCTTCCAGGATGTGAACGGCAATCAAGTGATCCGCTCCTACGGCTTTACCAAGGAAGGTCCGGCAGTCCGTCAAGAAAACAAGTTTATCGGGTTCCAGCCGTCTGCATATGAACTCGCATGGAAGGGCGGCCTCAAAGAAACAGAAGACATTCCGAAGTCCAAGGGAATCATGGGCGTTGGCGGTGGTGGCACCTATTACTTTAGTGAAGTTGTTTTTAACAACGTTTATTCTGTCGAACGTGAAACTCCGCGTGAACAAACGTCTTATAATGCAACTGAAGGCAAAGTCATTTGGGCGGGACTCCGTCGCAAGTACGTTGCAATGACGGTCCAGTTCGATGAAGCTGTTCCTGCAACTCTCAAGACGAAGCCGATGAGAGTCGAAGCAAACGAAGCAGATCCGGGTACGTACAAGCTTACGATTGCTGACGATTTCCGTAACTCGCAGTCGCTCAATTACAATTTGATGGTGCTTCCGCTCAAGTGGGACGATGTGGCATCGCTCAACAAGGACTACGAAAAGATTATCGTGAGTGGTTGGAGTTGGTGCGGCGCTGATGTCTGGTTCGTCTGGATTTGCAAGATGCTCCTCAAACTTTTAAACTTGTTCTATAGCATTATTCCGAACTACGGCGTGGCAATCATTCTCGTGACGCTCATTGTTCGCGGTGTTACGACTCCGTTTACCGTAAAGCAAATCAAATCGACTCGCGGCATGGCCACCCTCAAGCCGCAGCTCGACGAAATCAACGTGAAGTATCGTAGCGATCCGCAGAAGAAGCAAGCCGCCATCATGGAACTTTACAGCAAGAACAACATCAATCCGCTTGCAAGCTGCACGGGCGGCTGCCTCCCGATGCTCATCCAGATGCCGATTTTCATGGGACTCTTCTTTGTCTTTGGCCGTGCAATTGAACTCCGTGGCGCTCCGGCATTCCTCTGGATTACGGACTTGAGCCGCAGTGATGTTGTCTGGAATGGCATCAGCATTCCGGTGATTATGCCGGCAGGTCTTGCGATTCTCCCGTGGCTTATGGTGATTTCGACGTATTTCCAGACCAAGATAACGATGAACTCGAATGCTGGCATGGATCCTGCACAGCAGAAGATGATGGTGTGGATGATGCCTGCCATAATGCTTCTCTTCAGTGCCGTGATGCCGTCGGGTCTTGTGCTCTACTGGATTGTCGGTAACATTTGGATGATTCTCCAGTACAAGTACATCTACAGCAAGTTCCCGCCGATTAACAACGGCAAGACTCCTTCGGGTTCTTCCAAGCTCAAAGGCAAGAACGTCAAGGACGCTGAAATCGTGAAGTAACCCTTCGACAAGCTCAGGGACCACCCTCAGGGGGAGCCATTAAAAAAGAAGCCGCAACCACGGCTTCTTTTTTTTGCAGAAATTTTACCGCTATTCAATTTCAAAGGTCTTGCCAGCGTACATCTTGAGCAACGATTTCGAAAGAGATGTCTTGCTAGTGAGCTTGTCTGTGTCAATCGTTTTCTTCTCGCCCTTTATGTCGAAAGCGATTGTAGCACCTTTGTCCGTAACATCCATTTTTACGGTTGCTCCCATCACGAGCGGCAATTTAAAATCGCCATGCCCGGCAGGGAATCCGCATATCACGGGAATGTCGTACTTTTTGAGGTACTTCGAAAGCATGGCTTCGGTGCTTTCGTAATCGAGATCAGTGCCGGAATCGACAAATTCACCAAGGATAACGCCCTTTACGTTTTCCATGACACCATGCAGTTCAATCGAATGGAACATGCGGTCGATGTTGCGCAGGTTTTCGCCGATTTCTTCCATGAACAGGATAATGCCGTCGTTCTGGAACACGTCGATATCGGAAGAACCGATCAGCGGAACGAAAGTTGTCATGTTGCCGCCTACGAGAATCCCTTCGGCTTTGCCTTTTTGATTGTACTGATGCGTTGGCAATTTATATGTAGGAACCGTTCCTTTGAGCAAGTCGCGTAAAAGCGTACTGCTCGTATCTTTGCCTTGAGTCTGTGCGATAAATGAACTCATGGTGCCGTGAATGCTCATGACGCCCATCTTTGTTTCCAAGGCATGCAGCGTTGTGACATCGCTAAAACCAATCAACCATTTGGGATTTTCTTTCACGAGTTCCGGGTCGATAAGATCGACAAGTTGAATTGTGCCGTAACCACCGCGATTGCTGAGAATCGCCTTGATGCTCGTGTCTTTGAGGGCTGCGGTAAAGTCGGCGGCACGTTCTTCTGCTGTGCCTGCGTATTTGCCGGCTTCGAGTTTCCCGACGTTTTTCCCGATGACAGGCTTGAATCCCCATTCCCTGATAACGTCTGCGGTCTTCTGAATATTCGAATCGGGCGTGGTGTAAGAGAGCGAAAGCAAAGCCACTTTGTCGCCCTTCTTGAGAAACGCTGGTGCGGTACATTCGGCAAGCGGTTCGGATTTCGCATTGGAATCGAAAAGCGCTGCACTGTCTATAACGTCGTTGCTACAAGCCGAAAAAAACATCGTGAGCGAAATTGCCATGCACCACTTCGAAATGCTCGGCAGCCCCAATTTTTTAACATTCATAAAATTCCCCTCTGGATAATGCTAAAAACATTTTATAGAGTGGAATATATATTTTGACGGAGCGAAAAGTAAACTTTTTCTTTTAATTGTGCTTTAAATTATATTATTTTAGTAGATGAAAAAATGATTATACCATTAAATTGATTTGGGGATTTTTCAAAGGATTTTTATGAAAAAGGTTGCATTATTTGCTTTAGTTTGCTGCACGGCGTTATTCGCCCAAGAAACATCATCAGCAGAAACCTCAGCTGCTAAAATCACTACAGCAGGAACCGTCACGGAAACAACAGCCGTCGTTCCATCAACTGAAACCGTTGCCGAGAACCAAGTACGTCTTGATGAACAGGCGAAATCGCCCACGGAATCTGCTGCCACTGATGTCGCGGATTCTGCAACATCAAAGAATTCGGAGGTTGCAGCGGTTGCTGTAAGCAATCCATCTGCAAGCAGTCAAGAAGTGGCAGCGGTTGCTGTGCCCGAATCAAAACCTGCACTTGTGCGTCGTAGCGAACTGAAAGGAAGCGCTATCGGCACGTCTGATGAAACTCGCGATGAAACTCGCAATAAATCTGGCGAATCTTGCATTTTATGCGGCGAAGTTCAAAACGCCTTGGGTGACAGTTTGGCGAAAAAATGGTCGCATTTCATCGGTGCTGCGGTTACAGTTCCCATAACTCAATACAAAATAAATCATCAAAAAATTGATTTGATTGATTACGGCATCAATATTTCTTACATGGTCGCTAGCCGCTGGGGCTTTTCGACTAGACTATCCGTTTCTGTAGGCGGTTCTGCAACGGACAACATCCGTTTTGACGATTCGGACGATTGGCAAATCGGTACATACGGGGCTGTTGAACTCGGTGCAGGCATGAGCTTTGTGAACAACAGTTTCTTTACGTTTGCGCTGTTTGCTATGGCCGGCATCGAATATGTTATGTTTGAAACCGAAGAAAACGCTTACAGCCATAAGGAACTTGGCAGCGTTGATCGCAGCTTTAATGAAACTTTGGCAGCCCTTACTTTAGGCGGCGACATTTTGATGCGAATCGCCATTACGGAACGCGTCGGTCTTTTTGCAAGCGTGGGCGGTCGCTGGGTGGCTAGCACGGCTTCTGAAACGACGGTCAAATACAGGCAAGGCGATTACACGCGTACAGAAAGCGTCATTGACGACGGATGCGGCAATTTCAGCATCGTGCCTACATTAGGCATCATGTGGCGTTTTTAGCGAAATGTCATTATATGTCAGTGCTGTTTTGTAAATTATATCAGGTTTTGAATGAAAAGAGAGGTATAGATGTCGCAACAGCCTGAAAAAAATTTGTTCGTCTTACGCGTTTTTTGCTATGTATATGGCACAAAGAAGAGTTATAGCATTGATAAAAATGATTTCTTGTACTCCTCTAATGTCAAGCCTGGTTTCTATGTGATGGAAAATGATGTGGGGTACTATCAGTCTTTAGCTGAAGCGGAAAAGCAAATTCGCAAAATTTCCAAGCAAAAAGACGACGATATCTACGGCTTTTTTGTGACCGAATTGCCTTTAGGTTCGCTGATGAAGTCTTGCGATTATATTTCGTGCCGCCGGTACCTCGAAGATGGTTCGCTTTGGCTAAAAAGCGAAGGACCTAGCGATCTTCCGAGGCAATTGAGAGTCTGCAATAAAGAATATTTTAACGGTCGTGACCCCAAGACGATTCGTTTTAAGGAAGGCGATATTGTAGAAATTCCGCAGGATGATTATGTGAAGCTTGCGATCGTATGGAAAACTCCGTCAACTACAGAACAGGTAGAGAATTATCGCGATCAGCTTCGTAATCACAATGTTCAAGCGAAAAAGTTACTGAACGAACTAAGTATGGGCGATTCCTACAACATTGTCAGTTATTCAGTGTCGGAAGATGGAAGCGTAAGCTATTGTGTTTCTGACGAGCCTTCCGTGAATGTGCTGCCGCCTTCGAAGCCTGTCCCGCGAAAAATTGCAGCTGAACTGCGCAAACAATTGAAGCGAGCCAAAGAGGAAGAATTTGATTTGCCGTTTTAAAGGGAAAACAACTAGCGTATAAAGCACAGAGTGGTTGTTTCCATTTTGGAAACAACTGCTTTTCTATTTCTTCAACTTGTCAATCAGCCGTTTGGCAGGGAAACCGACGAGCTGGAAACCTTTTTCCCAGATAAAGTCTTTAATGCGTTCGGCACGGGTTTCGTTGCATTTGGGGAGCCAGCTTGCGTCAAAGTCTGCGTCGAGTCCAGCATTCAGAACGAGGGCGGCGTAGTCCTTGTTGAGGGCATCGTATGCGTGATGGCGTACGAAGTGCTTCTTTTCTTCGTAGTCGAAACGGCGTTCCAGAAGCTTGCGTTTCACGAATCCTGCCCCTTGCTGGATAAGTTCGTCGTATGCGAAGAACACGGGGCGTTCGGTGCGGTAGAGCGATTCCATGAGGACTTCGGCTTCGGTGAATTTTTCGCTCAAGCCGACTTCGAGCTTTCGGGTGACATCGTAGAATTCGGTCTGTTCCGGAGTCTCGAAAATGTGCAAGAAGAACACGCCAAGCGCGGCGGGTTTCATGTACAAGAAGAACGATTGCAGGTGCGGTGCGAATTCGTCGTTGCTTGTGAGCGATACGACGTCGGCACTACTTTTTTCTGCACGTTCGAAGAACTCTTTGAATTTGTTCTGGTAATAGACGATGGAATCGTTGATGAGCAGCAGACGCTCCACATCGCGTGTGATGAGGCCGGGAGCGTAATTGCCAGCGTTGTCGGTGCGGTTTGCCTGCAGTTGCAAATAACGCCGCCACATGCCAAAGTCAAAGCCGCGATTTTCGGTGAGGAAAAGCTCGATGTGGTTTTCCTTGAGAAAATCGTAGGTGTCGTTTGAAAGCGTCCGATGATTCGTCAAGAGAACGACTTTGAAGTCAGTCTCCGCGAGATGCTTGAGCGCAAAGCGGACGTAGCCGGGGAGGTCTTCCCCGACTTGGTAACTGGCATAGAGGGCGACTTTATTGCATGCGTCCATCAACTATCTTCCTCTGCGGCCTCCTCGGCTGCTGCGTCCACGACCTTTTTCGCTAGACCTGCGACCACGCCTTGCTTCTCGCGGCTGGCTTGCCACATGGAAACCTTCGCCGTCGCGGCGGTTGTTGCGTTCGTCGCGGTCCTTGCGGAAACCGCCACGTTCGCGGGCATTGCGTCCGGTGCGTTCAAAACTCGGACCGTCAAAATCCCTGCGGCCACGGCGACCGCTAGACATGTATTCCGGTTCGTCAAATTCGTCGTCTTCGTCCGGCTGGCTCACGTATCCGAGAGCTTCGGCGGCTGCGGCACGGTCTGCACGTTCGTTGAAGTTGCGGATGTCGCGTTCGGTGTCTTCGCGGCTGCGACGTTTTTTCGGTTCAGGGCTCAGCTTTTCGGTGATGCTGAAGTCAGCCTGACCGCGTAACGGATCAACGCGGAGGAGCTGCACCATGACCTTATCGCCACGGCGGAACGTGCGTCCGCTGCGTTTGCCGAATGCAAGCCCTTGGTCGGGATTGAACACGTAATAATCGTCACCAGCGATGTCGCGGTAACGCACAAGGCCTTCAGCAATCGGGTCGTCGATGGAAACATAAATGCCCCATTCCTCGATGCCTGTAACGCTCGCTTCGAAGCTATCGCCGATGCGGCTCTTCAAAATCCAGCAGCTGCACACCTTGATAGCGATGCGTTCCACCTTCATGTTCTTGATTTCATTTGCCGAAATCAAGTCGCAAACTTCAATCACGCTGTTTACGCGGTCAGCGGTGATTTCCTTGCCTTTACGTGCAAGTTCACGATGGCACCAGAGGTCGGCGTAACGGCGGATCGGCGATGTGAAGTGGCTGTAATCTTGCCAGTTCAAGGCGAAGTGCCCGAAGCTGTTGCTGTCGTAATGAGCCTTCTGCATACTGCGCAAAATGCGGTTCGTGAGAGTCTCGTCACCAGCGGCACGCTTGACCAAATGTTCGTACAGTTTGAACGCCGTCGGGTTCAAGTTCGTGTCGCCGCTGCGCGGCTTGCCCAAATCACGCAACATCACCGGAGCGTCCTTGAACAGATCCGGGTACATGTAGTACAGCTCCATGATGTCCTTGGTGTCTGGAGCTTCGTGGATACGGTAAATGCCTTGCAGTTTGCGCTGCTTGAGTTCCTTAGCGCAGCAGTTGTTCGCAATGAGCATGCACTCTTCGACCCAAGAGTTCGATTCGTCATGTTCACGTGGCACAATCTTGATCGGTTCGCCGTTCTCGTCGAACTTGCAACCGTATTCTGTTGTCTGGAATTCGAGCAAACCTTCCTTGGTGCGGTTCTGCTTGAGGAGCGCGGTCACTTCGGCAAGAGCCTTGATGGAGTCGTCGCCTGCTTCCATCATCTGCACGGCCTGCTGGTACGTGATACCCTTCGTAATCTTCACGACGCTGCGATGGAAATCCCAAGAGAGCACATTCGCGTGCTTGTCCAGTTCCATCATGCAAGTGAATGCGCAACGATCCACGCCTTCGTGCAAGCTGCAAACGCCGCTCGAAAGCTTTTCCGGGAGCATCGGCACTGCAGTCCAAGGCAAGTATTGCGTATAACTTCTTTCGAGAGCTTCTTCGTCGAGGTCGCTCCCTTCGGGCACGTAGTAGCTCACGTCTGCGATATGCACGCCGAGCTTGTAGCCGCCGTTTGCGGTACGTTCCACGCTGATGGCATCATCGTGGTCCATGGCGCCTTCGGGGTCGATGCAAAGAATGTCGAGCTTGCGGTAATCGATGCGGCCCTTGAAATCTTTTTCCGTCGGATCAGAGATGGATTCGACATACTTCTTGATGGCAGGGCTGAAGTCCTTGGGGAGATTGCTTTCTTCCATGAACTTTGTCTTGACTTCGTCCCAACTGACGTTGTTCAACTCGGCGGAACGATCGACCTTTGCCAAGTAGCTGTGCTTGAGCTTCGGGTGCGGATAAAGCGTGAAGCTGATGGTCTCGCCTTCCTTGCCTGGAGCTTGTCTGCGGTGGCACATTTCATAAACTTTGCCGGTATCGAGTTCGGTAACTTCCCAGTCTTCGTCACCGGTTTGGTGCAAAATGCCACGCTTGACGCGAGTGCCCGAATCTTTTTCGGTCTGCCTACGGCTGCGTGCACCCGGACGGCGGTTGTCTTCAACGCCCTGTTCTGCAAATTTCTTTAGACGCTTTTCGCGTTTTTCTTCGAGAGGCTCGCCATCGCCCAGCTGGTATTCCTTGTGGGCAGAACGCTTTAAAACGCCACGCTCGATCATGTCGGCGAGGAGCTGCTTGAAAGCCATCTTCTGTTTTTTCGGGAGGCCGAGAGCGCTGCGGAGCTGGCTCCCTACCATGGGTTCGTCACGGAGAATTGCAATAATTTGTTCTTCGCTCGGTAATTCTTTAGCCATAATTAAGCCTCCTTGTTTTCAGTTGCCACGCTTTCTGTCGCATTTTCTGCAGCTTTGGCGGCGGCAAGTTCCGCTTGCTTATAAGGCATAGCGGATTCAATCAAATCATGTGTTTCGTCGCGGAGATCGGCCATCGGTTTGTCGGCGTAATCTTCGTAACGGATGAGCGGATGGACGACCATCTCGACCGTGCCGGAATAGACTGCCCACTTGACTTTGGGGAGAATCTTTCCCGTATTAATAAATGTAACAGGTAAAATTGAAAAATGTTGTTCTTTCGCTAAACGGAAAATTCCATTTTGGAACTTGAGCATGTGACCGTCTTCGGTGCGGTGGCCTTCAGGGAACACGACAATGTTGTAATTGTCTTCGAGGCGTTTTTTGAGAATCTTGCCGAGGCCTGCGTTCATGCGTGGATTCTTGTGAATGGGAATGTTGCCGGAGTGGTCCAAAACCCATCCGAAAACGGGTGCTTTCCAGAGGCTAGCCTTTGCCATGAAAGATGCCGTCGCAATGGAATGCCAAACGACATTGATGTCCAAAAAACTTTGGTGATTTGCGACGATGACGTAGCTCGTGCCTTGGGGAATGTTTTCGGCGCCTTTGACCGAAACTTTGATGCGGAAAAGTTTGAAGATGATTTTTTGGAAGGAGAATGTGCAAATTTTGGTGCAGTCTGCCCAGCGGCCCCGGATACCACAGTAAAGTGTATAAGGGATGCCTGCGACAATCATGATGGTGAAGACGATGAAGTAATAAAGAAAAGCAAGAATAGCGCGCATTGTCTCTTTTTTATTGAAATAGGTGAATTTATGGACATATTCAATATAAATATATCCCTTTGAGTTTAATGTATATTTTTTGAGCGGATTAAATCGGTTGTTTTTATTATATTCAACGTGAAAATCATGGAGTTTTAACTATGGAAATTAAATGGCTTAATCCCGATGCAAAGTTTGACCGTCTTGTTTTGGCGGGCGATATCGGTGGTACGAACACGAACCTTGGCCTTGTGGGCTACAAGGATGGCAAATTTACGCTCATTCTCGAAACCGTTTGCCCGAGCCAGTGCATTGAAGGGCTCGACGCCCCGATCCGCGAAACGCTCAAGGTTGCCGCCGAAAACAACGCTTCGCTCAAGCCGTCCCACATTTGCATCAGTGCCGCAGGGCCTGTGGCAAACAACAAGTGCGTCATGACGAACCTCCCGTGGAGCGTCGATGGCGATGCGATTACGAACGCGACCGGCATTCCGACGCTTGTCATCAACGACTTTATGGCGATTAGCTACGGCATCCCGACGCTCGATGTCGATGACCCAAAACAGATTTTCAAGCTTGTACATACTGACGGAAGCACGCCTGCCCCGCAGAAGACGACCAAGGCCGTGATTGGTCCGGGTACGGGCATGGGTGTCGGATTCCTCGCATTTGACGGCGAAAAGTACATCCCGGCTTGCTCCGAAGGCGGCCACTCTACGTTCGCTCCGTTTGACAAGGATTCCCAGGATTTCCGCGACTACATGGAAAAACGCATTGGTACGGTGCCGGGCGTCGAACCGCTCGTCTCTGGCATGGGCCTTGCACACCTCTATGAATGGTGGCGCGACACGAAGGGCGTTCCCGAGAATGAAGCTTTCAAGAAGATTGAAGAAACCGATTGGCACGACCGCCCGAAGTACATCAGCCGCGCAAGCGATACCGATCCGGTTGCCGCCGAAATGATGCGCTTGTTCGTGAAGATGCTAGCCCGCTTCGCAAGCGATGCCGCGACGCTCTTCCTCCCACTTGGCGGTTTCTACCTTGCTGGCGGCACAGTGCAGAAGGATTTGCGCTGGCTCGAACGCGATAACTTGTTCATGACTTGGTTCGAAAAGAACTACAATCCGAACATCCGCCCGCTTTTGAACAAAATCCCGGTGTATATCATCAAGGATTACAGCATTAGCTTGTACGGCGCTGCCAACGCAAGCCTGAACTTGCAGAAGTAAGTTGAATCGCAAAATTCACAAAAAGTTTTCCAAAAAAGCTCCCCATTTCGGGGAGCTTTTCAGTTAGTTTAAGTTACTGATCCATTACGCAACGGACTGATGCGCCAAAATGTTTTTGGTCATCCCCATATCCAAGATTTGAAATACCAGCTTCATCGTATTTCAGAATCCAACCCTCGGCGCCATAAGATTCCAACTCATTGGCACTCCAATAAAATACAATTTCGCCCACCGGCCATATTCCATTAATTTGCTGACATGGACCATCAAATACGCCAACACCAACTGCCGAAAAACCGGATGCATTCGTCGCATCGGGCCACTTCCCGTGATATAGTGCAAGCATTGCCTCACGAGATCCACTAATGGATTCAAGCAATTCATTCCAATCGTCGTTAGTCGGAATATGCGAGCCTTCAGGACAAAGACCACGATGCGGATTTCCAATAAGTCCTGGAACATCATGAGCTCTAGCACGCTCCCATTCATCGCCAATATCCATTGCTGCCATCCAGACTTGGTTGCCAATTTTAATCGTTTTATAGGTACGATTGTCGCGTTTATCATATAGTTCTCCATATTTCAAACTGGAATTTGTCCAATCTTTACCAATCGGAAAATCATAAACATTTGCAATACGAATTCGTTTGTCACTACAGATATATAGAGAATCCTTGAAGAACACTCCTTCTCGGGCTGCCGTGCAAGTTTCACCAAACGATTCCTCTTCTACAGACGCTTTTCGCCATATACCACCGTCGCAAACAAAATGCGTTTTATTTCGTTCAATTCCATACACCCATTCTCCTTCGCTAAAAATTTTGTCTCCCGATTCGTCATATGTGCAACGGTATAAATAGGTATTGACGTATATAGTATCTTCTATTTCTGACCATTCGTTATTTGTACAATTGAAATAGCGCCCGTCTTTGGACTTCCGCATTTCGCCGCTGCGTTTTGCCGTACAACCGAGCAAACCCAGAGAGCAATCGCTTGTGTTGCCTGTGCGCCAACCATTATATTCCTTGGCTTCGTCCCATACATAGCAGATACGGTCGCCCGGAGTCGCAACACCTATCGAATCGCCCCACTTGACCTTGCCCCACATCGATCGTCGTCGAATTTTCGCCACAAGTAATCGTGACAACCGTTCCTTCCTTTGTCATGGAACAGCCCGTGCCGTCATCGCCATCCTTACCGTCTTTGCCGTTCAGCACTACGCCAATGGAATCGCCACCGCAGATAATCTTGACGCCGCTTTTGTCCTTGAGTTCCTTTGTCGTGCAAGTTGCAGCACCGCCCCTTCGGCAACGGCATACCACTTGCTGTTGGTGCATTTTCTAGGAGCGTACTCGCCTTTGACCCACACCATTTCGCCATCGTTGTCCTTTTTGCATTTGGGGAGCTTGGAAACATCCGAAATGACGTCGATGCCGCTTTGGTTCACTTGCGTGATGTTTTCTACCGTCGAATTGTCACTGCAAGCGGAGATAAGGAGTGATGCTAAAAGCGCGGGGGCGATTTTTTTAAAGATGTTTTTGCAATTCATGAATACGTTCCAGGTGGAAAATTGGTTAGCAAGGATGATTAATCGATGGAGTCTTTGAAACAACGGATGGAATTACCATAGTGTTTGCCGCCATTGCCGGAGCCACTGAGAAACGTTTCTTTCGCACCCAATCTCCAAAAATTGGCCCATCTATCACGATACTCAGTGGCGCTCCAGAAGTAGGTGTCAGAACCGATATATTCGAAGCGACCATTGTTGCAATCACCAACAGGAAGAGCAGAAAAACCGCTATAGTTCGTAGCATAATTCCATTCTATATGGCCCATAGACTGTTGTGCCATATAACCTACTTGTATAGAATTTTTTGTTGCCTTAAACAAAGCGTTCCATTCATCGCCTGTCGGGATATGCCAGCCCTCCGGGCAAATTCCTTGATGTGGATTCCCAATCATTCCTGCAGGTACGGAATCCTTTTGCCATTTGGAATCAATATCCATTGCGGCAGTCCAGGTGTAGTAACGGCCACCCTTCAAGCAGTTTGTGGTATCATTATTGTAACACCAGTTGTTACCCACCAAGTAACTGTGCGTTCCTTCGTCTGCGTAGTTCAAGTTCTCCGCCATTACTGTTATGCCGTTAATAACTACAGTCTTGTAAGTGCGGCCATCGCGTTTGTCTTCAAGTGTTCCATATTCTACTTCGGGATTGAAATAATTCTTGACACCCACATCGAAATCATATAGGATCGCATTACGGAACTTGTTATTTTCGCATATTCTTGTAGAATCCTTATTGAACGAACCGTTCAAGGCTACTGTACAAGCCTCGCCAGCTTGTTCTTCCGCAGTTGTAGCTTCTCGCCAAACTCCGGCATCGCATACAAAATATGTCTTGGTATCGACAAGGCCCAAAACCATTTTGCCTTCCTTGTCGCAATCATAGCCGACGGTGTTGTAAGCAACCTTATCAACCATCAACGTCCAAGCATGGTTTGCCGCACAACTGTAATAGCGGTTATCCTTGCTAGAACGCCCCATTTCACCTGTGCGGTTTGTAGTGCAGCCCATCAAGCCCAAATTCACATCATTCTCACTAGCATCACGCCATTGTTTTTCGGCCTCATCATAAACATAGTAGGCCGAAGTGCTGTCGCCCTTTTGAACATCGCCGTCGCTGCCTTTAACCCAGCCTTGAGTATCCACGATATAAGCGGTGGTACGGACCCATTCGCGTTTTTCGCACTTGTACCAATAGCCGTTTACAAAGCCCGTATTTTTGCTAATGTTTGCGGCTACGCTTTCGATGCAACCGCCCAACTTCTGTTCCACCACGGAGGCATCTCGCCATTCTTTTTTGACTGCATCGTACAAGTAGTATTTCGAATTCGTTACAGAACCGACTTTCACTTCACCGTCCTTACCGGCAGCCCACTCGTACGTGTCTTTTTCAAAATCGCTCGCAATTATCCAACGCATATAGCCAAGTCC
Source organism: Fibrobacter sp. (assembly GCF_017545445.1). Classification (GTDB taxonomy): domain Bacteria; phylum Fibrobacterota; class Fibrobacteria; order Fibrobacterales; family Fibrobacteraceae; genus Fibrobacter. The sequence continues at coordinate 42,595 of NZ_JAFWOM010000123.1, forward strand.
ATCGTCATCCTTGCAGATGTAGCGTGTCTTGGAACCTTTGCGTTTGCCGGCGGTCGCTGCCTTGACTGTTCCTGCCTTTTTCATTGTGCAACTGTCAAGGCCGTACTCCTTGTACCAGAAATTGCGCACAAACTGTTCAAAATTCGGAACTTTAGAAGACAACCCCCAGCCAGCCACGTTATCGCGAATTTTTGCAAGCCGTCCCGCGCTGTCCGCATCAGCCCCCCATTCGGCAATCTTCATGCGGGTCGTTGCGTCGTCCCATGTGCCGTCCTTTTCCATGTCGTTTGCAATTGTCTGCAAAAGCGTGGTGAGGTCTGCCACGGAGCGGTCTCCTTGGAACATGAGAGAGAATGCTAGCAAAGCGCCGTCTTCATCGGAACTGCCCGCGATGTTCAAGTCTTCGGAGTTGCTGAAATCCGTCGCATCAATGTTCAGCAAGCCGAATACTTCTTTTTGGGCCTGCTTTTTGGCCGCACGGACTTTCATTTTCTTTTGCGTGACCAAGTAAATCACGCGCTCGTATTCCAAATGCGTGAGCAAGTTGATGTTCACGATGTTGCGGTCGTTTACATCGGTAATTGCGAACAGAGTAAGCTCCGAATTGGAATTTTGCCCCGTCACCTCATTGCGATAATAGCCGGTCGCTTCGAGCATTACGTACTGGCTTACTAGCATACGAGCATTTATCTTGAATTCGCCCTTGTCGTTCAAAATTTTTCCGTTAAAGCTGTTGCCTGTTTGCGTGAGCGTGCGACCATCTTCCATTTCACGAACGAGCACCTTGGAACCCATCAGGAACGGGCCTTTCTGCGTCACACCCGAAACTTCATCCAAAGAAACAGCAATTTTTTCGGAATCAAGCGGAGCGATTTCACTGCTTCCGGAGCCGCTACCTTGCCCCACATCGATCGTAGTCGAATTTTCGCCGCAAGTAATCGTGACGACTGTTCCTTCCTTTGTCATGGAACAGCCCGTGCCGTCATCGCCATCTTTGCCGTTCGTGCCATTAGTTCCATTTTTACCATTGGTGCCATTTTTGCCATCCGCACCGTTCTTGCCGTTAAGTAAAACACCCACAGAATCGCCATTGCACAACACCTTCAAGCCGCTATTGTCTGCAAGTGTAACTGCCGTGCAGCTAGCGCCATCAGCACCTTTTGCTCCATCCTTGCCGTTGGTTCCGTTCTTGCCATCTTTTCCATTGCTTCCGTCTTTGCCATCCTTGCCGTCGGCACCATCTTTTCCATTGGCCCCGTCTTTACCGTTCAGCACAACGCCAATAGAATCGCCACCGCAGATAATCTTGACACCACTTTTGTCCTTGAGTTCCTTTGTCGTGCAAGAAGCCCCTGCCTGAGCAACGGAATCGACTGTCGCATACCATTTGCCATCGATGCAAACTCGAGCCGAAACTTCGCTTTTGACCCACACCATTTCACCGTTGTTTTCTTTTGTGCATTTGGGCAAATCTTTGACTTTGTTCACCACTTCCATGTTGGATTGCATCACTTGAGTGACATTTTCGACGGTGCTGTCGTCACCGCAAGCGGAGAGGAAGAGGAATGCAAAAAACGCGATGGACCCTATCGCTACGCTCCAGGGTGACAATGCTTGTTTGTCATTCTGGAACGACTGCAGGGAGTGATAGAATTCATGGTTCCTATTGCTACGTTCCTGGGGGGCAAGCTTCCATAGTGACACTTTCTTTAGGGCGGTGTTCATGAGTTTCATTGAGACTCTCTTTTTTAACGTTATTTCTTGACGCAGCGGACGGAGATGTATTGGTCGTTGTCCATTTTATTTGTCGCCGAGTATGAATCGCCATCGCCATTGAGGGCCAAGGCAAAATGGCTTGTATTCTTGACTTTTTCGGTGGATGTCCACCAATACCCCATCTTTCCGATGTTCTGGCAAGTTTGGTCCTCGTTGCACTTGCCGCCGGGGAGGGCCGTAAATTCAAGGAAGTCGTCCCCATTTTCAGGTGTCCATCCGCTCGTAGCCTTGAAATGGGCGCCGGCATCGTACAAGGGAGCTCCTTCCATGGAGTATTCTGCCAGGGCTTCGTATTCGGCGCTTGTCGGGAGCCGCCAGCCTGTGGGGCATGCGAGATTTGCGGCCTCGAAATCGTACAAAAGACCGTATGTTTCGCAGTTTTCTGCCTTGTCGCCATAACACATTGTTGTTCCAACGCTAGGAACGTAACGCAGGTTTTCCTTTGTCCAACATTGTTCCTTGATGACGACAGTTTTGTATTCGTAGTCACCACGAGTTATCGTCGAAACGCCGCATGTCCAAGAAGATTCATCGCTTGATGATTGCGGCGGTTGCACGCTGCTTGATGATGGTGGTTGTGTTACAATGCTTGAACTGGATGCAGCAACAGAGTTTGGCTCGACAGACGAGGAGGACCCTTCGGCAGGCTCAGGGAC